>JBHAJK010000022.1:0-53265 GCA_041826605.1 Lachnospiraceae bacterium | reverse complement strand
ACCTATAGGCAGGCTTGGCACCCCCGGGGAGGTGGCAGATATGGTATATGAGCTTACAAAAGCCCCTCTCTACCTTACAGGTCAAATTATAGGCTTTGATGGGGGATATATCTAAAATCCCAAAATGTAATAAGTTCCATTAGCGACGTGCGCCGCCAGGCGCACAAAAAGGCGGCTGACAGAGAGAACAACTCCATCAGCCGCTATTCTTATACCTTATTCACAAACTCCAAACTTATCCATCCGATCCCGCTCTTCAGCCTTCCCCATCCAGCCGTTGAGCCCTTACCGGATTTCACTTCCACAATGGTATATACCCCGATCGGGCAGAACTGAACCCTGCCGTAGTCTGTTCCCGGACCCTTCCTGATGCCGAAATCGATACTTGCCTTTTCCATGTCCGGACACTGGCTCAATGATTCCGTGCTCTTTCATTTCCCTTAATAGGTCAGATGCTCTGGATGCTTTAATATCAATCACTAGCATCACATCAGACCTTCCAAAGATTGTCCGACCCGTAAATGCTTCACGAAGCTTCAAAATATGGCTTGCTGTTTTCGGCTGAAATGTTTTTTCAATGTCCGGTTTTAATGCTTCAATGTCCGGTTTCTCTGTTTCTTTGAATGCTCCACTGATATGCAATGTCCGGTTATGAAGAGGATTGCTCTCATTTCTATTCAGCGCTGCATCAGCTGCTCCAGCACTTTAATGATTTGCTCATAAGTGATATCCTGTGCATAAGCAAACTTTTTCTGATACTTCGCCCACATATCCTGCAATTCTTCGCTTCCGGATATCAGTGTAAGTATAGCTTTTATATCCTCAATATTCTCTGTGCTTCCTCTGTGGGATGCCGTGGCTGCAAGTGCTTCTTGAAACAACTTCTTATCATATGTTTGCGTTGTACCAAGAATGTAAATATCGTAATAATCTCTCGGCCTTGTGTTGAATATACCACGACTTAAAACGGTTTCTACTTTTTCTGCCATTACCGTTTCAATATTATATCCCCACAATCGGATACGAACATTATCATCAAAAATTCCGCCAAATTCATACTGCACCGCAGACGGAGTAATCACATCACCTGTAGACACATCTATCGAAAGCGGGGTAACTATCGTATCATATACTGCATTAAGTCTCACGCAGAATCCGCCATATCTGTCATCCTTGCGAATCGGTGCGATGGATACCGTTTCAAAATTCACATCATCTCCAAGGTCAATACTGCATATGTTCTTTACTGCTTCCACAACTTTTTCTTCCGTCAAAGGGAGGTTTTTTAACGTGGTATCCAAATCCATTGTCGATCTGGTATCCAAGCCTACAATAGCCGCAATCAACATACCGCCCTTTATTACAAATTTCTCGCTGTACTCGGATTCAGACATTCTTGCCAAGAACCGCTCGAACATATAATTCTGGAGAACCACTTGCGCAGCAATATTACTGCTCTTGGCATAGTTTTTAATTTTTGCTTTCAGGCTCATTGCTTTGGAACTCATAGCAGCACCTCCAGATATTTTTTCAACTCTTTTGCTACCTTGAACTGCTTCGCATATACCGACAGGAGATTCAAATCCTTTTTATCATACAAAGCATAATTCTTAATAGCACTGATAACAGTTTCTTCATCACAGCGATTGCGGCATCTTAGAAAATCGCAAATCGTTCTCTCCACATTATAGCATCTGACAATATTCCCAAATGTAGTGCTTTTTTCTATAATCCCGATATCATGCAGTTCCGGCTTTACGTAAAAACAGATACATTCGCCTTTCAGCGAATTTGGCAGTGCCGTATTGCTTGGGATTGTAACCGTATGCATAAATGGTGTTCGTTCTGATAATCCATTCAAAAACAATGCCGTATCATGCGAAAAAACGATTTTCTCAGAACGAAGCATCAAAGTGTACATATCATCATGTACAGCATTTGGAAGCGTATAGACGCCATGTCTGCATCGTTCCAGCAGCCCTTCTTTTACATAATTCGTCAGCAGTTGTTTTGAATAACCTAATGAAAGCACCTGTGATGTGGTTATCATATTATTGTTCTTTTTGATTTCATCATAGATCGTCTGATTAATATTCATTGCTTCACCTCCATCATTGACTTTCAAATGGTATTATAACACATATCCATTCAAAAGTTAATGTGTAAGTTTACTTTTGAATGGATAGCATCACTTTTTTCAATTCAAAAGAAAATACCCTGCATCCCTGCAAGGTGTCCTGTATATTCTTAGCAGGTGATAGAACAGCTCTACCTTCACATCTTCCAGCGTGTACCTGTTGATCTCGGAGAATAGCAATATCCCCATCTCCGCAGCATACACGGTTCCCAGCTCGATTTCCGTGGTTCCGCAGCACTGAGAAGTGATATAACCGCTGCCCTTGACCATATCATCCTGTTCAAATTCATAAACCGTCCCGGCAGTCGTTGTAATCCTGCCGATCCAGTAATATTTCCTTGTATTCGCCTTCACTGCTTCAAGGAAGGCACTGCTTACCGGATACAAATGACCACCTCCCTCCGGACATGAAAAGAGAGCCGCTGTTACACGACTCTCTCAAAATCTTCTTATGTTATAATCTAAATTTAACGTGATTTAGTTTTTATTGGTGTCCATAAAGCATCATCTTATCGCTTCATTATAAAAATCTAAAAAGCGAGTGAACAGCTCCTCATCTAAGCGGTTACTCCATCTGACATGATCAAGGTTTTCTGTAATATATTCCGCCTTATCTTCTTTAAAGCGTTCTATATTATCTTCTGCATTATAGTCATAGTCAAGTGTTTCAAGCCATGTATCAAATTCGGCATTAAATTCGTCTTTATAAGTATTCTCCGGATCATTGAAAATCTCATTATGGCCCCTGTCTTCAAATCTAATGAAAGTAAACCGGGGATCATTCTGATATTTCTCATAATACATGTCGTACCCATACTCTATACCTATAACATCATCGTCTGCACTGTGCACAATCATTACTGCCACATCTGTTGAATCAAAACCATCCATTGCTGTGTTTGATGCATACCTGCCATATTTGAACAGTTCATGAATCCTGATAAACGGTGTCATTGTATAAATAACATCACCGGCCTGAGATTTTCCACCTGACTCAAACATATCCGATGACCTATTAAAGCCTGAGCATTCAATGACCGCCTTAATCTCAGGATGGTAAGTGAGCACACTGCTTACGCAATATCCACCCCAGCTATGACCAAAAAGCACAATTGGAAGATTGGGAATCTCCTTACTTTCCTCAACAAAGGAAATAGCATAGTCAAGATCTGTCACACCCTGCGGCACGCCACCCACACCTTCTCCTTCACTCTTGTCACACCCTGTCGCATCATAAGCAAAGACATAGTATCCGTTCCGTGCAAAAAACTCAGCGACATCCATATAGGAATTATGTCCGCCACCGAATCCATGTGTGATAACCACTATCCCTCTCTGCTCGTTACCGGTACTATACAGGTAACCGGCAAGATTTTGTCCTTTATTTGAAGGAAATGTATATTCCGTACAGTTTAATCCTTCAAAGTCTTCCACTCTGAGCATCAAAGGCTCGTAGCTGTCTCCGCGGACATTAAAATTATCATTATACATTTTGACACAGAAAGCCCACCATCCGATGATCATTAAAACAATCACACACAGAAGTATTATGAGTATTATTTTCTTTTTTGATTTTCTTGCTTTCATTCTCTTTCTCTTACCATTTCCTTGTTGTGTTTTACTAAAATATATAAACTATGAAATCGCTTCTTTTCCAACATCCTTTTTATAAAGCAGGAAGAAGGCTCCGCAGAATATTAATACTCCGAATATCGCCAATAGTCCTTCAATAACCCATACAGGCGGATTCCATACTCCTACAAAAGTCAGCCCGACCACGAAGTCCATCGCCGTATGTAAAAGGATTGCTAATGGATAAAGCCAAAATCTGCTCTTATCCTTGCAGGCATAAAATACGATTATTGATGCTCCAATGTGAAACAGCACCGCAAAGATTCTTTCCATAATGCTCACGCAAAGATTTGCAAAAGAGAATGAAGCAATCCCACTTGCCACAGCCACCAATGAATCAGCCTGATCTGGAGCCTGCGCCATCACCTGTTCCACAACAGTTCCAACTGTTCCTGTATTGATCATCATTGCATATGCTATGTAGGTTGCATACATAACACCTATCACAAATATTCTAGCACCAAAGTGCAGATTGTTCAAATAATATCATTTTGAAAAGCAACCACAGCAAAAACACACGTGGAAAATTGTGTCCATAGCTTCATTTGCCAAACAATTTAATAGAAATACATCTCTCTTATACATTAAGCATTATCAACTTGGCTAACAAACAAAACTAAACCCACCACCTAGATCTGTACCAATAATAATTTCAACTTGTCTACTCAACTTGTTTTTCAAAAATAATTTCGTAAAATGCATACTCCTTCATTTCAAACGGATTAATTACGGCTACAAAAAGGTTCTAATCCTGAAGTGATGACAACATCGGCAAATGATATATGCCGGTTGCCTCCATGACTATACGAATTTCTCCGTTCAGCCGTTGAATCATTTGAATCAGATTCTTAAGCTCACTCTCTGTATGCCTTACCTCAAATGGGCTTGCGACAATCTCCCCATAAGGTTTCGGTATGCACACTGTACTCTTTCCCTTTGAAACATCAATACCTACGCTGATCATACATAACCTCCTGTACTTGAATTAGTAATTGTTTACCACCCACACTTATTACCATTCATTTTAGTTGGTTACGCGGGAGCTTATCCCTACCTGCTTAAGCGAATACTTATAACAAGGGGTTGGTTGACTGTTTTTGTTGCCGGATGTGATAATCCAAAAAGCGCCTCGCCATACCAATTACTCCCCTTATTATAAAAAAATAAGTGCAGATGTCAGAGGTAATTACTCTCTAACAACTACACTTTTATGGTACTAAAAAGCACCTGCCTGTGTAATCAGGTAGATGCTTTCTCTTATATCGATTCTTTTTCCCTTATAATCCTAATCATTTTAATGGAAAGTTTGCATTCTTAAGGGAATGCTCTCATGTTGTTCTGTAATAGCAGGTGTTTTTTCCGCTGCCCTCACGTTTCAGTTCACCGGAAGCCACCATCTTGCGCAGTGCGCCCTCAACAGAGCTGACGCTGAGTGCCGGACAAAGTTCCCTGATGTCCTGCTTGGTAAAACGACCGATCTTGTTCTTTGTGGCAAGCCTCACGGTTTCAAGGGCAGATTTCTTTGTTTCCACCAACGCAAACCGATCCTCAAAGTCTCTGTAGGCAGCAAGTATTGTTCCCAGCAGATACTTGATGAATGGAACCGGATCATCTTTTCCTTCATGCCATCCGTCCTGTGAGGCAGAAAGTGCATCATAATACAAGTCTTTGTTCTTTGCTATCTTTGCCTCAAGTGAGATATATTTCCCCACATAAAAACCGCTCCTGTAAAGCAAAAGTGTAGTGAGCAGTCTGCTCATACGGCCATTCCCATCATTGAAAGGATGGATACAGAGGAAATCGTGTATGAACACCGGGATCGCAATCAGCGGTTCAAGTTCCAGATTTCCTATGACCCGGTTGTATTCTTCGCACAGCCTGTCAAGCGCCTCCGGTGTCTCGTATGGAGCAAGCGGAGTAAAAAGCGTCTCTGTATGCCCATCGGGATACGTCGCGCTGATATAGTTCTGTACTGTTTTCGTCCTACCGACCACGGGATTATTAATGTGGCTATAAAGGATCTTATGCAACTGAAGAATATAGTTCTGCGTGATGGGGATCGTATCAAAGCTCTCATGGATGATTCCCAGCACATCCCGGTAACCTGCAATTTCCTGCTCATCCCGGTTCCTTGGAGTTGTTTTTTCCTCTACGATCTGTCTGATGCGCGTATTCGTGGTGACAATACCTTCTATGGCATTTGATGCCTCGGTACTTTGAATCTTGGCGATCTCCACCAGCTTTTCAAGTTCCTCCCGCCTCTGTTTCAAATACATCTCCTGTTTTCCTGCCTCTTTATAGATGGCAGCAACAAGACCCAGAAGTTCCGAGTCCCACTTTTTATCTTTGATAAATGAGTAGTTGAACTCTCGCATTCCCTTACCTCCTCTTTATTTACCTTAAATTATAATCATTTTTAAGGGGAAAATCAAGTACCTGCCGAGTTTTACCCTTATTATTCTTCCGCTTTTAAGGGAATTTATGCAAGAGTCAGAGAAATAGAATTCCACGGGAGTCATATACGCTCTCGTGAGATTCCGGTAAAAAGTCCTACCACATTGAAACACCGAAAACGGACAACGGCATTCGCAAAATTCCAATGAGCGACCGCGTCCTTGAAGCCTTACAGAGAGTGTTGCAGGACAGGAAAAACAGCAATTTTACCGTTGACAGTTATACAGGCTTCCTCTTTCTTACAAGGAGCTTGCTCCCAGCAATATTTCAGTTAATGCTCTTGCCTGTGGAGTAATTGATACAGATATGAATAAATGCTTTTCTGATGATGAGATAAATGCCCTTGTTGATGAGATGCCTATAGGCAGGCTTGGCACCCCCGGGGAGATGGCAGATATGGTATATGAGCTTACAAAAGCCCCTCTCTACCTTACAGGTCAAATTATAGGCTTTGATGGGGGATATATCTAAAATCCCACAATATAATAAATTCCATTAGTGACGTGTGTCATAAGGCGCACCAAAGAAAAGAGGCAACCACCCACGATAGCGGGCAGTCGCCTCTTTTCAGGGTTGTTTTTACAGCCCCTTTTGCATTGTGCATAAAAAGCTGCCAACAACTCTTTATTTTATATTTTAATTATTTTGCAAGCTCTACCTTTACCAAAGTAGCTGTGTTATCAACCTCGCTGAGCTCTCCTGTATAGGTAACAACAATCTTGTCCCCATCTTTCACGGTATCAAATCCCTCAAGTGCACCTGCCTCAGGGTCAAAGGTCAGCATATATGCCTGCTCATCCTCTGTTGTAAGGACAAAGCCAAAATCCTTTATCTCGCTGATTGTACCTGAAACTGTAAGCTCCTCTTTAGCTTCTGTGCTTTCTGCCACAGCTTCCTCTGCTGTTTCTTCTGTAATAGCCTCTTCTGTAACGTCCTCCATTACTTCATCTGTAGCCTCTTCTGTTACCTCAATTGGTGCTTCTGTAGTCTTCTGTCCGCAAGCTGTAAGAGCCATTGCTGATAATGATACTGCAAGTAATACTGATACTAAATTCTTCTTCATAATGTTTTCCTCAAAATCTTTCTTTATGTTTTAATAATAATCAAACCTGCGCAGGTTATTTTGTTTATATATCTTAGACTGTGATTTACAAAATAAAGTTTCACTTTTAAAAAAAATTATTAAGATACCCTATTGCTTCTCCGGTGGCATTTCCACTTCGCACGAGTGTACATCTTTAGCAAAGCGTTTAATATAACAGAAAATGTCTTTGCCTTTTCTATTATATTAAAAATCCCCCGGTCGAAACCGGGGGAAATAAATCTGCTTACATCTAAAGATTAGTTGTTAGCTACTTCTTCTACAGCCTCTTCTGCTGTAGCTTCTGTTGAGTCAACTGCAGCTTCTGCATCCTCTGCTACTTCTTCAGTAGCTGCTTCTGCATCTTCTACTACTTCTTCTACAGCTTCTGTAGCTTCTTCTGCTACCTCTTCAGTAGTCTCTTCTGCATTTTCTACTACTTCTTCAGTAGCTTCTTCTACAGTCTCTGTAGTTGCTTCTACGGCTGCATCTGCTTTCTGTCCGCAAGCTGTAAGAGCCATTGCTGATAATGATACTGCAAGTAATACTGATACTAAATTCTTCTTCATAATTTTCTCCTCAAATCTTTCCTCGTGTCTGTAAATAATTTCCCGGACTTGCGCAAGTCATTTTTTAATTTGCAAATATTTATATTCAACACGATAAATAGAATTATATTACCCTGAAATCCTTTTTTCAATATCGTACTTGATGGATATATACAATTTTGAGATTTGATTTTTGTGAAAAATTACCAAAGTTTTAGTGGCAAGTAAAATAAATTAGCTGATAATCCTTTTCTATAAATTTCAGCAGCCCCTCTGCCGCAAGCCTTTTTTCTCTATCAAAATTAACAAAGGGGTCATCCAATATAAGCACCGGCTTTTCATCCTGATACATTGCATCAGCCAGCGACAGACGCATACAAAAACCGATTAAATCCTGATACCCTGTACTAAGAAGCCTTATATCACGCATACGTCCTGCCACGTCTACGCTTATATTTGTATTGGCATCAATCACATATTCTGCCGCCTCTTTACCTGTAACTGCACCGTAATATTTCTTAAAGCCCTTTAAAAGTGGCTCCATATATTTAGCTGTCATGGCTTCCTTTGCTAAAGTCAAATATTTTGATGCCAACTGTACCTGTTTATACTGCTTCTCATCCTCATAGAGTCTGCGCTCTTTCTCCGATAAAAGCTCCCTGTTTTCTTCCCAGGTATCTAACTTTTCCTGCATAATATTCTGCTGATTATTATAGGTTCTGAGAGTGCTCTGAATTTCTTCTATTTCCCTATCTGAGGCTACTAATTCTTCTGTTAGCTCCCCTAAGCTTAGTTCTTCATCAACAGGCTTTATTTGCTTCAGCTTCTCTATATTATGCTCTTCCTCGTAGTCCTTAAGCTGATTTTGGGCAGCCCTTAATAGCTTTCTGCTTTCACTTAGAGCATTTAAATCCTTAAGCATTGCATTAAGCTGCTCTTCCATATCAACAGAAGCTTCAAATCCAAGCCCCTTAATATAAGAAGAAACACTATTCAGCAGTTCCTTTTCTTCTTCTTTCTTTTGGCGACACTCCTCCTGCTTTCTTTTCAGCCTGTCAAAATCCGAAACATCCCTTTGAACATTCATAAGCTCCTGGGTCGCTGTACTTTGAGAAAAAGGTATTCCATATTTTGCCAAATAGGAAGTGACAGCCTTGTCAATTTCACTTCTCTTTCTGATATATCCGCTAATTTCAGCCTCCAGAGCTTCTATTTCAGCAGTTATCCTGTCTAAATTGCCCCTGCTTTCCTTATTATGCCTGTCAAACATAAGCAGGGTAATTACAATCCCTATGGTAAGCATTAACGCACTTATAATAATACCGGTCCATATAAGCTTAACAGATGGCAATAACACTAGAGCCAGCACTGCTGCCACCATAGCAAATACAATCATACCAATTCCCACAAAGGCACCTGTAGGTATTCTTTTGATCTCACTTTTTGCATTTTCCAACCGGCTCTGTAAAATTTTAAAATCTGCCTGTCTGTCTGCCTCTCTTAGAGCAGTCTCTTCCCTGTCCCTCCACTTCTTAACAAAGGAAATATGTTCTGTAATATCCCAGGTGTTTTTCCCATATACCCTGGCTAATTTATTATAGGCAGAGTCCTCATCCGCTGTAAATTCCTGTTCTTTACCTGTTTCTTTAAGCATAGTAGCCCGATTTAGGCTTTTTACAGACTCATAAATATCACTTTCATTTGGCAGCTCTTTAGGAAACACTGCTCTCAAGGCTTTCTCGTTTTCAGCTCTTTCCTGTAAATCCCTGCTTATTCTTTTATGGATATCCAATATCGTCTGAACATCCTTATACTCACTAAGTTTTTTCTGCCTTTCAGAAATCAGACCTCGCTTTTTCCTTATTGCTCCCAACTCTTCCTGTTTTGTGGCAATACTATCCTGCAAGCGATGGATTGAGTCCAATATTACAGAACCGTCACGTACTGTAGTCTGCAAGGCTGTAACCTCATTTTTAAGCTTATATAAAGCACCTGTTGACCGCCTTGGACTATTTTTATTTATAAGCTCTGTAAGCCTTTCACTTGCCTTTTCATAGGAGTCCAAATCATTTGTGCTGTCCGCAATATTACCTATTTTTGAATTTATTCCATCTGTAGTAGATGTAATAACATCACCTTGACCGATATAGGCAGTCCTCATATATGACTCAGAGTTAATACCAAAAAGCTCTTCTCCCAGCCGCTGCGAATAATCTTCACTTTTAATCTTTGTATTATTGTCAAAAAGCTCAAAGCTATCCTCTGAAGCCTTATTTCCAAAACTGCGTCTTACAAGATATGTTTTTTCAGCCTCCGCAAAAACAAGGCTTCCGCCAAATGCTCCTCCCTGCCAGGGCTGCCAGCGCTTTCTTTCATTTTCAGGGGCACTCCGTTTATTTTCTCCCTCAAATCCATAGAGCATTACACGAATAAACGCAGCAAGGGTACTCTTTCCCCAGCCATTATGACCGTTAATACTGTTGCACCCCGGGTTAAAATCAATATCAAAATTATGCAAACGCCCAAAATTTTCAATATGGGCACTAATCAGCTTCATTTATCTATTTCCTCCCCTGCTATTGCTCTAAGACCTATTCTTATAACAGTAGGTTTTTCAGACTCCGGTATATCCTTTGCAGACATTACTCCCCTTACAAACTCTCCCTTTAATGAAGCATCCAAACGATAGTCCTCATAATCCACCCTAAGCCTTGACTCATCATATATCTTCACAAAATAAAATAGTGGCTCGTAATGCTTTAATATATATTCCTCATCCTTTTCACATTCAATATCCACATTTCCTTTAAGAATAAGCTTTAACAAATAGGACCTGTCCACTTCCTCTTTTCTTATGGCTTCATCAGTAATTTTTATAATATCCGCAGTAGTAAGAGCTCCTGTAATATCCACCTCAATACTTACAAGTCGCCTTGATGCAAAGCTTACAAATTCTCTTTCTATACTTCTTCTCTCTTCATCGATATGAAGAAGTACGAAGCCGTGGTCTCCCAGCTCATCAAAGCCACGTCCCTCCAATGCGCCTGCATAACAATATACGCCCCTTGCGTCAAGGGGCGCTTCCTTATAGCTATGTATATGTCCGAGAGCAAGATAATCAATATTCTTATTTTTAAGTTCTCGCAGATTTATTACCTCTGCATTATCGCGTCTTGAGGTAATAGCTTCCTGACCGTGAAGCATAACAATATTTATATTCTCAGGCTTTAATAGAAGTGAATTATAACAGCTTCCTGAATTTTCCTTTGTCAATTCAACCGCCGTAACAATGACATTGCTGTCATTATTTACCCTATAAGAAATCCATTCATTCTCAAAAAGCTTTAAATTATCAGGTATTTCCTCCAGATATGACAAAAAGTTATCCCTGTCATGATTGCCGTTTAAATAATAAAAGGTAATCTCCGGATGGGATATTATACTGTCTTTAACCGTATTTCTGACAAGTGCTGATACATTTGAAGTATCAAACATATCCCCTGCAATCAATATGGCAGTCACATTGTTTACAGCCGCATAATCCACCATTCTGCTAAAGGTTTGTAGTATTTCCCTGCGTCTTTCCTTTGCCCGCTCCCTGTCCAGATTGGCAGTCATTTTGGAGTCTAAGTGCAAGTCAGCACAATGAATAATCTTCATAAATTAATTTATTCTTTCATATTTAATAAATGTATATGTGGTATCAAAATATGTCTGTTCATCACTTTCTGCTGTGATTTTCCATTCAGGCAATTCATCCAGATTGGCAAAATGCGCATCCGCTTCATATTCCCTGTCAATTTTAGTCACATGGATAGTATCACATTCAGGAAGCATCTGCTCATATACCGTGGCACCCCCTATTATATATACATCCTCAGTATTATATTTCTTAAGCTCTTCCTTAAGCTCTTCAATGCTATGGACTACCACCGCATCAGACACTGTATAATCCTTATTCGTAGAAAGTATTATATTTACTCTATTAGGCAGAGGTTTTCCTCCCGGAAAGGTTTCCATTGTTTTTCGTCCAAGCACCACTACCTTACCTGTAGTTTCCTCGCGAAACATTTTCATATCCCCAGGTATTCTTATAAGTAATTGTCCCTTATTTCCTATAGCCCAATTACTGTCTACTGCCACAATTACGTTCATAAAACCTCCATTACTAATCAAAACTCTTATATTGCTATGGGTATATTAAGTACCTGCTCCCCTGTAATATAATTTTCCACCGATACATCATCCTTGGTAAATTCATAAAAATCCTTTTTATCAGTATTAAGAGTAAACTTTGGCGCCTCAAACTGCTCTCTTTCAATTAACTCCTTAATAATAGGAATATGTCTGTCATAAATATGAGCATCAGCAATTACATGTACCAGCTCTCCCACATTCATATCACAGGTTCTGGCCAGCATATGTAGTAATACCGAGTACTGCACCACATTCCAGTTGTTTGCAGCCAATACATCCTGAGAACGCTGATTTAAAATACCATTTAAGGTCAGTTTATTCTCCCCGGGCTTTTGGGTCACATTAAAGGTCATACTGTAGGCACAGGGATATAAATTCATCTCACTTAAATCCTGATGTACATATATATTAGTCATAATTCTTCTTGAAAATGGGTTGTTTTTCAAATCATATATAACCCTGTCCACCTGATCCATCATACCCTCTTTATATTTATGCTTAACTCCCATCTGATAACCGTAGGCCTTACCTATAGAGCCGTTTTCATCAGCCCACTCATCCCAGATATGAGAGCTTAAATTATTTATATTATTGGACTTTCTCTGCCATATCCACAGCATTTCATCTGTTGCGGATTTAAGTGCAGTCTTTCTTAGTGTAAGCAATGGAAATTCCTTACTTAAATCATAGCGATTGACTACCCCGAATTTTTTAATAGTATAGGCAGCAGTGCCGTCACTCCAATGAGGGCGAACCTTTTCCCCCTCCGTGCTTGTACCGTTTTCCAAAATATCACGGCACATATCCACAAATATCTTATCAGCAAAGCTCATAATCCTTCCTCACTTTTATCATTTATCTTTTTTATCCCATTTATCACATAGGGAATTAATCTGGTCTGCAAATTTAGCTAAATCCTTATTTGCACCACCCTCATTTTTCTTAATAACTCCAACAAGTCTCTGTCCTGCCAGCATCAGCCTGCTAAATACATCTGATACAGGCTTTTTCTTGGGTGCCACTCTTACCGGAACCGCCTCATAGTCAAATGTTCCATTAATTAAATCAAAACGTGTTCCGCTATAGGGGGCATAGGCATCCAGCCCACATTCCTCTCTAAGTGTCCCAGCAAAGCTCTCTGTTACGCTGTCCTCTCCATGTACTACAAAAACTTTTGTTAAAGGGCTTTCAAAGCCACTTATCCATTCCAACAGTCCGTTTTTATCAGCATGTCCTGATATTCCTGCCAGAGTTTTTATATCGGCCCGTATTCCAATAGTCTCGCCAAAAAGCTTTACCTCTTTTGCTCCCTCTACAATCTCTCGCCCCAGTGTTCCCATTGCCTGATAGCCTACAAACAATACAGTACACTCCTGACGCCATAAATTATGCTTTAAATGATGCCTTATTCTACCTGCATCGCACATTCCTGACGCAGATATAATAACCTTAGGGGTCATATCAAAATTTATAGCCTTTGACTCATCACTTGTAATACTTAAATTAAGTCCGGGAAATGTTATAGGATTAATGCCCTTTCGAATGAGAGCCAGTGCTTCATCATCAAAGCAGCTTTCCTCATTTTCCCTAAATATTTCTGTGGCAGATACCGCCATAGGACTATCCACATATACAGGAAAATCCGGAAACCCGAAAATCAGCTTATCCTCCTTGATTTTACGGATAAAATACAGTATTTCCTGAGTTCTGCCTACTGCAAAGGATGGAATTACTACATTTCCCCCACGATTAAAGGTGGTCTGAATAATCTCCGCCAGGCCTTTTACATAGTCAGGTCTTTCTGTAGAGTGCAGTCTGTCCCCATAGGTGGACTCCATAACCACATAATCCGCTTCCCTTGTATATGATGGGTCCTTGATTAATGGTTGATTTTTATTTCCTATATCTCCGGAGAATACTATTTTTTTGGTAACTCCGTTCTCGCTCATCCAGACTTCAATACTTGAAGAGCCTAACAGATGTCCTATATCTGAAAATCTTATTTCAATTCCATCGCAAAGATTGATTTTACTGTCATATGGACAGGGTACAATCTTCTTTATAATTCCCTCTGCATCCTGCAATGTATAAATAGGCACTGCCGATGGCATAGCCGCATTACGCCTTGCCTTTCTATTGTGCCACTCTGCCTCCTGCATTTGAATATGGGCGCAGTCCCGAAGCATTATATTACATAAGTCACTACTGGCTTTAGTCATAAATATCTGACCTCTAAAGCCCTTTGCATAAAGCAGTGGCAGCATACCGGAGTGGTCAATATGAGCGTGGGTTAAAAGCACATAATCTATTAAGGGTGCTTCTACCGGCAGTGGAGCATTTTCAAATATATTGACTCCCTGCTCCATTCCATAGTCCACTAAAATGTGCTTTCCACAGGCATTAATATAATGGCAGCTTCCGGTTACCTCATGGGTTGCTCCTATAAACATCAGTTTCATTCTATGTAGCCCTCCTCTACAAAATTTAAAACAAATCTGTGTTACCTCTATGCTTTATTCTAACACACTTCCATTACTTATGCTTAAGCTCATAGTAAAAAAGATACTGCTGAATAATACCCGCAATCCCTTTATAGTATTCAAAGTCAAAGCCATTAGGATAATATTCCTTTAAAAACTGCTTAACATGGGTATCTATAGGAAAAGCATCCACCTGATGAAGTCCGAACAGGCATATACAATTTGCCACCTTAGGGCCTATACCCTTTCTTTCCTGTAATGTGGCATTGGCTTCTTCAAAGCTCATAGACTGAAGCTTTGTTAACCACCGGGGATTTTCTGCAGCATATTCATATATTTCTTTAAGATAGGGTACTCTATAGCCCAGTCCCAAATTTATTTCCTCAAAAATTTTAGGTTTTATATCTCCGGGATAGGGAAATCTGCCACCGTTCAAATCACAGATTGCATCTACAGAGGCGGTAATCCTTTTAATATTATTATTCTGAGATACTAAAAAGGTAACAATCATCTCCCAAAGGCTCTGCCTCAAAATCCTTATTCCTGCACCCTCTTTGTATGCCTCTATCGCATGCTCATCCCCTGAACTGAAAATCCTCTCCTTAACCTCTTCATAATCAGTTGGCATATCAAAGTACTCATACCATTGACTATTCCAGTCATCCTCATTGCAGGAAAGCTCAAAAATATCTCCCTCCTGCTTTATGGTCAAGTCGGAAAGCCCTATATTTTTCCCGGAGTCTCCGGGAATGACAAAAGTGTCAGTATTTATTTCTTTCCATCTGAAGCATTGACCGCTTTCGGCTATCTGCTTTAAATTCATATTGGAAATTTGGATTTTCATTTTAATCTCCATTCCGCGGTCAGGCCGCGCCACAAATAGTAATGAAAGTTCTACTTTCTTTCACAAACTCCCTTATCGCTAAACTCGAAGAGAATTATTACCCAGTGTATGCTCCATTCTCCACTTAATACATGTGTTTAGATAATCCAGATATTCCGGATTTTGGCACATTCCCTTGCCCGGTACATCTGAAAGCTTTGCCACATCCACACCATTGCAAAGAGTGGTTTTCATTACAATATTAAGGGCGTCCACCTTTGTATCATTTGATATATATGTACCTATTCCAAAGGCAGGACGGACTCTGTCCTTAAAATATCTGTTAAGAGCCGTAGCTTTTTCAAAATCTAAAGAATCGCTGAAAAGCAGAGTCTTTGTCTTCGGGTCAATATCCAGATACTTATAATGGGCAATCATCTTCTCTCCCCATGCATATGGGTCGCCACTATCATGTCTTACACCACTAAACAATGTGGCAAAGGTAAGCTGAAAATCCTCAAGGAAGCAATCTGTGGTAATAGTGTCTGTAAGGGCTGTACCATTTAATATTCCATATTCCTTTACCCATGCCTCTAATGCAAACCAGTTTGAAAATGCAGGATTATGCTTATGATTTCCCTGCCCAATACACATTACCCATTCATGAGCCATGGTACCCACCGCAGTAATACCATATTTCTTAGCAAGATACACATTACTTGTTCCTACAAATTTGGTTCCGGGACAATTTATTTTACAAAGCTCCTCTACCGCGATGGCCTGAGCCTCTCCTGAGAGTCTGCGTCTAAGTCCAAATTCACTGAAATTACCAAGTTCATAAACACCTGAATAAATTCCGTCAATCTTATCTTTCAGCTTTTCCTTAAAGCTATCCAGCAATTCATCATAGTTGTATGCCATTCTGAAATAGACTTCGTTCACAATAGACAGCACCGGAATTTCGTACATTGATGTATTAAGCCATGTACCCACAGTCTGAATAGTCAGACCACAGGGAGAATCTGTACCAATAATAAAATCCTTATATCTGGGCTTCCAAATCCTTAGAAAATCTACATAGGAGCCTTTAATCCACTTAATATTATCAAGATATTCCAGCTCATCCTCGTCAAATCTTAAATTGCAATACATTCTTATCTGGGTTTTAATTTCCTCCACCATTTCAGGTGTGAATTTTACATTCTCATTTCTGCACTTAAAAGTCCAAGTGGTCTTATAGTCACTGAAATGATGGTATATTGTCTGACCCATTGAAAATTTATATGCATCTGTTTCCAATAAGCTAGCTATTATTCTTTCCATATTGCTCCTTTCTATCGCCTGCCCTGTACTGGCTGTGACTGCATTATATATCCGACGGCATTCTCCAGTCCCCTCTGGGAGAAAGACATACAGTTCCTACCTTTGGTCCGTCAGGCATGCAGGAGCGCTTAAACTGCTGTGAATAAAATCTCTTCATAAATACATTAAGGGTATTCTCTATTTCTTCTTTTGGGATATTCCCAAAGGCTATTTCTGCCAATACCCCTATTTTTTCTTTTGTAAATCCATTTCTCACAAAATTATATAGGAAGAAATCATGCAAATCATATTTGCCTATAGTGCTCTCTGTTTTCTGTACCATATTTCCCTGCTCGTCTGTGGGCAAAAGTTCCGGAGAAATGGGGGTATCACATATATCTAAAAGCACCTCTCCTATTTCCTTATCGCCACAATTTAAAGCATAGCTTTCAATAATATATTTAACCAGCGTTTTGGGAACAGAAGCATTTACTCCATACATACTCATATGGTCCCCGTTATAGGTACACCAGCCTAAGGCTAATTCCGACAAATCTCCTGTACCCACTACAATGCCACCCTGGCTGTTAGCCACATTCATCAGTATTTTTGTACGCTCTCTGGCCTGAATATTTTCATATGTAACATCAAATTGATTTTCCGGATGTCCGATATCTTTCATATGCTGTATGCAGGCATCCTTTATGGAAATTTCCCGCATTGTCACTCCAAGCATTTCCATAAGCTTTGTGGAGTTGCTTTTCGTCCTATCCGTTGTACCAAAGCCCGGCATGGTAATAGCTATAACATCCTTTAAATCTCTGTTATCCATTTCAAAGGCACGCTTTATTACAAGTAGCGCCAGGGTACTGTCAAGTCCTCCCGAAATTCCCACAACTGCCTTTGGATTTCCTATCTTCTTCAGCCTTCCTGCAAGTCCCATTGCCTGAATATCCAGTATTTCCTTACATCTTTCACTTCTTCCATCCTTGCTCTTCGGCACAAATGGATAGGCATTAATCTTTTCAGGCAGTGGCTCTCTTTGCCTTGACTGAACTATATTTATCTTTACATAGTCAGCCTTTGGATGCTCGTAAAAATTACTATTGTATCTGCGCCTGTCATTTTCAAGCTTTTCCACATCCACTAAGGCTTCCAGTATTTCTTCTTCCATTGCCTGTTTATTTACAAGCAAATGTCCACCCTCTGCAATAATGCAATGTCCGTCAAATACTAAATCAGTAACCGACTCCCCCGCCCCGGCAGAGGTATATATATACGCACAAACACATCTTGCAGACTGTCCTTTTACCAGCTCGGTCCTATATTTTGCCTTTGAAATCACAGCGTCAGATGCCGAGGGATTGGCTATAATATTGGCACCAAACAGAGTATGACGACTGCTTGGCGGCATATTTACCCACAAATCCTCACATATTTCACATGCCACATTGGCTCCATTGTCCATACTAACGATTAAATTAGGAGTAAAGGGTACTTCTTTTCCATTAAAAAATATTTTGTCACTAAAGCAGGAGGATGCCGGCGCAAACCACCTTTTTTCATAAAACTCCCCATAATTAGGAATAAAGGTCTTAGGTACAATGCCAAGTACCTCTCCATGAAAAATAAATGCCGCTGCGTTAAACAGCATTCCATCCACATATACGGGCAAGCCTGCCACAAGGAGAGTATCCACATCCACTGTGTTCTCGCATATATACTCTATTCCCTGATTTACCTGCTCTTTCATAGTGCTCTGCAAAAACAAATCAGCACAGGTATATCCTGTCAGAGACAATTCCTGAAAAACAAGCACGTCCACATCCTTACTATCCGACTCCCTGGAAATCCTTACTATTTTTTTTGCATTTTCTATTGGATTGGCAAGGCATACCTCAAAGGCTGCTGCCGCTGTTTTTACATACCCGTATTTTCTCATCTTTACCGCCTTTCCAAAGCATTTGCATCGAAATTCCATTACAAAATTCCGGTACAAATTTTCCTTATTAAAGTGCTTTACACTGTCAGTCTCATATCTCCCTTTTTTATGAAGCCATGTCTATACATAAATTTTGTGAAAATATATGTTAAAACTCCCGGTAAAATAAAATGCATAATTGCAATTTCCACCAGTACAAGTCCCAGCCCTGAATCGGGTGCCATGGTCTGGATAACTGCAATCTGACCTACCAATCCGCATGAGCCCATACCTGAGCCCACAGGTGTACTTGTCATTTTAAATACGCAGGAAGATAAGGGACCTAAAATTGCACTTGCTAAAATTGAGGGAATCCATATCAATGGATTTTTAATAATATTTGGTATCTGCAGCATTGACGTACCAAGTCCCTGTGCAAAAAGTCCACCTATTTTATTTTCCTTATAGCTTGCCACAGCAAAGCCTATCATCTGACAGCAGCAGCCTATAGTAGCCGCACCTGCCGCAAGTCCGGAAATACCCATAGAAATACCTATTGCCGCAGAGCTTATAGGCAGGGTTAAAATCATACCCATTAAAACAGACACTACAATACCACCTACAAAGGGATGTGCCTCCACATTGAAATTTACCAGATTTCCAAGCCATGTCATAAATACTGTTATAGGAGGTCCCACAAAGATACCTGCTACAGCACCTGAGCCTATGGATACTATGGGAGTAAGCAGAATATCTATCTGGGTCTTTCCTGCTACCAGTCTGCCTATTTCAATAGCCACAACTGCTGCCACAAAAGCTCCCATTGGCTCGCCGCCCTTTCCAAAGGCATAGTTCTCAATAACTGTTATCGATGGAAATGCTCCAATCATACCTGCTACAGCCGCTGAAACCGTAACCAAGGGTCCCTGTCGGAATTTAGCAGCTACACCCACTCCAATTCCGGCTCCCGTAATAGTCTTTGCCACATTTGCCACAGATGTTATATATACTCCTATATCTCCACCTATAAGCTGCCCGACCTGACTAAGGATGGTTCCTACCAATAGGGTGGAAAAAAGTCCCAGCGCCATTCCGCTAAGTCCGTCAATAAATAACTCGTTCAAAAACTTTTTCATATCTCCTCCTCTTCCTTGCTATGTTTAATTTTAATTATATAAAGATATTACACGGCATACTTATTTTATTTTACATCTAAAAAATATATGCTACAATGAAAAAGTCGCATAAAGCGTAAAAAGATTTTTTAACTCTTGTATATTAAATAGAAATGGAGAAAATTATGAACGTTGTTTGTTTGGATTTAGAGGGTGTATTAGTACCCGAAATATGGATTGCTTTTGCCAAAGTTACAGGTATACCCGAACTTGAGCGTACTACCAGAGATGAACCCGACTATGATAAGCTGATGGAATACAGACTTGATATTTTAAGACAGCACGGACTTGGGCTTAAAGAAATCCAGGAAACAATCGCTACTATAGATCCTATGCCCGGTGCTAAGGAATTTTTGGATGAGCTTAGAGCTACTACACAGGTTTTAATATTAAGTGATACCTTTGAACAGTTTGCCGCTCCTCTTATGAAGAAGCTGGGTATGCCTACAATCTTCTGTAATACTTTGGAGGTTGCGGAAAATGGAGAAATCACAGGCTTTAAAATGCGCTGTGACAAGTCTAAATACACTACTGTTAAGGCTCTTCAGTCATGTGGCTTTGATACTATCGCAAGTGGCGACAGCTTTAATGACTTAGGTATGATTGAAGCCAGCAAAGCAGGCTTTTTATTCCGCGCTCCTGAAAATATCAAAAAAGAGTACCCTATGTATCCTGCTTTTGAGGAATATTCAGAGCTGCTTTCAGCTATCAAGGAAGTTTTATGGTGTAGTTAATTTAAAAACGAGGTACCAGGATATACATCCAGGCTTGACTGTTATCTAATAGTCTATGAAAACTAAGTAACCGCCTTGGTACGGAACCATATGCGGTGGTGTGAGAGGTCGGCTAATCAATTAATGGTTAGCCTCCTACTCGATTGCAGGATTTCCGGTCTCAGTCCTCTGCCAGACTACCTACCACCCCATAAAGCACTCCTGCCACAGGCCAGATAATCCAGGAACGTCCCCAATCCATTGTTATAAAGCTATATGCTAAGTATATAGCACAGCAGCTACTCCAATATACTCCTGCTATTTTTTCAAAAAACTTAGCACGCTTCTTTCTTAAAATATTATATTCCCCCTCCTGCAAAAGTATGTTGTATCCGGATTGAATATCACTTACATTTACTATCAGGTATGCTCCTGCTGCCGCAAAGGTTAAGAGTATTGCTACTGATATAAGAACCATATTTTGAGCGTCATCCAGCAGACTGCTTAATATAATAGGTATGGCACTTAAAATACAAAGTATTACGCCTATTGCCATCCCATAAGTATATCTGCCCTCATAATCCTTTTTCATTTCTTTGACTTTACCGGTCACTCCATAAGCTGTTTCAAAGCCCTCTTTTTCCAAAAATTCATACTTTGACCGCCTAATACCAACCATTACAAATATGTATACCGCCATTGCCACCATTATCATAAGAACGGTAAGTCCAATCCCCAATGCTACCTTGGTAGGTATGGCTCCACTGCCTACCTTTGGAAATGCCAGCAACACCAGCATTACTATTGGACTTAATGTACAGCAGGCAACTCCACCTGATAATCTGGTTGAAGTTTCCCGCCTAATCTCTATAAACTCATTAGCTTCTTCCATTGTAATGGTAATTGTCGCCTCACTACCTACATATTCCGCCAGCTCTTCACTTACAGGAATATCTTCCATATCTTCCCTTAAAAGATAATCGGTACTGACCCCGAAAAGATTTGCCATCTGTATAATTCTCTGCAAATCCGGCACTGACTGTGCACTTTCCCATTTTGAAACAGACTGTCTGGAAACCGAAAGCTTTTCCGCCAATTCCTCCTGTGACCATCCATTTCTTTTTCTTTCATTAATAATCTTATCAGCTAAAATCATTTGAGTTCCTCCTCACTGTTTTTTGTAAGGTCATTTTATCTTTTTTACCGGTTGCAAGCCAGCAAGCAGGCTTTGCAATTTGTCAAATGACGGTTTGCAGTTTAACAAAAAGCAGATAACTTATTCTATCATTAAGCTATCTGCTATTCCACTGTGTATATAATATTTACTATTAATTTATTTCCCAAAATATTCCTTTGCAAATTCCATATTTTGGATAAATTCCGCTGTTCCTACATATCTGTTTTTGCTGTCACGAACCGCCATATATGTTACAAGCATAGTCTGACCGTTCTTCTCCATCCAAACCGGTACGCTGTCACGAACACCATTTCTGAAATCCTCAATAATGGACCTTACCATTGGCTCAATTTTGGGCGGATGACAGGAGAATACCTCTCTGTCTATTGCCATTCCCGGACGCTTGAAAAGCTTTGGTCCCTCATTGAAGTATCTGTTTATATTATCTGCATCCACAAAGGTTATCTCCAAAGGGATTGTATTAAGGAGGGCTGTAAGCTGCTCCACGCTCATATGACCGCCGGGCATAACTACTTCGCCTGCCACACCACCTTTTAGCGAAACCTCATATGCCTCGCCTGCATCCCAAAGAGTATTTTCCACGCCAAAGCAATCTGCGTAGTCCTTGGAGTCTTTATAAATCTGCTTCCATTCTGCATCCGTAAAATTCACTGCACAAATAGGGAATAATATATTTGTTTCCTTATAAATCATTTCGTCAGCGCGCACTAAAATATCTTTTAATTTATAAACCCAATTTTCATCTGAAATATTGGCTTTAGCAAGTGCCGACAATCCATCCCTAATCTCATCATCCACCGTCCACATAACATCTGAGGGGCCAGAAATATCATACTTTACTTTTAAATGTGGATAGAGCAAATCTCCTTTTTTAGCATAATGTATAGCTATATCTCTTATGGCAGGCAGGGCTGACTTTAATTTTTCCACATCTCCTCCCATAGCCTCTACATCGGATAAAAGCTTTTTAAATGCCTCATTTTCCCTTGTAAAGGTATAAAGAGGATGGCCCTTTACTGCCACAAGTGCTGCTGCCAACTCATTTTTATTAGCGTAATCCGCCTGTGGTGCTTCCGAAACCTTTTCCTCCCCTCTCTTTAAAGAAGCCTCTACCTCAAGTTCTGCATTAGCTATTTTTTCTTCACGGGTAGCACCGTGAAATAGGGCTGAATGTAGGTCACAGAGCTTCTGTACTTCTTCCAGTGGCGTACCCTCAGCCATCATTTCCTGCTCTGCTCTCATTATCATAGACGCTTCCACATCCTCAAAATTAGCCACAAAGTCAGCTCTTACACTTTCCAGCGCTTCCCCATCTCCCAGGCGCTTTAAATATCCCTTTAAAAGTTCTACGGTGTTGTTGGATGCTTTCATTACTCCCTCAGCAGCATTATCCCGGTCGCTTATCTTGCTTAAATCAGGCATCTTTCCTGTTAGCTGAAAGCCCTTTAATATCAGGGTCATAACCACCTTTTGCATAGGGATTTTTCTCATCCTGGCTCCCTTAGGTATGGTAGTAATCTTTCCAACAGAATTTAACATAACCTTATTTGTAATATCCGTAAATCCCAAATCTTTCATTATGTCTATAAGTTCAGGATACTCCTGTGTAAGCTCATATACGCTTTTGTTTAAATCTAATTTCTTCATATTATTTATCCTTTCCGAAGTATTAGTCAGTATGTGCAAATGAAATTTACGCAGGCGATTTCATTTGTCTCATCAAATACCTTTCTTTAATTCTGAACTTATCTTACTTAACAAAAAATAATAAATATGTTGTTTTAACCACAAAATATCAATAATTCTATTCTAAAAATTGTAGTCTTAAATAATGCCTAATCCGTTATTATAATCTCGGAATAAGGGTCAGAATAATTCCTCCTGCCAAAACTGACGCAATCTGTCCTGATACATTTGCTCCCACAGCCTGCATAAGTATGATATTTGTCGGGTCCTCTTTCATAGCCATTTGATTTACCACTCTTGCAGACATAGGAAATGCTGAAATTCCCGCCGCACCAATCATAGGATTTATTTTATTCTTAGGTGTAATAAGGTTTAGGAGTTTCGCGAATAACACGCCTCCTACAGTATCAAAAACAAATGCCACAAGACCTAGCATTATAATCATTAGGGTCTGTAATGTTAAAAAGTTTTCTGCTTTCATACGTGAAGCTACTGTCAGACCTAAAAGTAATGTTACAAGATTTGACATCACATTCTGAGCCGTGTCTGAAAGAGAGTCTAATACCCCACATTCCCTTACAAGGTTTCCAAACATCAAAAAGCCTATTAACGCTACCGACTTTGGTGCAATAATTCCTGCAAACACAGTTACTCCTATTGGAAATACTATTTTCACTGTTTTCGATACCTTATTTGTATTATAGGGCATCCTTATCATTCTTTCTTTTTTAGTAGTAAGTGCCCTGATAACGGGTGGCTGTATAATAGGAACCAATGCCATATAGGAATATGCCGCTACAATAATGGCTCCAATGTATTTTGTGCCATAGTAATTTCCTACAAAGATTGATGTGGGACCATCTGCCGCACCTATAATACCTATTGATGCCGCATCCTGAATGGAAAACCCCAGCAATCTGGCAAAAATAATTGTTACTAAAATTCCAAATTGTGCCGCCACGCCAAAAAGCATCATTTTAGGATTAGTTAAAAGCGGTGTAAAATCGCACATTGCACCTATCCCTATAAAAAGCAGATAGAGCATAAGCTCATTGGAAATTCCCATATTAAATAGTAAATCCAAAGCTCCTGTCTCATTTCCCTGGGTAATGGCTCCTGACAGGGGCAAATTCACTAAAATTGCTCCAAAACCCATAGGAAGCAAAAGTGTGGGCTCCATCCTTTTTACAATACCAAGATAAATTAATACTCCACCAATAATACACATAACTACCATTTGCCATGTAATATTACCTACATTTCCAAATAAACTAAAAAAAACAGACATAAACTTCCTTTCCGCAGCATCATCCTGCCTTGAGATAATTTTGCATCAACTATCTTGAAGTCTGTCTGTTAAGTAATAATATTACTTTCTGTAACTCAAACAAAACAGCAAGACCTACCATAGTCTCTGCTATGATAAAGTCTTGCTGTCAATTATTCATACTCTGATAATCTACACACAGTCCGGGTGCACATAAACACCGTTTTGACGAACTGCGCACACCTACTCAGGTGCAGCTACTCCCTTTATCGGAATAAATTCAAAATATCATAACCCATTGCCTTAGTCAACGGATTTTTACCCCATCCTTATACACCGCTTTCAGCGTCAAATCCTCATCCATTGAAAGGAGTAAGAAATTTGCCTTTTTCCTCGCAGCAATAGAGCCATAATCCTCTTCCACACCAATACTTCTTGCCGCATTTATGGTAGCACAGGCAATGGCTGTTTCAAGAGATACCTCCATATGTTTCACTGCATAGCGCATACAATCGGCCAGATTCGTTACAGAGCCTGCCAGATTTCCACCATCTGTTAAGCGACACTCATTGCCTTTCTTTTCCACTTCCTGTCCGCCTAAATCATATTTACCATCAGGCATCCCTGTGGAGCGCAAACTATCACTTATAAATACAATCCTGTCCTCGCCCATCATCCTAAAGGCTGCTCTCACAGCTCCCGGATGCACATGTATACCATCACATATTAGCTCCGCATTGGCACTTTTGCTATCAGATAATGCACCTACAATTCCCGGCTCCCTATGGGTCAGCCCGCTCATGGCATTGTATAAATGCACTCCATGGCTTACCCCTGCTCTGATAGCCTTTGTTGCCACATCATAATTTGCATTGCTATGGGCCAGTGAAATACGCACCATATTTTTAGCCCTGGATATAAAATCCTCAAAGCCCGGATTTTCTTCCGGTGCCAATCCTATAATTTTCACAAGCCCCTTTGAAGCCTTAACAAATTTATCCGTGTCCTCCATATTGCAGGGGCGGATAAAGTTTTCATTCTGAGCACCCTTTTTGCTGTGACTGATAAAGGGGCCCTCCATATTAAAGCCTACCAAATCAGCCAGTGCTCCATTTTTATTCTCCTCCGCAAAGGCAGCACCTATACTAAGTACATTTTCAAGTTCATCGACTGATAAAGTCAATGTGGCAGGGCATATAGCAGTAATACCATTAGCCGCTTCATAGGCCGCTACTTTCTCGTACGCCTCTCTTGTACCATCACAGATGTCATATCCCATGGCTCCGTGAAAATGAATGTCGATAAGTCCCGGAATAGCGTATAATCCACGACCATCCACTATTTCATCATCTTCTCCGTA
This sequence comes from Lachnospiraceae bacterium, assembly GCA_041826605.1. GTDB lineage: Bacteria > Bacillota > Clostridia > Lachnospirales > Lachnospiraceae > Colinaster. Next base: position 27,291 of record JBHAJK010000022.1, on the reverse strand, counting down.
TCCCTTTATCTTCTCGTAATCTTCCTTAGTAACAAATCTGTCATTTATGACATATATGTCATTTTCTTTGAATTCTCTGTTTTCTCCGTATACTAACGCTCTTCTTATAATCATTCTTATTCCCCATCAGACTTTGCTATTTCCTGTTCCTGGCACTACTTGCCATTCCATCAAAATATTAACCCTCGCCTGCTCTTATTTTTTCCATAGCCCTAAAGTGATAATAGGCTCCCATCATGCCCGCATTATTTCCGAAGCCTGCCGGAAGTAGCTTTGTATTACTCGCAATAACCTTTACCAGATATTTATCCAGAGCTGCTCTCAGCTTAGGCTCTAAATATTCCCACTGAGCCATTATTCCGCCTCCCAAAACCACTGCTTCAGGATTTATTATATAACAAATATTGGCAATTCCCATACCCAGTACATCACACATTTCATCTATAGCATCGATGCAAATCTCATCCCCCGCCTTAGCTGAATCAAAAATATTGATACCATTCCAGTTCTCCAAAGGCTCGCCCTTTCTTTCAGCCACTTTCTTTGTAAGTATGCTGGCCGCTCCCAGCTTTTCAAAGGCTCCGCCTGGCATATGAAGATATCCTACTTCACAGGCACTTCCTGTATTTCCATGCAGTACCTCTCCATTAATTACCATGCTACCGCCAATACCCGTACCTATTGTAAGGCATAATACAGATTTACTGCCCTTTCCCGCTCCTGCTTTACTTTCAGCAAGTCCCACACAGTTCACATCATTCTCCACCTCACATGGTATGCCAAAGCGCTCCATCACATTCTTTCTGATTTCCATTCCCTTATACCCCTGAATGGTATCCGCTGCATGGAAAATACTTCCCTTATATGTATCCACCATTCCGGCCGTAGAAATGCACACTCCCTCATACTTTTCCAATGCAAGATATTTTTCGGTTATTTCTAAAATAGCCTCCATAATACCGGCCCCACCTGTTTTAGGTGTATTCATTATTTCCCTGCTTAGAAATTCTCCGCTTTCAGAAACAGTTCCATACTTTATTCCCGTTCCGCCTATATCAATACAAATATATTTTTTTTCCATAGCACTTATCTCCATTCCAAAGCTTCTTCCCTTTTAATATAGCCCATGCGCCAAAGACGCACAGGCTATACTTAGAGCATGCCTAAACTCAAATTTAAGCACCCCATATATATTTTTTAAAGAAACTTACTCTCCGCTGCTCTTATAAGCTCTGCTGCCTCCTGGCAAACTGCCTCATCAGCCTCTTCCAATGGCCAAAGAGGTAAACGTACACTTCCTATATCAAGACCTGAATTAATCTTAATAACCCTCTTTATTACAGCATACATATTTCCCTTTGCAGCACAAAGCTTAAGAATAATATCTGTTACAGCAAACTGTATCTCTTTCGCTTCATCTATGCGTCCTGCATTTATAAGCTCATCCATCTTAAGGAAAAGTGATGGCATTGCACCATAGGTACCGCCGATACCGCCCTCTGCACCTATTACACGACCTGCAATAAACTGTTCATCAGGACCATTGAATACTATTCTGTCCTCGCCACCTAACTGTTTAAAGGTCTGAATATCAAGTACAGGCATTGATGAATTCTTAACACCGATTACTCTGGGGTTTTTACACATTTCATTAAAGAGTCCTGTAGTAAGTGAAACACCTGCCAACTGAGGTATATTGTAAATAATAAAATCAGTATTCGGTGCCGCATCGCTTATATCATTCCAATATTTTGCAATTGAATGTTCAGGAAGCTTGAAATAAATGGGTGGAATTGATGCAATTGCATCTACGCCAAGGCTTTCTGCATGAGCTGCCAGCTCCCTACTCTCAGCAGTATTATTACATGCTACGTGAGCGATGATTGTAAGCTTGCCCTTAGCCACAGCCATTACATTTTCCAAAACAACCTTTCTTTCAGCCACTGTAAGGTAGATGCACTCTCCTGAAGAACCATTTACATACAGTCCTTTAACACCCTTTTCAATAAAATATTTTGTAAGCTCACGTACTCTCTCAGGACTGATATTTCCTGCCTCATCAAAGCACGCATAGAATGCAGGAATAATTCCCTTATATTTATCAAGATTTCTCATTTTTATCCTCGTTTTCTTATCCCTTTACGGCTCCCATTGTAATACCCTGTGTGAAGTACTTCTGGAATGCCAGGAACACTGTAAGTATAGGTACCGCTGCCAATGTGGCACCTGCCATTATAAGACCAAAGTCAGTAGCATTTTCCGCCTGCAACTTCGCAATACCAAGAGAAATTGTAAGTGTATTAGTCTTTGAAAGCATAATCAACTGCATGAAGTAATCATTCCAGCTATTAATGAATGTAAAGATTGCAAGAGCACCAACACCGGGCTTAACAATTGGATATACAATAATCTTAAATGTACTCCACTCATTTGCACCGTCAATTCTTGCCGCCTCTAAAAGTTCATTGGGTATGGCCTCTGAGAACTGCTTCATAAGGAACACACCAAAGGGCCAGCCAACTGTTGGGAATATAACCGCCCAAATCTTATTATAAAGGCTTAAGGCACTCATTTCTCTAAGCAATGGAATAAGGATTACCTGCTTAGGAAGAGCCATAGCTGCTACGATTAAAGAGAAAAGGATTACAGAGCCTCTAAATCTCTTCTTTGCCAAAGCATATCCTGCCATTGTTGCTGTAATACAGGTAAGTATCATTGCCATTACTGACATAAATACCGTATTCATAAGCCAGCGAAGTGCTGCCGGTATCTTAGGTCCAAAATCTCCGATTAGGTTGGCTTTCTGTCTGCTAAAGAGCTTCTGGAAGTTTGAAAGTACCAGCTCCTTAGGTATCCAGTCAGGTGTTACCGAGTTGATTGACTGCTGTGTCTTAAATGCTCCCGTCAATATCCAATAAAGAGGGAAAATAAATGCGATTGCTAAAAGAATCAGCACTACAAGACAAAAAATCTTATATGGCGTTAATTTTTTAATTGATTTTGTCATATTCTTATCCCCTACTTTTCTTTTGCTATTTTAAACTGTACTGCCGAAAGTATAGCTATAATAATTGCCAGCACTACACCAATTGCATTTCCGTATCCATATCTGTACAGCTTGAATGCTGTATAGTAAATGTAATACATTACTGTATCTGTACTGTGGTTTGGACCACCGGAAGTCAAAAGCTGTATAAGTGCGAAACACTGGAAGCTGTTAATAGTTGTGATAACCAGGATATAGAGTGTAGTAGGCATAATTGATGGCCATTTTACTCTCCAGAATACCTGCATATGTGTAGCGCCGTCTACTTCTGCGGCCTCCACAATTGAGCTGTCCACATTTCCAAGTGCCGATACATAAAGTACTATAGGCTGTCCTACCGATGTTGTTAAAAGAATAAGGATAATACATCCAAGTGCATATCTTTCATCTCCTAACCAGTTAATGTTTTCCTTTAACAAGCCGGTTGTTGTACCGATGTAGTTGAATACACCGTAGTAGTTGTTAAACATCCACTTCCATACAACTGTTACAGCTACCGAACCTGTTACAACCGGAAGATAGAATACACATCTGAAGAACGAAAGTGCTGCTCCTTTCATCTGATAGATTGCAGATGAAACCCAAAGTGAAAAGAACGTTACTACAGGAACCGATACAATAACAATAATAAATGTATTATTTAATGCTTTCCAGAAAATTCCGTCTGACAACAACTCTTTATAGTTGCCTAGACCTATGAAAGTATCCTGAGCTTCCTTCCCCATCGTGGAGTCAAAAAAACTCATGACCACGCAGAGCACCATAGGTACTATTACAAATCCTATAAAAAACACAAGTGATGGCAGAAGAAACATATATGCAGAGAACGTTTCACGTCTTGCTAATACTTTACTCCTATTTGAGGTCATATTTTTGTTACCCACAATAATTCACCCTTCCTTAAATTACACCCCGCTCCCAAAGGAAGCAGGGTGCTATATTATTTAGTATTGTTCTATTAAATTAATTACTGTGCTACTGCTGCAGCGTTGGCTGCGTCATTGAATACTGCTAATTCTGTTGCAACGTCTCCGCCTGTTCCAATTCTCTGGAGCATGTTCCACCATTCTGTACGAGCTGTTGCCCAACCCGGAACTACCTGATAGTAATCGCCAAGTGATGGCATAAAGTTCTTCTGGTACATAGCCATTGTGTCAGCGTTGTCTGTATCATCATAGATACCTGTGATATCACTGTGTACAGGGAAGAAGCCTGATGTCTTAACTGCTGTTGCTGCGTTTTCGTTACACATAAAGTCTACGAATACCTTAGCTGCTGCAATCTTGTTGTCATCTCCGTTGTTGAAGATACCAAAGCCCCAAATACCACCTGCAAGACTTACAGAGCTGTCTGATGGGAATAACATAGGAAGAATTGTGCTTCCGTTGTTTGTCTTTCCAGCCTCTGCATTATCTGCATTGTTCTGCTGCATTACATTCCAGCAGAATGCCATTGCCAACTGTTCCTGACGGAAAAGTGAGATTTCGTCGCCACCTGCGATAGATGCGTCGAAGTTAATACCATCCTGAGCTACAAGTGCTTCTAAAGCCTTTATGTTTGCTTCACTGTTTACAGTGTACTCTGTATGAGCAGGGTTTGTGTATGTTCCACCGTACATATTGTTAACAAGTGCACGTGTTCCCTGATCGCCGCCCTGTCCTGCACAGTAAACTGCACCTACAGTCTTCTGACCGTTGTCATATACTGCCTGAACTGCCTTAAGGAAATCTTCTGTAGAATTCCATGTGTTTGTCTCTTCGTTAAGGTACTGAAGTGCGTCAGCTGCCTCAAACATATCACGGTTAATTGCCATACAATGAGCTACTGAGCAAAGAGGATACTCATAAACCTTGCCGTCAGTACTTGTACAAGCGCTCTTTACTGTATCGCTGATATCTGCTGTCTTGTCGTCTGTGAAGATATCGCTCATATCTACCATGTAGCCCTTAGCGCCCCAGTTTGCTACAAGTCTTTCAGGTCCTTCAAGTACGATATCAGGTGCCTGTCCACCCTCGATAGCTGTGTTAACCTGATCATCTCCGTTTGTGTAATCAAGGTACTCAACTGATACTTTAATGTCAGGATACTTTGCGTTGAATGCTTCTAAAAGACCATCAACTGTCTCTGAGTTGCCCCAGCTTCCTACCGGGTATGTCCACAATGTAATATCTGCACTTATAGGTGCTGCTTCCGCAACCTCTTCTGTTGCTGCTTCTGTAGTTGCTTCTACAGGTGTCTCTGCTTCTGTGTCAGCTACAGGTGCTGTCTTCTGTCCACATCCAGCCAATGCTACTACTGCCATTGCTGTAGCCATCATTACTGCCATAAATTTTCTTTTCATGAAGATCCTCCCTTTGAAAAATAAAAAGTTACATTTATATACACTTATTAAAGTGTTCCTAAGTTACTGCGCTGCCAACTAATTGGCTTTTTCCATCTCAGCTACAAATTTCTTTGTAATCTGCATTGGTCTAGTGATTGCGCCACCCACTACTGTGGAAAATACTCCAAGCTCTGTCACTCTCTTTGCTTTTTCAGGAGTGTCAATATTTCCCTCAGCTATTACAAGGTTCTTTGCAGAAGCAAGAATTGTTCTTAATATTTCAAAGTCATTTGCTTCAATACTGTCTCCCTTGCTCTGTTCTGTGTAGCCCACCATTGTGGTTCCGATGAAGTCAAATCCAAGCTCATCTGCGTGAAGTGCTTCTTCCACTGTAGAACAGTCAGCCATAAGTAAAAGCTCCGGGTATTTTTCCCTTACTTCCTTATAGAAGTCATCCAGAGTAACTCCGCCGGGTCTTAAAGCTCCTGTGGCATCCATTGCAACTATTGCCGGTGCCACACTTACAAGTTCATCAATCTCTTTCATTGTAGGAGTGATGTAAACCTTGCTGTCCTCGTAATCCCTTTTTACTATTCCTATAATAGGAAGCTCTACATTCTTTTTAATCTCAAGAATGTCCTCCATGGTGTTGGCTCTGATGCCGGCCGCACCGCCCCATGAAGCTGCCAGTGCCATACGTCCCATTATGAATGAAGAATGTAATGGTTCTACCGGAAGTGCCTGACAGGATACGATAAGTTTTCCCTTTAATGCTTCTATCTCTTGTCTCATTGTTTCGTTCCCTTTCTGTAACTGTCTTAAATATATCACTGAAAAATATTTTTTTCAATAATTAATAATTACCGAAAACTTTTTTCATTTTTTGTGCATATTGTTTAGTTTTCGGGAAACGATTTTCATTTTTCAAGGTTGATTTGTCTATTTTAAGGTTTTTAATCCCTTTTTTAGCTGAATTTATCCAGATTTGCTTTTGCAGTTTCCTTATTATTACGTCTGGACTCCTCCAGGTTGTGCTGATAATAATACTGGAAAAGTACATCTATTATATGAAGCTGACTCATCTTAGCGCCCATTGAGCCTCCCTCTAAGGGACTTTCCTTGGAACCGCATATTAAGATACTGTCTGCTTCCTTTGTAAGCGGAGACTTTGGATATCTGCTGATAACAGTAACCTTTGCACCATAGCTTTTTGCCAACTTGGCAATATTTATATTGTCAGTTGTATCTCCTGAATATGAGAAAAATATGAACATATCATCCTTTGAGGCTGTTGCTGCCCTCATTGACTGCATATGAGTATCTTTCACATAATAAACCTTAGATGTTATATGGAGAAAACGTCCATATGCCTCTGCCGCTGTAATCATAGAATTTCCCACGCCTACAAAGACTATGTTTTTGGCTTCGCTCATCATATTAACAGTCTTTATGACTTCTTTTTCATCTAAAAGTTCATTAGTCTCCCTAATGGCATTTATATGATTTTGTAAAATACCTCCAATTAAGCCCTTGCCCTTTTTTGTGGACTCCCCATTGCTTGCAGGCTGGCTGTCCTTATTCAGACTTAAGGAAAGACGCATCTTAAATTCCTGATATCCCTTTATCTTGAGCGCCCTGCAAAAGCGGTGCACACTTGCTTCAGCCACACCACAGTTATCTGCCAGCTCTGTTATTGACATAAACAGCACTCTCTCAGCCTCTTTCATTACAAAATCAGCTATCTTCTTTTCCGTTCTTGTTAATTCCTTGTAGCATAAATCAATTTCTAACAACAAATTGTTCTTATCCATTTATCCCTCCTGTACAATAAGTAATATTGCATTATTTATATCAATTTTAAAAATTTATTTTTTCAATGTCAACAGTGGTGGAAATTTTTTTATTTCTTTTCTAACTGTATTGTGTTATATAATAGTAAAAAGCAAAACCACAATATGAAAACAGGAGGGCATATGATTTTTGATACTGTAAAACATCTGGAAAATTACAAGAATTTTCCCCTTTTATATGAAGCACTTTCCTATATAAATACCCTCTCTCCCCAGGATTTTCCGGCAAAGGGAGAGGTATTTAAAGACAATGTGCTTTTCTTTAATCCTGTAACCCTTACCACCAGACCTGAAAGTGAGTGTAAATATGAAGCTCATCAAAAATTCATCGATCTTCACTACACTGTGTCGGGTACGGAACGCATTAAGGTGGCTGATGTAGCTGCTCTTAATACCTTAGAGGAATATGATGCTGTCAGGGATATTGGTTTCTATGAGGGGGCTGAAAGCTCCTGCGTGGATGTGACTCCCGGATACTTTCTGCTCTGCTTTCCTAAAGACGCTCACAAGGTAGCTATGATGAAAGATGAACCTGCCCATGTGAAAAAGCTGGTTTTTAAAATAAGCTATGATGCCTTTTTAAATGAATAATCTGTCACTGTACTCTGTTTTCTACATTACTGTAACTAACGAAAACTATATTATGTAAACTATTCTAGGAGGAATAAAAATGATTACACTTTACACCGAAGACAATTATGAGGCATTAAGCCGTCGTACTGCTGATTTAATTGGAGCAGAGATTATTCATAATCCCTCTTGTGTGCTTGGTCTTGCCACAGGCAGCAGCCCCATTGGCGCATACGGACTTCTTATTAAGGCTTATGCTGAGGGAAAATTAGATTTTTCAAAGGTTAAAACAGTAAACTTAGATGAGTATATCGGACTTGAGGGTACTCACAACCAGAGCTACAGATACTTTATGGATACTCAGCTCTTCGATCATGTAAATATAGATAAGGCTAATACCAATGTTCCTGATGGTATGGCAAAGGATATTGATGCAGCCGGCAAGGCATATGATGAGCTTATAGCTTCTCTTGGCGGTACTGATGTACAGCTTTTGGGAATTGGCGAAAACGGACATATCGGCTTCAATGAGCCGGGAGAATTTGTGGCAGGAACCCACATTGTGGACTTATCCGAAAGTACTATTTTAGCAAATTCAAGACTCTTTAATTCTGCTGACGAAGTGCCAAAACAGGCTATTACCATGGGCTTACACGGAATTATGTCTGCAAGAAAAATAATCCTTATTGCCAGCGGTGCAAAAAAGGCAGATGCCCTCTATCAGACTATTAACGGTCCTATCACTCCCGAAGTACCCGCTTCTATTTTACAGCTTCATCCAAATGTGGTAATTGTAGCTGACGAAGCCGCTTGCTCAAAGCTCTAGGAGGAAATATGAAAACAATCGTATGTTTCGGAGACTCTAATACCCATGGATATAATGCAGAAAATTTTGGCAGATTTCCAAAAAATGTAAGATGGACAGGACTTTTACAGAATATTCTCGGAGATGAATATGAGGTAAAGGAAGAGGGAATGAGTGGCAGAACCTGTGTATTTGATGACCCTCTTTTTTACGGACTCAACGGATATGAATATATAGAGGTGGCTCTTCTTACCCATGAGCCTGTGGACAAGCTTATCATAATGCTTGGAACAAATGATGTAAAAGAACGCTTTAGCTGTAATGCGGTAAATATTGCAAAGGGCCTGGAACGCCTTATAACCCGTGCTAAAAACAGAACCGATGCCTGGACTAATGGAAAACCTGATATCCTGGTTATCTGTCCTCCTCCCATTGAGGCAGGCTATGTAAATAGCTATTGTGCTGAGGAAATGGGAAAGGACTGTGATGCAAAATCAAGAAAGCTTGCTCCTTTATATGAGGAAGTCGCTACCCGCCTTGGCTGTGACTTTATGGATGCGGGCAGTATAGAGGGTATGAAAATGAATACCATCGACTATATGCACTTAGACGAAGCCGGGCACAGGCTTTTAGCAGACGCTATTGCCAAACAAATTATACACTAAAGAAAAGGAGCAGCTAATGAGGTTCCCTCCAATCCTTAGATTTTGTTCTAAAAATTGGGAAAGACTCACAACCTGCTCCTTTTATATCTTTCAATTATTATCTACACCCAATCACAAAAGTCCGACTTCCTTTAATACTTCGGAAATATCACTTACTCCTGTAATTGAGAGACTTTCCTTAACCTCTGCTGCCACATCCTTTAAATCATCCAGATTTTCCTTTGGTATAAATACCCGCTTTACTCCGGCGCGCTCTGCTGCCATCAGCTTTTCAGGCAATCCACCGATAGCTGTTACAGCACCTCTGAGGGACACCTCTCCTGTCATGGCAATATCAGCATTTACAGGCTTCTTTGTCACAAGGGAAGCTATGGCTGTAGTCATGGCAATACCCGCAGATGGTCCATCCTTTGGTACTGCTCCCTCCGGAACATGAATATGTATGTCATTTTCCTTAAATGCCTCTGCCTCATTGGGGAACATATCTTTTACTATACTTACGGCAATCTGGGCCGACTCTTTCATTACATCCCCTAATTGACCTGTGATAATAAGCTGACCACTTCCCTTTGTAAACAGTGTTTCTATATAGAGGATTTCTCCTCCCACCTGAGTCCATGCCATACCTGTAACCACTCCCTCTTTAGGAGTTTTCAAAATCTTACCATGCTGTACAGGGCGCATATCCAGCTCATCTCTAAGCATTTCAGGTGTTACTTTGTATTTAATATCGGGATGTTCAGATACCTTGACTGCTGCTGCACGGCAAAGAGTATCTATTCTCTTTCTAAGACCTCTTACACCGCCCTCTCTTGTATAATCCGAGATAATGGCTTCTAATGTATCCTCCCCTACCTGTAAATTTTCTTCAGCTATTCCCATAGCCTTTCTTGACTTTGGAAGCAGATGCTCTGTAGCAATTTTCAGCTTCTCATCAGGAGTATAGCCTGTAAAATTAATTACCTCCATACGATTTAACAGGGGTTCCGGGATTGTATCCGTAGTATTTGCAGTACATATGAACATTACATTGGAAAGGTCATAGGGCACGTTCATATAATGGTCGGTAAAGGTATTATTCTGCTCCGGGTCCAGTACCTCTAAAAGTGCACTGGCAGGGTCTCCATTATAGGAAGCAGAAATCTTATCCACCTCATCTAGTACCATAACAGGATTTGACACACCACTCTTTTGTATACCGTCCATAAGGCGTCCCGGCATTGCTCCTATATAGGTACGTCTGTGACCGCGAATATCCGCCTCGTCCCTGACTCCGCCTAAGCTTACTCTCACATATTCTCTGTTAAGGGCTCTGGCAATACTCTTTCCTATACTTGTCTTTCCTGTTCCCGGAGCACCTACAAATAATAATATTGAGCCCTGCTGTGTCTTTTTCAAATTCATAACAGCAATCTGCTGTATAATTCTTTGCTTAACCTTTTTAAGACCATAGTGGTCCTCATCCAAAATCTTTCTTGCATCCTCTAAATTAATAAATTCTGTTTCCGGACTTTCCCATGAAAGACTGGTAACAAAGTCCAGATAATCATAGAGCATACCTGTTTCTGCACTCTGCTTGCCCTCCTGCTTAAGGCGTCTTAATACCTTTTCAGCTTCCTTTCGTGCAGCCTCATTCATTCCGGAAGAATTTATTTTTTCTTCAAAGCGCTGAACATCAGTTACATTTTCCGGATGCATTTCATCCAGCTCTTTTTGCAAATATTCCATCTGCTTCTTTATAGCAGACTCCCTGTACAAATCCTGATATTCCTTTTGCTGAGATGCACTGGCATCTCCGCTTATTTTTGTTACTTCTAAAAACTCGTATAAAATCCGCTCCAGCAGCTCAATACGCTTTGTAACACTATCCTGCTCCACTACAGCGTAAATCTCTTCATTTGAGCAATTCATCCAGGGCGACATGGCACTTGCCATAGTACCTATAGAGTCCACTCTCTCAATAAAACTTTTAAACCAATCTCCTATTTCAAAACGCTTTGAAACCTTAAAGACTTCATCTCGAAGAGCCAACAGCTTCTGATATGCTTCATTTTCATCTAAATCCTGCACATCCTTACGCTTTGAAAGACTAAGGTCAAGAGTATGGTCCGGATTTATTGCCACCATATCCAGGTTGACACGGTTCATCGCTTTTATACGTACATAACCGTACTGGCTTACCTCTCTTACCACGCCTGTAATTCCTATGGGATAAAAGCTGTCCTCTGTCCAATCCTCTTTCTTTTCATTATTTTTCAAAATAAGCATAACAGTCTTTTCATCCACTGCAATGTTGCGTCCTGTCAGCTTTTTAAATTCCTCCACGGAAAAATATATATCTGAATAGGGAGTAATCAATTTCCTATATACTGGTATTACTATCATATTGCCTCCTTTTGTTAGCACTCTCATTTTACGAGTGCTAATGCTTTTATGTGATAATAATTCCTATAGGAATGGTTGTCAATGTATTTAATAGTTTTTTAATAGATTTTTGAACCCTTTAATATTTTAATATTCTTCCTGTATTCTCCCGGTGTTATGCCACAGGTTCCCTTAAACACTTTCATAAAATGCTTTTCGTTGTCATAGCCTGTCATTCTGCTAATATCCAATATTTTATAATCGGTCTCTCCCAAAAGCTCCTTTGCCTTATTTATCCTTAAATCCCTTAAATAATTAACAAAGTTCTTGCCTGTAAACTGCTTAAAGGCAAAGGAAAACAGGGAATAATTCATGGAAATCTCATTGGATACCACCGCCATATTTATATCGCTGCCATAATTTTTTTCAATATAATCTACTGCCTGTTTAATCCTCTGATAAGTACCATTATCGCCCAATGCATTAAACACAATTTTCTGCATATCAATAATCAGCTCTATAAAGGCTTTCTCATATTCCTCTATATTTGAGAATGAATATATATTATCTAAATTAGCAATCCTCACACTATTTTCAGAGTCAATAAGGTTATGATACAAAGAGGTTAAATCCGCCAAAAAGCCCTCTATGGAATATTCAAAGTCCTCGAATTCCACAAAGCCCCTTTTAAGCTCTGTAAACATCTTATTCCATTCCTCTAAGTCCGCCTCACTGTCTCCTGTGCCAAGATTATAAAGTCGTTTGGAAAAGCTTTGCTTATCAATATATTTCTTGGCATTTTCTTTCATCTTCTCCGGTATTTTTTCTAATGGATCATTAAAATGTACCATGGATTTACCAAAGTAAAATGCTCTTTTTCTGGACTCAAAGGCCTCTAAATAGGCTGTTCGTATTTCTCCAAGTCCCATATGAATGCTGCTTACTCCCACACTCTTTGCAGGAATATTCCTTTCAAATTCTATGGCGGGCACCCCTGCTTCAACAATATATACACGGCAATTTTCCAGCTCTGTTTCAAATAATAAATCACTGTAATCGGCTTTATTATCCTTGCCTGCTACGAAAATCACATATCCCTTTCTAAAGAGCTCTTCGTCCCCCGGAAGCTCCTCCTCCGTCTTAGGCTCCGCAGTAAGCAAATGGCGTATTCTGGATTTTTCCAGATACTCTCTTTTGTAGTTTCCCTCTTCCTTTTCCTGTAGCTCTGCTTCCATTCTTTCCATAATCTCAGCGATTTTTTCTCTTTCCACAGGCTTTAAAATATATTCTCTTACTCCGTTTCTAAGCATTTCCACTGCATAGGAAAAGTCATCATATCCGCTTATTGCCACCATTAACGGACAGCTTTCCAGCTTTCTTACTTCCTCCACCAATTGTATACCATCCATTTTAGGCATCCTGATATCTGTAAACATCAGATCCACGGATTTGTCCTTAAGTATATCAAGAGCCGCCTCCCCATTGGCACACTCCAAAATCTCTTCCACCGTCACACCACATCTTTGTATCATGGTGCGTATGCCCTGGCGTATCATTTTTTCATCTTCTACAATTAACACATTTTTCATAGAGTTATTTCCCCCTTGGGTATATAGGGCAGATGCACAATTATTTTTGTGTAACAGTTAAGCTTAGATGCAACGTCCAAACCATATTCTCTGCCAAATGCCATAGTAATCCTGTCCTGAACATTTTTCAGTCCTATACCATTTCCACTGCCACCCTCTTTTTCAATCTTGCCTGCTATTTTTTCCTTAATTGCCTCTACCTGGCTCTCACTCATGCCCTTACCTGAGTCGGTAACCTCAATAACACAATCCTCTCCCCTTATATAGCCCTTAATGTATATGGTGGTGTCCTGTGCCACCTCTTCTATGCCATGTAAAATAGCATTTTCCACAATGGGCTGTAGTGACATTTTAGGTATTTCCTGTCCCAAAAGCTTGTCGGGAATATTCACTGAAAGGATTATTTCATAGTCAAATCTAAGATTAATAAGTGCCACATAATTTCTTATGTATTCCAGTTCATCCCTTATGCTTACGTTGCCCGATACCCATTTCATACTGTATCTAAGCAATTTTCCTAAAGATGTGATGGCATCTGAAATGGCATATTCCTCATCAATCTCTGCCATCATTTTTATAGTTTCCAGTACATTGTAAATAAAATGGGCATTAATCTGATTTTGCAAGGCTCTGATTTCTGAATTTTTTGCCAAAATCTCTCTGTCCAGATTGTCTTTCATCAGCTTGCGTATTCTATCCAACATAGTATTTAGCTGAATCGCCAATTCTCCCATTTCATCATTGCCCTCTACAGGGATTTTTACATCCAAATCTCCGTTCTGTACCTGCCTTATGGAACGCAAAATATTGTAGAAAGATTTAAGCATCCTGTTTACAATCATATTGACAAAGAATGTCAAAAATATAAGCAGAAAAATTGCCATTATAATAAATGTATTTCTTGAATGCATTATGGCAGCTACAGACTCGGTTATATCTCTTACAGAGATTAGGCTTCCCTTTAAAAGGGAGCTGTTTGCATAGGAAATAACATATTGTCCTCCGTCTATTTCCAGATATTTAGTATATATTTTTCCATCATCCTGTTCGCTCATGACTTCAAAGGGGATTTTTTCCAAAAGTTCTTTAGCCTTATCCTGATTTAATCCAAAATACATATCTCCTTTATCGGATATAAAGCCTCGCCACTCCGACTCCACATCATCATACATGGAGGGAAACATGGTCTGCATTTCCATAACCACTTCCACCACACCGATATTTCCATTTCTATAATCGGTTATGGGTGTTACAAGTGCCATAAGCTCCGAATTTTGATTTGTTAAAAGAGCAGAAAACAAAGTGTCATCATAGCCATATTGCCATCCTGTTATTTCCTCTTTATTCGCCCAGCTCAAATTCTTCATTCGACTGTTTTTATACAGAACAGGCATCAGCTCCTGCACATTATCACTGGCAGCATATACTCTTACCCCATATAAAAGGGGAGTATTATTCACAAGTCGCTCTAAAGTGGCAATATCTCTGTCATAAAAATCCAGTAGCTCTGCTGTAGACAATTCCCTGTTTTCATATGCCGCATTTAAAACGTCCAGCATGGCATTATTGGAAAGCACCAGTTGTGTGGACATACGTATGGCGTCAACATTTATGGAAATTCGCGCCACATCCCTTTCCATAATGTATTCCATATAGGTCAGATTTTCATCTATTACATTTTTTTCCATATTGTAATAAATAATTCCTGCTAAGATGGCAATGGGAAAAAGCACCACCAAAATTACAAGGGCGGTAAATCTGGTATTAAGTTTTATTCCTTTTACTTTGGTTTTTTTATTTGATTCCAAGTCTTCTCTTATTTTCCTGCATTTGACGGGTTGCCTCTCGTACCACAATGTCATATCCCAGAGCATTTCTCTTCTCTGCAAATTCCTCTAAAATGCCGTCAAACTCCTCTTCACTTTCCGATATTAAAAGTCGCTTTAAAGTCTCACTCCAAAGCCTGTTTATTTTGGCATATGCCACTCCTACCGCACTATTTTCCTTAATATACAAATCATACTGTCCCGTATATTTAGTATAGGGATAGGTCCATTCCTCCATCTGCCTTAGGGGTTCGTCCTTAGGTGGCATCCATTCCAACTGCATAATATTGTCCTGTAGCATCCAATAAGCATTGTCAGCGCCATAAAGCCTGTCGTATTCCCCTCTGTCCCTGTTCAGAATGTTTTTAACCTCTTCCTTTAATACATATTCTCCATCTACAATATCGTAGGTCACTCCCTCTATGCCTATACTTGTCAGCTTCTGCCCATGCTCACTTATTAAATAATCCATAAGCCCTATTGCACGCTCAGGATATTTACAGTTTTTTGAAATAAGAGTTACCGTCCATCCATTTGTGCTGTTGGTAGGCAGTACATAATCATCCCCTCTTGAATTTTTAGGTCCATCCACTGCAATATATATACTCTCCGGCGACTTGGAATATAGGATTTTCTGCTGGTCTGCCAAATCAGTACGTTGATAGAGCATACAGAAATACCTGCCCTCCTCTATCTTTTCGCTCATCTGTGTTCTGGTATCCATAAAAATACCATTATCCAAATATCCCTCTTCCCCTAAAGCACGAAATGTCTTAAGCCATCTTATATATTCAGGGTCGGTATATCTGTCGTAATATTCCCCATCCTTTTCATAGGGCACTGCCAGAAAATTCATTAAATACTTATCAAAGGAGGTACAGCCCATATCATCAAAGGAATGAGCTCCTATGGGTATCAATTCCTTTCCGTCTACTGTGGGAAATTCCTCCTTAGCTCTTCGCACCGCCTCACTAAAACCCTCTGTGGTAGTCATATCCGGGCTTCCTATGGCTTCGTATATATCCTTTCGTACTAAAAAGGTTTGATTTGAACCGATATTTCCCTTTTCCAAATCCTGGGGTACACAGGACGAGCAGGGGTAGCAATAAAGCTCTCCATCCGGACTTGTATACCAGTCAATCACTGTTTTATTTGCCACATCATAAAAATATATGTCATATTCGTCTGCCAATTCCTTTAGAGAATATACCATATCATTGCTAATCATATTATTGACCTGAGGCTCCCACCAGCCTATTGTAATTAAATCAGGCAGGGAATTAGAGGTTATCAGGGTATTAAGCTTTTCCTCCTCATTGCCCATAGGGGTTATAAAATTAATGCTTACCCCTGTTTCTTCAGTGATTTTCTTTGAAACAATATTTTCTCCCCAGCCTGTTACAAACCAGGAATAATTAATATACCAGTCCAAAGTGACAGGTGTGTCACTATATCTCTGCCATGCGGGAATACTCATATCTTCTTTAGATATCTCCTGCTGCCCCATGTCCCTGCTCTTATTATCCGCAACACCACAGCCTGTAAAAGACAACAGGGAGACTGTCGACAAAAACGACAGTCCCACAAGTATAATTTTATTTAATCGCTTAACCTTTTTCATCATTTTGTAAGTTCCCCCGATTAACTATTTTACCAATATCATATCATTTTTAATGACTGATAAATAGCACTAATCATAAGTCTTACTATTCTTTTACAGCTCCTGCCGAAATACTGCTGATAATATATCTTGAGAAGAAAGAGAATACTACCAGTATGGGTATTACCGAGATTGCTACCGCCAGATAAATTGCTCCCTGATTGGCATTTATGTCTGTAGATGCCTTTAAGGTTGCCATCATAACCGGAAGCGTGAATTTCTCATTTTTATTCAGGATAATCATAGGCATCAGATACGAGTTCCAATTTCCTATAAATGCCATAATTCCCATAGTGGCCAGTCCCGGCGACATAATAGGAATAGCTATTCTGTGGAATATATAAAGCTCCTTTGCCCCATCAATTCTTGCCGCATCTATAAGAGCCGGGGGCATTACGGATAAAATATACTGCCTAAGGAAAAATACTGTTCCGGGTGCCGCCATAGCAGGTATTATTAGAGGAATATATGTATTTACCAGACGCAATTTAGTACAGAGATTGTAAAATCCAATAAGTCCCAACTGTCCGGGTATCATCATAAATACCAGGATAATGGTAAATAAAGTCTTATTTCCCTTAAAATTATACATTGCCAGACCATATGCGGTCAGTGCTGAAAAATACGCTGTTAAAAGAGTTGCCGGCACTGCCACCTTGACACTGTTTAGCATACCAAGGAAAAGGTTGAAATATTTAAATACCGTCCTCCAGTTGTCCATTAGATAGACACTGGGAATTAATGTAAAGCTTGTGACTATTTCCGAACCACTTCTGGTAGCATTTACTATCATTAGTAAAAATGGAAGCATACATGAAAAGCCCAACAGGATAAGCATAAAATACAATATAGCCTTTTTAATTTTAAATCCTATAGTCATATTCAGTCCTCCCCTCTTCTAAATATTTTAAGCTGTGCCAAAGATACTCCTAAAATTATCAGAAATATTAAATATGCAATGGCAGATGCGTAACCGGTCTGTGTGGTGCCTGTGGTAAATCCAAATTTATACAGATACATAACCAATGTCTGTACAGATGCATAGGAGGCTGATGCCGGGTTTGACATTAGATAAGGTAAATCAAACATCTGCAAACCACCTATTAAAGAGGTAATTGCTACATATAACAAAATCGGCTTTAATAATGGCAATGTGATTTTTCCAAAAATAGTCCATCTGTTACCGCCGTCAATAGCCGCTGCTTCAAAGTAATCTCTGGAAATTCCCTGTACACCTGCCATAAGCATTAAAAATGAGTTTCCAAACCACATCCACGCCCCTATAACAGCTATAGAATTTCCTGCTGTGGCAGAGCTTCCAAGCCAGTCAATAGGGTTGTATCTTTGTCCAAACAATCCATATATCGCTCTTACAATCTGATTAAAGGTACCGTATCTCCAATCTAAAAGAGTACGGAACAAAAAGGCGATTGAGGTGGCTGCTATAAGGTTTGGCAAATAATATACTATTCTAAAGACTGATAAGCCCTTTATTTTGTATTTCAAATCACTGAATACTATTGTGAGTAAAAATGCCAGACCTAGCTGAAGCACAATATTCACTCCCCAAATCCTTACTGTATTGCCCAGAGCTCTCCAAAAAAACTTATCCGTCAGCGCTCTTTTATACTGTTCAAACCATACCCAGTCCATCTTTCCAATTCCTGCAATTTTGGCATTTGTAAAGCTGAAATAAAGTGTGCGCAGTACGGGATAAACGCTGAATACCAAAAATACAACCACAAAGGGAAATACAAATAAATATCCCATATTGTCATATTTTTTGAGATGACTCTTTCCTTTTTCTTTACTCATCAACATATCTCCTCATTCTTTTAAAATCCCTAAATCAGAGCAACGGGAAGCGCCCATTAAAGCACTTCCCGCGCCGGATTTAACAAGCTAATGCTTGAATAATGTTATCTTGTCACTTTGATTTCAGGATATGTGCTCTCGATAGTATCATAGAACTCTGCTATAGCACTTGCCTTATCCTTTTCTCCTGTCTTTATTGCTGAAATTGCTGCTCCCCATGCATCGCCAATTCCCTTGTCATATCTGGTAACCTTTGAATAGTCTATTCCCTCCGCCTGCTTTAACCAGAAGCTGTAAAGATTCTGACCGCCATATACCTCATTCTGGTCATCCTTATGTGCCTCAAGTACGGAAATTAATGATACGGTATCTCCCTGTGAATATTCTATCCACCAGTTAGCTGTGTCCTCATCAAGAGTACAGAACTTTACAAATTCCCAGGCTGTCTGCTGTCTCTTTGACTGTGCAGATACACCTATAAATGTTCCACCGCCAAAGCCGTATGCAGGGCCTGAACAAACTCCCCATTTTCCTGCTGTCTCAGCTACGTTATCTCTCATTATCAAAACGCCCCAGGATGGAAGACCGAATGCAAATACCGATGTTTTTTCCATGCCCTCAGTTGCTGCATTAAAGGAGTCCTTATCCCAGATATTCATATCATCTGTTCCCCACTGAGTTTCTGCCGTAAGGATGGGAACCTCTCCTGCCATAGCCTGATACCATGGTGTAGCCCACTGTGCTGCATATGCTGTTAAATCCTGCTGGTAAAGCTCTACCGACAAATCCATATATGCTTCACGTGCCTTGTCTACATTTAATGCTCCATCTATAACCCATGCACTATCTCCTGAGAAATAATTCATTTCAGCGTCAGAAGCAAAAATTCTGTAGCCTGCACTCTTTAATTTCTTTGCCGCATCAAGAATTGATGGATAATCCTTAAATAATTTTCCGATTTCATCAGGATCTTCTGTTCCAAACACTTCCTGAGCTATATCTCTGCGATAATAAATACCTGCCGGAGTAATCTGGTATGAAATAGCTCTCTGTATGCCATCTGCATCCTGTCCTACTTCCCATACATAGTCCACTATCTGTCCTTCATAATCCTTTGCTCCAAAATCATCAAGATTTGCAAAGAAGCCTGCTTCGTAGAAATCTTCCAGCATCTGAGGCTCGCCTACAATAATATCAGGTTCTGTCTCTCCTGCTAAAAGTGCTGTCTGAACCTTTGTAGGATAATCTGCCGGTTCAATAACTACTGTTTCTACCTGTACCCCGGTCTTTTCAGTAAATCTCTCCCCAAAGTCAATAAGGTCATTAGCCAATGTCCAAACAACTAACTTTTCTGCCGCATCATCCTTGCTGTCAGCATTAGCTGTAGTGCCACTCTTGCTACCTGATGTATCTGTCTGTGCCGTTCCACCTGTAGCATTTCCGCCACCACAGGCTGTAAGGCTAAGTGCCATCACGCTCGCAAGCATTACCGATAAAAACTTTTTCATCTTCATTAATCCTCCATTCCAAGCACTCTCATCCTTATAATTGGGGTGGTGGCTGGGGTTCAGCCACCCTGTGCTACACACTTTCCGGTTTTGTGGTTTACTCCTGTCCATCTCGTGCCTACACACTTTCCGGTTTAGCGACCGGCTCCCAACCACCTCGTGCCCTACTCACTCCCCTTGGATTGCTTGTGCTTATACTATAGTTTTTTGCTTACATCTAAATTATAGTTTTGGAGTTTTTTATAAAAAATGAGGTTAATTTTATAAAGGTGTCATTTTTTTAGTTTTTGACAAAGCAACTTATTCTGATTATACTTTTGCTCACTTTGCGCACGAAGTGCGATAAACGTTAGGTTATTCCTTTGCGATAAAGCTCTCTTATCTGAAGCATTTTTGTTAAATATGAAGCAACTTACTATTTAACAAAAAACAGCCGATAGATAACTATATGACGCAACCTCTTTGGATATCCGCAAATGGTGTTGAACTATCATATTATTTATCTATCGACTGTTTTATTGAACTTTCTATAAACTTTTGAATATATATCTAATTTGCCACAGTTTTATTATCGGTCTGCTTTTATTTCATATTCTGACTTTTGCTATACCTTATCTACCTATCCATTTTCGCATCCAAAAGTCTGCAATACTTATAGCCATCCTCATCATAGAGGTCGAATACCCCCTGCACCGTTATTGTTTCTTCTAACTCAGGGTAATCTTCAGGATATGTATAATTTCCTTTTAATACAAATTCTATTCCCTGGGCACAGCAGGCTGTAGCATCAGTTATTATACAGGCATAATACTGTTTACCGGTTGTCTCATCCTTATAATAGGCAAAGGCACCTGTCATTTTAATAGTTTTCCCCACATAATCCTCAGGGGTAAACATCATATTATATACTTCCGAATACACCATTGTACTGCTAAGCAAGGTTAAGTCTACATCAATCCCCTCTGCCTTGGATTTTGCCAATGCCTCTTTTAAATCCGGTTGTGCTGCGTCCTCCCCATCTGCTGTAGCATTTTCGGTTACAGCTTTTTTCTCATTTTCTATATCTCGACTTATTGAGTCAATCAAATCTTCAACATCTCTATTGGCTTTTTCTTTTTCCTTATCAGTTAATGCTCCGGGGCTATAAACCTTGTTATCATAGGCTTCAACACTGCTGACATCAGTGTCATTTTTATCTATTTTTCCACAACCTAAATTTATAACCAATATAGATATAAGCAGAAGTGCAATTATTTTTTGTATTTTTCTCATATGCTCTCTCAAAAATTTCTTATTATCTTCCACCTGTTTTTTTTCTAAGAATATCGCTTTTATGCTCTTCCTAATCTGCTCCCTATTAAGAAGCATATCAAAAATGCCATCACATCCACCGCTACTATTGTAGAGCCTACAGGTGTACCTGCCAAAATAGAAAGTATTATTCCAAAAAAGGCACAAAATACCGAGATAATACCTGAACAAATTGTTACCGATTTAAAGCTTTTAAACAGTCTCATAGCCGATAGTGCCGGGAAAATAATAAGTGCCGAAATCAACAGCGAACCTACCAGATTCATAGCGAGTACTATTATTACAGCTATTATAATGGCAATTATTGTATTAAAGAAATCCACCTTTGTTCCTGCCGCCTGAGCAAAACTTTCATCAAAGGTTACATCAAATATTTTATGATAAAACACAATAAAAAATACTACAACCAATATGGACAAAATACCGCTAAGCCACACTTCATTTTTTCTAAGTGTAAGTATTGATGTGGAGCCAAAAAGGGTGGAGCACACATCTCCTGAGAGATTAGATGAAGTTGAAAATAAATTCATCAAAAGATATCCAAATGCCAGGGAGCCTACAGATATCATAGCAATGGCCGCATCTCCCTTTATTTTTGTATTCTGCCCTGTTTTTAAAAGCAGCACCGCGCATATTATTGTAACCGGTAGTACTAGCACTGTAGCATTTGCAAGCTTTAATACTCCGGCTACCGCCACTGCACCAAATGCCACATGGGACAAACCATCTCCAATAAAAGAAAATCTCTTTAGCACCAATGTTACCCCTAGTAAAGAAGAACAAAGTGCAATTAACACACCCACAATAAGCGCATATCTTACAAAGGGATATTCCATATACAGGCTTAATTTTTCAAATATTGCCATCATTCTTCTCCTCTTTCTGCAAAAAATCTCTTTCCTAAATTACTTTGAAGATATTCCTCCCCTGTTCCAAAAAACAATTTTCTATCCACATGCAAAATATGGCTGGCATATTTCAGCGCCGCCTCTATATCATGAGAAATCATTATGATTGTAATGCCCTCATCATTTAATGTTTTTATAAGCTCATACATCTCTACGGTCACTTTGGGGTCAAGTCCGGAAACCGGCTCGTCCAGTAAAAGTAGCTGTCTTGTGGCACATAGGGCTCTTGCCAGAAGTACACGCTGTTGCTGACCTCCTGACAATTCCCTATAGCATTTATTCTTAAATTCTGTAATATGCATACGCTCCATATTCTGTAGCGCAAGCTGCTTCTCTTCCTTATTATAAAAAGGTCTAAGCCCTTTTCGTCCCTGACAGCCTGACAGCACAATCTCTTCTACCGACGCAGGAAAATCTCTCTGCACAATAGTCTGTTGTGGAAGATATCCTATTTCATTCCTCTTTAAATCATCTCCAAAGCTTATTTCTCCCTTAAGAGGTGGAATAAGCCCTAAAAGAGTCTTCATCAAGGTAGTTTTGCCCGAACCATTTTCTCCTACAATACAGAGATAATCGCCCTTTTCTATTTTGAAATTTAAGTTTTCCAATATTTCCTTTCCCTCATATCCAAGCGAAAGGTCACTGCCTGTAATATACGCCATGCTGTCCTCCGTTTTAAACGTAGCATTTGCTCTGCAAAAAGCAGGTACAATCCCTCCCGCTATAATTACGAGAGGGATTGCATCTTATTTCAAAGCTTCTTTTAATGTTTCAAGATTTTTTTCCATAATGGAAATATATGTGGCTCCATTATCCACATCTGATGAATTAACTGACTGCATTGAGTCCAATGTCAAAATCTGTTGATTTTTTTCTGCGGTATTATCTCTGATTGTTTCAGCAATTTTACCGTCAGAGCTTTCTATTTTAAGCACTGTTCCCAATCCCAGCTCATCAGTCTTACCTGATAGAAATGTAACGGTTTCAAAGCTTGCCTCCGAGTCTGCCGAGCAGCCTACAAATGCCGCAAAATAATCAAGCCCATAATCATCCACCATATATCTAAATGGGAAACGATCTCCCACAAGAATTGTATTCTTGCTACTCTCTGCCACGGTGCTTTCGTACTTAGCATCCAGTTCATCTAATTTTTTCACATAAGTATCTGCATTTGACTTATACTTATCTGCATTTTTACCATCCAGCTCTGCTAATGACTCTGCAATTTTCACACAAAGTACTTTTGCATTTTTCAAAGACAGCCAAACATGCTCATCATACTCAGCTTCTTCGTGGTCGTGGTCATGCTCCGCTTCTTCATGGTCGTGGTCTGCTTCGTTTTCATGGTCGTGGTCCGCTTCATTTTCATGGTCGTGGTCATCCTCATCACTATGTTTTCCGTGACCTGCCAGTTCTTCACATACTTCTTCCGGTGTGAGTTCAGCCGGATAGAAAGTAGGCCAATAGTTCTCAGGGTCAGGAATAGCATCAAAGCTGTCATTGCTCATACGAATATGAAAATGTTCTGACTCCGCCGGTTCTATCATATGGTCATTAAATTGAATGAAAATAGGTGCCCCTGAAGCTTTATCCACTGCCTCAAATCGATACATAGCCGCTCTTGTTCCCGTAGACCAATCTTGAATATAATACCCTACATATTTATAATCTGAAGAAATTTTATTTCCATCCTTATCAGTAAATGTTATATTATCGCCTACTATTGATATATCAGTATAGTCTGTTTTATATCCGGTTGTATAATATTCTTTATATTCTTCTGCCGTCATTTTATCCGAGTCCGCAGCTTTAATTTCAAAAGCCTTATCGAGGGAACCGTCAAGTATCAAGGGATAACCTGACTGCCATTCCCCTGCCCAATCGGATAATTCTCTATCCTGAACCTCATTGTCCTCGAAAGTAGATACTTCTTTTCCGTGACTGTGGTTATGCTCATGATTATGCTCACTCTCCTGCATACCCTCTTTTAATTCCTCGGTTTTTACAGTATCTCCTAAAACCTCCAATAAGTTTATGACTTTCATATCCTTATTTACCGCTTCTGCCAGAGCATCCTCTACCCAGCCGTCAGACTCTCCACCTACATATATAAACATATCACAGTTTGCAATTTTTATAATATCATCCGCAGTGGGTTGGAAGCTATGCAAGTCCACTCCACTATCCAAAAGCATTGTTATCTCTACATTTTCAGTGTCTCCCACAATTTCACGTACCCAATCATACTCAGGGAAAATTGTTGTTACAACAGACAGTTTCTCTCCCGTAGAAACATTATCGCCATTATTATCAGCACTTCCACAGGCTGTTATTGCAAACGCCATCATCAGCACCGTTATCATCAGTAATATATATTTTTTCATTATTAATCTCCATTTAAAATCTTTTATTAACTGCTACCGGCAAAGCTTCAATTATCCATTCTTACTTTCTTAGCAATCAAAGAATTGCTTACCATAGGTACCAACAGCTCACTTGCCATATTCGTTAATACCATAGTTAACAATATGCCATATACCGCCACACTAATATTCACAAAACTCTGTCGGATATTTTCTTCACAGCGATAGATAATCTCGCATACAGGGCAGTCCGCTTCCCTGTGACTATGCTCCAAATGATGTGTCTCATGTATTCCAATATAAAATACAGAAAGAAGCAGCACCATCAGTAATGCCATAGATATCAATAATGCAATTGTCTGTTCATGTTTATTCTTTAACATATTAACCATCATATACTTTTATTATGCAATCTAAGTGGTGCACCTATAATCATTTTATATGGTGCTCTATATTAGCTAACGACATTTCTCACATATGCCATAAAATACTGTCCGATGAGGGTCTACTTCAAAACCATGATGGTTTAGAATATGTGCACCTGTATTTTTCAAATCCTCGCAATGTAGATGTATCAGCTTTCCGCAAACCGTACATTTACAATGAAAGCAGCTATTCTCTTCCTCATTATCTACCTCATCAATATATTCAAAACATGCGGAACTATTACTATCAAGGATATATTTTTTTACCTTGCCCTCAGCCACCATCTTTTCCAACTGGCGATATACAGTAGTCATTCCTATATTTTCGCCCTGTTCTTCAAAATGCTTACAAACCTCAGCCACAGTTATATGCTGTCCTTGAACCGAACGCATATAAGCCATCAACCTCTCCCGCTGTTTTGTATTATACTTTGTCTTATTGTCCATCTCTTTACTCCAAATATGAAAACCATTTTCAAATTTAACACCTTTCTGTGGCGGTGTCAATATGAAAATGGTTTTCATTTTATTGTTATGTGCATTGCGTTTATTAGCACAATGTGTTACTATACTGTTCAAGCAGAGGTACTATCCTACGCGGTAGGCGGTTTCCCTCAGCAGAGGGCTGTGCCCTCTGACTCTAGGGAAAGGGGATGGTGCTATGGTTACATATGCAGACCTGTTTCAATTGGGACTTCTAATTGTCGCTATCATCAGTCTTGTTTATAAGATTTCACATAAAAAATAGACCGCCCAGCCTGAGAAACTGACAGTCTTTTTTTTAGTTTCAGGGCAACCGTCTATCGGTAGTGCCTTTGTGCTTTTATTATAACAAATTCTAGTTTTAGGTCAAGATGTTTAAAAATAATTAATTACCATTTTATCCCCCAAATAACCTGCCTTAGAATACTCTCTTTGCTCATAATAAAAGCGCGAGACGGGACTCGAACGCATTCCTCATCTTAAAAAGCTTAGGGAATTGCGAAACTCGCTCCGCGAGTTCGCAATCCTGAATAAAACAAGGTCGAAATCCGGCCATGCCGAATTTCCCCGGTGCACTAGCGCAGGTATATTGCAGTTATTGTGGATAACTGCGCTGAACCTTGCCAATTGACGTACTTTAATAAGCTCTTACCGTGTTCAGTTCCGGCAGCCTATACGATGAGACGCTTGAGTGAGCGGAAGTATTCAGGTTTGTGTCTCAAGTTTTTATCAAGAACTCCCTTTACATTTTCCCAAAGCACCGCTTTAGGCTTTTCTTTCATTTCTTCTATGATTCGTATCGTTTCAAATAGTAAACTGCTTCTTGTTCCGCTTCCTTTTTCTCCGCCTCTTTTGAGTCCGCTTCGGCTGAAGTCCTGACACGGACTTCCGTGCATTACCAAATCCACTTTTTGAGTAGGCGGGTGATAATCTATGATACTTTTCAGCTTGAAATCTTCATTGTATAAGGCATTATAGCTTTTTACACAGTTTTTATCTATCTCAACATAATCTACTACCTTATGAGGAATTTCAGCTCTTATGAGTGCTTTTCTTATTGCTCTTATGCCGCCAAATAATTCAAGTACACTTAGTTCATTTATATAAGCCACCTCCAATCAAATAAAAAAGGTGGTTAGATTTTACTCTAATCACCTTTAAATTCTGTGTGCTGCAACTTAATTCTATTCATTCAGTTCCCAGTGTCCGCTATTACCACTTCCTACATACTTCAGATTATCTATTTCCTTTATAGCTCTTTCGATAGTCTTTACGCTAACTCCAGCTTCATCTGCAATAGCCTTTCTTGTAATCCTATCATTGCTTCTCACTTTTTCTTTGATAAACTCTGCGAGGACTATCTTATCGTGAGCGACATCGTGAACGACACCCTGAGCGACATTGTGAGCGACATTGTCGCCACCAACCTTTTGTGTCGCTATCTTCTTTAGAGGAATAATTGTTCTAAATATATCTCCCTCCTCAAATAACGGGTTTTGTCCTGAATAAAGCTGTGTGTACTTGTAGGTATTTCGCATTCCTGAACCAAGTTCATCCGCAAGACCTATTTCTCTGAAAACTTTAGATATAGCAGGATTTTGGGAAATGGCTCAAACTTCTGTAAATCTAAAGCTCCCATTCCATGAGCCAAATTGCTGTTTTCAATCGTGATCTTCTCATCGTCAATAATCATCTTTGCAGGAAAACCACTTGAATAATCTCTATGAGCCAGCGTATTGGAAACTATTTCTCTGAGTATCCTGTCTCTTGCATTAACATT
>JBHAJK010000021.1:0-16322 GCA_041826605.1 Lachnospiraceae bacterium | reverse complement strand
TAATCATATAAATAATATAAATGGAGATGATTTAATATTAGTCTGTATATTTAAAGAGGGATTAAAGGCACTGGATTGTATAAAAGCAGGCATAGGGGAAAGAGATTTATTAATAAAACCAGAGGTAGTTGGAAAAGAATACTGGACAAGGGGATATTTTTATAATATTGATAATTATGAGGGTGAAATTAATATTGAAGAATACTGCTTTTATAGTGTAGGAAAAGATAAATTTTTTGATGAATATGGTAAAGAATGTGAAATAAAAAAAATAATAGGAATATTTGGAGTTGCCACTGTATGGGGAATAGGCGACTTAATAGGTAAAGAACTTATTATTAATGGAACATTAAGTGTTGAAGATATGGTTTCAAAAGATTAAAGTATACCCTAGCTATATGTAAGCATATAAACTGTATGGAAAAACAGTGCGATAGGAAAGACCGTTACGGCCAAAATAAATCTAAAAGTAGACTATTGACAAATAATAAGTTAAGATAGGGTCGGAGTATTGTGTTTAAATTGAACATTTTATATAGATTAATGGAGGAAGCATGCAGGAATTAGGAAATACCCAGTATTTTAAGGTAGAGGCTGATAAGGAAATAAGTGTTAAAAGTGTATTGAAGTCGGTATTTGATGCTATGACGGAAAAGGGCTATAACCCTGTAAATCAGATTGTGGGTTATATTATGTCGGGAGACCCTACATATATTACAAGTCATAATGGTGCAAGAAGCATGATTATGAAAGTGGAAAGAGATGAGCTGGTTGAGGAATTATTTAAAAACTATATAGTCAGCAACGAGTGGGGCAACTAATTTATGAGAGTAATGGGACTTGACTTTGGCTCTAAGACCTGTGGCGTGGCACTTAGCGACCCGCTGCTTATTACTGCCCAAAGCTTTGAAATAATACGAAGAGAAAAGCCCGGTCATTTGAGAAAAACCCTGGCGCGTATAGAAGAAATAATAGATGAATACGAAGTATCCGAAATAGTACTTGGAAATCCCAAGAATATGAATGATACAGAGGGGGAACGTGTGGCGCTGACCCTTGAGTTTAAGGAGAGTCTGGAAAGAAGAACCGGACTTAAAGTGACACTTTGGGATGAAAGACTGACTACAGTTGCCGCTGACAGGATAATGATTGAGGCAGGAGTGCGCAGAGAGAATAGAAAAAACTATGTAGACAGTATTGCGGCTGCCCTTATCCTACAAGGATATTTGGACAAGATTAAGTACGATTGATAAGGATTAATTGGAGAAAATATAAATGATAAAGCAGGAAAAGATAACATTTAGCCCGGATGGAGAGGCGCCGGTAGATTTTTTTGTACTGGAACAGACGAGAATATCGGGCATTAACTATATACTGGTTACGGATGCGGAAGATGGGGATGGAGAAGCCCTTATATTAAAGGATGTGTCGAAGCAGGAGGACGCGGAAAGCGTTTATCAGATTGTTTCCGATGACAATGAGCTTGAAGCCGTAGCCGGCATTTTTGAAGATTTATTGGAGGATATAGAATTTGCGTAATAAAAAGAAAAATTCCAAGTTAAAGATAATACCTCTTGGAGGCTTGGAACAAATAGGAATGAATATTACTGCCTTTGAATATGAAGACAGTATTATTGTGGTAGACTGCGGGCTTAGTTTTCCGGATGATGATATGCTGGGAATAGATTTAGTAATTCCGGATGTATCATATCTTGTGGAAAATGCAGACAAGATGAAAGGCTTTGTGATTACTCATGGACATGAGGACCATATAGGCTCTCTTCCCTATGTATTAAAGAGAATAAATGCTCCTGTGTATGCTACAAGGCTTACAATGGGACTTATTGAAAGAAAGCTTACAGAGCATAATTTGCTGGAGTCTGTAACACGTCAGGTTACAAAATTTGGAGAAGTAATAAAATTAGGGGACTTCAGCATTGAATTTATAAAGACAAACCACAGTATTGTGGATGCGGCGGCTCTTGCCATTACATCGCCTGCGGGTACGGTAGTTCATACAGGCGATTTTAAGGTGGACTATACTCCTGTATATGGGGATGCCATTGATTTGCAGAGATTTGCAAAGCTGGGACATGATGGAGTATTGGCACTTATGTGCGACAGTACAAATGCGGAGAGACCGGGCTTCACCCAGTCTGAAAAGACTGTAGGAAAAACCATAGACGGTATTTTTTCAGATAATGAAGACAGACGAATTATTATTGCTACCTTTGCTTCAAACGTGGACAGAGTGCAGCAGATTATTAATTCTGCACATAAGCACGGCAGAAAGGTTGTGGTAGAGGGCAGGAGTATGACTAATATTATTGAAACAGCTCAAAATTTGGGTTGTATCAATATTCCTGAAAGCACTCTCATACCTATTGAGTCACTCAAGGACTATGCACCTGAAAAAACGGCTATTATAACCACCGGCAGTCAGGGCGAGAGCATGGCAGCCCTAAGCCGTATGGCATCATCTTCACATAGAAAGATATCCATTGATAACCACGACTTAATTGTATTTTCATCACATCCGATTCCGGGAAATGAGAAGCCTGTTACAAAGACAATAAATCTGCTGCTGGCAAAAGGAGCAGAGGTTATATTTCAGGATGCTCATGTATCAGGGCACGCCTGCCAGGAAGAAATTAAGCTTCTATATACCTTGGTTCGTCCCAAGTATGCTATACCGGTTCACGGAGAATATAAGCATTTAAAGGCGCAGGCTAAGCTGGCTCGGGACTTGGGAATACCGGAGGAAAATATTTTTATATTGTCCAGTGGTGCTGTACTTGAGTTAGATAAAAGGAGTGCTAAAATAAATGGCTCTGTGCCGGTAGGAGACGTGCTGGTAGATGGTTTAGGTGTAGGCGACGTAGGAAACGTAGTACTTAGAGATAGACAGATTTTATCGGAAAATGGAATTATGATGGCGGTTGTGGCAATAGACAGCGCCACAGGTACATTTATTACGGAGCCTGATATTGTGACCAGGGGCTTCATTTATGTAAGAGAGTCTGATGAAATTATGGACGAAATGCGTGAGCTTCTGCGGGAGACAGCTAATATGCTTCAGGATAGGGGCGTTAGGGATATTCCTAAGATTAGAAATGCCATGAGAGATGCACTAAGCGACTATGTATGGAAGAAAATGAATCGCCGACCTATGATAATGCCAATTATATTGGAGGTATAAGGATACAATGAATAATACAAGAGAAATAATTGTGTCGGTGTTTTCGGTTGCCGTTAAAATAATTATCGTAATTATTGCAGCCATGCTTATTTTCAAATATGCTATGACTGCCTATGACTACGGATATCGTATTTTTAGCGAAGAGCCTATGGGCAGTGGCGAGGGCAGAGTGGTGTCAGTCACAATAACTTCAGATATGAAAGTCAAGGACATAGGGGAATTGCTGGAGAACAAAGGACTAATAAGAGACAGCGTTTTGTTTAGATTACAGGAAAGATTGTCAGAAAATCATGGAAAAATAGTTCCCGGTACATATGAGCTGAATACTAATATGACCGCGGAACAGATGATAACAATTATGGCAGGCTCATCAGACATAATCGAGGAAGAGGAGCCTGTTATAGCTACGGATGAAGAGGCTGCGGAAGAAATACCTTTTGAAGAGGGTGTTGAATTTAGTGAGCCCATAGGTGGCGAGGTAATAGAGGAAGTGACGCAATGATAGCAACAGAGCGTATGACTACATTTATCAATTCTCTTGATGAGGGCAATCCCCGGTATTTAAATGAGCTGGAAAAATATGCCACAGATACCTTTGTGCCCATAATCCGTAAGGATATGCAGGCATATATGAAGTTTTTACTGCGTCAGTGTAAGCCTAAGAAGATATTAGAGGTGGGTACAGCCATTGGCTTTTCCGCATTACTTATGAGCGAATATGCTCCGGATGCTACCATTACCACTATAGAAAATTATGAAAAAAGGATTTCCATTGCAAGGGAAAATTTTGTAAAATATGGAAAAGATGAAAAAATTGAGTTGCTGGCAGGCGATGCATTAGAAATACTGCCCTCCCTTACAGACTGCTATGATTTCATTTTTATGGATGCTGCAAAGGGGCAATATATTAAAATGTTACCTGAAATACTAAGATTACTGTCGCCCGGAGGGCTGCTGGTATCCGACAATGTATTACAGGATGGGGATATTATAGAATCAAAATACGCTGTTATAAGGCGTGACAGAACAATCCATACCCGAATGCGGGATTATTTGTATGAGCTTAAACATACAGAGGGTCTTACCACTGCCATATTGCCGGTGGGGGATGGAGTAACCGTAAGTGTTAAGGAATAAAGATGAGAAATGTTGAATTACTTATACCTGCCAGCAATCTGGAGGTATTAAAAGAGGCTGTTATTTTTGGTGCTGATGCTGTATATATTGGCGGCGAGGCCTTTGGCCTTAGAGCAAAGGCTAAAAATTTCAGTAAAGAGGATATGATAGAGGGCATTGCCTTTGCTCATAAATACGGGAAAAAGGTATATGTGACGGCAAATATTCTGGCTCATAATTATGATTTGGAGGGAGCAAGAGAGTATTTTAAGGAGCTTAATGAAATACGCCCGGATGCGTTGATTATATCTGACCCGGGGATGTTTTCCATAGCTATGGAAGAGTGTCCGGAAATCGAAAAACACATATCTACACAGGCAAATAACACAAATTATCTTACATATAAATTCTGGTACGAACAGGGCGCAACACGAGTTGTATCTGCCAGAGAGCTTTCACTAAAGGAAATTAAGGAAATACGTGAAAATATTCCGGAGGATATGGAAATAGAGTCCTTTGTTCACGGAGCAATGTGTATTTCATATTCGGGAAGATGCCTGCTAAGTAACTTTATGACCGGCAGGGATGCAAATCAGGGAGCCTGTACCCATCCTTGTCGCTGGAAATATTCGGTGGTGGAAGAGCAAAGACCCGGCGAATATTATCCTGTATATGAAAATGAGAGAGGTACTTACATTTTCAATAGCAAGGATTTATGCATGATTGAACATATTCCGGAGCTTTTGGATGCAGGAATAGACTCTCTTAAAATAGAGGGACGTATGAAAACCGCTCTTTATGTGGCGACGGTAGCGCGAACTTATAGAAAGGCTATTGATGACTATCTGACCTCTCCTGAAAAATATCGTGAAAATATGGATTGGTATAAGGCTGAAATATCCAAGTGCACATATAGGCAGTTTACCACAGGCTTTTTCTTTGGAAAGCCGACTGATGAGGCACAGGTATATGGCTCAAATACCTATATAAATGAATACATCTATCTGGGAATTGTATATGGAACAGATGATAGAGGCTATGCTTTAATAGAACAGAGAAATAAATTTTCAGAGGGCGATATTATTGAGATAATGAAGCCTGATGGAGAAAATATTTCCACAAAGGTTTTGGGGATATATGATGAAGAGGGAAATAAGATGCCATCAGCACCCCATCCAAAGCAAAGGCTTTATATTGAACTGGATAAGAAACCGGAAGAGTATGATATTTTAAGAGTTGAAAAAGAGGAAGAATAAATGAATGTAGAGGAATTATTTGGCTCAAATGTATTTTCATTAGGGACTATGCGTGCCCGTTTACCTAAGGATGCTTATGATGAAATGGAAGCAATCATGGAGCATGGTGGCGAGATGTCAAAGCAGACTGCAGATGTAGTAGCAAACTGTATGAAAGAATGGGCAATAGAAAAAGGGGCTACCCACTATACCCATTGGTTTCAGCCACTAACAGGCATTACCGCTGAAAAGCATGATGCCTTTGTCACACCTCCCAATAAGGATGGAAATATGCTTATGGAGTTTAAGGGCAAGGAGCTTATAAAGGGGGAGCCGGATGCGTCTTCCTTTCCGTCAGGAGGTCTTAGAGCCACCTTTGAAGCGAGAGGATATACAGCTTGGGATATTACCTCCCCTGCCTTTGTAAAGGAAACAGCTACAGGTCCAACCCTTTGTATACCTACAGCCTTTTGTTCCTATACAGGAGAGTCCTTGGATAAAAAGACTCCCTTACTTCGTTCTATGGAAGCTCTCAGCAAACAGGCAATAAGAATTGTAAGACTGTTTGGAAATACGGAAGCTACAAAGGTTACTGCATCGGTGGGAGCTGAGCAGGAATATTTCCTTATAGACAGAAAGAAAGCACTTTTGCGTGAGGATATTATATTTGCGGGACGTACTCTATATGGCGCGCCTGCTCCTAAGGGTCAGGAAATGGATGACCATTATTTTGGAGTAATTCGCGAGCGTATTGGCGCATTTATGAAGGATGTAAATATAGAGCTTTGGAAGCTTGGTGTTACTGCAAAGACCCAGCACAATGAAGCGGCTCCCGCGCAGCACGAGCTGGCGCCTATATTTGAATCTGCCAATGTGGCGGTTGACCACAACCAGCTTGTGATGGAAACATTAAAGCGTGTAGCGGAAAAGCATGAGCTGCGCTGCCTTTTGCATGAAAAGCCCTTTGCGGGAGTAAATGGCTCGGGCAAGCATAATAACTGGTCAATTACCACGGATAACGGGGTTAATATGTTGGAGCCGGGAGATAGCCCTAATGAGAATATACAATTTTTGTTAGTGCTTGCCTGTGTTATGAAAGCGGTGGATACCCACGCGGATTTACTTAGACAGAGTGCATCCAATGTAGGAAATGACCACAGACTGGGAGGCTATGAAGCTCCTCCTGCCATAATATCCATGTTTTTAGGCGAACAGCTTGAGGATGTGGTAAAGCAGTTGGTGGAAACAGGTATAGCTTCAAGCTTAATAGAGGGCGGAACCTTGCAGACAGGCGTATCAACACTGCCTGATTTTGAAAAGGACGCTACAGATAGAAACAGAACCTCTCCATTTGCCTTTACAGGAAATAAATTTGAGTTCCGTATGGTGGGCAGCGAGGACTCTATTGGTAGCCCAAATACCATATTAAATGCCATTGTGGCAGAAGCGTTTTGTGAAGCTGCAAATATTCTGGAAAAGGCGGAGGATTTTGATATGGCAGTCCATGACCTTATTAAGGAATATATGACAAAGCACCAGAGGATAATATTCAATGGCGATGGCTATGCACCGGAGTGGATAGAGGAAGCAAAGAGACGTGGACTTCCCAATATTCCCTCGATGGTGGAGGCAGTTGCTACTCTTACTACTGAAAAGTCCATAAGACTATTTGAGAAATTTGGAATTTTCACTAAGGCAGAACTGGAGTCAAGAGCAGAAATCCTTTATGAAACTTACGCAAAGACTATTAATATAGAGGCTCTTACTATGGTGGATATTGCAAATAAACAGCTTGTGCCTGCGGTAATTGAGTATTGCGGAGAGCTGGCTGCCAATGTAAATGCAATTAAGGCAGCAGGTGCGGATGAGAGCGTTTCACTTGCCCTTTTAAATCGAGTAAACGGCTTGCTTGCAGAAATGCAAAAGGCTAGAATAAACTTAAGCATTATAGAAAAAGACGGTTGCCTTATGCCAAGAGGTAAGGAACAGGCATTTTATTATCGTGAGCAGGTGGTGCCTGCTATGGATGCTCTTCGTAAACCTGCGGATGAGCTGGAAAGAATTGTAGATAAAAAATTCTGGCCATTCCCAACCTACGCAGATTTACTTTTTGAGGTATAAGAGCAAGAACGGAGGCAGTTATGCTGGAATTTAAGTATGATACACAGTTGCTTATTGAGGGCAATGATTTGGATGAGGATGTAATAAGCGATTATATTACCCAGAACTTTAAGGGAGATTGCCTTTTGGCAGTGGGCGATGAGGAGCTTATTAAAATCCATTTTCACACAAACGAACCTTGGGATTTGCTGAAATATTGCTCAACCCTTGGAGAAATATATGATATTGTAATTGAAGATATGGACAGACAGTCCAGAGGTCTTCAAGGTTAGTAGAGAGCTTCGCCAGGAAGAAATAATGCCCGTTACAGAAATAAATTCTAAAAAAATCACATTACTATTAGCTATAGCACAGGGAGGATATTGGTCCTCCTTTTGTGCCGCATATGGATTTGCTACAGTGTTTCTGCGCTCCAGAGGTTTTTCTGCCTCTCAGATTGGTGTAATAATTGCCGTAGCAAGCCTTTTGGCAGTGCTACTACATCCTGTTTTTGCGGGGATAGCGGATAAATCAAAAAGGATTTCAATACACGTAATTACAGCCCTGTTGCTTGTGGGGGCGTTAATATTCTTTGGAATGTTATTGTTTACAAAGAATATTTTTATAGCCACGTTGGCATTATTTATTATGGCTAATGCTTTAAATCAAACGTTGCAACCCTTTATAAATGCGGTAAGCTTTTATTATATCAACAGGGGAGTTGAGGCTAATTTTGGAATGGCACGAAGCATGGGCTCCTTATCCTATGCAATAGTTTCTCCGATTATAGGCGAACTGGCAGAAAGATATGGCAGTAATGTAATTATAATTGCCGGTGTATTGTTCTTTGCCATTACAGCAGGCGTTGTTCTTATTATGCCAAGATTTAAGGATGTACTTCCTGATAGCAGCGGCGATATCAGGCAAAAGAAAGTGAAGTCCAAGAGGGATGGAGGTATATTTTCTTTTTTTGCCGGATATAAATTATTTTCACTGGCACTGGTGGGCTCTACCCTGATATTTATTTTCCATTGCAGTACCAATAACTATATGCTTCAAATGGCCGAAAGCCTTGGGGGCAATGCCTCTACTATGGGAATTGCGCTGGCTATAGCGGCGGCATTTGAAATCCCAAGTATGATGTTTTCGTATCAGATAATGAAAAAAATAAAGTATAATTATATTCTAATTATTGCGGGAGTATTTTTTTGTATTAAAGCCGTGCTCTATATTATGGCTACAAATATAACAATGCTTTACATTTCGCAGGCATTTCAGATGGTTTCCTATGCCTTTTTCCTGCCGGCATCAGTATTTTATGTAAACTACACTATGAATGATAATGATAAGGTAAAGGGACAGGCACTTATGACAGGTACCAGTACTCTGGGAGGAGTTATCGGAAGCCTGTTAGGAGGAACCCTGATTGAGCATTATGGAGTGCGTTCCATGGAATGGGTAGGACTGGTTTTTGCTGTAGTGGGAACAATAGTATTATTTATATCTGTAAGTGGGATTAAAAATTTGAAAAAAGTTTGAAAAAAGTCTTGAAAAAACACTTGCATTATTAAAATAATTGAGTTAATATAAGCAAGTGCCTTGTGAGAGCAGGGCGAAGTGCCTGTCACTTAATATATAGCGCTATCGCCAAACGGTAAGGCAACGGACTCTGACTCCGTCATTTCAAGGTTCGAATCCTTGTAGCGCTGTCTAAGGAACCGATTTCGGTTCCTTTTTTGTGCATATGATAGCGGGATTATCCTACAGAACTCTTTGATTTCTCCGATAGATATGATAGCATAACAAAGTAGATTAAATGCACATTGCTTTAAGAAAAAGGATAATATATGACAAACAGAGAATATAAAACATATTTAAAAGCGCTGGTTAATATAATATCTTTCGTAGTTGCTTTGCTACTATGTATATGGCTGATACCAAAGGGAATAATATTTTTTATGCCCTTTGTAATTGGATGGATAATTGCAATGCTGGCGGCTCCCATAGTTAAAGCTTTGGAGAAGCGAATTAAGATAAAGAGAAAAATGGGTTCGGCAGTTGTAATAATCTTAGTATTGGCACTGGTTGTTTTTGCAGTCTATGGTATTATTTCCCGGCTGGTTCATGAATTGATACAGTTTTATACTGATTTTCCGCAAATCTGGACGGCTTTAGGCAATGAGCTAAATTCGGCAACAACTAATCTATATAGAATATTAAATAGACTTCCGCTGGAAATGAGAGAGGGAATTTATAGTATTATTGATGCAATAACCGGATATTTTAGCGGAATTGCAGTAGGAGGCAACTCTGCTACAAACGCTATGACTGCGCTGGGAAATATTGTCAATAAAATCCCCCAGATAATATTAGCTATAGTAATGACCCTGCTGTCCTCCTATTTTTTCGTGGCAGAAAAAGAAGGCCTATCTAAAACCTTTGAAAAATATATTCCGGGAGTAATAAGATATCGCCTGGATATGTTGAAGAGAAGCTTTGCAAAAGCCTTTGGAGGGTATTTTAAAGCACAGCTTAAAATTGAGGTTTGGATATATCTTATACTAATAGTTGGGCTTCTGATATTAAAGATACGATATGCGGTACTTGTGGCTCTGATAATTGCCTTTATGGATTTTTTACCGGTATTTGGCGCAGGAACAATAATGATACCCTGGGTAATAATAAAGCTATTGGATGGCGAATATTATACAGCCTTAGGACTATTTATTGTTTGGGGAGTGGGGCAGATTGTAAGACAGCTTATTCAGCCTAAAATAGTGGGAGACTCTATGGGAATGCCTCCAATTCCTACATTAATTCTTATATATGTGGGCTTTACATTAGGTGGAGTAGTAGGTATGATTATTTCCGTTCCATTGGGAATAATAGTACTTAGCCTATATGAAGAGGGTGTTTTTAATACTACCATAGAAAGCGTCAGGATTTTAGTAGTAGGCTTTAATCGCTTTAGATGCTTTAGGACAGAGGATAAAAAGATGATAGAGGAATTTGAGAAAGAAATTTCTGTAGAAGAAAAAATAGAAAGTAAAGATAGGGTATGATTTTAGAAGTAAGTAATTTAAACCATGGCTTTGGAGACAGGGTAATTTTTGAAAATGTTTCATTCAGACTTTTAAAGGGGGAACATATAGGACTTGTAGGAGCCAATGGCGAGGGTAAGTCCACATTTATGAATATTGTAACAGGAAGTATGGAGCCGGAAGAGGGCAAGGTTACCTGGGCAAAAAATGTAAAGGTTGGATATCTGGACCAGCATACAGTTCTTGAGGAAAATATGACTATTGCTGACGTATTAAAGCAGGCATATGTGCAGCTTTTTGATATGGAAGCCCGTATAAATGAAATTTGCGATAAGCTGTCAGAGGTTACTGATGACGAGGAGATGAACATTCTTTTAGAGGAAATGGGAGAACTTCAGGACTTGCTGGATAGTCATGATTTTTATTCTATAGATGTAAAGATAGAGGAAATAGCCAGAGCCTTTGAAATACTGCCTCTGGGAATGGACAGACCCGTTACAGACCTAAGTGGCGGGCAGAGAACAAAAATTCTTTTAGCCAAGCTGCTGCTAGAAAAGCCAGAGGTATTGCTCTTAGACGAGCCAACAAATTATCTTGATGCCAATCATATTGAATGGTTAAAAAGATATTTACAGGAATATGAAAATGCCTTTATTCTTATTTCCCATGATATCCCCTTTTTGAATGATGTAGTTAACATAATATATCATATGGAAAATGGCAATCTGGACAGATATGTGGGAGATTATAATAAATTTAAAGAGGTATATGAGGTTAAGAAAAGTCAGGTTGAGGCGGCATATCGCAGACAGCAGCAGGAAATCAGCGAGCTGAAAGATTTTGTTGCCCGCAATAAGGCAAATGTAGCTACCAGAAATATGGCTATGTCCAGACAGAAGAAGCTGGATAAAATGGATATTATTGAACTGGCGGCAGAAAAGCCAAAGCCGGAATTTAGATTTAAGGATGCAAGAACCGCGGGAAAGGTTATTTTTGAAACTACCGATTTGGTCATTGGCTATGATGCAAATAAGCCTCTTTCAAAGCCTATTAATCTTAGGATGGAAAGGGGAGAAAAGATTGCTTTAGTCGGTACAAACGGAATAGGAAAAACCACATTTTTAAAAAGCGTGTTGGGGCTTATAAATTCCTTGTCGGGAAAGGTAAGTCTGGGAGATTATCTCCATATAGGATACTTTGAACAGGAGGTTAAGCCCGGAGAAAACACCTGCATAGAGGAAATCTGGGAAACATTCCCCGGCTTTAGCCAGTACGAGGTCAGGTCGGCTTTGGCAAAGTGCGGTCTTACTACCAAGCATATTGAAAGTAAGGTAAAGGTGCTTTCCGGTGGCGAACAGGCAAAAGTAAGATTATGTAAACTTATAAATTCTGAAACCAATATTCTGCTTCTTGATGAGCCTACAAATCATTTGGACGTGGATGCCAAGGATGAGCTTAGAAAGGCTATTTCCGAATATAGAGGAGCGGTACTGTTGGTGTGCCATGAACCTGAATTTTATAGTGGTATAGTGGATAAAATATGGAATTTAGAAGAATTTTCCAGACTGTGCCAGTAATACTGACAATGTGGTGTGACGGCATTGAAAGGAGACAATGAGGATGTATACCTATGATATAAGGGTGGGCTTTAGTCAGTCCGATACAAAACACAATATGACAATTCCTGCCATTATTGATACATACCAGGATTGCTCCTGCTTTCACTCGGAAGATCTGGGAGTGGGAATTTATAAGCTGGAGCCACAGAAATTAGTATGGGTTATAAATTATTGGGAGGTAGAATTTTTAAGAGCTCCCAAATATCCGGAGAAGCTGACTGTGGGCACGTTTCCTTATGAATTTAAGGGATTTTTGGGAATGAGAAATTTCTTTTTAAAGGATGAGCAGGGAGAATATATTTCCAAGGCTAATTCCCTGTGGTGCCTTATGGATTGGGAAAATATGCGTCCGGCAAAGGTGCCTGCTGAGATTAAAGATGCATACATATCCGAAGAAAAGCTGGATATGACCTATAGTCCAAGAAAGATAAGCATCCCTGATGAAGAGGATGAAAGGGTCAAAAGGGATGATGAGCCTGTTATATTTATTGAAGAGCATCATTTGGACTCCAACGGGCATGTGAACAATGGACAATATATAAAAATTGCCTTTGCATATGTGCCTAAGGACATAGAATATAAAAGACTTAGGGTAGAGTATAAGACTCAGGCACATTTAGGGGATGAAATACATCCGGTGCTGTATACAGGAAAAGATTTTTATACGGTGGTGCTCAGTAATAATGAGGGCGCCCCATATGCGGTAATTGAACTTAAATATTAGGGTGTGGCAGTGGCGAAATGAAGGCCTATACAGTAATTTAACTTAAAACAGATACGCCGGGAGGCAGGAGAACGGAGGACACATTGGAAATAGGAAAAAGACAGCTTTTAAAGGTAGTGAGCAAGACGGATTTTGGAGTATACCTGACTGATGAGGAAGAAAGCGGAAAGGTACTTCTGCCTAAGAAACAGGTGGCAGAGGGCACAGATATAGATGATAAAATAGATGTATTTTTATATAAGGACAGTAAGGACAGGCTGATTGCCACCATCAATGAGCCAAAGATGACCCTGGGTAAAATCGGAAGATGCAAGGTCTTGGAGGTAGGCAAGATAGGTGCCTTTCTTGACTGGGGACTGGAAAAGGACCTGCTTTTGCCATTTAAGGAAATGACCGTAAAGGTGGAAGCAGGGGATGAAGTATTGGCAGCCCTTTACGTGGATAAGAGTGGACGCCTATGTGGCACTATGAAGATTTATAAATATTTGGAAAAGGGCGGAGACTATAAAAAGGGCGATTGGGTTAATGGAATGGTCTATGAAATAAGTGATAATTTTGGAGCATTTGTAGCCATTGACCACAAATTCAGCGGTCTTATTCCTAAAAAGGAAGTTACCAATAAAATAAAGGCAGGTACAGAAATACGCGCCCGCGTTACAGGCATAAAGGGAGATGGAAAAATCGATTTAAGTGTCAATGAAGTATCCCATATACAAATGAGCATTGATGCAGACAAAATAATGAAGCGCATAGAAAAAGAGGGAAAGCTTCCTTTTACTGACAAGGCCTCTCCGGAGCTTATCCGCGAGGAAATGGATATGTCCAAAAATGAATTTAAAAAGGCAGTGGGTAATCTGCTAAAGGCGGGTAAGATAGAGATTGGGGAAGATGGGATTTTTCCGAAGAAGTGATATGGGAACAATATTCATTTATTCGTATTCCTCCAATCCATTACACTCTCACATCAAAACCCGAACCTACTGCCGGATTAACACTGCGTTCCATTTCGGCAGCATCAATCATATTGATAAGTCCGGCTCCCTGTACCTCGTTTTGGTCGAGAGCTTTTGAAAGAACCGCAGTTCCTACCTCGTTTTGTGTCTTTATATTGGCTAAAGCCATTGATAATCCTGCTATATCCATAATAGTCTCCAATTTGGTTAAGTGTATTACACCATAAAATTAATAATTTCTATATAATATCTTAAGTTCATACTAGCACAATAATCTTTAACTTAGCAAGCTTTTGTCATATAATTTAGTCATGGCTACAGGAAAAAATAAAAAAGGCAATTTCATAATGCAGGCAGGTATCCTGGCAATGGCGGGGATAATTGTAAGAATAATAGGCATTTTATACAGAAGCCCCTTAGTAGCGATAATAGGGGATGAGGGAAATGGCTATTATAATACCGCCTATGCCATATATACCATAATACTGCTTGTATCATCATACAGTATTCCCTCTGCCATTTCCAAGGTCATAGCAGCCAGGCTGGGAGTAGGGGAATATAAAAATGCTCACAGACTTTTTATGGGTGCTCTCTTATATGTAATTATAATGGGAGGCATTGGAAGCTTTGTGTGCTTTGTTTATGCAGGAAAGCTGGTAGGGGAAAACTCTGCCCATGTGCTTCGGATTTTTGCTCCTACCATATTTTTCTCCGGAATTTTAGGGACTCTTAGAGGCTATTTTCAGGCTCATCAGACAATGGTGTTTACCTCATATTCCCAGATTCTTGAACAGATAATAAATGCCTCCGTCAGCATAGGCACAGCATATATTTTTGTAAAGGCTTTAACTCAGGATGGAGAAGCCGAGACCACGATTGCAATAGGAGGAGCCAAGGGAAGCGCCATGGGTACAGGGGCCGGCGTGCTGATAGCCCTTGCCTTTATGCTATTAGTATATTTTGTGAATATGAGCTACTTTAGGAAAAGAAGAAAGAAAGACAGGACTAAAGAGCTATTAAATCCCATTCAAATAG
This sequence comes from Lachnospiraceae bacterium, assembly GCA_041826605.1. Lineage (GTDB taxonomy): Bacteria > Bacillota > Clostridia > Lachnospirales > Lachnospiraceae > Colinaster. The sequence goes on along the minus strand of JBHAJK010000021.1, from coordinate 1,300 downwards.
GCGGGATAATATTCGGAATGGTTACCCCGGTTGTATTAAGTACATGTATATATAATTTAAGCACAGCTTCAAATCTGAAAATTTATCAGGGAATTATGCAAAGCGACTATGGCTATACAGAAGCCATGGCAACCACTGCATATGGATTATTTGCAGGAAAGGCAATGCAGATAATAAATATTCCCATAGCTATAGCCTCTGCAATGTCCTCGGCTATTATTCCCACCATAGCACACAGCCATGAAAGAGGAGAATATGACAGCGAGAAGAAAAAAATAGCTTCGGCAATAAAGGCAACCATGATAATAGCCATTCCATCGGCATTTTGCCTGCTGGCTCTTTCGGAACCCATTACATTGCTTCTTTATCCTCAAAGAAGCTCATATTTAATGGTTTCAGGTCTGATAAAGGCACTGTCGGTTACAGTTATACTCTATGGACTTTCCACCTTGGGAAATGCGGTGCTGCAGGGTACGGGAAATGTAAATATTCCTGTAATCAATGCGGCAATTGCTCTGGGAGTACAGGCGGGAGTATTGGTACTGCTTTTGAAATATACTGACCTTGGACTCTATGCACTGGTTATTGCCACCATAGTTTATTCCTTTATGATGTGTATTTTAAATGGTCTGGCAATGAGATTTAAATTGGAATATAAGCAGGAATTTATAAAAACCATTTGCCTGCCTGCTCTGGCCGCTATATGTATGTTTTTGGCGGCATTTGTGGCAAATTATGTAATAAGCATAATTATACGCTATATATATAAGGATGAAACATTGGTAATTACCGGTCTTAACAATTTAATAAGGCTGCTGATAAGCATAGTTGTTGCGTTAGCTGTATACGGAGTGCTACTTATTAAGCTGGGAGCAGTTACAGAAAATGAAATCAAACAGATGCCCGGAGGCACACGTATAGCCGGAGTTGTGTCAGGCAGAATAAAGCCCTTGAATATGGAAAAAAATAGTAAAAGATTTGCAGTTGGTAAAGGCTCCAAGCCCCTGCGCAGAAGAAGAAAGAGTGTTAGGAAACGAAAAATCTAGCTTTTTATCCTATTTAGTTGTAAAATTACTGTTATTGTGGAAAATAATGCTTTTAGCTTACATTCAGGAGGCAAAATGCGAAATAGATTAGTAGCAGGATTACTGCTTGCATCGATCCTGAGTTTTGCAGTAAATGAGATTATAAATCCCCTTTAAAGCCCGTGAATATAAGGCTTTGAAGGGGTTGTTCTTATGTATTGCGATGTTGTACTATCGGTCCTTATTTCTTGTATTGCAAAATTTTTTTTATAGAT
>JBHAJK010000020.1:0-5122 GCA_041826605.1 Lachnospiraceae bacterium | reverse complement strand
GTCATATCCAACACATCATAAATGCTCTTACCCTTATATTTTACTTCAAGGGTTTCTCTGTTATATCGCTTGCCCTTGCAAACCTCGCAAGGCACATACACATCAGAAAGGAAGTGCATTTCTATTTTTACAATGCCATCTCCTGCACAGGCTTCACATCGTCCGCCCTTTACATTAAATGAAAATCTTCCCTTGCTGTAGCCTTTGGCCTTTGCATCCGCTGTGGAAGCATACAAATCTCTTATCAAATCAAACATACCGGTATAGGTAGCAGGATTTGAACGAGGCGTCCTGCCTATTGGAGACTGGTCGATATCAATAATTTTATCAAGTACCTCTGTGCCTGTAATAGCTGTATGCCTGCCCGCTATAGTTCTGGCTCTGTTAAGGCTCTTTGCCAGACTCTTATGCAGGATTTCATTTACAAGGGAGCTCTTCCCCGAGCCTGACACGCCTGTCACACAGGTCATAACACCTGTGGGAAATTTCACATCTATATCTTTAAGATTATTTTCCTTTGCTCCCGTTACCGTTATCCAACCCGCAGGAACTCTTCGTTTTTTGGGCACTTCAATTTTTTTGGCACCGCTTAAGTACTGACCCGTAACGGACTCCGGTACTTTCATAATTTCTTCCGCAGTACCCTGCGCTACCAGTTCTCCGCCGTGGCTTCCCGCTCCTGGTCCTATATCCACAATGCAGTCTGCCGCTCTCATGGTGTCTTCGTCATGCTCTACTACCAGCAGTGTATTGCCCAAATCCCTTAGGCGCTTTAAGGTATCCAGCAGCTTATCATTGTCCCTCTGATGCAGACCTATACTTGGCTCATCTAAAATATAGCAAACTCCCACCAGTCCTGAACCTATCTGGGTTGCCAGTCTTATTCGCTGAGCCTCCCCTCCCGAAAGAGAAGAGGCGCTTCTACCCAGTGTAAGGTAGTCCAGGCCTACATTCATCAAAAAGCCTACTCTATTATTTATTTCCTTTAAAATCTGCTTTCCGATAATTTTTTCAGTCTCGCTCAGGGTCAGACTTTCCATAAATTTCTGAAGCTGTTCTATGGAAAGAGCCGTAAGCTCATAAATATTTTTATCGTTAATGGTTACTGCCAGAGATTCCTGTTTAAGTCTCATTCCCTTGCAGGTGGTACATGGGGTTATACTCATATAAGCCTCATACTCCTGTTTAGAGCTGTCTGAAAAGGTTTCTCTGTATCGACGGTACATATTATTTATAAGTCCCTCAAAGGTAATGGGATAGTCTCCCTCGCCCCTCTGCCCCTTATAATGTACCATTACTTCCTTTGCACCCTTTCCGAAAATCAGCATATCCTGCACATCGGCTTTCAGCTTGTTAAAGGGTGTATCCAAGGAAAATTTATATTCCTTTGCCAGGGCTTCCAGAATAGCATAGGTAAAGCTTCCGGGCTTGTTTGACGACTGCCATCCCATACACGAAAAGGCTCCCTCATGTATGCTCAATGTTCTATCAGGGATAAGAAGCTCCGGGTCAAATTCCATCTTATAGCCAAGTCCTGCACAGTCAGGGCAGGCTCCAAAGGGGTTGTTAAAGGAAAAGCTTCTTGGCTCTATTTCCGCAATGCTTATATCACAATCAGGACAGGCAAAGCTATCCGAAAAAGCTATTGTCTCTCCCTCACTAATAAGCACATTTACAAGCCCTCCCGCAAGGCGCAGTGCGCTTTCCAAAGAGTCGCTAAGTCTGCTTTCAATACCCTCTCTTACAATGGCTCTGTCCACCACTATTTCAACAGAGTGTTTAATATTTTTATCAAGCTCTATATCTTCCGACAAATCATAGAGATTGCCATCCACCATCACTCTTACATAACCGCTTTTTCTGGCACTTTCAAAAACCTTTTCGTGACGTCCCTTTTTGCCCCTTACAACAGGCGCCAAAATCTGTAGCTTTGTCTGTTCCGGCAGCTCCATAATCCTATCCACCATCTGGTCAACAGTCTGCTTGCTTATTACCTTTCCGCACTTGGGACAATGTGGTACACCAAGCCTTGCAAAAAGCAATCTGAAGTGGTCGTATATTTCAGTAACAGTTCCCACTGTGGAACGTGGGTTTCTGTTGGTGGATTTCTGGTCAATGGAAATAGCAGGGGAAAGCCCCTCTATAAGCTCCACATTGGGCTTTTCCATCTGTCCCAAAAACTGTCTGGCGTAGCTGGAAATAGACTCCATATATCTTCTCTGTCCCTCTGCATAAATAGTATCAAAGGCAAGAGAGGATTTGCCGGAGCCCGAAAGTCCGGTAAGAACCACAAATTGATTTCTTGGTATATCCAGATCTATGCCTTTTAAATTATGCTCCGAGGCACCACGTATTTTAATTATTTCTCCCATTTATTTTTCTTTCTCCATCATCTTTCTTAAATCTATCAGCTTGTCCCTAAGCTCTGCCGCGGTTTCAAAGTCCAGTTCTGCCGCTGCTTTACGCATCTGCTTTTCAATCTTATCCATAAGATTTTTAAGCTCTTTGCTGTTCATACTCTCAGGGTCTTTTTCAAACCTAAGCTGTTCCTTTGTTATTTCCTTTGTAATGGCAATAAGCTCCCTTACCGCTTTCTTAATGGTAGTAGGTGTTATACCGTGCTCCTCATTATATGCCTGTTGCAGGCTACGGCGTCTGTTGGTTTCCCCAATCGCCCTCTTCATTGAGTCCGTCATATTGTCAGCATACATAATAACGCGTCCCTCGCTATTTCTGGCCGCACGTCCTATTGTCTGCACCAGAGATGTTTCAGAGCGCAAGAAGCCCTCCTTGTCAGCATCCAATATTACCACAAGTCCAATCTCCGGAATATCCAAGCCCTCTCTTAGCAGGTTAATTCCTACCAGTACGTCAAAGGAGTCCAAACGCATATCTCTTATTATTTTTGCTCTTTCCAATGTATCTATATCGGCATGAAGATATTGTACCCTTATACCCACATCCTTTAAATACTTAGTCAGATCCTCTGCCATACGCTTTGTAAGGGTGGTAATGAGTACCTTGTTTTTTCCTGCCGTTTCTTTTCTTATTTCAGATATCAAATCATCAATCTGTCCCTCTGTAGGGCGCACTGAAATTTCAGGGTCTAAAAGCCCCGTCGGTCTGATAATCTGCTCCGCACGTAAAAGCTCATGCTCTTCCTCATATTTATTTGGAGTAGCTGATACGAAAAGCACCTGGTCTAAATGGTTTTCAAATTCCTCAAAATTAAGAGGACGGTTATCAAGCGCCGATGGAAGTCGGAAGCCGTAGTCCACCAGAGTTGTCTTTCTGGAACGGTCCCCCGCATACATTCCCCCAATCTGGGGTATACTGATGTGGCTCTCATCTATTATCAGTAAAAAATCATCAAAATAATCCAGCAGGCACATAGGGCGTTCCCCGGGCTTTCTGCCACTCATTGGACCTGAATAATTTTCAATCCCGGAACAAAAGCCGGTTTCTTTAAGCATTTCCAGGTCAAAATTAGTACGCTCCGCAATTCTCTGAGCTTCAATCAGCTTATCATTGCTCTTGAAATATTTTATACGCTCTCCCAGCTCTGCCTCAATCCGCTCACAGGCTGCCGCAATCTTATCAGGCGCCACCACATAATGGGATGCAGGGAATATGGCTACAAACTCCAGTACCGAATGTATCCTGCCTGTCATAGGGTCTACTTCCGATATCCTGTCAATTTCATCTCCGAAAAATTCCACCCTGATAAGATATTCTCCGCCCTGAGCCGGATATATTTCCACAGTATCTCCTCGCACTCTAAAGGTCGCACGCTCAATATCCATTTCATTTCTGTCGTATCTTATGTCTATAAGCTCTCTGATAACCATATCCCTGTCCTTTTGCTGACCGGGGCGCAGAGCTACTATAAGCTCCTTATAATCGTCAGGGCTTCCAAGACCATAGATACAGCTCACACTGGACACCACTATTACATCCCTGCGTTCCGACAGCGAGGCAGTAGTAGACAGTCTCAATTTATCTATTTCATCATTTATTGATGAGTCCTTGGCAATATATGTATCAGAGGAGGGCACATAGGCTTCCGGCTGATAATAATCGTAGTAGGATACAAAATATTCTACTGCATTCTCTGGGAAGAATTCTTTAAACTCACTATACAATTGTGCCGCCAAGGTTTTATTATGCGAAATAATAAGTGTAGGTTTATTAAGTGCCGCTATTACATTTGCCATTGTAAAGGTCTTTCCAGAACCCGTAACACCAAGTAAAGTCTGGCATTGATTACCTTCCTTGAAGCCTTTTACAAGCTCTTTTATCGCCTGGGGCTGGTCGCCTGTAGGCTGATATTCACTATGTAATTTAAACTCCATTTAGTCATCTTCTTTCTGTTTTTTATAATAAAATGTTATCCTATACACCATAAATTGTTACTACTTGCATTCTCTTTATTTTTCAAAATATCATCAAAGTAACAATTGGGTCATCAAAATGCTAATTTAAAACTCAAAAACCTGTGAGAATTATAAGAACCATTTGCAATATAATAGTAAAAATAATAGTAAAAAGTACAAATAATTCCTTAATTCTATGGTAAAACCTTTATGTAATACTAGCACTTTTAAGCCGATTTGTCCATTTATTTTAGAACATTTGTTCGTTGCTTTTTATCAAAATAATGACCGTGAAAAACTCCACGGTCATTATCTGCTAAATTATCCGGTTAATATGTTGCTACCCCAACACTGTAAGCCTCTCACTTACTTGACATATACAGCTACCGAGCAATCGAAAAGTAAACTAACTTATTCAACAGTAACTATATCTGGACTTGTTTTATAATATGTTGCCCTTGAAGCCTTGCTCTTCACTAAGTAATTATTTTCTTCCATGTTTCCGAGAATCCGTTTTCTTAAATATGTAGAATCACTGATTCCCAAATGTTCAGCAATTTCCGCCACCTTATGAGCTTTCAAATAACAGAACGCCAGAACCTTTCCATCTAGTACATCGTTTTCTAAATAACTGCACCATTTACGCAGAATATTTTTCTGAGAGTGCCAGTCAAAAAACGTAGGCGTAGCGGGCTACGCTGAGGATTTTTGACTGGTGCTATCTGGAAAATAGGCAAGTAACTATGGTG
>JBHAJK010000019.1:0-11775 GCA_041826605.1 Lachnospiraceae bacterium | reverse complement strand
CTCGCCACTGTAACAGCCTAGTGAAAATAAAAAGGCTTTCATTTCTTCATCATCAGTCACAATATCCTCTCTGTCAGCAAATCCATAAAGCTTAATGTTGGGAATCTGAACCAGCATTTCAATTTCTATTTCCATAGCGTCCAAATCTCTTATTAATCTGCCGCCTATATTTTCCTGATCATAGAAGCATACACTATAGGGAGGAATAATAATAACAAAGGTCACATCAGGATAGTCATTGGCTAAATCCACGATATTCTGCCCAATATTGGCTTTGACTAAATCCGCATCCTCCTTGGAAATAGGCTGGTTCTCCACCTTTTCCACAGGTCTTGCATAAGTGGCAAGCACAGCCTCTTTTCCAAAGGTATAATCCTTTTCCCAATTCATATACTCATCAAAGGAGGTCATGGGAACACCCGAAAGTGTCTGCTTAACAGCCATTAGAGTATCGGAAAACAGCGCCTTATTTAAAACATATTCCACATCATTAAAAATATTATTGTCTATTATATACCAGGGATATTCAAAGGTTGTTTCCGGGTCGGTGGAAGGATGCTTATCTGGGCTGTTTATAAGGTCAAACTGGTCCGTGGCTCTGACTACCAGCTTAAGCTTTGGATTGTGCTCAAGTGCCACACGAATATTGTCACTTATTTCCTTATATGAGCCTCCCATAAAGCAGGTCTTAATTGAATTAACGTCAAAAAGGGCATCAAGCTGAGATGATTTAAAATTCTCAGTCATGGATGTGCCCGTAATCATAGCATCATATGTAAAATGCTTTACTATTCCGTTGTTTTGATATCTCTCATCATTCAGGCTGTAGGAAATCCCTTTAAGGGGAGCATGGTAGTGAAAGATTGGGTCAATAATTATATTTGCCCCTGCCACCGACAAAAGCCCTGCGCCAAGTATTGATAAGAACATGGTATTAAATGTTTTGCTCTTCATAACAGTTCAAATATACCATACTCCCCCTTGTTTTAAAATACAAAAGTAGGCGTGGCACGCAGGAGACTGTTGGCGTGGACACACAGGAGACTGTTGGCGTGGCACACAGGAGACGGTTAGCATAACAAAAAACCCTATCGGGAGGACCGACAGGGCTCTTAGCGTCATATCTCTATGACTAATTGTGTATAAGAAGTTGAAGATAGGAAATTAGCAATTTTTAATTATTCGAGTTAGCCATTGCTAATCACTGACCTTAGTATAGTTACCTTTGGCTAACTTGTCAATAGGTTTTTTGAAAGTTTTTTAGATTTTTTTTAGAATTTCACTTACTGCTGTTGACTTTTTATAAGAAGAGTATTATTGTTACTTTGTTAGCGAAAGCTAACCTATTTGTAATAGAAGCTTTTGAGGCGGTTTTATTGTCTTATCTAATGCTTCGGAATGGATGATTTTATGACACTTAATGATGTGGAAGTCGGTCAGGATGTTATTATAAAGGATATTGTGACTGATGATGAAGAAATGAAAGCCTTTTTATTTTCACTAGGCTGTTACAGTGGCGAGCCGATTACCGTCGTTTCCCGTAAAAGGAAAAATCTGGTGGTTTCCATTAAGGATGCCAGATACAATATTGACGATGATTTGGCTAAGGCTATTTCTATATAGAAGTAGCTTTTTTATCCGGAAGAGTTAGTTGAAGCTTACTTTTAAATAGTTTAATTTTCCCTATGAGCGGGAGCAACGACCTAAAGAGCTGATGTCAGCTTACAAGGCGGAATATTTCCCTATGAGCGGGGAGCAACGACAGGAGGAAACATATGAGAATTGCATTAACAGGTAATCCAAACAGTGGAAAAACCACAATGTATAATGCTTTGACAGGACGCAATGAAAAAATCGGTAACTGGGCAGGCGTTACCGTGGACAAAATCGAAAGCCCAATTAAGAAAGTTTATGTGGAGGGTAATAATGAAATTATTGCAGTAGACCTCCCCGGCGCATATTCTATGTCGCCATTTACATCTGAAGAAAGTATTACCAGTGCCTATGTTAAAAATGAGCATCCGGATGTTATCATCAATATTGTGGATGCAACCAATCTAAGCCGAAGCTTATTTTTTACCACACAGCTTTTAGAGCTTGGTATTCCGGTAGTTGTGGCACTTAACAAAAGTGATGTAAATGAAAAGAAAGAAACTCTGATTGATGCCGAAAAGCTTTCCGAGAAGCTTAACTGTCCTGTGGTTCAGACTGTTTCCGTAGCGGAAGAGGGCCTCAAGGAAGTTATTGCTACAGCTATGACGCTTAAAGGACAGTCACAAAAGCCTCCTTATATACAGGCTGATGTAAATTTAGCGGATAAGGTGGCTGTTGAAGAGGCTGACCGCAAGCGTTTTGAATTTGTTAATGCAATAGTTAAGGAAGTGGAAACCAGAAAGGTTTTAACAAAGGATAAAAATACGGGAGATAAGATTGATGCTGTACTTACCCATCCTGTTTCAGGACTTATTATATTTGCAGCTATTATGTTCTTGGTATTTTTTATTTCACAGTCCACTCTCGGAACATGGCTTGCAGATATATTAACCGGCTGGATAGAAGCCTTCCAGGAATGGATAGCCGGTATGATGGAGGATGCCAATCCTCTGCTCTATGCTGTTTTAGTTGACGGTATTATTGGCGGTGTGGGTGCCGTGGTTGGATTTTTGCCCCTTGTTATGGTTATGTATTTCCTCATTGCTTTACTTGAGGATTGCGGATATATGTCAAGAGCAACTGTTGTCCTTGACCCTATTTTCAAAAAGGTTGGACTTTCAGGTAAGTCTGTTATTCCTATGATTATAGGAACAGGTTGTGGTATTCCCGCAATTATGGCTTGTCGTACCATTCGTAATGAGCGCGAGCGCAGAACCACTGCAATGCTGGCAACCTTTATGCCCTGTGGAGCTAAGCTTCCTGTTATCGCTCTTTTTGCGGGAGCCTTTTTCGCAGATGCTCCCTGGGTAGGACCTTTAATGTATTTTGTGGGAATTGCCCTTATCCTTTTAGGCGCATTGCTTATTAAAGCCATTACAGGTATGAAATATAGAAAGTCTTTCTTTATTATAGAGCTTCCGGATTATAAGGTGCCAAGTCTTAAATTTGCCGGATTATCAATGCTCCAGCGCGGTAAGGCATATATTGTAAAGGCAGGAACAATTATTTTAGTATGTAATACCGTAGTACAGATTATGCAGTCATTTAACTGGAAGTTCCAGCTTATTGAAGAGGGAATGGAAAACTCTTCCATTCTTGCCAGTCTGGCAAATCCCTTTGCATATCTATTGGTTCCCGTTGTGGGTGTAGCCGCATGGCAGCTTGCAGCAGCGGCAATTACAGGTATGATTGCAAAGGAAAATGTAGTGGGAACTCTTGCTACCGTATATGCTGTAACAAATCTTATTGATACTGAAGAGTTTGCTTTAATCGGAGACGGTAGCGAGGTAGCTATGGTTATGGGTATTACAAAGGTTGCGGCTTTGGCATATCTTATGTTTAACCTGTATACCCCTCCATGCTTTGCGGCCTTAGGTGCCATGAATGCGGAAATGCAAAGTAGTAAATGGCTGTGGGGTGGTATTGCGCTCCAGCTTGCAACCGGATTTACTGTAGGCTATCTGGTATTCCAGATAGGCACTCTCATTACAACGGGCAGCTTCGGTGCAGGTTTTGCAGGTGGATTGATTGCAGTTCTTATATTTGCCGGTATTGCCACATACCTTGTAATTAAGGGTAGAAACAGCATAGCTAATGAATATAAAGCTGATTGATTTTGATTAAATAATATTGGGGGCGGGCAAATAGCCTGTCCCTGCTTATTTTTAGAATGCATTTATTCCGGAAAGGAGATTTTATGGATAATTTAATAGCATTACTTGTTATAGTATTAATTGTAGGCCTTGCAATAGCCTATATTGTTAAAGAAAAAAAGAATGGTGCAAAATGTATTGGTTGTCCATCAGGCAAAAGCTGTGGAAGCAGTTGTGGATGTGGAGAAAATAAGTAAAATTTTTTGTATTTTTTATCTTTTTTAGAAAATCTATTGTGTTTTCTCAAAATACATTGTAATATTTACCAAAATACATACAGGGGAGCTTGTGTTTGCAGGCTGAGAGGAAGTCATCTAACTTCGACCCTTTAACCTGATGCGGATAATGCCGCCGTAGGAAGTCATATAATAAGATTTTTTACAGGAGGCGTCCGTGGGATTGCCTCCTGTTTTTTATGAAAGGTAAAATTAATATGAAAAAAACAAACATTAAAAAGCTGGCTATTGCAGGTATTTTTTGTGCCATCGCAGTTGTCGGAAGCCTCTTTTCATTTCCTGTTTTGGGAAGTAAATGCTCTCCCATTCAGCATACCGTCAATATCCTATGCGCCGTATTACTTGGCCCCGGATATGGTCTTGGCGCAGCCTTTACAGCCTCTTTAATCCGAAATCTTCTTGGTCTTGGCAGTCTTATGGCTTTTCCCGGAAGTATGTTCGGTGCATTATTATGCGGCCTGATTTACTCCAAAACCAAAAATATACCGGCTACTTTAATTGGCGAAGTATCAGGTACTACTATACTCGGCGGTCTGTGTGCTTACCCGATTGCAATTTTATTTATGGGTAAAAGTACTGCCGAACTTGCTTTTTATGCATATATTATTCCTTTCCTTATCTCTACTGCTGCCGGAGCTATAATATCCGCTATTTTGATTTATAGCTTAAAAAAATCCCATATTTTAAATAATATGCAGGAGACCCTTAATCCATAGGAGAAATACAGTGTTTCAATATATGCTTGAAAATGTACGAAAGAGACAGCCTCTTATCCATAATATTACCAATTATGTGACAGCCCATGAGTGTGCAAATATTTTGATTGCTTGTGGTGCATCTCCCATTATGGCGGATGATAAAGAAGAGGTTGCAGAAATTACCGGTATGTGTGCCGGTTTAAATATAAATATCGGTACACCAAACAGTCGCACGCTCAAGTCTATGCTGATTGCAGGCAAACAGTCCAATAAGTTGCAGCATCCTGTGGTATTAGACCCGGTAGGTGTGGGTGTCTCCAAGCTTAGAAGAAAAATAGCCTTTACTCTTCTTGATGAAGTAAAGTTTTCGGCTATCCGTGGTAATATCTCAGAAATCAAAGCCTTAATTCATGGAAATACCACAATAAATGGTGTGGACGCTAATATTACTGACAAGGTCACTAAAGAAAATCTTGATGAGGCAATAGAGTTTGCAAAATCATTTTCAAAAGCAACCGGAGCTATTATTGTAATTACCGGTGCTGTCGATATCGTAGCAAATCATAGTGAAGCTTATTGCATCCACAACGGTCATCCCATGATGTCCTCTGTTACCGGAACCGGCTGTCAGCTATCTGCCATTACTACTGCTTTTCTCAGTGCAAACCCGGATAATCCTTTAAAGGCCGCAGCCGCAGCCGTTGCCACTATGGGATATGCCGGCGAAATAGCATACAGTAGGCTAGGTAACAAAGATGGCAACGCTACCTACAGCAATTACATTATTGACGCAGTTTACAATATGACGCCCAATTTACTTGAAAGAGGTGCAAAATATGAAATGCGATAGTAAAATGATGCGGCTCTACGCTGTAACCGACAGAGCCTGGGTAGGCAGACAAAGCTTATACAGTCAGGTGGAGTCTGCATTAAAGGGTGGTGTGACCTGTGTTCAGTTACGCGAAAAGGAATTGGACAGCTTAGCCTTTCTAAATGAAGCTGTTCAAATATCTGCTTTGTGTAAAAAATACAAAGTTCCCTTTTTAATTAACGATAATGTAGATATTGCGATTAAATGCCGTGCAGATGGGGTTCATATCGGACAAGACGATATGGAAGTTGCACAGGTTCGTAAAAGGGTTGGTAATAATATGATTATCGGTGTTTCTGCCCACTCTGTAGCAGAAGCCAGGGCCGCTGTTAAAAACGGCGCTGATTATCTTGGTGCCGGAGCCGTATTTTCTACGTCCACAAAGACAAATACAAAAAATCTTTCGCAAAAAACACTATATGAAATATGTGCTGCTGTTGACGTCCCTGTAGTTGCTATAGGCGGAATTGGTAAATCCAATATAGCTAAACTATCAGGCACAGGCGTAGATGGTGTTGCATTGGTAAGCGCTATTTTCTCAGCAAGCGACATCGAAAATGAATGTCGGTTGCTTCGCAGGCTGTCCGAGGAGATGGTAGCCTGCAACAAACTAAAATACGAAAGGGGCAAGGACTATGATAATTAAAACCGCATTAACCATTGCAGGAAGTGATTGCAGCGGAGGCGCCGGCATTCAGGCTGATTTGAAAACAATGACAATGAACGGTGTTTACGCTATGAGTGCCATTACAGCTCTGACCGCACAAAATACAACAGGCGTCAGAGCAATACAGGAAGCAACACCGGCTTTCTTGAGGGAGCAGATAGATGCAATATTTGAAGACATATATCCCGATGCTGTTAAAATCGGTATGGTCGCATCCTCCAAGCTTATAGATGTAATTGCAGACAGATTAATATTCCACGGCGCAAAGAATATAGTCGTTGACCCCGTAATGGTGTCAACCTCCGGCTCTGCCCTGATAAATAATGATGCAATAGAAACTCTTATTGAAAGACTACTGCCAATTTCAAGTCTTGTAACTCCTAATATACCGGAAGCAGAAATACTATCGGGACTTACTATTAAAACCAAAGAGGATATGATTAATGCGGCAGTAAAAATAGGAGATAAATATCATTGCGCCGTTTTAATCAAAGGCGGGCATAGTATTAACGATGCAAATGATTTTCTTTATGCCCATGATAAGTCTGTTTGGTTTGAGGGTAAGAGAATTAACAATCCCAACACCCATGGTACCGGATGTACTCTTTCAAGTGCTATTGCATCCAATCTTGCTAAGGGATTTACACTTACAGAAGCGGTGCAGAAAGCAAAGGAGTATATCTCTGAAGCTCTTGCCGCACAGCTTAATCTGGGCAAAGGGCCCGGACCGCTTCTTCACAATTTCAGCCTTATTGGCAAGTTTTCACAGGAAGTATAATAAACTGTTCTACAAAGCCCCTGCCAATGGCAGGGGCTATATTTTACTACTGTGCTATTCGCGTTATAGCTGCTATTTTTCCATTTTTAATTTCAATAGTTGTATTGTCATTATCAAATATGGTTCCTTTGGAGTTCTCCTCCAGCTTGGCTATATAGGCTGCAAGACCCTCTCTGTCTACCTCCTCAGGCTTACCCGGATTGTTCAGGCTATCCGAAACCTTAATAGCGTCACTGATAGGCAGAGTAACCGTACCCAGTTGGGTATAAGATGGATAATCATTTTCTCCCTTTGCCACATAAGTATTTTCTTCTGTAGGCCAGAGGCTGCAGCCACCCTTGGCAAAGCCTCCGTTAATATGAAGCGAACCACTTTTATCCTCAATTAATTCTACCTTTATTTCCCTGCCATCATAGGAAAGTATATCTCCTATTTGAAGCATATTTATGGCTGATGCCGCGTAATAGTCCACTGACCACAAAATAAAGGTAAGCTCTCCTGCTTCAAGGTTGAAATTCCGTGACTCGAAAGATGCAGGCAGGCTTATATCCCCAAGGTTATTTAAATCAATATCATATACAATAGGAGTAACATAGGAATTGGCAGCCAAAAGCTCTGCTGAGTCCTCGCCCTCTTCTTCTGTTTCTTCGCCCTCTGCTGCCTCCTCCTGTTTTGTGCCCCCGGATAAGAGAAATGCACCATCTGCCTCATCCTCCACTGCATCTTCCGAAAAGCAGGCAGTAAGTATGAAAGCAGATACCAATACAAGGGTTAAAATTCCTGACAATTTTTTCTTTATCATGTAATCTTCCTCTTTAAATTTAAAATTATCGCAAGCTAAGCACGATATACCACCGATTTTGCCAGCTTGTCCGCTGTAGCCTTATCGGTCATTATTTCCACAAGCTTTAAGGCAAAGGCTGTAGCTGTGCCTAAGCCTCTGCTTGTAATTATCTTACCATCAACGCATACTTCATCAAATGAAACCTTTGCCTCTAAAAGCATATCCTCCATATCCGGGTAGCAGCAAGCCTTTTTACCCTTGAGAAGACCACGTTTGCCTAAAACGGTAGGCGCCGCACAAATAGCACCCACATATTTTTTCTTTGCAATATACTCATTTATATACTCTATCACAGCTTCACATTCATCAAGATTTTTTGTTCCGGGCATACCACCGGGCAAAATGAGCATTTCTGCATCTATAAAGTCTGCGGTGTCCATAGTCTTGTCCGCAGTAACCTGGATTTTTCTGGCTCCTGTTACCAAAAGACTATCATTTATGGAAACCATCTCTGTTTCCACATTTACTCTTCTTAATAAGTCCACAGCCGTTAAGGCTTCTATTTCTTCAAACCCCTCTGCCAATAATATTATTACTCGCGCCATATTGCCTCCGTATTCTTGTTCAACACTGCTTATATAATAACATAGGTTAATATTTACTACCAATAGGCTAAAATGGTAGAATACAATATATCAACAGTTTTATATTAGGAGGGAAGCAATGCCCGAATTAACAGAAAGCGGAATGATTATGCTAGGAGAAATAATAACCTTTGGAGTCGGTATAGGAGTTTGTATTCTTGTAATGCTTTTTCTAAATCGGCTTTTTAATAAGCTTTATGAAAAAAAGCCCGGAATTCATCTTAAATTTTTTAAGAGTCTTTCCAATGTAATTATGGTAATTGTGATTATTTATTACGCTCTGTCTTTTTTAGATGTGACAAAAGGTATTTCAAAAGTACTTTTACAAAGTGGTACTTTGATTGTGGCTGTGGCAACCTTTGCCGCCCAACAGGCACTAGGCAATGTAGTAAGTGGTTTTTCCATTTCCATAAGCAAGCCATATACAGTGGATGATAAAGTAAAGGTCACATCAGGTAATGCTGTATTGGCTGAGGGTGTTATAACTGACGTAACCATTCGCCATACTGTAATTCGTACCTTTGATGGAAATTCAGCCATTGTTCCAAACAGTGTTATGGATTCATCTGTAATTATTAACACTAATTTCACGGAAAATGTGGGAAATTATATAGAGGTCGAGATTGGTTATAATTCAGATATTGATAAAGCCAGAGAAATTCTGAAGCGTTTATGTCTGGAGCATCCCCTTACTATCAACACTCCTGATATGAATGTACTGGTAAACCGCTTTACGGCTAATGGATTAGTTTTAAAAACTACTGTTTGGGCTAAGGAATTAGGGGACAATTTCAAAGCATGCAGTGATATCCGCCAAAGTATTATTGAGGAATATGCAAAGAATGGTATTACTATCCCTTATAATATTGTTACCGTTGAGCATAAATAATTTGAGAATAAAAACGCTCAAGCCTTACGGTCAATGGCATTAAGTTAAGAAAATCTCACATCACACAAAGTGTGGTGTGGGATTTTTCCATCGCCCTTAATGCCATTGGCCTTACGGTATGAGCGTTTTTTATAGGGAAATTTTATAACCCTTACTAGTATATATCTTTTTTAAGTCTTTTCTGTTTAACTCTCTTATTGATTACAACAAGGAATATTCCAATAAATAATCCACCGCCAACAATATTTCCTAAGGTAACAGGAATAAGATTTTTAATCATACCCGCAACCGAAAGAGATTCCAGTTTATCGGCAGTTAATCCATAAGCTTCTTCTGCCTTTTCCAGATATTTGGGATTTAATTTTGCCAAAAGACCTGCGGGTATATAGTACATATTCGCCACGCAGTGCTCAAAGCCCGATACAACAAAGGCAAAAATAGGAAAAAACACACCAAATATCTTTCCTGCGGCATCCTTGGCAGCCACCGCCATAAGCACAGCAACGCATACAAACAGATTGCAAAGAATACCACTTGAAAATGCTGTAACAAAATCAAGACCGGTTTTTCCATATGCCACTTTAATGGTATATGCTCCCAAAAGACCCTCTGTATAATTCCACTGTCCACTCAAGGATGTAAGAGCCACTATAATAAATGCTCCTAAAAAGTTGGAGAAAAAGATAATTGTCAGGTTTCTTGCATACTGATACCATGTAGCTTTTTTCTCAAAGGCTGCTGCCGCAATCATAGTATTTCCTGTAAACAGCTCTCCACCTAAAAAGACAATCATCATAAGTCCAATGGGGAATACGCATCCTGCAATGGTCCTTGATAAGCCTACATTTGCAACAGAATGAGCTGCCACCGAAGATGCCTGTGCACCCATGCCAATAAAGATGCCTGCCAAAACTCCCTGTAATATTGTCTTTATCGTAGGAAGATTTGCCTTACTCTTACCACGGTCTATATTTTCGTCTACAATCTCCGCCGGACTTTTTAATAAACTGTCTTCCATTTATGCCTCCATAATCATTTATAAATTAACATACCTAGATATGTTACCATCCGCATTTTGCAAATGCAAGAGATAGTAGAGATTTAGTGCAATGTCCTGATGCATTTATTCTTTAACAGCTATTCTCCACTAAAAAATTCTCTTATTGCTTTTACAAGATATTCCGTATCCTTTACGCCTGCCGTTTCATAAGCTGAATGCATGGCAAGTTGTGGAAGCCCGATATCAACTGTTCTAATTGATACATGCCTGTTTGATATATTTCCTAAGGTAGAGCCACCGGGCATATTGGACTTATTTGTATAGGTCTGCACCGGAACATACGCTCTTCTACACACATCCCTAAACATTGCCTCGGATACTCCATCGGTGGTATATTTCTGAGCCGCATTGAATTTAATTACTATTCCCTTGTTTATCAACGGACGGTTTGTCGGGTCCGCATACTCTGTATGATTTGGATGCACGGCGTGAGCATTATCCGCAGATATCATATAGCCTGCCGACAAGCCCTGTAATAAATGGGAGTGAGAATAGCCTAAGCTCTCATTTATTCTATGAAGAGTGTCCGCTAAAAATGTGGAGTCCGCCCCCTGGCCTGTAAGACTTCCAACCTCCTCATTGTCAAAGATACAGCATAGACTAAGGGCGCTTTGAGGCGTGTCTGCCAAGATAAAGCCTTTGATTGTTCCATATGCACACTGCAAATCATCCAGGGCTCTGCTTGAAATATATTCATTATCAGCTCCCCAGATTTTCCCCTTATCTCTCATATAAAGGAATATATCAGAACCAATTATATCCTCTTTGGCTACACCTGCTGCCGAAGCTATGATATTTTCAAACTTTTCTTTGGCTTTCTCCTCGTCAGCCTCTTCTCCAAATAATGGCAAGGTGTCTACTTGCGCGTCATATTTAAAGCCATCGTTGGCATCTCTGTTCATATGAATTGCCACAGATGGGATTAAGAGTAAATCTCTGTCCACATTAATAAGCTTTGAAACAATATTTCCATCTTCCTTAATTACCACACGTCCCGCAAGTGAAAGAGGGCGGTCAAGCCAGGTTGACATAATCATACCACCGTATTTTTCTGTATTAAGCTTTACATAGTGCTTTTCCACTATCATAACCGGGTTGGTTTTTACCTTAAACCCCGGAAAGTCGCTATGTGCCGCAGATATTCTGATGGATTTATATTTATTCTCCGGAATTTTAAAAGCTATGATGGAAGAGTCATTTCTAATAACAAAATAATTTCCTCCCGGAATAAGTTTCCATTCTCTGTCTTCATATAGCCTTGTAAATCCCTCCAGCATCTTAGAGCCATTTTCCACTGCGTGATAGCAGGATGGGGATTTTGCAATATAATCCAAAAGTTCTT
>JBHAJK010000018.1:0-34470 GCA_041826605.1 Lachnospiraceae bacterium | reverse complement strand
TCCTTTAATGAAATTCCTCTGCATAGTAAATATACTAAAAGTACAACTAAACCTTTTGCAATCTCTTCTGTAAATGGTGCTGTTAAAGCAGCTCCCCAACTATCAATCACAGCTCTTGGAACACTTGTCGAAAATAAAACCAGTGAAATTAGAGCGTTCCCCTCACCACCTAGATACAGCGGTATTGTAAATCCTAGTATAAAGCTTAGCAAAACAACCTTACGTGAAACATTTAATCTGTTAACCAAATGGCGTACAAAGAATGCAGTCGGCGTAGCATACAATAGTACCAGACTCGAAGCAGTCAAAAACGCTGGAAACAGCGCTACGGATTTATCCTCCTCCGCAAACTGACTAAAAAAGTCACGAAAACCTATAAATACCAACGCTACAGTTATGATAACCAGCAATTTGTATCCATAATTGTCAAAAAATTTCCTCATATAAACCTCTCCAATTTTTTAAGAATATAGATATACGATTATATCAATACTATCCAAATATGATATATCTGATAAATTTACTATATAGTTAACATATATAGTTTTTTTGAAAATCCAGTGTAATATATCATAAAAAGTTGGAAAAGTCAATTTTTTCATATATGAAGGATAGTGTTGAAATTATAATATTTAACTCCACTTTCTTCCTCTGCCTTAACAATGGTATTTTAAGGAGGTACAAATGTACCTCCACATTACATTTAATAGTATATCTTCTGTCCAACAGACAGTCTGTCTACATTTGATATTTCATTGGATGCTTTAAGGCTTGATACAGTTGTATTCATAGCTCTGGCTATCTTTGATAAGCTGTCTCCCTTAGAAACCACATAATAATCGCCTCTGTTATCGCTGCCTCTGCTACCTGAAAGTACATTTCCTGTCTGCCTTGCAGCCATTACATTGTCAGAATATACCAGTACAAAAGCGTAGCTATCCCCATTAATATTAAATTTAAGGCTGTCTGTATCAGTACTCAAATTTTGATATAGCTTTGGAATACCTCCTTTTTCCACGCCTATAAGCATATAGCTTCTGCCCTTTGCCTTATAGCCCACAGGAATGTTAAATTCCAATATCCCCTTTTTATTGGTATATGAATATTTTCCATCAATGCTCATATTAAAGGAAAATGCTTTTTCAAAGCCTGCCGGCATAGTATCCTTTATTACCTTATTATATGCTGCTCCCTGCACTGCCACATTACACTGGGCATTTTTTATATTGCCTGCATTAGTGGCTTTATTAGTTGTCCTATTTGAAGTACCATTATTAATATTGTTAAAGCTTATATCCAGCTTTGTACCCACGGGCAGAGTGTTACCACTTTCACTTCCTGTACTATTTCCGTAAGTATCAGTTACACTACTCGAACCACCTGTTAAACTACCTGAAGTACCTGTTGCACTATCCGAAGCACCGGTTCCACTTCCTGATGTACTTGTGGAACTACCTGACGTACTTGTGCCACTACCTGAAGTACCTGTTGCACTGTTCCCATCAATATGAAGATACATTTCATCACAGCTACCCCATCCGCCATCTTGTATATCAATTAAAATTCGAAGCTTAATGGTCCTTGGTTCTGAAAGTTCAAATTTAAGACTTGGTTTTTTCCAGTTTCTCCAACCTGCCAATGCTTCAGGTTCGGAAGAAAATAATTCCTCTCCATCCTCTGATAATATTTGTAATATTATTTTGTCGCCATCATATCCCTGTGCCGCTATTTCAAATTCATATGCCCCGGAGCTTAACACAATTGCCTTATCATACGTTACATATAATTTTGTAGCTGTGGCTTTCCACCAGTGTAAAGCAGAATTTCCTGCATAAGGATTTTCTGTTTCAGTTAGAGATTTTAATCCATCCCCGGTAATCGTAAAATTACTGCCTACTTCAAAGCCCGCCTCTTCCTTATTGGCAATCAGATTTTCAGCCTTAACAGTCAGAGTATATATGGTCTCTCCCGTAGAACAGTCTGCATACTCTCCTGCATTTACAGCCTTTGAAAATTCTACCGTTCCCCTTATTGTATATACTCCCGGCTCTCCTGATAAAGCCACACTCACATCATCATTATTCCAGGTAACAGCTTCATTAACACTTCCTTTATTATAAGCTACTGTTACTTTTTCAGGTAGTATAAGCGCCTCTCCTGAGAATATAGCTCCTAATGGAGCCTCTATTCCATCTACAAAAACATTGTTGCTTACAGCTCCTGTTTTTACATAGTTCCAGACTTTCCATCCGTCTGTAGGCGTGCCGTCAGGATAGAACATAGCTTCGTTGTCTACCGCACTACCGCCATACCATTTACCAGCATCTTTAGAATCATATTCCGTAGCATAGCTGCTTGCCCAGCCGGAGCCCTTTTCCTCCCAGATAGCCTTATTAGCTTCTACTCTTTCTGTATATGCCACTCCTGTAAGTCCTGTAGTATCGCCTACTGTTAACCATGCCGGCTCCCAGTAAAATACTCCAAGTCCCTGCGCATCACTTACTGCCTGAATAAGATTTCTAACAGAAGTAGCCTGTCCCTGTACAGAAAATTTCTCGGTTATATATCCTCCCGTATCATTATTTCCCACACGAACTGTATTATTATGACCATCACTGTCATTTAAGGTGTAGGCATAGCTGGTTTCAGCTACCATTACATCCTTGGAATAAGTATTCTTAACAGCACTTAATTCACTCTTCAAATAATCCAGAGTTCCATGCCAATAGGGATAATAGCTGGTTGCCAAAATATCATAGTTAACATCATTATCATTAAGTGTTTTTGCCCAGCCTGTTACATTTCCCTTTTCAGGATTGGTAACGTGAATAACGGCTTTTACCCCTGAATTATATTCTTTGACTCCATTTATTCCTGCGGTAAAAAGGCTACACATATTGGTGCGGTCTGTTTCTCCTACAAAGCCTGTGGTTGTCTCATTTCCCACCTGTACCATATCAACCACATTTTTCTCACTGTCTATGGTATTAAGGGCATCTTTAATAAATATATTTAATGCATCCGCCTTTTCCTCTAAGCTTTTGTCCGCCCATGCTTTTGGTGCCTGTTGTTTGCCGGGGTCAGTCCAAAAATCGGATACATGAAAATCTACCAGCAGTTTAAGTCCGGCAGCTCTACAGGCATCAGCCATAAGCTTAGCCTTTGCCACATCATTATTTCCTCCGCCATAGCCCTTGCCGCCACTTGTATAGGGATTATTCCATACACGAATTCTTATATGAGTAATACCCTGACTTTTCAAAAAAGCGCACAATTTATTGGGGTTATCAATAATATTTCCATCATAATCCTTATAGGTTACTCCACTGTCAAAAAGACTTATGGCAGAAGAAATATCAACTCCCATATAAAAGTTTTCATCAAGTCCCTCTACCTTTAAAATATCCAAATCTCCTATAGGCACGTCCCCATTACCTCCCGAACTACCATTTCCTCCGGATGTACCGGAAGAATTATTGTCCTCTACAGATGTTATAGTGGTACATACTAAAGCCACTCTGGCGCCATTAGCCTGTAATTCAGCCATAATATAATATGTGCCCTCTGATGGAAAAGTCACATCCGCACTTAAACCTTTTCCATTTACACTGTCATAATTGCTGTATACCGCATCGCTTTTTCCGTCCGTATGCTCATTCCAGGCATCTGTCCAATACCAAAGCTTCAAATCTGTATCATTTAAATCCCTTATTTCCACACCATTATGGAGCACCTGTGCATTAAAGGACAAGGCTTCCCCCTTTGTAACCTCTGTTCTATCCACCGTAACTCTTACTTCATATTCCGCTTCCGCCCTTACAGGAAAAGTTTCCAATCCCAATACTGAGATAAACAGCATACCTGTTAGCATTACAGCTAATAGCTTCTTTACAATAATTTTCATTACATCCTCCCAATTTGAAGCTCTTATATGTCAGTTAATAAACATACATCCTGCTTCTATATATTCCGCATCCCCAAGCAACCGATTGCGCAACTTTTGCGCAATCGGTTGCGCCTTTCTGGAATTATTCTATCAGCCATTTTTTTCTTTTTCAATTATGAATTTTCCATAATTATCATAAATATTATTTGTGAATAATTAATAAAGGACAGATTAAGAGAATACGTTCATCTTTCCCCATTAAATAACTTATTTAATCGGCTAAGACTACAGCAGACCACCTATCCTGTCCTTTATTATGTCCATATATTATTTTATGTACCTTACTATCTTTTTGCCAGCTCCTCTGTTATCTCTTCCCAGCTTACATTTTTTTCTGCCATAAGCACCATCATATGATAGAGGAAATCTGAAATTTCATACTTAATCTCATTGGCATTGGGATTTTTTGCGGCAATAACAATCTCTGTAGCTTCCTCTCCCAATTTTTTAAGAATTTTATCAATTCCCTTATCAAAAAGATAATTTGTATATGAGCCCTCCTTAGGATTGACCTGCCTGTCCTTTATAACAGCGTACACATCCTCAAATACCTTAAGAGGGTTTGCTCCACCCTTAGTCTCCGTCTCATAAACAGGTGTATAGAAGCAGCTCTTATTGCCTGTATGGCATGCCGCACCCTCCTGAATTACCTTTACAAGCAGGGTATCCTTGTCACAATCCACATACATTGACTGCAAATGCTGATAATGACCGCTACTTTCCCCCTTAATCCAAAGCTCGTTACGACTTCTGCTATAGTAAGTCATAAGACCGGTGGATACAGTCATATTAAAGGCCTCTTCATTCATATAAGCCACCATTAAGACCTCATCCGTATTAACATCCTGCACCACTACGGTAATATGTCCATCACTGTTTAGCTTAAAATCACTCCACTTAATAGAAGACTTTTTCCTATCATCCATAAGTCCATTATTTTCAAATTCTTTCTTAATAGACTGTAATGCATCAATCTCCAAGGACACTGCCTCTCCGCATATGGCAGCCAAATTGTCAGCCATACCTATCTCTAACAGTCGCTGTAGCGGCATATTGGGTAAATATGCATAAACAGGCAGTGGAGATATTTTTAAAGCATCCGAAATACTGGTATAAGTCATAAAAAATACTGCCGATACATATTTTTCCAGTTTTTCGCTGTAATGCTCCATTTCAGCCACATTTGCAATAGAGGCTATAAGCTTATCCTTGCCAAATTTATCAGACACCTCTTTTGTAAGCTTAATATTTTCCTCTTTGGCATAGTTTAGCATTGCTTTCTTACAGCCCGCATAGAGCAGCTTTTTTATGTCCTCCATGCGCTTTACATTTCCCGCTCCGATTACAGGAATATTTACACCATCACATATTGCCTTAATCACATCTAAAGCAGAGTCATGCTCCTTGTCATTATTGGATAAATCCATTACCACAATTCCATCTGCACCCTTGCTTTCATAATCCTTTGCCAGCTCCACGGGGTCACTCTTTATGACTGTAGTATCCCTAAAGGAGGTTACCGCAAAGGTATTATATAAATAAATACAGGGCATAAATTTCTTTATACTCATAAAACTCCTTTCGTGCTTTGCACTCCCTTTATCCTTTCATCAAAGGATATAGCTTCATCCAGCGCCTTTCCAAACGCCTTAAAGATGGCTTCAGCAATATGATGGGAATTATCCCCCTCTAACACCTTTATATGCAAATTCATCATTGCTCCATTTGATACCGCCATAAAAAATTCCTTAAAAAGCTCAGTATCCATATTACCAACCTTTTCCGTTGGAAATTTATAATCAAATTTAAAGTAGGGTCTGCCACCTAAATCCAAGGAACATAATACCAGCGCATCATCCATGGGTAAAATAAAAAAGCCAAATCTCTTAATGCCCTTTTTTTCTCCTAAGGCTTCTCTTATGGCAGTACCTAACACAATACCCGTATCCTCCACTGTGTGATGAGCATCCACCTCCAGGTCCCCATTTACCCGGCACACCATGTCAAAAAGCCCGTGTTTTGTAAAGCCTGTAAGCATATGGTCGAAAAAGCCCACTCCCGTATCAATATCAGAGCGCCCCTCTCCGTCTAATTCTAAATTTAAATTAATCTGTGTTTCCTTTGTATCCCTTGTAACTAAAGCCTGTCTACTCATAGTGTTCCTCCCTTAAATACTATTAGCGCAAAATAGTTGTCCGTACTTTACACCAATCTGCTTATATTCAATCCTGCTCAAATCTTACCTTTATAGAGTTGGCATGTGCTGTCAACTGCTCCTTATTGGCAAAATATTCAATGCGATTATGTACCTTTTCAAGCCCCTCTCTTGAATATGATATTATGCTTGTTTTCTTTGTGAATTCATCCACATTTAAGGGAGAGAAAATTTTTGCTGTTCCATTTGTAGGTAATATATGATTAGGACCTGCAAAATAGTCTCCTAAAGGCTCTGATGAATATGGACCTATAAATATGGCTCCTGCATTTTTAATTTTAGTCATAACCTCATAGGCATCCTTTGTCTGGATTTCCAAATGCTCTGATGCAATATCATTTGCCGCAGCTATTAAATCCTCCATAGTATCTCCTACCAGAATATATCCATAATTATCCAGAGATTTTTCTATAATCTCCCTACGGCTTAATTCCCTTGTAAAATTATCTACTTCCTCCGATACCTTTTTTGCCAATTCTTCCGAATTTGTAAGGAGTATTGCGCTGGCAAGCTCATCATGCTCTGCCTGTGACAGTAAGTCCGCCGCTACAAACCTGGGATTTGCTGTTTCATCTGCAATAACCAATATTTCACTGGGACCTGCTATGGAGTCAATACCCACCTCGCCAAAGCATGCCTTTTTTGCCAGTGCCACAAAAATATTTCCGGGACCCGTTATTTTACAAACCTTGGATACACTTTCTGTACCATAAGCCATAGCAGCTACAGCCTGTGCTCCTCCGATTTTATATATTTCATCCACTCCTGCAATATCAGCAGCCACCAATGTAACCGGATGCACCTTTCCGCCTGCACCAGCCGGCGTAGACAGTACAATCTTAGGAACTCCTGCCACCTTTGCAGGTATTACATTCATAAGTACACTTGAGGGATAGGCTGCCTTGCCTCCGGGAGCATAGCATCCCACAGAGTCTATGGGAGTTATTCTCTGTCCTAAAATACTGCCGTCATCCCTTGTACTAATCCAGCTTTCTCTTACCTGCTTTTGATGGAATACTCTTATATTTTCAGCAGCCTCCTTTAATACCTCTATAAATTCAGGCTCCATTTCTTTATAGGCTTCCTGTATCTCCTCAGGACTTACTAAAATATTGTTTTTATTAATATCCCATTTATCGAATTTAGCAGTAGTTTCGAACAGAGCTTCGTCTCCTCTCTCCTTTACAGCCCTTACAATATCATTAACTATATTTTCATATTCCGTATACTGAGCCGGAGTTCTTTTTAGTAGCTGACCTAATATATCTTTTTTTGTGTCACTGTTTAATTTTACAATTCTCATAATAATTATCCTTTTAGCAAATTCTATTCACACAGACTGCGAAGTCTGTTTATCAGCTCCTTTATTCGTTGGGATTTCATCTGCATACTTACCTGGTTCACAATCACTCTGGCAGACAGAGGACAAATCTCCTCCAACACCTCCAGTCCGTTTTCCCTTAGGGTAGAGCCTGTTTCCACTATATCTACAATTACATCTCCCAGTCCTACAATGGGTCCCAGCTCTACCGAGCCATTTAGCTTAATAAGCTCCACTGTCTGGTTCTTCTGATTGTAGAAATATTCCTTTGCAATGTCCGGATATTTTGTGCAAACACGTATCCTTTCCCCATGCTTCAATAATTCTTTGGCAGAAGCAGGACCACATACGCACATTCTGCATTTTCCAAAGCCTAAATCCAGAACCTCGTATACCCGTCTGTTTTCCTCCATTATGGTATCCTTGCCCACAACACCTATATCTGCCGCACCATATTCCACATAGGTAGGTACATCAGGACCTTTGGACAGGAAGAATTTTACCTTAAGCTCTTCATTTACAAAAATAAGTTTTCTGGTATCCTTATCTTTCATTTCCTCACAGGTAATTCCCAGCTCCTCCAAAAGCTCCAGGGTCTTGCTTGCCAGTCTTCCCTTGGTAAATGCAAAGGTTAAATATTCATTGTCCTGTGCACTTTCTTTTTGTAAGAGTGCCTGCATTAAATCATCAATAAGAATTACAAAGCCTGTTGCCGGGGATTTTTTACCAAATTTTTCTAAAAGGTTGTCATATCGTCCACCCTTTAAAATACTGTCCCCCACTCCATAGGTATATGCTCTGAATACCACACCTGTATAATATTTATATTTATTGAGCATACTGAAATCAAAGGTAATATATTCTGACAGCCCTTTATTTTCAAGAATTTCATAAAGCTGTCTTAAATGCTCCACGGAATTAATGCTCTTCTCGTTTGCAACCAGGCTTAGTGCTTCTTCCAGCACCTTGTCACTTCCTATTAAATCATCAAGCTTAAGCACCTTTTCAATTACTTCTTTTGAAGCATCTATACTTTCTAAATATTGCTTTGCTCCGAAAAAGTTTTTATTTGTTACCAAATCTCTTAGGGCATATTCTGTTTCAGAATTGATTTTCAGCTCTTCACAAAGTCCTTTGAAATACTCTATATTTCCCACTGCAATTTTAAACTTGGTAAGCCCGGAGGTTAAAAGTGCATTAGCCGCCAGACTCAACACCTCTGCATCCGCCTCTATAGAGCCATCTCCTATAACCTCCACCCCCATTTGAGTGGTTTCTCTAAGCTTTCCCTGTAGCTTGGCAGTCTGGGAAAAGGCATTACCCTTATATGTGAATTTTAAGGTTTTATCCTCATCTAAAAAATACTTTGCGGCACATCGGGCAATAGCCGGAGTAAAGTCCGGTCTGAGTACCACCGTATCCCCATTTCTGTCATCAAATTTATATAAATCTCTGTCTGGAGTTGTACCTATATCACTTCCAAATACATCGCTGTACTCAAAGGTAGGCGTCTGTATATCCCTATATCCATACTCCGAAAAGAGCCCGTGGATTTTTTCCTCTGTTTCAAGCTTTCTTACATAATCATTGTCATATATATCTCTGACACCCTCCGGGGTATGCAAAAGTCGGTTCATATTCCCTCCACTTTAGTATGCTAATTCGTTAATTTGTTATCAAATGAAATTATATTTAAATCCGGTATACTTGTCAACCCCGGGCTTTCAGAATTCCTGTACTATAACAAACCATCATAAAACAAATCTGTCATACGCCTTATGCCTACTCCCTCTCCTCCAAATCCTTTTTCACATAATCCAAATATGGAATAATAGGTCCATTATCTCCCTCAATGAAATAATCAGGGTTTAACTCACTGATATTAAAGCTTTTTCTTCCACCCTCCTGCTGTCTTTCCCAAAATACCAACAGCTCACAAAGACGCAGATAATAAAATCTGTCAATCCCTGTAAAATGTATTAAAAAAAAAGATATCCCTCCCTGAGCCTCATATTTTTCCATAAAGTCCACCTGATGGGGATGGATATTGGCTAAAGAAAATCGCTCAGCGGCACATTCCTTTGCGTCAAAACAAATGGGATAGCCCTGTACAGCCCCCATATAGTCTATAGTACTCTTCTTATCAAAATATGCCAGTGTAATCTGTTTTGTTTTATGATTTATATCTATGGGAGTTATGGGCGTGGGGATTTTTTGAATAAGTGCCAATCCGTTTTCCTCATATTTCTCATTTGTTCTGTTTATCATTTCCTCTAAAACAGAGCCTCTAAGTCCCCTACTTTTCCAGGTTGCCATCTATATTTCTCCAATTTTCAGGTACATTGCAGGTTATTATTTTTCCTGATAAGTCTGACATTTCCCCAGGCATATTATCAGGCATTACAAATTTATAGGCATATAGCATCTGCCCATTAATACCTTGTTTTTTTAGCATTTCTTGTCCATTTTTATCCCCATACTTATAATCCCCTATTATTGGATGCCCTATGGAGGAAAGATGAGCCCTTATCTGATGGCTTTTACCGGTTATCAGCTCTATTTCCAAAAGACTTATATCAGAAAGATTTTTTTGCTTAATATTACGAAGCACCTTATATTTTGTTATTACCTCATCATAGTCATCAGGATTGTCCTTAGCCTCCGGCTCCCTTTTAATTATTACTTTATTGGATGCAGTATTTTTTCTATGATATCCCTTAAGTGTGCCCTCCCCTGACAGAGCTCCGGATACATATGTTAAATAGTATTTGTGGCAGGTTCTGTTTTTCAGGCTGTCACTTAATACAATCGCCCCCTTAATACTCTTGCTTCCTGCAACCAATCCACCTGTATTCCTGTCAAGCCTGTTAAGCACCGAGGGCTTAAAGGAGGACATTGTGGATAGAGATATTTCCCCCTTTGACTCCAGATATCCTATAAGCCATTCATTCAGGGAGTAGAGATTTTTATCATCTGCCTGGGTAAGTATGCCCTGAGGCTTATTCATAAAAATCACATTTTCATCTTCATATACAATTTCTATATTCTGTATTTTGTCTGTATAGGCAATACGCCCCTGCTCCAATGCTCTTTCATAAGCATTATAGGTATCACTCATTTCAGGATTTTTGAATTTCTCGTAGGTAGCCTCAGAAAAAAACAATTGAAGCTTATCCCCTGATTTAAGCTTTTCACTGCCATCTATCTTTTTTCCATTCAATGTAATATTCTTTTTTCTAATTTGCTTATATATAAGGCTCTTTCCTGCTCCGGGCAATACCCGCATTATATACTTATCTGCCCGTTGCAATTCATCCTTTGCATTTATCACAAGCTCAATCATAAATCATATATCCTATCCCTGCGAAAAATTCATATTTATATAAATTTTTATGATTTTAGATAACAAAGAAAAATAGCATTTTCTTATAATCTGTAATATATCCTATTCTACAAAAAACTTCCCCTGAATACAAATTCAGGGGAAGCTTTATAATAAAATATTTTATCTGTTCTCAAAATCTTCTACTGCCTGCATAATCAGCTTTTTAGTACCATCAATACCCAATACTGCACTGTTTATACATAAATCATAGCTGTCTGCACGCCCCCATTTTCTTGATGAATAATAATTGTAATAGCTCTGGCGCTGCTTATCCTTTTTATTCATCATATCCCTGGCTGCCTTGGCATCCACCTGATATTTCTCCATAATACGCTTAATCTTTGTTTCTTCATCGGCATATATGAATACATTAAGCACATTGTCATATTCTTCCAGTGCATAATCTGCACAGCGGCCTACAATAACGCATGGACCCTCTGAGGCAATCTTTTTAATTGTATCAAACTGAGCTAAGAAAATCTTATGGCTTATGGGCATATCCCCAAAGGCAGAAGCATTATATCCAAAAGAATAGGTATCCATTACCAGATTGTACAAAAAGGAACTGGTAGGACGCTCATCATGCACCTCCATAATTTCCTCACAAAAGCCACTTTCCTTGGCTGTTCGTGATAAAAGTGCCTTATCATAAAATCCCACATTAAATTCCTGTGCCAGCTTTTCGCCAATCTCTTTACCGCCTGAGCCAAACTGTCTGCCAATTGTAATAATAGTATTCATAAGATACCTCCGCTCTATCAGATATATTCACATATATCAAAATATACCAATAAAACACTGATAATATGTATTTTATTAGTATATTTTAACAGAATTATCTGGCAAATTCAATAATAAGCTTCTGCATATAATCAGGTATCGGGGCAATGGTTTCTATATATTCTCCACTTGTTGGATGTACAAAGCCCAATTTATACGCATGCAAAGCCTGACCGTTTGTTTTGTATTTTGTTTTAAGCCTGCAATAAACCGTATCTCCTAATAGGGGATGACCTATGGATGCCATATGTACCCTTATCTGATGCGTCCTGCCTGTTTCCAGTCTGCATTCCACATATGTATATTCTTTAAAGCGTTCCAGTACATTTATATGGGTTACGGCATGCTTGCCACCCTCTGCAACCGCCATCTTCTTTCTATCACTTTTTGAACGCCCTAAGGGGGCATTTATAACAAGCTCATCCTCTTTTATTACCCCATGACATATTGCTCTATAGGTGCGATTTACACTATGCTCCTTTAATTGAGCCGCAATATTCATATGGGACAAATCATTTTTACATACAATAATACTTCCCGTAGTATCCATATCAATTCTATGTACTATGCCGGGACGCATAATGCCGTTAATCCCAGACAGACTATCCCTGCAATGGAATAAAAGGGCATTTACCAATGTATCACTATAATGTCCACCCGCAGGATGAACCACCATACCCTTAGGCTTATTTACCACTATAACATCATTATCCTCATATAAAATTTCCAGAGGAATATCCTGTGGCAGGATTTCACATTCTTTAGCAGCCTCTACCTCAAAGAATATATCATCCTCCGCCTTTACTGCCAGACTTGCTTTGGCCGGCTTTCCATTTACATATACCTTTCCCTGCTTTATGAGCTTTTGCAAAAAGGAGCGGGAAAGCATAGGTCCTGTTAAATCCGTAATCGCTCTGTCTAAGCGAACTCCCTCAATATCTTCATCTATTGTGAATCTGAACTGTTCCATAATTTTAAGAATTTTAAATCCTCTTCCCTGTAAAAAAACAATATAGTTATAATCAGCAATATACATGAAATAGTCACATATATATCCGCTACATTAAAAATCGGAAAATCAATAAGTACAAAATAGAAAAAATCCACCACAAAGCCATTTGCAAGCCTGTCTATAAGATTTCCTATAGCACCTGCACCCACCAGAAGCATGCATATTTTCAGGACAGCGTACTTTCTTTCCTCAGGTATTTTTAAAAGCACATAGCATACTACAACCATCATAATGCAGGCAATTACCACAAACATCAGCTTCTGATTTTGAAGCATACCAAAGGCGGCACCTCTGTTTTCCAGATAATGAAGTTCAAACACCCTGTCTATTATTTTAATTGCCGGCTTGTCCTTTAAATTCAGCACCGCAAAATATTTAGTTGTCTGGTCCAGTCCTATTAGCAATCCCATAATAATTATATCTGCCAATATCCAAAGCACTTTATTTTTATTCAAAGTCTTCACTGTAATTAAGCTCCTCTAATGCGGCAATTATTTCTTCCCTTGTTACCTCACGGTTCACAAATGCCTTGCCTATTTTTTTAAGCAGAATAAATGATAATCCTAAATTATCCTGCTTTTTATCTTTGGTAATATTTTCCACAACCTTTTGTAAATCAATATCCTCCATAGTAATGGGCAGATTAAAGGGCACGAACATATCCCTTATTTCCAAATATTCATCCAGACTTAAAAGCTCTTTTTTATATGAAATGTATGCTGCTCCCACAGTTCCAAGTGCCACACATTCTCCATGAAGCAGTACACCCATTTTTTCAGTTTCAATAGCATGTCCCAGGGTATGTCCCAGGTTTAGAAGCGCTCTCTCTCCCTTGGTATCATAGAAATCCTTTTCCACCACCTGCTTTTTGATAGTGACTGATTTTAATACCAGCTCCTCCATTACCTCAGGCTCCTTATCGTGGATTTCATACATATTTTCAATGAGCCACTCATAGTAATGTGCATCCTTAATAATGGCACTCTTCATTGCCTCTGCAAAACCATTGAAAAACTGACGTTCTTCCAAGGTCTGAAGCACATCCAAATTCATATACACAAGGGTTGGATTATAAAATGTACCCATTACATTTTTAATCCCCTTATAATCCACACCATTTTTTCCTCCCACACTACTGTCCACCATGGAAAGGAGGGTTGTAGGTATTTGAATAAATACAAGACCTCTGTGGTACACAGCCGATACATATCCTGAAATATCTCCCACTACTCCGCCGCCTAAGGCAATTACCATATCGGTACGCTTATAATTGCCCTCGATAAGCTTTTCCATAATAGCCATAGCACTTTCCTGTGTCTTACTTTCCTCTCCCGGCTCTAAAATATAAGACTCAGAAGTAATATCCCCATTTTTTAAAGCTGAACTTAGTTCATTCAGATACAGCGGTGCCACATTTTTATCTGTAACAATCAATGCTCTTCTATCCTTTAAAGACAAATTGGACAGTTCTTCCAAAATACCCTCAAAGCCTCTGTTAAGCACTATTTCATAGTCTCTTTTATCAGGTGTTTTTACACTAATCCTATTCATAATCTCCCTTTCCTGCACAACTATAGATTTTATTTTATACAATAGAAATTCACTTCATATTGCACAAAAAACTTCCCAACTAAAATAGCGGGAAGTTTTCAAATTCTTAAAACTGTGGTACATCAAACGAATCACTCATCAGCGTGGGAAAATCCCCGGAAATATCCACACTCTGTGGTGTAATTATAAATATATAATGAGAAATTTTCTGTAAATTTCCATCCATAGCATATGTGGAGCCTGAGGTAAAGTCGATTATACGCTGAGCGATATCTACGTCCAAGCCCTCCATATTAAGTACCACTGTTCTGTTGCTGAGAAGTGTATCTGTAATCTCTCTTGCATCATCCACACTGGTAGGCTTAATCACGCAAACCTCCATACCATTGCCCAGCTTCTTGCTTTTGGCATTGGATGAACGGGCTGCAAAAACAGGCTTTCTGGGTTCATCACTTATGCTATCCGACCTTGAAGAGGACATTTTTGCCAGTTCTTCCGGTGTATCCTCATCTGTAAGATAATCATTATCTTCTTCAGTTTCCATCTTGAGCTTACTTAATATATTATCCATCACGTTCATTGCCATAATCTCACCATTCCTTACTTAGTGTTGGCATAATCTCTCTCGCCAAATATTCCTGTTCCCACTCTGACTAAAGTCGCACCCTCTTGGATTGCTACTTCATAATCGCCGGTCATTCCCATGGAAAGTACATCCATTTTAATATTATCTATATTTTTTTTCATTATGTCAACAGATAATTCCCTCATCTGCCTAAAGTATGCCCTGTTATCCTCAGGATTTTCAGTAAAGGGGGCTACGGTCATAAGACCTCGTATTTCAATTCCGGGCAATAGACTTATACTTTTTATAAAGTCTGTACAAGCCTCCTTTGATACCCCGAATTTCGACTCCTCCTCTCCAATATTTACCTCTATCAGAACAGGAATAACCCTGCCTGCCTTTAGAGCCTGTTTACTGATTTCTGCCGCCAGCCTTTCACTGTCTACAGAATGAATCATATAAACCTTATCTGCAATATATTTTACCTTATTTGTCTGTAGATGACCTATCATATGCCATCTTACATCCTCAGGCAGTTTATGGTATTTTTCTAAAATTTCCTGAACCTTATTTTCGCCAAAGTCCCGCTCCCCCTGATTATAAGCCTCTAAAAGCATGGGAACAGGCTTATGTTTACTTACTGCAATAAGAGTTACATCATTTGGATTTCTCTTACTATTCTTAATGGCAGTCTCCATATTTTTATGAACATTAATAAGATTTTCTTTAATCATATATAAATTCGTCCGTCTTTACACTTTCTGCATCCAGTACTATATAATCATAGGCTACCAAACCATACTCTGTATTGGATTGTATAATAGAGTATTCATCATTAAAATTCAATACCTCTATCTGTTTAAAATCCGCATAGCCCTTATTTATATTATACACTCCTGTAAGATTTGATACCTTGGATATGGTGTAGGCATCCATGGAGTTTGGCTTGTTTATTCTGTCTCCCACCTTTAGGGTTTCATCATCAATATAATATTCCCCATTTACCTCTGCATATATGGAGCAGGATATAAATTCAGTCTTTTTGCTGCCATCCTCTCCATAGGTTTCCTTTAATACGCCGGTATTTCCGTTACTGCCTCCCACAGTTACATACTCTGTGGGAATAAGGAAGAATTGCTTTTCAATAATTGCAGAATTTGGAACCTTAAGTCCGGACTGTCTGTCTGTAATAAGCTCTATATCCACAAATCTGTCTGTTACAAAGGTAATCATTGAATTTGTAAAATGCAACTCCACATATGTATTGCCATCAATTCCGTCAATGATTTCCACTCTTCCCCAGGATTCATATCTGTTTTTCAAAAATCTTACTCTTACATACTGCTCTTCTAACAGTTCCTCCGCTCTTTCACGCTCCATTGGCACTACAATGGACCATCTTTCATCATCAGAAAGCTTATATAATACGTCTCCTGAACTTACTATACTATTACTTATAAGCTGCTTTTTTTCATAAGTACTTTTATCAAACCAGCTTTCTTCTACCTCGGTAGATACCTTTCCCTCAAAGCCGTCTGTGGAATATACCACAATCCCCGACTCCGGAGCCAGGCAAAGGCTTACCATTCCGCTGCTGTATCTTGAATTAAGCTCTGCCAGATTGTCTAAAAGCTGTCTGTTTGAATATTTTAATACTGCACCCTCTATATTAAACTTAAAATCATATACCTCTAAAAAATTAGAGCTGTCAAAGCCTGATACAAAATTGACCACATCCCCTTTTATCTCATATAAATCCTTTTCACTTAAGGTTGAAGCACCATCAGCAGAGGATTTATTTATTAAATCCTGTAGTTCTCCTGACTCATCCAGTGTACAGACTACATTTCCGCTTCCTACCTTTTCGCCCTCTCTGGCATAATAATTAATATATCCCGCATCCGTACCTGTTATTACTACCTCATTTCTAAGGGCTATACCCTCATATACATTGGACACCGACAGGGAGCCGGCCTTAACCTGATAGCCCACCACATGCTTTGATGTAAGGTATGTAATTGTGCTGATAATGAGATAAAACATTATTACCAGAAAACAGATTATTCCTATATTCAGATTTAATGGTTTGCGATAAGTTCTGATATTATCTCTTGCCACCTTACTCTCCTTACACATTGTTTCAAAATTTTATTAAAGCTTTAAGGTCTTTATAACCGTTAAAAAGCCTCGGAATAAATCCCGAGGCTTGGGGTACTATTTATAATGATACTATAACTAATTTTTTAAGCTCATCACTAAGGGCACTCTCATTTATTGAAGCACTTATAATGATGTCAAATCCAAATTTGTCACTGACCTTTTCCAGTCTTCTAATTACATCTTCAAAGGCATCTGAACTAACTTTAGCCATCTTCATAATGCCGTCAATATACATCTGTTGCATATCATGATCCTGGGAAACTATCCCGTATATAAATCCAACAAATTCAGAAACATCCTTAAATTCATATTCGCTTACATTAATAAGTCTTACCTTATTATTCAGCTCAAACATATGCTTTGTGCTTCTGTCTAAGAAAACAATATTCCCTGTTGCTTCCTTAATCTCAGTATTCACTTTGTGTAATAAATGTTTTGTTTTGCCCTTGCCCTCTTCGCCTATAATTAATTGTATCATCGGCAGTAACCTCCTTATTCGGCATAATCACCGTTAATATATAAAATTATAACTAAAGTTTGTACAAAATACAACATTTAATCAATTAATTTCTCTAAGTATTTCAGCCATTTCCTCATTTATCAGACTTCTTTGGCTTGCCCTTAAAATCACACCAATATAGGGATTTCCGCCTGCATCCTTTACTACCAGTATAAGACAGTTTCCGGCAGCATTTGTAGTACCTGTTTTACCACCTATAACAGTTACCCGTTCAGGTGCCGAATAATCTCCACGCAGGAAAAGATTGGTGGTCTTAAAGGACATACTCTTTTCATTTCCGCTGCTGTCATGATAAACAGTCTCGTAATCCCCAAGCTGTATTATCTCATTAAAGGTGCTGTATTTTATAGCCGAATTCATAATCAGATATAAATCATAGGCTGTGGAATAGTGGTCATTATCTGTAAGACCATGGGGGTTTACAAAATGAGAATTTGTAGCTCCCATCGCCAGAGCTTCCTTATTCATCAAATCGGAAAAGGCTTCTACACTGCCTGATATATGCTCAGCAATGGCAATAGCCGCATCATTTGCCGAATTAATAAGCAGCGCATGAAGTGCCTGATTTAATGTAAGCTTATCCCCCGGCTTCAAGCCTATCTTTGTAGCATCATAATCAATATTTGTAACCTCTGAGGTACAGGTTATCATATCCTCGGTATTACCATATTTAAGCGCTACTACCGCGGTTAAAATCTTTGTAAGAGAGGCAGGTGCCAGCCTTTCATGTACATCCTTTGCATAGAGCACGTCTGCTCCGTTTATATCAAACAGACCTGCTGATGACTGGGCTTCCACCACTACACCGGTTACACCCTCTACATTTGTATTTGTCACTGCCAGCTTTGAAGAAAATCCGGGGGCAGCCGTCCCTACTTTATTAGTGGTTGTTATGGTATTTTCCGTTTTATAGTCCAGAGGAAGCTCTGCACCTTTGCATCCTGCAAGGGATAAACAGCTTATTACCATTGCAACCAATATGCTAATGGTTTTTCTCATAATTATTTATACATCTCTCGCCACTCTAAATCGCCTCTGTCCAAAGACTTAATAAGAAGCTCTGCACTTGCCAGATTAGTTGCCATGGGTATATTGTGAATATCGCACAATTTTGAAAGATTATTGGCATCAGGCTCATGGGATTTAGGATTTAAGGGGTCACGTAAAAAAATTACCAAATCAATTTGATTGTGCTCGATTGATGCACCTATCTGCTGCTCCCCTCCTAAATGTCCCGCTAAAAATTTATGGACGCTGAGGTTTGTAACCTCTTCCACCAATCTTCCTGTAGTACCTGTTGCATACAGTTCATTTTTACTTAAAATGCCCCTGTAGGCAATGCAGAAGTTCTGCATAAGCTTCTTTTTATTATCATGTGCAATTAACGCTATATTCATAATGTATCCCTCCCAAGCGTACTATTCATCTATAGTGCTTTTCTTTCTCTTATCTCCCTGAAGACCTATATTCAGCACAATACCTATTCCCAGATAAAAGCTTACTAAAGAGGTTCTTCCATAACTTACAAATGGCAGAGGAATTCCCGTATTTGGCATAAGTCCTGTTGATACTGCAATATTCATAAAGCCCTGTATTGCAATAAGTGCTGCCATTGCATTAGCAATTATTGCCCCTGAAAGACTTGTGGAAAATCTGGCAATTCTCATACACTCCCAGGCTATTAAAAGCAATAATATTATTACTGATATCGCGCCTATAAATCCCATTTCTTCTCCTATAACAGAAAAAATAAAATCCGTCTGTGGCTCCGATATGAAATTTCCATTTTTAACTGAGGCTATAACATTATTATTAAGTCCCTTACCTGTGAGCATACCGGATGAAATTGCGGTAATTGAATTCATCTGCTGATAGGCTGCCGAGTCCTCATATTTTTCAGGATAAATCCAAGCTAAAATTCTTATAACCTGATACTCCTTTATCAGCTTCTGACCCTCTTGTAAAATAATGCTGAAAAAAGCTATTCCAATAGGTATCATAGCACCTGCAGTCACAAGTATATAACGATATTCCAAGCCTCCTATGAATATCATAACACAGAATGTAACCACCACCATAATAGTAGTGGATAAATCCGGCTCCTTATAAATAAGGACTGCGGGTATAGCTACCAATATCCCCATTAGTGCCAGGGTTTTAAAGTCATTTAATTTATCCCTATACTTCATAATAAACTGTGAAAAGAACAAAATCAACAGTATTTTGGCAAGCTCTGAGGGCTGAAACTGAAAGCCGATACTAATCCAGCGCTTGGAACCGTTAACCACAATTCCAAACATCAGCACTGCCACTAACAGTACAATATTCCCTATATAAAGTATCCATTTTACATAACCATACAAATTATAATTTATTAAAGAAACGGATACCATTAGGATAATACCTACAATAATGGCATAAAACTGAGCGTCCTGTACCGACTCCTTAGCACTTCCAATAGCAAAATATCCAATTATGGACAGGGCTATAACAAATATTATTAATTTAAAATTATAATTTCTTAACTTATATTGTCGCAGCATCTAAAATACTTTCCGGAGAAGCTGCCTCGCAGATAACATCCTCTCCTTTTTTATATATAATGCAGGGTTCATTTTTCCTTTTGTTAAAAAATCCCTGCTTTACAGGCTTATAGGTACGTGAGCTTATTGTACATTTTGTGGGACTCATTCTAAGCGCCGCTACAAAGTTTCCCTCTTCATTATCCAGCCCTGCACATGCCTCTCCCAACAATTCGCCTAAAACAATAATCTCCTTTGCAGCACTGACAATGCCTCCTTTTAGTACACTGCCAATGATTACCAGACTACCCTCACTGTCAACTGTCTGTCCGGGAAGCACATTTCCTCTGAAAAACCGTCCGTTATGCTCCTCCTTAGAAACCTCAACTCTTTTAAGTGCCTTAATAAATTTTTTATTGGTTTCCTCATTTTTTCCAACAAGACATATGACCTGTAAATCAGAATGAGTCTCTATAGTCTGAATAAGCAGCTTTTCCTCATCCATACTAAGCACTCTTCCCTCTACAGCAATGGCTACCGCAGCATTTTTAAAAAATTTTCTGGACTCCTCCAACTTATTTCCGATTTCTATCAGAACCTCTTCAAAAATCTGCTCCTCATCAATATGTATTGAAATACCTTTCGGATAGCTTTTAATTACTACCATTATTTTATTATCTCCTTAATAAATAATACCATCAGTCTCCACCGGATATTTCCGCATCCGGAATTTCTGCCGTACCTGTTAAAATAGCATCCTCATCCTCTAATGAGAAATAATATTTATAAATATCCCTTGTGGTATTGGCAGCATAGTCCGAGGAATAACCAAAGGCAATTCTTGTAGCTATGGCAATTTCCGGTGCTCTATATGGAGCATAGCTTACAAATAAAGCATGGTTTGTTCTGCTCTTGCTTTCCTGTGCCGTTCCTGTTTTTCCTGCCACCTCCAGGGCGATATTATTATAATATGACTTTTTCTGTACCACCCGTCGCATACCGGTATAAATAGAGTTCCAATATGCATTTGGCATTTCTACCGTATTTACAAGTTCAGAATTAAATTCCTTAATAAGGTTTCCCGATGAGTCAGTCACTCTGTCAAGCAGGGTCAAATCATAGCAATATCCCCCATTTGCTACTGTTGTCACATATCTGGCAAGTCCTACTGTAGTATAGTTGTTTGTACCCTGTCCGATAGCCGAAAGTACAGGATATTGATTTGATACCTCAGGCTCCGACTCTTCTATTTCCACACCGGACTTTGTGGACAGACCAAACATATCCGCATATTTATACAGCTTATCCAGACCTAAGCTTTCGTCATACTCTCTGTTTTCATCCAGTGAAAGCTGATAGCCCACTTCATAAAAGAAGCTGTTGCAGGAATTTTCAATGGCTCCTGCCACATTCAGGCTTCCATGAGCATTGGGATATGCCCAGCATCGGTATATTTCATTCTGGAACCTGTCAAAATATCCTCTACAGGTAATAGTTGTAGTGGTGGATACAGTGCCCTCCATCATAGCCGCTGCCGCGGATACCATCTTAAAGGTGGAACCTGGAGCGGTTCTCTGCTGTGTTGCATAGTTCCACAGAGGTCTTGATAAATCGCTTTGCAGCTTTGCATAATATTCTGAATCTATACTATTGGCAAGCCTGTTATTGTCATAGCTGGGATAGGTAACTAAAGCCAGCACCTCTCCTGACATATTGGTAATAACGCATGAGGCCGAATATGGGTCAAGAGCAAGCTGTGCCGGAGTAATATACAGGTTTTCTATTAAATATAATAAAAAACTGTATGAAGTCATGGTTCCGGAATAAAACTTTTTCTGTTCCTCATTTGTAATAGATATGGCATCCTGCTCTAAGAGGGTAGCCAATATCTGATAGCCTGTAATATTATCATTTCTAATCATGTACTTATACATTCTTTTTGAAAATGTAATACTACTGTCCAGATTTTCAATTATATATTCACAAAGTCTTGAATATTCCTCCTCAGAGTCGGAGTATTCATTTTTAAGACCTATTTTTGTGGCATCAATCCAGTTTTTGGAAATACAGTATTTTAAGTATTCCTCTAAGCTTATGTTTTCCTGAACACGCCATGCCAGATAGGTTTCATCCTCTTTATCTATTAAAGAGTCTGCTATAACTCCCTTTTCCGTCAGCATGGATACAATAAAGCTCTCATAAATCTTGTATTCCTCCGACAGCTTTTCATAAGGAGTTTTAGTCTCCCTAAGCTCCCTGTCAATACGGCTTAAAACATCCTCTTTTTTTAATACATATGCCACATATATTTTCTTTTCGTTTTCCCCCGCATCAGCTTCGGATAAATGATTTATATTTATTACGCTATTATTAAAAAGGGCATAATATACATCTGTTACAGGGATAATATATTTACTGGATGCCATATTGTCAGGAGGATTAAACTCCTTTACATTTTGAATTTTAGAAACCAATATTCCTGCCAGCTTCTGTTCCAGAATATTATAGGTAGCAACCTGCAAATCCCTGTCTATGGTAAGGTAAACATCATTTCCTGCCAAAGCATTAACAGTCTTTGTACTTTCAATAACCTTTCCCAGATTATTGACATATACAATCTCCTTACCCTTTACTCCCTGCAAATAGGTTTCAAGAGTTCTTTCAATTCCTGCCTTTCCCACCATATCTGTAAGAATGTAGTCCTCACGCAGCTTTTCTGTTTCATCCAAAGTATCGTTATCGCCGTTATTAAAGCTTTCCAGCTCATCCTCTGAAATTTTTCCCGTATAGCCGATTATCTGAGAAAAATAAATACTGTCATTGTATTTTCTTATATTGTCCTCGGCTATTGCCACACCTAAAAGCCCGTCACTGTTTTCCATAATGGCAGCCACAGACTTTTCATTTACATCTGTTGCAATTACTGTAGGAATATACTTCTGATAGCTGTTTAAGCTCATGGCATATCGGATATTTATAAGCTTTAAAATCTCGCTCTTAGTATACCCCTGTCCCACTACAAAGGTATCTCTCGGATGGGCAGGGTCAAGGGACTCTCCCACGCCAAAGCGACCATAGCTGCAAAGGTAGTCCACCACCTCTTGGGCTGTAGCGGTCTCCTGCTCGTATTTTAAATCTGCCATATCTCTATGACCGTATATGTCAGCTAAAAAACGACGCTGCTTTGTACCTGAATAGGTAAATTCAAACTGATTGTCCTCATTTAATACTATTCCTAAATCCCCTATGGTTTTATCCCCGTTTCGCTCCAATAATTTTATGGTAGCTAAAAGGGTGTTATTTATTTCCGTATTTCTGCCGGAGCCTGTGTCATATACATCCTCAATTGTTACATTATATGCCAGCTCATTATATGCCAGCAGCTTGCCATTTCTATCATATATTTTTCCTCTGGTGCTGCTGATGGTTCTTTCTTTTCTGATTTTTAATGTGAAGTCATTTAAAGCATCCTCGCCCCTGATTATCTGTAGCACAAAAAGCCTTGCTATTAATATTATTGCCACAAGACAAATAATAATACCAAGGACCATGGTTCTTCCAATTGTTGAATTAATAAAATTATCTTTAATTCTTCTAGCCAATTATCTCTTCCGCCTTTTCTTCATGGGCTGCTATTTTTCTGAAAGTAAACTGAATAACAGGATATAATATGCATGCCATCAGGGTAGTATATGCCGTTTCAGGAATAATTATTTTTCTAAGGTAATACAAATAATTAAAATCTCCTCTAAGCAGGAAAAATACAATGTAGCAGCAATGCCCGTATATAAGATTACTTCCCACTATAAGCATAATGGGTAGCTTAAAATCATTCGGGAAAAGAATTTTCTTAAACAGTCCATTCAAATATCCCAAATACATATAAAAAAGAGCATAAATACCCACTAATGAACCAAAGAATACATCCATCAGAAGACCTGCTGCAAAGCCTACTAAAAGCCCATATTTTCTTCCCACCAAAAATCCTATGGATGCCACTACAATTATCATTAAATTAGGAACTATTCCCGCCACTGAAAATGTAGAAAACAATGTGGATTGAAGCAGAAAGCTTATTATAAGAAAAACTACGGACGCTATTGTATTTAACATTATTCCGGTATCTCCTTAAGCTTGGTAATAACAAGCACCTCTTCTAAATGCTTAAAATCTACCACTGGTATTACTGTACCTGATTTTGTCATATTATTAGCATCTATACTAATGCTGTCTATATAGCCTATAAGAATTCCCTGCAAATATTTATCACTTATATTTGAGGTTACAATCTTATCTCCTACATTTACATTACCGTCATCTGAAAGCTGGCTGAATTCGATTACCCCGCGACTGCTCATATATTTCAAATTACCGGTAACAATTAAATTATCCCCGGTTGCCAGCATCATTCCACTGGTATTTATATTGTCGGAAATAATGGATACAACCTTTGCATAGTTGGCTCCAACCTCAGTTACTCTGCCTACAAGTCCGCCTCCTGCAATTACATTGCAGTCCACCTTTATTCCGTCTTTTTCTCCTTTATCTATAATAAAGCCGGAATACCAGTTTCCACCGTCTCTTGCTATGATTCTGGCGCCAATCTTTTCATAATCTGCATATTCAGAATCCAGCTCATACAGCTCTCTGAGCTTTGTAAGCTCATACTTATCCTGCTGCAGGGAGGTATTATCCTCTGTTAATTCCTCAATCTGTCGTTTGAGCTCTTCATTCTCAGCCATAACTGTTTCCAGGGTCTTTAAATTTTCAGTCCTGTCCACAATTGCTGTTCCCACAGAAGTAAGTCCCTTTTGAAAAGGAATGAGCAAGCCTCCCATTGCATTAAGGGGCGTGGCTATTAAATTTGTAGTAAAAGACAGTACCATTAAAATCACACATACCAGTGTGAGAATAAGCAGTACATATCTGGAGGGCAGGGTATACCTTTCCCTTTTTCTTCTTACTAACGGACTCATCTGGCACTCATTCCCTCAATTGTATAAGCTAAAGGTCTGTATTTATCCTCGTTAATTACCTTTGAAAGTCCTATAACCACACTGTTAATAGGCTCTTCCACCATATTTACCTTAAGACCGGTTCCCTTTTCAATAAGTCTTGCAAGATTATAAACCTGAGACGCACCACCGGTAAGATAAATACCGTTTCTGTAAATATCCGCACCTAGTTCAGGCGGAGTTCTCTCCAGAATAACCTTTATATTATCTATTATCGTAGCAAAGGAATCCCGCATACATTCATCCAGAATATTGGTAGGAATCTGTTTT
Source organism: Lachnospiraceae bacterium (assembly GCA_041826605.1). Taxonomy (GTDB): domain Bacteria; phylum Bacillota; class Clostridia; order Lachnospirales; family Lachnospiraceae; genus Colinaster. The sequence goes on along the minus strand of JBHAJK010000018.1, from coordinate 9,208 downwards.
TCTACAGGTAAGCCTGAAACCACATCTCTTCCATAGCAGGTTGCATTAATATTCTTCTCTACCAGTGAGCTTAATTTTATTTTTATTCTTTCGGCACTTTTTTCTCCTATAAAAAGGTTAAATTCCTTTCGTACCGCATTTCTTATATCTTCATCAAACTGATGTCCCCCTGTTTTTATAAGACGGCTAAGTACGATTCCTCCTAATGACAGAATGGATATTTCTGTAGTTGAATAGCCTACGTTTACCACCATCACACCCTGGGAATTTTTAACATCAATTCCAAGCCCCAGTCCGTCTGCAACAGCCTTTTCCACTACCTGTATCTTATGAGCCTTTACGTTGGCATCCTTTACCAAATCATAAAAGGCTCTCTTTTCCACCTCTGTAACATCTGTGGGAACTGCAATATAATAGTCGGCAGGCTTTAGTCCTCCCTTACTTAAATCCCCTATAAAATATTGTACAAGGGTAACCATATTATTAATATCCGCAATTACTCCATGGACTACAGGAAAGCTTGCCACAATATTTGCGGGTGCTTTCTCGTACATATCATATGCAGAATCTCCATATGCCAAAAGAGTATTTTTATTTTCAATGGCAATCATATTTTTTTCCATAAATATGCTGTTATCTGCCTGATTATATATTCTTATATTGCTGGTACCTATATCTATACCAAATACATTATTGCTCACTTTTTAAGCTCCTCTCTTATATCCTGCAACGGATATTTTACACCCTAAGTCACTTTGTTACAATCAGCCCTGCGTCTTTTACCGACTGATATGCCTTTAAAATTCCGAATTTTGCATGCTGCCAGGTAAGTCCTCCCTGAAAATACACCGCATAGGGAGGCTTTATGGGACCGTCTGCACTAAGCTCAATGCTTGAGCCTGACACAAAGGCTCCTGCTGCCATAATAACCGGTGCATCATAGCCCGGCATATCCCAAGGCTCAGGAGTTACATAGCTGTCTATAGGTGCTGCCGCCTGTATTCCCTGACAAAAGGCAATAACACCCTCCGGAGTTCCAAAGGTCACTGCCTGTATTATATCATGTCTGCTCTCCGTAGTTCCCGGCACTACCTTAAAGCCGGCTTCGCTAAACAGATGGGAGGCAAAGATAGCTCCCTTTAGTGCTCCTGCCGTAACTGTGGGAGCAAGAAACAGTCCCTGATAGAAATCCTTAAGTATGCCTAAGGATGCTCCAACTTCCTTGCCAAGTCCGGGAGAGGTAAGACGGTGTGCCGCTCTGTTTACACAATCTGCTCTGCCTGCTATATAACCACCGATTGGAGCCAGACCACCGCCCGGATTTTTAATAAGGGAGCCTACCACCATATCCGCCCCTACATCAGTGGGTTCAATGGTTTCTGTAAACTCTCCGTAGCAGTTATCCACCATACATATTATTTCAGGCTTTATACCCTTAATAAAGGCTATAAGCTCTCCTATTTCCGAAACGGATAAGGTCTTTCTTGTCTGATAGCCCTTGGAACGCTGTATCGTTACCAGCTTTGTTTTTTCATTTATAGCCTCTTTTATTTTATCAAAATCAAATTTACTGTCTTCAAGCAGGTCTACCTGAGCGTAGGTTATGCCATATTCCGCCAAACTGCCGTCGCTTTCTCTTATGCCTATAACCTCTTCTAAAGTGTCATAGGGCTTTCCCACAGGAGAAAGCAGTTCGTCTCCCGGTCGTAAATTACTCATAAGCGCCAGTGCCAGCGCATGAGTTCCACAGGTAATCTGAGGACGTACAAGGGCAGCCTCTGTATGGAAAATCTTTGCATACACCTCTTCTAAGGTATCTCTTCCCATATCATTATAGCCATAACCCGTACTGCCAAGCAAACATGCCTCTGAAACCTTACAGTCCTGCATTGCCTTTATAACCTTTAATTGATTATACTCTGCCACTCCATCTATTTCTTCAAAGCGTGTACGTAATCCCTCCGTAATTTCATTTGAGAGCTTTAGTACTTCTTCATCAATGCCCATTTCTGCATATAAATTCATAAAATATCAACCTTTCCGTATATTCCCCTCCATATAATCAAGGATTGCCTCCTCGCTTTCAAACTTTTCCCGATTTACAAAGATAACATCTCTTTCACGTCTTAACCAGGTAAGCTGTCTTTTTGCATAATGCCTGCTGTTTTTCTTTATATTTTCCAGTGCCTCCTCATAGGAACATTCCCCGGACAAATATGAGCATATTTCCTTATAGCCTATGGAGCTTAAGGAATTAAGGTTACTTGAGTAGCCTTGATTTAATAATTCCCTTACTTCCTCCACCAAGCCCTCTTCTGCCATTTTATCCACACGCATATTTATTCTTTCGTATAATGCTTCTCTATTATCGGTTATTGCAAAATAGGTGTGATTGTAAGAAGATTTTCTATTTGCCTGTTCTCTATTGTACTGTGAAAATAATCTTCCGGTATTATAATGATATTCCAAGGCTCTGGCTACCCTTTTAACATTATTGAAGTGTGTAATACCTGCATATTCAGGGTCTATACTATTAAGACGTTCCCACAGTTCCTTACTGCCCTCAAGGGTTTCTCCCATTTTAAGCAGGCTATCCCTGTAAGTGTGGTCTAAAGCCTCTTCCTCGGTAAAATCAATATCATATAAAAGTGCCTGTATATAAAATGCAGTACCTCCACATACTATGGGAATATGATTATTCTTATATATTTCAGAAATTGCCTCCTTTGCCATTTTCTGAAATATATCCACGCCAAAGCTTTCATCAGGCTCTAAAACATCTGTAAGATAATGAGGCACTCCTGCCATTTCTTCCTTAGCAATCTTTGCCGAGCCTATATTAAGACCTTTATATACCTGTACCGAATCGGCACTTATAATTTCTCCGCCTATTCTTTTAGCCAGCTTAACAGAAAGACTGCTCTTTCCCACTCCTGTCGGCCCGCATATAAGTATAAGCGGTTTTGTATCTGAAAAATCCATTAGACAATCCTTTTAAATCTCTTTTCCATCTCATATTTACTCATAGTAAATATGGTAGGTCTTCCGTGAGGACAGTTATAAGGGTTTTCAAGCTCCATAAGTTCACTTAATAAAACTTCCACCTCTTTAAAGCTCATAGAGTTATTTCCTTTAACGGCCGCCTTACATGCCATTGAGGCTATTTTTTCATTTATTACCTCCGGTACGCCCTTAATCTTTCCGAAGCTTAATTCATCTAAAATTTCTAAAAACAGCTCCTTAGGCTCTTTTCCGAATAAATCCAGGGGTATGGCACGTATGCTTATATCCATACCTCCAAAATCCTCTATATCAAAGCCTGCATTTTCAAAATTTTCTCTGTATTCTGCAATTAAAGTATGTTCCGTAGGACTAAGGGTGAGAACTATGGGTGGATTAAGGCTTTGGGATAATATCTCCTTAGCCCTGATTTTTGACATAAGCTTTTCGTACTTCACTTTTTCATGGGCTGCATGCTGGTCCATAACCATCAGCTTATCCTTGTATTCAATAATCCAAAAGGTATCAAATACCTGACCCACAATTCTGTAATCTGCCATGGCCTCCTTTGTCAGAAGCCTGTCCTCAAACATATTCATCTGTACCCCGGTATTTACAACCACGGCTTCAGATGCTTTTATTACATTGCCTTGTAAATGGGACATATCCCTGTTTCCGTAAACAGCCTTGGCAAGGGCTCTCTGTATGGAGCTTTGCTCCTCCTCATCCTGTTCAATATGACTTTCCTTACTTTCTGTGGTTATATTAATCTCACTTGCAGAATTAGCCTTAAGCTCCGATATGGGTTTAGTAGCATCAGCATTAGCCATAGCATTACTGTAAGCTTCATCCTCTGGCAAAATCATACTCTTTCGTGACTGCTCAAAGGGCTCAGGGGCTTCTACTATCTTTTCATGTTCCGGTTTTTCCTCAGTCAGCAGACTTTCAGGTATCATTTCCCGAACCTTTAAGGTACCGGCTACAGCACTTGATATAATATCTAAAATTTCCTGTCCGTCTTCAAAACGTACATCCATCTTTGTGGGATGCACATTTACATCCACAGCCTTGGTATCAATCTCTATATTTACTGTAAAGAACGGGAATTTATGCTGCATCAGATACTCTTTATAGCCCTCTTCAAAGGCTGATGCTATTACCTTACTTTTTACAAAACGACCATTGATAAAATAATTCTCGTAATTTCTTGTACTTCTATTAAGCACGGGCTTTCCTAAATAGCCTTTAATGGATAGGGTTTTACCCTCATAATTTATGGGAATTACCTCTCCCGCAATATCCTTGCCATATATTCTATATATAAGTTCCTTTAAATCCCCGCTTCCCGAGGTATGAAATTTTACCTGACCGTTTGATACAAATTTTATGGAAATATCAGGTCTTGACAGAGCTAAATGCTCACATATCTCTGCCACATAGCTTCCCTCTGTAATGCCTGATTTTAAAAACTTCTTTCTTACAGGCGTGTTAAAGAAAATATTTCTAACTATTATTGTAGTACCTGCGGGTACGCCAATCTCTCCTATTTCCTTTTCCTTTGCGCCCTCAATCACATATCTTGTGCCGATTATACTATCCCCGGTTTTGCTTATCAGCTCCACCTGGGCTACTGCCGCCACCGAGCTTAAAGCCTCGCCTCTAAAGCCCAGGCTTGTTACTGTATGTAAATCCTCCGCACTTCTAAGCTTACTCGTGGCATGACGAAGAAAGGCCTTAGGGATATCCTCCTTATATATACCGCTTCCATTGTCGGTAATTCTTATAAAGGAAATGCCTCCGTCCTTTATCTCTACGGTTATGGCATCAGCTCCCGCATCTATGGAATTTTCTACCAGCTCCTTTACCACACTGGCAGGTCTTTCAATTACTTCCCCTGCCGCAATCTTATCTATGGTTTCTTCACTGAGTATTTCTATTCTTGACATATTAATCTCCACTCTACCATTACCATATTCAAACGCTCTGATCTATAACCCTCAAGCTCTAAGTCTACAAACTCTAAGCGTAAACCCTAAGCTTAAATCCCCATTACATTATCCGTTCCATCTGTTGTTCAGTGAATTTTGCAGCTTATATAAGGTGTTTAAAGCATCTAGCGGTGTCATATTACCTATATCCAGCTCCTTTAATTCCTTTAGCACATCTTCGTCTGTATTTGTATCAAATAAAGATATCTGTGCCAAATCCACCTCATCATAATGGGTTACACTCTTAGTTTTCCCTGTATTTCCCAAAACGGCTATGGACTGTACCTTTTCCATTATATCATTGTCCACAAGCTCGCTTACTATTTCCTTTGCCCTGTCAGTTACAAGCTCCGGTACTCCCGCAAGCTTTGCCACCTGTATTCCATAGCTCTTATCCGCTCCGCCTTTTATAATACGGCGTAAGAACACTATATCATCCCCATTTTCCTTAACGGCAATACAATAGTTATTTACATTGCTCATTTTACCCTCAAGCTCTGTAAGCTCATGGTAATGGGTGGCAAACAGGGTTTTTGCCCCTAAAATCTTTGTATTTGCTATATGCTCAATAACCGCCCAGGCAATGCTTAAACCGTCAAAGGTGGAGGTTCCCCTGCCTATTTCATCCAGAATAATAAGACTTTTTCCTGTGGCATTTCTCAATATATTTGCCACCTCGTTCATTTCCACCATAAAGGTTGACTGACCGCTTGCCAAATCATCACTGGCACCAACTCTTGTAAATATTCTGTCGGTAATTCCTATATTTGCCTTACTTGCGGGTACAAATGAGCCAATCTGTGTCATAAGTGTAATCAGCGCCACCTGACGCATATAGGTGGATTTACCCGCCATATTGGGTCCTGTGATTACTGCAATAAGATTTTTTCCGTTATCCAGATGGGTATCATTGCAGACAAACATATCATTGTCTATCATTTTCTCCACCACGGGATGACGTCCCTCTTTAATTTCAATAATACCCTTTTCATTGGTGGCAGGTCTTACATACCTGTTCTGTTCAGCCACCAGTGACAGAGATGCAAATACGTCCATAGCTGCCACAGCCTTTGCTGTCTGCTGTATAAGGCGGATTTTACTGCCTATATAATCCCTTATTTCCACAAAGAGGTCATATTCCAGGGTGGTTAGCTTATCCTCGGCATTTAAAATAGTATCCTCCAACTCTTTCAGCCTTGCATTTGTAAAACGCTCTGCATTTGTAAGAGTCTGCTTTCTGATATAATCCTCAGGTGCCTTGTCCTTATTGGAATTTGAAATTTCAATATAATATCCGAAAACCTTATTGTATTTTACCCGTAAATTTTTAATGCCAAGGCGTTCCTGCTCACTGCTTTCAAAGCCTGCCAGCCACTCCTTGCCATTTGTTTTAGCCTTACGCAGCTCATCCACATCATTGTTATAGCCTGTGCGAATTATTCCTCCCTCTCTTATGGTTAAAGGCGGCTCTTCGGCTATTGCCTCATCAATTAAGGTATATATATCCCCTAAATCATCAATCTGTTCACTGATGCTTTTAAGAAGCTCAGACTCAAATTCCCCCGCTATAAGCTTAATGGCAGGCAGATATGACAGAGAGCTTTTAAGAGCAAGCATATCTCTGGCATTAACCGTTCCAAAGCTTATTTTTCCTGCCAGTCTCTCCAAATCATAAACAGAATTCAGATATTCCCTAATCTCATCCCTTTCCACTGGATTTTTACAAAGAGCTTCTACGGCTGAAAGTCTTTTTTCAATGTCATTCCTATTGACTAAGGGCTGTCTTACAAAGCCGGCCAGTGTTCTGCTTCCCATAGCAGTTTTACATTTATCCAACACCCATAGCAGGGAGCCTCTTTTTTGTTTCTCCCTTAGGGTTTCTGTCAATTCCAGATTACGTCTTGTAGAGCTGTCAAGCAGCATATAGGTATCCGCTATGTAGGGATACAGATGTGTTATATGTGAAAGGTCATTTTTCTGTGTATCTATAAGGTACTGCAAAAGGGAGCCTGCTGCCAGAATACCATTTGGAAAATCAGATATTCCAAGACCTGCAATACCATTTACTCCAAAGTGCTTTGCAATTACATTCTTACATCTGTCCTCGTCAAAATAATGAGGCTCCATGGTGGTAATTGCAATATTAAGTCTTCCTCTTAAATCCTCTACGTCAATTCCGCTCATTAATAGGGCTTCATTGCAAATAAGCTCCGCAGGAGAATATTTTACTATCTCATCCATAAGGTTTCTTATGCTTTCCACCTCTGTCAGATAATAATCCCCTGTGGATACATCCACCACAGACACTCCCAGATTGTCCGTAGTATAGGAAACACTCATAAGGTAATTATTCTTTTCTCTGTTAATTCCGTTATCACTTATATTTGTACCGGGAGTAACAATCCTGACTACTTCTCTTTTAACAAGCCCTTTAGCCATCTTAGGGTCCTCCACCTGCTCACAGATGGCAACCTTATAGCCCTTTCCTACCAGCTTATCCAGGTACCCGTTAACAGCGTGGTAAGGCACACCGCACATAGGCGCTCTCTCCTCCAGCCCACACTGCTTACCCGTTAAGGTAATTTCCAATTCCTTTGAGGCAGTAAGTGCATCCTCAAAAAACATTTCATAGAAATCTCCCAATCGGTAAAAGAGAATACAGTCCTTATACTCTTTCTTGGTATCAATATATAATTTCATCATCGGAGATAAATGTTCGTAATCTACGTTCATTATTCTACGCTCTCTCCCAAATAGTAAAATCCTTTTGCTTCATTTATCCTAACCCTTACAAGGCTGCCTATAAGGCTTGCATCTCCCTTGAAATGCACCATGCTGTTATTGCTGAGTCTGCCTGTAAGCATGGTATCATCATGTGCATTTACCTCTTCCACCAATGCTTCCTCCACCTTACCCGTAAGGTTTATGTTTTTGCTCTTGGCCTGTCCCTGAACTGTGCTAAGCACTCTTTCAAACTGCTCCTTAACAAAGGCTTCATCCAACTGGTCTTTTCTTGCTGCCGCAGGCGTACCTGTACGCTTTGAATATATAAAGGTAAATGCATTATCATATTTTACCTTTTCAATAACATCAATGGTTTCATCCACATCTTCCCTGGTTTCTCCCGGGAAGCCTACAATTATATCTGTGGTAATGGCAATATCCGGTATTGCCTTTCTTATTTTATCCACAAGGGTTAAATACTGCTCCTTTGTGTAGCTTCTGTTCATTTCCTTTAACACCTTATTGGAGCCTGACTGTAGGGGCAGATGTATATGCCTGCAAATCTTTGAAGAGTTTGCCATAACCTCAATAAGCTCATCTGATAAATCCTTTGGATGTGAGGTCATAAATCTTATACGCTTAAGCCCCTCAATCTTTTCTATTTCCTTTAAAAGCTCTGCAAAGGACATAGGTACATCCAGATTTTTGCCATAGCTGTTTACATTCTGTCCAAGGAGCATTACCTCCACTACACCGTCAGCCACAAGATTTTCTATTTCACGTACAATTTCCTTAGGCTCACGGCTTCTTTCCCTGCCCCTTACATAGGGTACAATACAATAGCTGCAAAAATTATTACAGCCAAACATAATGTTAATTCCCGATTTGAATTTGTATTTGCGCTCAACAGGCAAATCCTCCACAATCTGGTCAGTGTCCTCCCACACATCTATTATCTGATCATCGGAGGTCAGCATTCCATACAGAAGCTCTGCAAATTTATAAATATTATGTGTTCCAAAAGCAAGACTTACAAATTTATACTTGCTCTTAATTGTTTCTATTACAGAGGGCTCCTGCATCATACAGCCGCAAAGAGCAATCTTAAGTCCGGGATTTTTCTTCTGCTGTGATTTTAAAAGTCCTAAGTGACCGTATACCTTTTGATTTGCATTATCTCTTACGGTACAGGTATTGTATATAACAAAATCCGCTTCCTTTTCCTCTTCTATAAGCTCATAGCCCACCTGTCTTAAAATTCCTGCCAGCTTTTCACTGTCTCTGGCATTCATCTGACAGCCAAAGGTTATAACCGCACATTTAGGTTTTCTTCCCATTTCCTTTGTTTTTTGTTCAATAATAGCCCTTGAAAGCTCAATATATTTTAATTGTCTGTTCTGTTCTTCAATATTACTCATAAATATTCCTATCCGTTATTATTTTTGTCATTGCCACATCCGTAGCCTTTGCTTTTATTTCTTCTAAAACTTGAAATT
>JBHAJK010000017.1:0-21169 GCA_041826605.1 Lachnospiraceae bacterium | reverse complement strand
CAGTGCCATGGGAATAAAGAAAGATATCATCATCTTTGTCCTTATGGACGCATCATTCCATATATTCTCCCATCTGCTAATTCTTCGCTGCTTCATTTTTTGCAATTATCTCTCCTGCCTCTTTTTTCCCTATTACACTCATACTCACAGGCATATATGAATTAGTATATCCGGAGTCTCTATACTCCTCCAAGGCTTTCACTGCATTTATTCCCATCTGCTGTGTGTCAATTGAAACAGTGGAGAATATAACCTGCTTTTCCACTGCGTCAAGAATAGTGTCATTTGAGAAATACCCTATAATCTGGGTCTCGCCAACTCTGTTTAAATCTACAAGTGCCTGATAAACACATTGAGTATAGGTACTGCTTAAGCATATCATGGCATCGGGCAAATCCCTGCCCAGCATATAATTTCTGATGTCCTCCTCTACCCTGAATACATCCTGAGCATTTATTCTCACGGCTTCAATCTCCGGTGGTGTATATTCAGGATACTTTTCCAAGAGGTAGTCCTTAAGAGCAATGGTAAATACATTTACTGCCCCCTCAGACATATCATCATTTACTAAAAGACTAATAACCACCCCGCCATATTCCCCCGGAGAAAACATTTTTTCAATCTGTGATGCGTACACCTGACCCAGCTCATAATTATTTACACCTACAAAGCATTGTCTCTTGGAGGTGTCCGCATCATTTTGAAGCAGTATAACACCGATTTTTTCATCCACAGCCTTGTCAATCAGCTCCACCATCTCATCATCCGGAGTGCCACCGTAAATAATTCCATCCACTGAAGAATTTATAGCCACTCTGAACAACTCCTTGTTGGTATAATTAACACCCATGGTCTTTTCAGGATATTCAATATAAATATTCTGTCCTGCCGCTTCTATACTTGCCGCCGCATAGACCTCCTCCCAAATATCACTTTCCTCCTTATCCGATATAAACACATAGTGTCCTGCATAATCGGTCAAAACCTCAGTTTCAATAGTATTGACCCTGCCGGTAAAATAGGAAAGCAACGCAAGAGATATGACTGAAACCACTGCCATGACAGTCATTCCGAAAACTAATATATAAAAGGCTCTATTGCCTAATTTATTCTGGATTTTTTTCTTTTTCATAAATCTAATAATATCACAGTTAAAAACAAAACGCACAAAAAATGCCTCCTACCAAAAACGATAGGAGGCAGATTGTTTAAATTACGCTTTTAATTACTTAAAAGGATTTTCTGTAATATAAGGCAGGCTTGCAGGCTGGTTGTAATTGTTGTCCTCCATTGGAACACCAATATACTTAAATACCTCAAAGAGTGCCTTTCCATAATGTCCGAAAGCAACTGCTCCGTGATGAGGGTAGTTCTTTTCAATGAGTACGTGACGATAGAAACGACCCATTTCCTTAATAGCGAATACACCGATACCACCGAATGAACGTGTAGCAACAGGTAAAACCTCGCCCTCAGCCACATATGCACGAAGCTTTGCATCTGCTGTTGACTGTAAGCGGAAGAATGTGATTTCTCCGGGTATAATATCTCCCTCAAGTGTTCCGTTTGTAACCTCAACAGGAAGATTTCTTGCCATAATCATCTGGTACTTCATCTCATGGAATGACAGCTTCTTAGAGCAGGTATTTCCACAGTGGAAGCCCATAAATGTATCTGTATGCTTGTAATCAAATGTTCCCTCGATTGACTCCTTGTACATATCCTTAGGAACTGAGTTGTTAATATCAAGAAGTGTAACCACATCTTCTGATACACAGGTTCCGATAAACTCGCTTAAGCAACCGTAAATATCAACTTCGCAGGATACGGGAATTCCTCTTCCTGTAAGACGGCTGTTTACATAACATGGAACAAATCCAAACTGTGTCTGGAATGCAGGCCAGCACTTTCCGGCAATAGCTACATACTCTCTATAACCCTTATGAGCCTCAACCCAGTCAAGAAGTGTAAGCTCGTACTGAGCCAGCTTTGCAAGTACCTCAGGCTTTTTATTTCCTGCGCCAAGCTCTTCCTCCATATCCTTAACAACCTCAGGAATTCTAGGGTCATTTGCATGCTTATTGAATGCTTCAAACAAATCAAGCTCTGAGTTTTCTTCAATCTCAACACCCAGGTTGTAAAGCTGCTTAATAGGAGCATTACAAGCAAGGAAATTAAGAGGTCTGGGACCGAATGATATAATTTTAAGCTTTGAAAGTCCTTCAACCGCACGTGCAATGGGAAGGAACTCATGAATCATATCCGCACAATCCTCGGCATCACCAACGGGATACTCGGGAATATAAGCGCCTACATTGCGAAGCTTCAGATTGTAGCTGGCATTTAACATACCACAATAAGCATCGCCTCTTCCGCCGCAAAGGTCATTCTGCGACTCCTCTGCTGCCGCCACAAACATCTTAGGTCCGTCAAAATGCTTTGCAAGCAATGTCTCTGAAATTTCCGGTCCGAAGTTTCCAAGGTATACACAGAGAGCATTACATCCTGCTTTCTTAATATCCTCAAGCGCCTGAACCATATGTATTTCGCTTTCTACGATACATACCGGGCACTCATAAATATCTTCTGCATCATACTTAGCCTTGTAAGCCTCTACAAGTGCTTTTCTTCTGTTAACTGACAGCTCCTCCGGGAAACAGTCACGGCTAACTGCTACGATTCCTAATTTAATCTTTGGAATGTTGTTCATAAAAAATTCCTCCTTCTTCCTCTTAAAATATATTTGAAGATTAAAAAATCTTAACTACCTATACTCTTACATTGGGTCCGATAAGACCAATGTGTGTTCCCGGTTCAAGTCCGCCCTCTGCGTGACCTATAAGCCATTTATTCTTTGCGGTAATTAAAGCATCCTCATAACCGCCATGCTTCTCATCAAGGGGTAGGTTTGTTCCCTTAGGAAGTATAATTGCTACCTTAAAGCCCTCATCCCCTACGCTGCAGGGTGCATAATGAAGTGTTGTAGCATAAAGCTCCACTCCCACTCCCTTAGGGCAAAGAAATGCTTCTATCTTGTTTGTATCGTATGTGTAATCATCAGTAATATCCTGCTGACTGCCTAAAAGTAAAATGCAATCAGTAGCAGCAATATCAAGTTCTGAAGATCGATGATATTCCACTGCATTTAATAAATGATTATGTCCGTTGCAATATCCTATCTGAATCGGAAGCTCACCATAGCTTACCGTCCTAAGTTTTTCCATTAGCGAAGTCTTTTCAAGACATGATACTGAGGGCTCATACTCTACTCCGGATGGAAGTGGTGTTGCCTCCATTGCCTCTAAAAGCTCCGTGAAATCAATTTCAGAAATTACACGTCCATATTTACGAAATTCCACATCTCTCACATTTTTGATTTCCATTATTAAAAGTTCCTTTCTGTAAACTACTTTATAATTTCAAATATGGGCTTGCATGCCGGATATATCTGCTTAAACTGCTCATATCTTTCATTGTATCTTGCTACCAGCTCAGGTGTGGGCTCTACCGTATCCACTACCTTAACCAGTTTTTCTGCGGCTTCTTTGACTGAGGCAAATTCTCCACAGGCTACTGCTGCCAACATTGCTCCACCGTATCCCGGTCCCTCCTCGGACTCAATCACATCCACCTTTATGCCAAGAATATTGGAAATCATCTCTTTCCAAAGAGGACTCTTTGCGCCGCCTCCGCAGATGGTGGTTCTTTCAATCTTAATTCCCAAAAGTTTAGCTACTTCAAAGGAATCTCTAAGAGCAAATGCCACGCCCTCAAGCACCGCCTGATACATATCAGCTCTTGTTGTGTCCATAGTCATACCGATAAATGTACCTCTGGCATTAGGATTGTTATGAGGAGAACGCTCGCCCATTAAATATGGCAGGAAGTAAACATGATTTTTCCCCAGCTCGCCAATGGCAGCCTGCTCGCCCTTAAAATCCTCGGTTTTCATAATGTCTTCCATCCACCACTTGTTGCAGGAAGCTGCTGATAGCATACAGCCCATTAAATGGTAGCTTCCATCTGCATGAGCAAATGAATGAAGTGCATTGTTCTCATCCACACCAAAGCTCTTGGACGAAGTAAAGATTGTTCCGCTTGTTCCAAGGGAAATATTACATCTTCCGTCTCCTACAGTGCCTGTACCTACCGCTGCTGCTGCATTATCCCCTGCACCTGCCACGATTTTTACATCTGTGGATAATCCTAATTTATTTGCAATATCAGCCTTAAGCGTACCTACTGCTTCATAGCTTTCAAATACCTTTGCAAGCTGGCTTTCCTTTACATGGCAGATTTCCATCATTTCCTTTGACCAGCATCTGTTCTTTACATCAAACAGCAGCATACCCGAAGCATCCGACACATCGGTGCAATGAACTCCCGAAAGCATATATGCCAGATAATCCTTAGGCAGCATAATCTTTTCTATCTTTTCAAAGTTCTCAGGCTCCTTATTCTTAATCCAGAGAATCTTAGGTGCTGTAAAGCCTGTAAAGGAAATATTTGCAGTGTACTCTGACAGCTTGTCCTTGCCTATTACATTGTTTAAGTAATCACATTCCTCAAAGGTACGTCCGTCATTCCACAGCAACGCAGGACGAATAACATTGTCATCCTTATCTAAAACCACAAGTCCGTGCATCTGTCCGCCGAAGCTTATTCCTGCTACCTGGGATTTGTCACATTCCCTAAGCAGCTCCTCAAGACCTGTCATAGTCTGCTCGTACCAGTCCTCCGGCTTCTGCTCAGACCAACCCGGATTTGGAAAATATAGAGGATATTCCTTAGATACTACTTTATGTATCTTTCCCTCTCCATCCATTAAAAGCAGCTTAACTGCTGATGTGCCTAAATCAATACCTATGTATAACATCAATGCCCTCCTTTACATCTGCTACAGATTTTTGCGTATCTTCCCTGGAAGCATTTTCGTGCACGTGCACGATATGCCTGTTATTATCTTATGCCTTTTATTTTTATGTTTCAATCCTTTTTAATATTTTTAATTTATTTTCGTGATTTCTCACATTTTTTATCGCCACTTTTTGTGTATTTTTCTCGTGCACGGTGCACGATGATATGTTAAAGTAAGGTATGCTTTAATTTCTGTTTATAAATGTATTTTGTATACATTTATTCAGATGAAACTAATATAATTTCGAGGTATTTATGGCTACTATTAAAGAGATAGCAGAATTATCAGGGGTATCAAGAGGTACTGTAGATAGGGTTTTGAATAATAGAAGCGGTGTCAATGAGCAAACCGCCAAAACGGTTTTAGCAGTAGCACGCAAGCTTAACTACAAGCCCAACAAAGCCGGTATGGCACTTGCCGCCCAAAAGAAAAAGTTTTTAATAGGTATTATTGTATTCAGCAGAAAAAATCCTTTCTTTGATGAGGTTATTGAGGGCTTTGAGGAAAAGGCGGCAGAGCTTGCCTTTTACGGATGTGAAATACTAATCAAACGTGTGGCATATCATCCGGAAGCTCAGCTTTCCGCTATTGAAGCCTGTATCAGCGAGGGTATACAGGGACTTATTATTACCCCGTATAATGATGAAAAGGTATGTATGCTGCTTAATGGTCTTGCCAGCAGAGGGGTTCCTGTTATTACAGTAAATTCGGATGCGGAAAATGTAAATCGTCTGACCTATGTGGGAAGTGATTATTACAATTCCGGTATGGCTGCCGCTGCCCTTATGAAGCTTATGACCAGAGATGAGGTAAATCTCGGAATAATTCTTGGAGATGCAAATATTCTCTGTCATTCCCAGCGAAATTCCGGTTTTATGTATAAGCTTTCTGATGATAAAAGATTTAATATTGTAAGCTGTGTGGAAAATTTTGACGATGATTTAAAAAGCTACGATATGGTTAAAGATATGCTTACAAACTATCCAAATATAAATGCCCTTTATTTTACTGCCGCAGGAGTATACGGCGGTTGCCGGGCAATACAGCAGTTCGCACCGGGTAGAAATATTACAGTGATTACCCATGACGAGGTTCCTACCACTGTGGATATGTTAAACAAGGGTATAATTACTGCCACCATATGCCAGCAGCCCAAGTGGCAGGGCTCTAAATCCCTGGAGCTTATGTTTAATTATCTTTCCTGTACAGAAAAAACTGAACCTGAGAAGCACTATTATGCTGAGCTTAATATAAAAATAAGAGAAACCCTTTGTTAATTGTAAAAGAGACTGTGGAACAGAACTACTGCACCACAGTCTCTTTTTTAATTTATATCAATAAAATATTTACAATCTTTACATTGTAAGGAAGTAGATGATAAAGATAACATCCAGCACATAAACCATAGGGCTTACTTCCTTTACCTTACCGGTACAAAGCTTAGCAAGAGTATATACTAAAAATCCTGCTGCGATACCGTTTGAAATTGAGTATGACAAAATCATGATGATGATTGTTACAAAAGCAGCAACTGCCACATCTAATTCATCCCAATCAATTCCCTTTAACTGCTGTGACATTAAAATTCCCACAACAATAAGTGCAGGTGCTGTAACAGCACTTGTAACAACAGACAGTACAGGCGAAAGTACAATCGAGACTAAGAACAACACACCTGTTGTAACAGCAGTAAGTCCTGTTCTTCCTCCTGCGGCAACTCCTGAACCACTTTCCACAAAGGAAGTAACTGTTGATGTTCCAAGAGCAGCTCCTGCTACTGTACCTACAGAGTCAGCAAGCAATGCCTTTTCTACATTTTCAAGCTCTCCGTTTTCCTTTACAAGTCCTATATCATTTCCAACCGCCACAAGTGTTCCGGCAGTATCGAAGAAATCAACAAAAAGCAATGAGAAGATTACAACAATTGCAGATGGGCTACTAAACAGCTCTCCAAATCCGGTTGCAAAAGCTCCCACTGTTGAAGTATCTACTGCAAAAGAAATAAGCTTTTCAGGAATAGAAGGAAGATCCTCGCCCAGACCCGCTAAATTCATAATAATTCCGATAATTGATGTACCAACAAGTCCCCAGAATACTGCTGCGGGAACTTTTTTAACCAAAAGACCGATTGTAAGGAACAAACCGATAACAGCCAATATTACTACAGGATCCTTTAAGTTTCCGATTGTAACAAAGGTAGATGGGCTTTCAACAATTATGCCTGCATTTTTAAAGCCGATGAATGCAATAAAGAAGCCAATTCCTGCTCCAATAGCAAGCTTCATATTCTTAGGAATTGAATTAATAATAGCCTTTCTTACTCCCGTAACCGAAATAAGAATGAATATTACACCTGAAACAAATACTGCTGCCAACGCTGCATTATACGAATATCCAAGTGTCAGCACAACTGTATATGTGAAAAAGGCATTTACGCCCATTCCGGCTGATAATGCCACCGGATAATTTGCAATCAGTCCCATTAAAATGGAAGCAATTGCCGATGCCATTGCAGTAGCAAAAAATACTCCTGTAAATGACATTCCCGTCTCAGATAAAATTGACGGATTTACGAAAAGGATATATGCCATTGCCAAAAATGTTGTTAATCCCGCAACAAGCTCAGTCTTAACAGTCGTACCCTTTTCTTTTAGTTTGAAGCACTTCTCTAACATTCTCTCCTCCTATCTCAAACAACACCGCACACGACACCCTGCCGTAAAGCCCTCCACCTCATTTAGAGAGCCTGCGGTACGCTACCCGCTAATTATACAAAATAAGATATAGCAGTACAAGATGTTCAGCTGATTTTCAATTTTAAATTTTAAATTAACACCTTGTTATTAAAGTAAAGTGGCTTATACCAGGGCTACAGTCTGTCTTGCAATAGCCAGCTCTTCGTCTGTAGGCACCACCATAGTAGCTACTCTGTCCTCCGGCTTTGATAAAATCACTTCTTCTCCACGAAGCTTATTTTTTTCTGCATCAACACTTGTGCCAAGACATTCTATATACCGGCCAACCATTGCTCTTACCTGAGAATTGTTTTCGCCAATTCCCGCAGTAAATACTATGGCATCCACTCCACCCATAGCCACTACATAGGAGCCGATATATTTTGCCACACGATAAGCATAGGTCTCAAGCGCCATCTTTGCCAGCTCATTGCCCTCATCAGCAGCGTTGCCCAAGTCTCTGAAATCACTTGAAAGTCCACCGCTAAGGCCATATACGCCTGACTTTTTGTTTAAAACATCTACAGCCTCACTTATGGAAAGATTTTCCTTTTCCGCCACAAAGCTTACGATAGCAGGGTCAATATCTCCTGAACGCGTACCCATTATAAGTCCCTCCAGCGGAGTAAGTCCCATAGAGGTATCCACGGATTTTCCTTTTTTAACAGCACTTACCGAAGCTCCGTTGCCAAGGTGGCACACAATTATATTAAGCTCTTCACGTTTCTTTCCTAAAATAGCAGCAGCTCTTTCAGATACGAAATCATGACTTGTACCATGGAAGCCATAACGGCGTACCTTATAGTCTGTATAGTAGCTTAAAGGCAAACCGTACATATATGCTTTCTGGGGCATGGTCTGATGGAATGCTGTATCAAATACTGCCACCATTGGTACATCCGGCATTACGCTCTTGCAGGCGTTTATACCTATAATATTTGCAGGGTTGTGAAGCGGCGCCAGCTCGTTGCACTCTTCTATTGCCTGCATAACCTCATCATTGATTACTACGGAAGAAGCAAACTTTTCGCCTCCATGTACTACTCTGTGACCTACAGCATCTATTTCTGAAAGTGACTTTATTACACCTACATTTTCATCGGTAAGTCTTTCAATAACCAGCTTCACAGCATCTGTGTGGTCAGCTATTGCCACTTCCTTGGTTATCTTGTCCTTTCCCGCAGGAGCATGGGTAATGGCACTGCCATTTATACCTATTCTCTCGCAAAGTCCCTTTGCCAATACCTCTTCCTTCTCTGTTTCTATTAACTGGTATTTAAGTGATGAGCTACCACAGTTAATAATCAGTACATTCATTGATTTGCCTCCATATTTTTATTAATAAGCCCGTCCCCAGTAAACCATTTTCTTTGCAGGCTTTCCGCAGCATACACATACATCAGATACTGCTTCCTGTTCAAACGGCATACAACGGCTGGTTGCGGACATATCCTCTTTAACTCTGTCCTCACATTCGCGCTCGCCACACCACATTGCCTTAACAAATCCGGGTGTTTCGTCTAAAATCCTTTTCATTTCTTCAAGAGATTTTGCGCTATAGGTATGAGCATCCCTGTGAGCTCTGGCACGCTCCAGCATTTCACTCTGAATAGTAGTAAGCAGCTTTGTAACTGTTTCTTCCAATTCATCAAGTGAACACTCTAGCTTTTCCCCGTTATCACGGCGTCCCAGCACACATTTATTGGCTTCCATATCCTTAGGACCTATTTCAACTCTAAGGGGAATACCTCTCATTTCCTGCTCAGAGAATTTCCATCCGGGACTCTTGTCCGAGTCATCCAGCTTTACTCTGATACCTGCTGCGACAAGGCGATTTTTAAGCTCATTTGCTTTATCCAGCACACCCTCTTTTTTCTGCTGAATAGGAATAATCATAACCTGGGTAGGTGCTACCTTGGGTGGAAGTACAAGTCCCGAATTGTCGCCATGCACCATAATCATAGCTCCGATAAGTCTGGTTGTTGTACCCCAGGAGGTCTGATGAACATATTTAAGGGTATTGTCCTTGTCTGTATACTGTATACCAAATGCCTTTGCAAAACCGTCGCCAAAGTTGTGGCTTGTGCCTGACTGCAAAGCTTTTCCGTCATGCATCAAAGCTTCTATAGTATATGTAGAGTCCGCACCTGCAAATTTTTCCTTATCAGTCTTCTTACCCTTTATAACAGGCATTGCCAATACCTGCTCGCAGAAATCAGCATAGAGATTAAGCATTTGGATTGTTCTTTCCTCCGCTTCTTTAGCTGTAGCATGTGCGGTGTGACCCTCCTGCCATAAAAACTCCCTGCTTCTTAAAAATGGGCGTGTTTCCTTTTCCCAGCGAACTACCGAGCACCACTGATTATAGACTCTTGGTAAATCTCTGTAGGACTGAATATCATTTTTATAGAAATCACAGAAAAGTGTTTCCGAGGTAGGACGTACACAAAGTCTTTCCTGAAGAGGATTAAGCCCTCCGTGAGTTACCCATGCCACCTCAGGAGCAAAGCCCTCCACATGGTCTTTTTCCACATTGAGCAGACTTTCAGGAATAAACATAGGAAGATATACATTTTCCACACCTGTTTCCTTAAATCTGTCATCCATCTGTCTTTGAATAAGCTCCCAGATAGCATATCCCGCCGGCTTAAATACCATACAGCCCTTAACGCTTGTATAGTCCATCAGCTCTGCTTTTTTCACAACATCTGTGTACCACTGGGCAAAGTCCTCCTCCATGGAGGTAATTGCTTCAACTAATTTCTTTTCTGCCATTTTCTTCTCTCTTTCTGCTCCACGCCAATAGGAGCCAGTAATATTTATGTATTAAAGCGATTGCCTTTCATTATAGTGCAAGGCGTCTGAGTGTTTCAAGTACCAGTTTATAGGTTCTTTCTACGGATGCAATGTCCATAGACTCTCTTGGGGTGTGGATTTCTCTAAGGTTGGGGCCAAGTGATACACAATCAAGTCCCGGCAGCTTTTCTGCAAAATATCCACATTCCACTCCTGCATGGATTGCCTCTACCTTAGGCTCATATCCGTAATTATCCTTAAATACTTCCGATATTAAATCTCTAAGGGGCGACTCCACCAAATATTGCCAGCCCGGATAATCTCCCTTAAAGTCTGATGAGCCGCCAATGGCTGCCATCATATCTCTCAGTTGCTTTTTAAGGGCTTCCTTTTCAGATGCCACTGAACTTCTAAGGGCAAGGGTCATTATTACCTTATCTCCATTTGCATCCATTTCTCCGGTTGCCTTATTGACAGTTGTTAAAATTCCCTTATTAAGAGAGGTTTGCACCAGTCCCGCCACATCAGGGCTCATTTTCATCACACCATTTGGTGTGCAGCAAAGCATATATATTACCTTGTCCGTGCTTTCCCTGTCCATTGGAGTAATGGTATTTTCAAAAAGCTCCTCACAGCTGATATTAACTTCCCGGTCTGTGGTAGCATATTCCCCTTTAAAATCAGCCTCTAGAGCCTTTAAGGTATTTATAAAGTCAGTCTTTACTTCCTCTGCATTATCTCCCTTTGATAATAGGGCAAGTCTGGCTTTAGCTGCTACCGCAATAGCATTGTCCTTTGCTCCGCCTGAAACTGTAATAAGTCTTATATCAGCTTCATCCCTAATTCCTTGAAGTGCCCTGCCTAAAAGATGAATAGCGTTTCCTCTGTTTTTATGAATTTTAATACCTGAATGGCCGCCGATTAAGCCCTTTACTTCTATTTCATAGATAGCTGCTACTAAGCTTACATTATTTGCCACCTTTGAGCTTCCAGCGCCGTCTGCCATAAAATCATTTGAAGCTTTGTCATAAGAAAGGGGGGTGTCTCGAGTTATGTCAACTTCAAGTCCTGCCCTAATACCTCCGGCACAGCTTACCGTAAATACTCCCTCATCCTCTGAGTCCAGATTAAGCATTAATCTTCCCTCTATTCCATTTGGGTCAAGACCTGCTGCTCCATACATACCTGTTTCTTCATCCACAGTTATAATAGCCTCTATGGGAGGCAGGGTATCATCCTCAAGCTCTAATAGCGCCATTGCCATTGCTACTGCAATTCCGTTGTCTCCTCCAAGGGTAGTGCCCTTAGCGCGTACCTCGCCACCGTCTACATATATATCCAGTCCCTCTTTGGACATATCCTTATTGCAGTCAGGCTCCTTTTCACAGACCATATCCATATGACCCTGTAAAATAACAGGCTTACCTTTGCCCTCTTTCCATATAACAATATTATTCAGTTCATCCTGACGATATTTTAAATTATTCTCCCTGGCAAAAGCCGCCAAAAAGTCACTTATTTCTTTTGTATTTCCTGAACCGTGTGGGATTTTTGTAATCTCCTCAAAATAATAGAAAACCCTTGTCGGTTCCAAATGTGTTAAAACACCCATAGTTATCTCCTTTCTGCGAGCCAAAATTTCATTCCCGCAAGCCTTGCATATACTACTGCTTTTTCATTATATGGCTTTGTCACTTAATGAAAAAAAGCACCGACCCCATGGCTCAAGACCACAAAACCGATACTTTGAAAGTGCGTCTTCAGGGGCTCGAACCCTGGACACCCTGATTAAGAGTCAGGTGCTCTACCAACTGAGCTAAAGACGCATATAATAAAAGAGACAAATCATAATCTGTCTTGCGTCTTTCGTGACGCAAGTGTTATTATATTATAGTGTTTTTATAAATGCAAGCTATTTTTTATCTTTTTTTCTCTTTTTTTTATGGACACAAAATATAGTAGAATAATCTCTGAAGAGGCACAAAATATGAAAGACATAAGAATATTTGAGTCCCATGCTCATTATGATGACAGTTCATTTGATGAGGATAGGGATGATTTAATAATGCAGCTAAAGGACGAGGGCATTGCCTATGTAATGAATATCGCTGCTGATATAGAGAGTGTTGATACCACCTATGAACTTACTCAAAAATATGACCACATCTATAGTGCCATAGGTATACATCCCGGATGTATTGATGGGCTGGATGAGGACGATTTTAATTATGTGGCAGAAGCTGCCACCAGAAAAAAAGTACTGGCTATTGGAGAAATAGGTCTGGACTATCATTATGATAATATAAGCAAAGATGCTCAAAAGGAATGGTTTGTACGTCAGTTGGAGCTGGCAAGAACCCTTAATAAGCCTGTGGTAATACATTCCAGAGATGCCAGTGAGGATACTATGAGTATATTAAAAAGCAATGCAGCAAAAGGTATTCCCGGCGTTATGCACTGCTACTCCTATTCAGCAGAAACCGCAAGGGAGCTTTTAAAGCTTGGCTATTATTTTGGTATTGGTGGAGTAATTACATTTTCCAATGCCAAAAAGCTTGTGGCGGCAGTGGAAGAAATTCCCTTAGATAGAATATTACTGGAAACGGACTGTCCATATCTTGCCCCTACGCCTCATAGAGGTAAGCGAAATTCTTCGTTATATTTACCCCTTGTGGCAGAAAAGATTGCAGCAATTAAGGGTGTGCCTTATTATAAGGTACTGGAGCAGACATATAAAAATGGCAGAAAGCTATTTTTCAATAAGTAAAACATCAGAATGGCGGTATTATGGCAACACTTGGAAATCCAGCTAACACCATTGCAGTGTTACAAAAATATAATTTCAATTTTCAAAAAAAATTTGGTCAAAACTTTTTAATAGACGAGCATGTATTGGAGAAAATCATTAGAGATGCGGGTATTACAAAAGATGACTGTGTATTGGAAATAGGTCCCGGTATAGGCACTATGACCCAGTATCTTGCTGAAAACGCAAGACAGGTTGTGGCTGTGGAAATTGATAAGGCACTTATTCCTATTTTAAAAGATACCTTATCGGAATATAGTAATGTGGAAATAATTAATGAGGACATATTAAAGGTCGACATAAAATCTATATGCCAACAGTATAGTGACGGAAAGCCCATAAAAGTAGTGGCAAATCTTCCATATTATATTACTACACCTATTATTATGGGGCTCTTTGAAAGTAAGGTACCTTTGGATAGCATTACTGTTATGGTACAAAAGGAAGTGGCAGACAGGATGCAATGCCAGCCCGGATCCAAGGATTATGGAGCTCTTTCTTTGGCGGTTCAGTATTATGCCAATCCCCAAATCGTGGCCAATGTTCCTCCTAACTGCTTTATGCCACGCCCAAATGTGGGTAGTGCAGTTATAAAGCTAAGTTTATATCCCGCGCCCCCTGTGGATGTCAATGACGAGAGCTTTATGTTTAAGCTTATAAGAGCCAGCTTTAATCAGAGACGCAAAACCCTTATAAACGGACTTAAGGGTGGAAGCATCAATATTTCCAAGGAAGATATTCTGGAGGCTCTTGAAAAAATGGAGCTGTCCCCTACCATCCGTGGCGAAGCCCTGACTTTGGAGGAATTTGCAAAACTCTCCAATTTGTTAAAGAAGTAGTACGCCTACGGCGGCGGGATTTTGAAGCAGTTTTACTAACAGGCAGGGAGCGAATCAGCTCTCCGCCTTTTTCTTTTAACCATTTGCGATTCTCCCTATAATCCGGCATAATCTCCTCTACTTTTGTCCAAAAAGCTTTGGAATGGTTCATCTCCATTAAATGACATAGCTCATGGACTATTACATAATCCATAACCTCCGGCGGAGCAAGTATTAATAAACAATTAAAGTTCAGATTTCCTTTTGAAGAGCAGCTACCCCAACGGGTACGCTGCTTTCTTATGGTAACTCTTCCATAAGAGAGCCCCATTATTTTAGCATAATGCTCTGTGCGAACAGGGATTATCTCCTTTGCATTTTTCATAAGTCCCTGCATATATTCCTCAGTAAACATTCTATAATTTATTCCTTGTTTTTTTCTTTATTTTGTAATATCATATTCAAGTATCACGGAATGTGGCTCAGTTTGGTAGAGCGCAGCGTTCGGGACGCTGAGGCCGCAGGTTCGAATCCTGTCATTCCGATTTTTTATGTTCTAATTCTAACTTTTTTCTAACTTTTCGTTTTTATTATCTTCTTTATTATAATAAGTAGAAATGCAATTCTTCTCTATAATCTCGTTATTTAATTTTCAATATCTGATTCATTATATTTTTTTGGCTGAATCTTACCACTCATACTATCTGAAATCTCTTGCTTTGAAGCTTTGTCTTTAACTTTGGCGTAAATTCTAAGTGTTGTGTCAATGTCTGCATGACCAACCCACTTTTGTGTACTCTTTACATAGTGGCCCTCATGAACCAATATGGATACGCATGAACTTCTAAGTCCATGAAAGGTTATACCCTGGGGTAGATCTGGATTTGCTTTAATTACTTTTTTAAATACTTATCAATACTAATTAATGAGTAATTATCGTCACAGAATACATATTTCGACTCAGAATATGTATCAGCTTCAGTATTTATACTCGTTACAACTTGCTCGTCACTATTGATATTAGGATTCAGAATATTGGAAAAGCTATCACAATATATATATTCTTCTTCTTTTTTAAATAACAATCATATCTTAAATTACCTTTACTACCAGTTATCTTAGTATTGCAGTGTATAACACCGTAGTATCTCCTTCTTCTGTTTCACAATAGGACACTTCTATCTCATTATGATTATATGCTAGTGTATAATATTCGAAAATTACAGTGTCATCTTCATAAACGTGCGCAGGATATTCAATAACAAACCGATTACCGCTTGTATTAATAATATTAGATGCATTTGCTAAAAAACGGTAAGACGAATCCTCTTTATAATCGGAAATATCATAACCCCACTCTGTTCTTTGAATAATGAGTTTACCAACACCATAATCCGTTGTGTACTCATATTCGCCAGCCAATTCTTCCAATACGTTTTCAATGGATTTCATCTCATCATTTTCAGAAAAATCTTCTTCACATACTAACTCATCGTATTCAGATGAATCATTCTCTTCGATCATCGAATCTTCCTCTGTCAAATTATTCAATTCAGTATCCTTTAACCCTGATAAACCATCTTCATCAAAAACCTGTTTGTTGTCCAAATCTTCTACAATAGCACTGGAAATAGTATCATTTTCATTATCCTTAACCACCCCGCATGCGGTTAGTGCACAAAGTAAACCCACTATTGCTATTATTTGAAATCTTCTCATTGTTATTAATACCTCTTGTCAATCCAAATTGTTATACCAATACATCGCAGCGCTTCTTCTACCTTTTAAATCAAGTTCGTATTTATTCAGTTGATCTGACCACTCATATCTTCCCCATGCTATTTCATATTCTCCACCATGAGAAGCATAATTCGGTCCGTATTTACCATTTTCCCATTGTTCATAACTTGAGTAACAAGAAGGACTTTCATACCTATCACAAAAATAATCTGTGGCATCGATAAAGTCAGTCATATTTTTAAATTCTTCTAGTCCGTCCTTTCCTAATCGATTCTCCAAATCTTCCTCTACCATAAAGGCCGTTTGAATTTCGATGTCAGTTGTACTACCACCATTCTTTTGAGCATATTCTTCCAATTGTATTTTTCTGCTCCCTTTCCATTGGGCGATTCCGACTGACCCCTGATCACCACTCCACTCTGCGCTAAAAGCATGTTCTACATCAAGGTTTCCCATTACTGCAGAAGCTGCTTCTTTTGTGAATCCTGCATTGATAAGCACACTATACACATACTTAGCATTATCAACATTAACATTGTTATTCTTATAACTCTCATTCAGTGGCACATCCCGTACAGTACCTTTGTATGTCTCGCAATCCTCAATGTGTTTTTCAAAACTAATGACTCCATATTCATAACCTGCACTGCTTATCACATGATTTATTTCATCCAAAATCTCTGGATTATTTAGTCGTATATCTGTAATAATTTTTTCTGCTTCCGAATATGTTTTTCCAGATTTAATAAGTGCATCCCATGCTGCCATAACTTCCGGTTCCATCTGCACTGAGCCAGTCATTGCGTTCTTTACTTTAATTGCTTGTGCTGCAACCACACTTGAGTTATAACCTTCCTCCAATTTAAATGAATCTTTCAACGCTGAGAGCAAATTCGAAATTGCTTGTCTTCCATAACTTTTCGCAAAAAGCGTAGATGTCTTTCCATCAATCTCATAATATGCTAATTCCTTCGCATACCAATTATCATACAATTGCTGGTACATCTGTATCAGATTAGCATACTCTCTCCTCTTAAATATCACAAATTTTCGTTATCGCTATTGCATTTTTAGTGGAATTACTTCTTCAACAATATATTTTCCATTATTTAAATGACATATAGCCAATACTGAATATTCATATATGACGCCGCAGTACTCTCCTTCACTATTTTTCTTTTCAATTCTATTCATATCGCAAAGAAGAAACATATCTTCTCCATCAAACCAATACCATGAATTAGCATCATCTATATTGTTTTCAAAAACTTTTGCATTATATAAATCCTTATTCGATTTTAAAACACTATAATCATTAACCCCAAAATAGGTCATCATTTCTGCCGCACCCCTGTGCATAAGATACATTCTTATGTGTGCCAGTTGTTCACTATCATATTGGTTAATCACCGAAAAAACATACGGATTATTATGTTCTTCCTTTATTTGATATCCCCCTAAATAATGACCAATTCTATATTTATTCTTATCATCAGAGACATATTTTCCTAACGGCTCATCATGCTCTTCCTCCTCAGGAATATATTCATCAAAAGAGTTTGTTGGACTTATCCACTGTCTTTCTCCTTCTAAATCCAGGATCATGTTTTTTTCAAACTTCATACATTCTTCATAATCTTCTTCTGTATACATTTTTTCGTATTCATCAAGGTATGTATATATCTCCGGATGAGCTTCATCAATTATTTTTTGTATATTTTCTATAATATATTTTCTATACATTTCTTCATCAGCCTTCATTTTTCCACCATCTTCTGCTGCTTTTTCTTCTATATTATTTACTATCTTTGCATTATCACTATTAAATGCATCAATTATATTACCATTTTCTTCACTGCTACCCATATTAACTGTCGTACCACATCCACATCCGAATAATACCATGCAGATTAATGTAGATAACCATATTATATTTGCCTTCATATCTCCACACTCCTCTATAAACATTAAATAAGTTGTTTTTACTACAGTTTTTCTCATATGGTTCATAAGGTGCTACTTCTCCCCACGAATAGGCCCATTCTTTTCCCTTTTCATCAAAATGATCAAAAATCTCTACATGTCTACTTTTTACTAGAATATCGCCTTTTTGCACATCTTCTGGCTTCAAATCTTCATTTGAATACCATACAAATCCCTGCGCTTTTAAATTCTTAACTATTTCATTACCACTTAATGGTAAATAAAGTGCAGAATTAGGTGGGCAGTCTGTGTATTCGGCAAATCCACTAGAAACTAAGCTGTAATATGCATATACTTATTAATAATATCACATTCTAAAAAACAAAAGAAGCCATGCTTTCAGTTAGCAAATACAAATACTATTCTTTTTATTTTGATTATGTACAGAATAAAGTATACGATAAAAAACAGCATACATAATCCAAGCTTTGTTCCCCTTTTCTTTATTCCACCGTACATACATAATTTGTAAAGGATTTTTCCAAAGAATAGATATGCGATTACAAATACAGGACTACAAAGCATATTGATGAAAACTATTCTTCGCATCATCTTATTCAAGAATGATTTGTCCTGTATATTTGTAACTTCTTCCGCCATCTGTTGACTCATAGCAAGCTTTATTCTCCTTTATATTTGCTACTATCCTCTTTTCCAACATAAACAGTATATTTTTCACCATCAACTATTGGTGTAAATGCCTGACAGAATTCTTCTATCTCATCAGGCAATGTGACTTCTGTCCAAGTGACGCCACCAGCTTCTGTTTTAAAAGGTTCTGGCGACCGTTCACTAAATGAATGTGTTGCAATATAGCCTTCATCCTAACTTACAAACTCAAATTCATAAGTAACAGAATGTTCTGAATCTACTGCATCCATATCAACTTTCTTCCAACTATGTCCACCATCTTTTGTCTGATACAATGAACATGCTACTTGATGCATCGTCATATCATTGACAGCTAACATATACCCTTGTGTCATCTGGCTTAACAAAATTGGTGCTGATGTTTTTGCTAAAGATTCTTTATATCTCTTCATCTGTCCATTCTTAATCATACACCTCCATGTAAATGATACTATTTAAATGTACAACAACATTAGTAAACATATTTACTCAACATCAGTGTTTTTATTATCATTTATGACAATAAAAAAGACAGGCCCGCAGGTCTGCCCCCGGTCTTAGGGAACGCATCCTTCTAAAACCTAATCACTATATAATAATATACACATATGCAATTATCGCGTCAAGCGATTGAATTTATATTTTACAATAACGCCCTATACTTTTCCAATTAGCAGGAAACCCCATATATTCCAAAAGCTGTCCTTCTGTAACACGCTTACTACTTTTGGTATATTCCCTTAGTAACTGTAAAAATCTCTTCTTTAAATCATTAAAATCTTCTTTAGACAGAAGATATCTTACAGCGATAAATACAGCAAATAAGTCTACTTTTCCTTTGTCATAATGTCCACCCGTTGTAGAAATATTTAACTTTTTATGTATCAAAGTATTTGGGATTTCAGAATATGCCTTAAATGAAAAAAGACATTCATTGTGTGCACAAACATTTCTAAAAAGAACAAGTACCTTCGTATATTGTTCTAATTCGTGCTGATTAACATTTGTGAACTGTCGACATACACGGCTCTTTATTTGCGGAATAGCATACAAATACATTTTTGATATTTGTCCAAAAGTTAATGCATGTAGCAACACCCATAATGGTACATTATGATATGTACTTCGTTGATGGTTAATATAATCATGTTCAGTATTAGTATTTGCGTTATATGACAAAATTGAAATCAGCTTTGTTACTTCGTTTGGATTCTTAGCTTTATAATTCACAGGATCCAAATAGTACTTTTGCTCTTCACCAAATATTTCACAGAAGCCATATGACATCGCATTTGAAAACTTACGCTCTATCACGCAAATGTATTCCATAATCAAACTGCGCAGTTTCTGATCGAAATTGTATAGTGCAATAATATCCTCAAACGTGGTTCCACCTATATATTTCCTTGTCATAGGGTCTCTAAATGGCTTTTTATATCCACCAATAAGAGAAAAGTAACCTATCTTACATAGCATTTCTTGACAGTATATTTCATCATGTATTATTAAATTTTTATCATCACGAAGCTTTACTACTTGCTGCGCATATGTTAAATGTGGCTTATTCATCTATATCTCCATGCAATCATAAATATCGGCTTTGCGTTTAATTGATTCTACTATAAAAGCAATATGACATACAATATTATATTATTCACTAATTAAATCTTATTACCTGTCTTTCATATTGGGCTTGGCAATAAAAAGACTAGCATAGACAAGAGTGTCAAGGATTCGTTTACGAAGGCTCTGCCCTTGTCCTTGATATCTGTTGCCTATGCTTGTCATACTAATACAGCCAAATATGAATTAAATGAAGTATGCTACAAGTGTTGTAACAATGCCTGCTATCACAACATAGTCTATAGTTTTCCTTAGCTTACCTATCTCGATCCTGTGATTTTTTCTTTCTTTCTTCATTTTCGCATTCAAGTCGATGTTTTTCTGCGTCTCTTTGTCTAACCTGCTCGCTGTATTCTTTGATTGCTTACAAAGCCTTACAAGGAATATGACTTAAAAAAGGCTATATTAAAAAATATGAAAAATTTCTTGCTGGAATTCGGTAAAGATTTTTTATTTATCAACGATGAATACCATATTCAAGTTGGAAATAACGATTATTATGTTGATTTGCTTTTCTATCATAGAGAACTCCAATGTTTGATTGCAATTGATTTGAAAATTGATGATTTCAAGCCTGAATATATGGGGAAGATGGATTTTTATCTTGAAGCATTAGATAGAGACGTAAAGAAATCGCAAGAGAATCCGAGTGTTGGAATGATTCTGTGCAAAAACGCTGATACAGATGTTGTGGAATATTCTTTAAGCCGAAGCTTGTCTCAAACTATGATAGCTGAATATAAAACAAAGTTGATTGATAAAGCGATTTTACAAAGTAAATTGGCCGAGTTATATGATATTGCTGAGGAAGAAGTAAAAAACTCTCAATCCCGTTGAGAGTTTTTTGAATCCATAAATTTTCGGCTTTATGAGCAAATGACAAACTTTGTATGCCGTTATGAAAAACCTAATTATCCCGAATAGAAGTCGTGAGAATGATAAACGTCAAAAGAAATGCCTATTGTATTGCCCCAACCACTTATTCTAATACCCCCTAATCCTATCCTCCGAATCATCCTTATTGTTTTCAATTTTCTGAATTACTACATAATAGCTTACACTTTCACTTACTTTGACTTCCACCCTGTCTCCTGTTTTATGTTTAAGGAGGGCTTTGCCT
>JBHAJK010000016.1:0-28563 GCA_041826605.1 Lachnospiraceae bacterium | reverse complement strand
TTAAGCGCTTTCACTTCCCTGACAGTACCGTCCTTTGAGCCATCGTCCACATATATAATTTCTACATCCAGTTCCCTGTTCTCAAAAAAGCTCCGGTTTTTCATAAGCTCATCATAGAACGGGAATACATTTTCTTCTTCGTTAAAGCAGGGTACCACAACGCTTAATAACATTTGTGCCTCCATTATTTTCTACCATATACCAGATAGTTATCCGTATTTTTTATCACTCTGTAATTGCCCGCAAAAACCTTTGCGTTCTCAAATCGTCTGATAATTATTATATCACATCCGTATATTTCGGCCATATAAGCAATGTAGTCGAAATTATCCTCCGGTAACCACATCATATTATGGATTTGAATAATACCGTCATCATACATATCCATAATACCCAAATCGGCATTAAACATCATCATATCCCGGGTCTTTGACACCTTTTCCTTACTGATTCTTGAGGAACGTTCTTTTAATTCCGGATATCTATTCCTTCAGAAACTTTGTTCTGAACTTAGGATAGATAACATCTGCAGAAATATAAAGAGCAGACATCATTATGAGTATGATCTTAGTGCCATTATGACAGATCTTATTTATGCAAGAATTCTTTCTCCCGGCAGCAAGATGAGCAGTTATTCATTCTGTAGTTCTCTTTTAGAAACACCCAAATATGAACTTCATGATGTTTATCGGGCGCTTTCGATTTTATCTAATGAATCCGATTTCATTCAGGAAGAAGTTTATCGCAATTCCAATCACACACATCCAAGAAATAATAAGATTCTTTATTACGACTGCACTAACTACTTCTTTGAAATTGAAGAAGAGGACGAGCTTAGACGCTATGGAAAGAGCAAGGAACATAAGCCTAATCCAATAGTTTCAATGGGCTTATTCATGGATGCTGACGGTATCCCACTTGCTTTCGACATATTTCCCGGAAACCAAAACGAACAATCTACACTAAAGCCTCTTGAAACAAAGATTATTCGAGATTTTGACTGCAGTGAATTTATCTTCTGCTCTGACGCGGGCCTTGGGTGCAAAAGCAACAGACTCTTTAACAGCTTTGGGAACAGGGCTTACGTTATTACACACTCTATTAAAAAGATGAATGCCGAAGATAAAGCAATCGCTCTTAACCCAAAGCAATACAGAAAAATTGGTTCAAAGGCTTTTATAGACCTTACAACTCTTGATGAGACCGACGATACTGTATTTAATTCAATCTATTATAAAGAGATTCCTGTAGTTACTGGTGAAATGGACGAAACACTGATTGTTACATACTCTCCAAAGTACAAAGCTTACCAGCGAAAAATACGCCATTCTCAGATTGAACGAGCTCTCAAAACTGTCGCTTCTCCATCAAAACAAAGAAAAGGAAAAAACCAGAATGATCCTGCCCGTTTTTTAAAGCAGGTATCATTAACTTATGATGGAGAGATTGCGGAAAAGGTTTTACTCGATCTTGATATAGATAAAATCGCTGAAGAAGAAAGGTATGATGGATTCTATGCTGTAATCACAAACCTCGATGATAACATCGAAGAGATTCTTAAAGTAAATTGTCAGCGTTGGGAAATAAAAGAAAACTTTCGAATAATGAAATCCGAGTTTGAAGCAAGACCTGTATATGTAAGACGCGAAGACAGAATCAGGGCTCATTTCCTTATCTGTTATCTCAGTCTTCTTGTTTATCGCCTGCTTGAAAAAAAACTGGAAAGTAAATACACATGTAAAGAGATTCTTGATACTCTTAGGAAAATGCAAATGACACTACTATCTAAAAACAGCGGCTACACGCCTTCTTACAAGAGAACCAAACTCACAGACATGCTTCATGAAAAGTTTGATTTTCATACTGATTATGAATATATATCTAAATTCTCTATGCGAAGCATTATAAAAAAATCAAAAGAAATATAAAAAGACAAATATAGCACATATCTATGCAACGCAATAACAGCCACAACTACCATAAATACTGGTGTTGCGGCTGTTTTGTTCTTATCCATGTGTCAAAGATGGGATTATATTTTAGCACATCGCCTCAAAAAAGGAAATATGCGTAAATACAAATGGCGACTCTGAATATGTAAAATTCAAAGTCGCCAAAATATCAGTATTTATTATACTATTTTTCGTATACTTCCCGCCTATGTCCAATAGATAAAGCCAGTATTATAAGCCTGTTATCATCTATCTCACAAATAAGTCTGTAATCGCCTATTCTATACCTCCACTGACCACTTCTGTTAGAAGTCAGGCCCTTACCGTGTATATATGGGTCGGTGGTACTAACCAAGTTCTTATCAATCCAGCCTCGTATGATTTTTTGAGTATACTTATCTAATTTTCTAAATTCCTTTTTAAAGCGCTCCGACAGTTCAACATCATACTTCTTCATCTAACTCCCTCCAGAAATCAGCAATAGGAGTAGATTTATATCCACTATCTACATATTCTTTGTAGGCTTCCTCCGCTACAACTATGTCATATTCATCCTCTATCTTTTCAAATAACGCCCTTTTAAAAGCTTCCCCAATAGAAATAGCATTTAATTTTGCATAACTATCTGCCAGTTTTCTTTCTTCCTCTGTCAGTCTTATAGAAAATGCCATCTAATCGCCTCCTCTCTGTATAGTACATTGTACTATATGGTTATAAGAGAGTCAATCTCTAGCTTAACTTGCAAATGGCGGCTCTGAATACGCAAAATTCAAAGTCGCCAAAATATTCATTATTCCAAAGAGGCTAGCTCTAAGGTAAAGCATATTATGATATTGTCATTATTATTTTCTTTGTCAATAACTCCCACCGATAATACCCCCTCCATTTCTTCAGCTAAACTTTTGGCAATAGTTAAGCCCAGACCGCTCCCCCCCTGTCCTCTGGAACCGTCTTTCATATAGAATCGCTCAAACAGATTGGGTATATCCTGTGAAGATAATTTATCTGTATCATTTTCAAAGAACAGCTTAGCCTTTTTATCGTTTTCAGAGATACCTATCTTCACATAGCTATTGGCATATCTACCAATATTCTGAAACAGATTTATCAAAATTCTCTCCAGTCCATCTCTATCTCCCATTACCCAAATAGGATAGTCAGGACAATTTATATCTACTTTCAGATTTGCTTCTTCCAAAATAAGACAATTATCTGTAAATACCTCTCTAAGAATTTGACTTACATCAATTTTATCCATAGCTATTTCATAATCTCCGGCAATTATTCTTGAATAATCATAAAACTGTGCAATCAATTTTTCCATAGCTTCAGCCTTTCGAACAGTGATTTTAAGCATATCCTCCTGCTCAGATGTGAAAAATACTGCCGAAGTTTCACTTTCCTTTTTCAGCAGCTTTAAATATCCCAAAATAACAGTTACGGGTGTCCTTAAATCGTGACTGATTGCTTCTATCTGGGTTTGAAAATCCCGTTCTCTTTTGGCATATGTAATTCTTTCTCGGCGTATTTCTTCCAAGGCCTCATTAATGGTAGCTATAAGTGCCTCCAAATCTTTTGTAGGCATAGGCAAATGTACAACTTGGTTTCCCTTTATATCTTTTTGGATATCTCTTAGTTCATTGTTCACTTCTTTTAAGGATTTTTTAATCAGATAACAACGTATGACAAAATAAACCATTAAAAGTAAGGAACATATAAGCAAAATGTATAACATCCCATACCTCCAAATCATAAAGAGGGCTATATATTATATAGCCCCAAAGTTTAAAACTCTTTTTTTCTCAAAGTCAATATACCGACAATGCCAAAGATTATAGCTCCCATAGCACCTGACAGTACACACAGTAACATTCCTGATGTAGTACTCCAAACCGGATTACATATACTTAAGTTTACATCCATACCGTTGAAAAAATTGCGTGGCATCCAACGCGCAATTGTACCGATGGGTTCAACTTTAAATCCAATATAGTAAAGTATTTGAGGAATTAAAAACATTATCAAATACCAGCAAACAATCCCTGTAAATGTTTTATCAAAAAACATTGCAATTATTTATTTCATTATCATCTTCGACTATTAAAATATTAAATTTCATTTTACAGACCTCATTTTACGGATTGCTCATGCTTTGTCTCCGTGCACTCTCCCTTTATAAAATGTCAATCTCTACCTCAGCCACTTCCCCATTTTCTCCAGTACCATTTCAGTGGCGGAGAGTAGTTCTTTTTCATCCTTTTCTGCTATGCCGGTGGTTTTGTAGCGGTAGGTAAAGAAAGGCGTTCCCTTTGCCGAGAAGTTAAAGCTCTTTCCCATTTCCAGCATTAAATCGGGAATATTGGAAATATTTATGGCGGCGTCCGGCTTCATTATGAATTTAATAAGCCCCTTGCCTCCCTTAATATCAGTGATAAACAGATTGTGGGCAATGCCTCTTAAAACCGAAATCTTAAGCAAATTATCCGCACTGTTTGGCACCTTGCCAAATCTGTCCTTTAACTCCTGGTATAAATCTTCTGCTTCTTCTGAATTTTCTATGGAGGCAATTCTCTTGTATATATTAAGCTTCTGAATTTCATTCACTATATATTCTGCGGGAATGTATGCATCCACGTCCAAATCCGTCTGGGTATTAAATTCATTAAAGGAAATATCCTCTCCCTTTAGCTTGGATACAGCTTCATTAAGCATTTTACAATATAAATCATAGCCGACGGCTTCCATATGACCATGCTGACTCTTTCCAAGGAGATTTCCCGCTCCTCTTATTTCCAAATCACGCATGGCGATTTTAAATCCGCTTCCCAAATCAGTAAATTCCCTAATAGCTTCAAGTCTCTTCTCTGCCACCTCTTTAAGCAGAGTATCCCTCTTATACATAAGGAAAGCATAAGCAGTTCTATTGCTTCTGCCTACACGTCCTCTAAGCTGATATAGCTGGGACAGTCCCAGCTTGTCCGAGTCGTGTATAATAATTGTATTTACATTGGAAATATCCAAACCCGTTTCAATAATGGTGGTACTAACAAGTACATCCAGGCTTCCCTCTACAAAATCAAACATTATTCGTTCAATTTCCGACTCTTTCATCTGACCGTGGGCATATGCCACATTTGCTTCCGGCACAAGATTTGTTAGCTTTGCAGCAATATCCGCTATATTATTTACCCTGTTATATACATAATAAACCTGTCCGCCTCTGGATATCTCTCGCAGAATAGCCTCTCGAACCATAGCTTCATTATATTCACTTACAAAGGTCTGTATGGGCAATCTCTCTCCCGGCGGCTCTTCCAGTACACTCATATCCCTTATGCCCACCAGTGACATATGAAGTGTACGTGGAATAGGAGTTGCACTCAGGGTCAGTACATCCACATCCTCTTTTAATTTTTTAAGCTTTTCTTTATGAGACACACCAAAACGCTGTTCCTCGTCCACAATTAAAAGTCCCAGGTCTTTATACTCCACATCCTTAGAAAGTAGGCGGTGTGTTCCTATAACGATGTCCACCATTCCCTTTTTCAAGTCTGTAATAGTGGCTTTTTGAGCAGCAGGTGTCTTAAATCTGGATAGTGCTTCAATCCTTATGGGAAAATCTTTCATTCGCTGAACAAATGTATTGTAATGCTGACCGGCTAAGATTGTGGTCGGCACTAAAACCGCCACCTGCTTTCCCTCGGAAACAGCCTTAAAGGCAGCTCTTATGGCAATTTCAGTCTTTCCATAGCCCACATCCCCGCAAATAAGCCTGTCCATTATTTTATTGCTTTCCATATCCTGTTTGGTATCAGCCACTGCACGAAGCTGATCCTCCGTCTCCTCATAGGGAAAAAGCTCTTCAAATTCCTTTTGCCATACCGTATCGGCAGAATATACATAGCCCTGCTTAGACTGTCTGGCAGCATATAGCCTGACTAAATCCTCGGCTATACCATCCACCGCAGCCTTAACCTTGCTCTTGGTATTGCTCCACTCCTTAGTACCCAGCTTGTTAAGCTTAGGCTTTTTTATACTATCCACAGAGGCATATTTTTGGATAACATCAAAGCCGGTGGCAAGTACATATAAATTGCCCCCGTCCCTATATTCGATTTTCATATAGTCCTTTGTGACCTTTTCTACCTCTACCTTTTCTATTCCTCTGTAAATACCAAGTCCGTGGCTTTCATGCACCACATAATCTCCCACCCTTAGCTCTCCAAAGTTTTTGATTTTCTGTCCCCGGTATTTAGCCTTTGTCCTCTTTTTGGCATCCCTGCTTCCAAAAATATCACTCTCAGAAATAACCACAAATTTAAGCAAAGGATATTCAAAGCCCTTTAGCATAGTTCCATATCTGCAAAGAGTTTCTCCCACATTGGCAGGACGCATCGGGTCTGTGGTATATACAGCATTAATTTCATTTTCCCTTAAATCCGCCGCCAGACGCTTAGCCCTGGTAGGAGAAGCTGATAAAAGAATAATTTTATAGCCCCTCTTTTTATACGAAGCCAAATCCTTTAACAGCAGCTCAAAATGATTTTTATATGGGGATATGGATTTTGACGTTATGTTAACCTTTATGTCTGCTTTACAGATGCTATGCTTACTCTCTAATGCTCCTAATTGAATAACAGGCATCCCCTTTACAGAGCTTATTACCTCACTGACAGAGTGTAAAATATTA
Source organism: Lachnospiraceae bacterium (assembly GCA_041826605.1). Classification (GTDB taxonomy): domain Bacteria; phylum Bacillota; class Clostridia; order Lachnospirales; family Lachnospiraceae; genus Colinaster. The sequence goes on along the minus strand of JBHAJK010000016.1, from coordinate 21,921 downwards.
GCCTGAAAGGGTAAAATATAGCCTTTTTCCAGACGGGAGGACATACTTTCTCTAAATTCCATTTCAATGGCATCCGTATGCTCCTTTACTCTGCCAGCCTCATCTATAATAAGAACAGAGCCCTCTTTGGGTAAAAAGTTTGTTAAAATATCCGGTTTTTTATAAAAATAATTTATATAGCTTTCCAGATTGGTTCTAAGCCCCAGCTCCGTTAAATTTTCCTTTAGTGTTTTTACGGTAACATCTATTCTGTGAGCCTCTTCTGTTTTAAATTCTCCCCGCAGGGTTTCATACTGCTTCTTTCCCTCTGCCTCTATTTTCTTTAGCCCTGCTGCCAGCTCCTCATCGGTCAGTATTATTTCCGAAGCAGGAAATATAGTGATTTCAGAAAGATTTTCAATGGAACGCTGGCTTAGAACATCAAAGGAACGGATGGACTCAATATCATCCCCCCACAGCTCTATTCTATAAGGATTTTCCTCTGTTAAATCAAAAATATCTATAATGCCACCGCGAATTGAAAATTCTCCCGGTGCCTCTACCTGATAATTCCTTGTATATCCCATGGCAATAAGATTTTTTGCCAGTCTTTTTTCATCAATAGCATCTTCCTTATTTATATGAAGCGTGTGCTCATTGTATACGGAAAGTGGCACCATTGAAGTCATAAGGGCATCAAAGGTAGTTACAATAGTAACAGGAAGCCCTAATGCCAGCCTCTTTAATACCTTTATTCTCTCCGCAGTCAGCGAACTTCCGTGGATATCTGCCTGGTAAAATATTAAATCCTTTGCAGGATAGGCAAATACCGCCCGCTCATACAGTCTCATATCTGATACTATTTCTTTGACCCTCATATCCGAATATGTGGCTATAATCTTATATTTATAATCGCCGGCAAGACCCTCTGCAATATGTACCTTTTGAGAGTCCACACAGCCGTTAAGGGTCACTCTGCCCCCTTTACCAAGCCTGCCCTTTATATCCTCGAAATCCGCCCATTCAGTTAATGGGTATAGTAATGCGTCCATTTTCCACCGCCAAATCAATTAAACAAATTCATCGCCTTTTCAGTGCCATCAGTGATAATAACCGCTGTAGCCTCTGCCGCTTTCTTTTTAGCTTCATCCATATTTTGCTTATCTTCTACCGTAAAATGTCCCAGTACATGATTAACCAAATCTCCGCCCTGAGGCTTTGCACCTACTCCCACTCTTATTCGGCAAAAGCTGTTAGTTCCCAAGTGGTTTATAATACTCTTAATACCATTGTGTCCGCCGGCACTTCCCCTTTCCCTTATACGCAGTTTCCCTACATCCAAATCAATATCATCATAGATAACAATCAAATCATTTTCCGGCTCCAGCTTATAAAAATCCATAGCCTCTCTTATGCTTTCGCCGCTATTATTCATATATGTCTGGGGCTTTATAAGAATTACCTTTACTCCGTCAATATAGCCCTTGCCCACTAATGCCTTATGCTTATGCTCACTTATCTTAATATCATGCAGCTTTGCCAGCTCATCTATACACATAAAGCCCGCATTATGTCTTGTGTTCTCATATTCCCTGGTGGGATTTCCCAAACCTGCTATTATATACATCTCTTTAATACTCCTGTCAGTAATACTATAATAACTCTTATTTTATCTAATGCAGATGAGGATACTAATGCTTTCTCAGTCGCCTGCCAGTCCCCATTTCTGCTGTATTATCCTAACATAAAAGGCCCTATGTCGCAATTTTCCAGATGTATTTATTATAATAATTTTACCCCTTTTTCTAATAATCCACACATCAAAAGAAGAGTGCCTAAGCACTCTTCTCTCTCCTCCCACAGCATATCTCCCTAGAAGAAATATCTTTCTGCGTCCTCACATACAACCTCAATTCCATTTTCGCCCTTGTGGTAGGAATTGGCTCTGATTGTACCGTGACTTTCTACAATACAGTTTTCAATATAGGTATTGTCCCCTATATATACATCATTTAAAATAATGGAATTTTTAATGGTACAATTACTGCCTATAAAGGTCTTTCGGAATATAACAGAGTTCTCCACTGTTCCGTTTACAATAGTACCACTGCTTATAAGGCTGTTTGATATACTTGCACCCACATTAAACTTTGCAGGAGGCAAATCATCCACCTTGGAGTAAATATCCGGATACTGCTTGAAGAAATAATCTCTTACCTCCGGCTTTAGGAAATCCATATTAGCTGAAAAATAATCATCTACAGTAGCAATATTCTTCCAGTACTCTTCAATCTTATATCCGTAAATGCCCTTTTGGTCTTTATACCGTATAAGAACATCCTTTACAAAGTCGTATCTTTCCTCCTCCACGCATTTCTCTATCATCTCGATTAACAGACGACGACGGATTACATAGATACCACAGGAAATGGTATTTGATTTTGCCACTACAGGCTTTTCCTCAAATTCCTCAATACGGCTCTTTTCATTCATCTTCAGAGTACCGTATCTTTCCACATTTGTACCTGTGGGCATTTCCTTGCATACAATGGTTACATCTGCTTTTTTCTGTATATGGTATTCTAACACCTTGTTATAATCCAGCTTGTATACACAGTCTGAAGAAGCAATTACCACATAGGGCTCATGGCTTTCCTTTAAAAAGTCAATATTCTGGTAAATAGCATCAGCCGTTCCTCTAAACCAAAGGCTGTTTTCCGAAGTAACAGCGGGGGTAAATACAAAGAGCCCTCCCTGTTTACGTCCGAAATCCCACCATTTTGAGGAGCTTAAATGCTCATTTAAGCTACGGGCATTATACTGGGTAAATACTGCCACCTTTTGTATATGTGAATTCGACATATTACTCAGGGCAAAATCTATAGCTCTATAGCTGCCGGCAATTGGCATAGCGCCCACAGCTCTTTTAGAAGCCAGTTCTTTCATACGATGGCTACTGCCACCTGCCAAAACGATACCTATTGCTCTCATAATTATTCTCCTGCCTTATTTAATGTACTGCCACCGGGAAGAACTCCCTCATTGTAGTCTGCATCTGTAGTAACACCAAAAATGCAAACATTTTTTCCGGCAGTGATGCCATCGGGTATAACACTTCTTTCGCCTATACAAACAAGATCATGGTTATAAATATGAGGGTCAGTTTCGTTCTCTGCCGCCTCTCCTACTCCGAATTTAACTTTATTTCCAATCTGAACATTTTCTGCGACTATAGTTTTATTAAGCTCACAATTGTCCCCTATGCAAGTATTATTCATAATGATGGAATCTCTTACAATTGTGTTTTTCCCAATGGTAACTCCACAGCCTATTACAGAATTATATACCTGTCCATATATATCGGTTCCCTCTCCTACAATGCTTTTTTCAATAACACTGCCCGGTGCATAGTACTGAGGTGGTAAGGCCTCACTTCTGGTATATATTTTCCAGTACTCTTCATATAGGTTAAATTCAGGAACAATATCAATAAGCTCCATATTGGCTTCCCAATAAGAGTTTAAGGTTCCTACATCTTTCCAATAGCCATTAAACTCATAGGCATACAGGGGAAGTCCCTGCTCATGAATACATGGGATGATATGCTTTCCGAAATCCAGATTAGGGCGCTGCTCCTCTTTAATAAGAGCATCTCTAAGTGTTTTCCAATTGAAAATATATATTCCCATGGAGGCCAGATTGCTTCTGGGATTTTCAGGCTTTTCCTCAAAATCCGTAATACGTCTGTTTTCATCAGTAATCATAATTCCAAAGCGATTTGCCTCTTCCATAGGCACAGGCATAACTGCGATGGTACATTCTGCCTTATTGCTCTTATGAAAATCAAGCATAACCTCATAATCCATCTTGTAGATATGATCCCCTGAAAGTATCAGTACATACTCCGGATTAAAGCTGTCAATATAATCAATATTCTGATAAATGGCATTGGCTGTTCCCGTATACCAGCCTGTGTTTTCCATTTTTTCATATGGAGGCAGGACTGTTACACCACCAATATTTCTATCCAAGTCCCAAGGGATACCGATGCCAATATGAGTATTAAGTCTGAGAGGCTGGTACTGGGTCAGTACTCCCACAGTATCAACACCCGAATTAATACAATTGCTCAAAGGAAAATCAATTATTCGGTACTTTCCTCCAAACGATACCGCAGGCTTGGCAACCTTAGATGTCAAAACACCAAGTCTGCTGCCCTGCCCACCTGCCAGCAGCATGGCAATCATCTCTTTCTTAATCATAAGAATCCTCCATCGTCAGTTAGTTATAGAAATCGTAGGTAAATTATAGCACAGTACTGTAATTAAGTGAATAATTTTTACAAATTTTAGAGTCGATTTGACTTATTTTTGTTATTTTTTCACATAATAAGCGCATTTGTATTTTTTTAAACTTTGCGATAATATTACCTATATAAATACATAAGAGACATAAGAATAGGAGAATTGAGCATATGTTTCAAATTGATTTTAATAAGCCTGTAAATGTTTTTTTCTGCGGAATAGGTGGTATCAGCATGAGTGGCCTTGCAGAAATTTTACAAAGCAGAGGCTTTAAGGTTTCAGGCTCTGATATGAAATCCTCTGAAATCACTGAACGTCTGGAAAATAAAGGTATAAGAGTGCATATAGGTCAGCGCTCTTCAAATATTACAAATGATATAGAGCTTTTTGTATATACTACAGCAATACATCAGGACAATCCTGAGTGGACGGAAATGCTTGCAAAAAATATTCCCAGCCTTTCCAGAGCTGATTTACTTGGCGAGATAATGAGAAATTTCTCCATGCCAATTGCAGTATCAGGAACTCATGGCAAAACTACTACTACCTCTATGATTTCAGAAATACTTCTGTCCGGGGACCTGGACCCCACTATCTCCGTAGGGGGCATACTCCCCAGTATTGGCGGAAATATCAGAGTTGGTAAGGCGGACTGCTTTATTACGGAAGCCTGCGAATATACAAACAGCTTTTTAAGCTTCTTCCCCAAGGTTTCAGTTATCCTTAATGTGGAAGAAGACCATATGGATTTCTTTAAGGATATTAATGACATTAGAAATTCCTTTAAAAGCTTTGCAAAGCTCCTGCCATCAGACGGCTTCCTTATTATAAACGGACATATTGATAATTACAGAGAAATCAGCGACAGCCTGCCATGTCAGGTATATACCTATGGTATGGACAGCTCCTTTGATTACTATCCTGCCAATATTTCCTATGATGAGTTTGGCCGTGGCAGCTATACCCTTAACAGTCCAATGGGAAGTGCTGAAATTAAATTGGGCGTTCCCGGAAGTCACAATGTTTCAAATTCCTTAGCCGCCATATGCTGTGGCGATATATGCGGCGTTGATAGAGAAAGGATTATATCTGCTCTTTTGAAATTCAACGGTACCGACAGACGTTTCCAGGTAAAGGGCAAGGTGGGGGATATTACTATAATAGATGATTATGCTCATCATCCTACTGAAATAGAGGCAACCCTGAATACTGCCAAAGCCTATAAGCATAATAAGCTCTGGGTGGTGTTCCAGCCCCATACCTACACAAGAACCAAGGCTTTCCTCAATGACTTTGCCAAGGCTCTTTCAATTGCGGATGGTATAATACTTTCAGATATTTATGCTGCAAGGGAAAAGAATACTGTAGGAATTTATGCCACAGATTTACAGAGATGTATTATTGAAAGCGGGCATGACTGTCAGTACTTCCCTACTTTTGATGAAATTGAAAATTTTTGTTTGGAAAATTGTTCCCCCGGAGATTTGTTGATAACTATGGGAGCCGGAGACATTGTAAAAGTGGGAGAGAGCCTGCTTGGAATGTAGTTTTCCACACTATCCACATTATCCACAAAATTTTGTACCCCAATAAAGTACATCTTTTGTGGATATTTTTTTACTTAGGTTGCCCGTATTATTGCATCAAAATTATGTTTTATTTATTTCTGTCCACATTGTCCACATTATCCACAAGTGCTGTAAAAGCCCATTTTACAAGGGTTTACAGACTTTAGGACTATTTGATTTTAGATGCCCCTATGCTATAATTCACTTTGTCGAAAATATGAATACGGGTGAAGTATATGTGCAACTTAACTTTATATCGGGACTGTGAGCCTGGCAGCAGTTCCGTTTCAAATTTCTTTATAGATGAATTCCTTGCTGATGCAAATGATGCTCAGATTAAAGTATATCTATATCTTATTCGCATGACCGGTGCTAATAAAGCTACCAATATCAGCGATATTGCGGACAAATTTAATCATACCGAAAAGGATGTCTGTCGTGCCCTGCGCTATTGGGAGAAAAAGGGTATTTTGTCTCTTGATTACGATAAAAATGGGGGCATTGTAGGTGTTCGCCTGCATGAGCCTGCAGCAAACAGACCTGTTGCAGGTGGCCCCGTAGTGGAGCGTATTAATACAGGCTCTGTTTCTGATGCTGATTTTAATATTACAGGCCTTGCTAATAATGGCAATGCTGTAGCTTCCAATGCGGTAGCAGAGCCTGCTATATCTGTTGCTGAGACTGCGCCCTTAAAGCCCACCTATTCTTTAGATGAATTAAAGGCCTTTAAAGACAGACAGGAGACACCACAGCTTATATTTATAGCCGAGCAGTATTTAAAGAGAACCTTATCTGCTTCTGATATACGCTCCATCCTTTTTTACACCGATGAGCTTCACTTTTCAGTGGATTTAATTGATTACCTCCTGCAGTACTCTGTAGAGCATGGCAAGGCTAATTTCAGGTATATGGACAGGGTGGCTATTGATTGGGCTGAGCAGGGTATTTTAGGCATTAAAGAGGCTAAAGCATATACAAAGCAATATGAAGCAGCTCCTGCCCCTGCCAAGACTTTAAAAAGAAAGGACTATAGCTCTAATCAGACTATTTCCAAAAAGCCACTGACCTCATTTCACAATTTTGAACAGCATGATTATGACTTTGCAGAAATAGAGAGACTTAAACTTGGACGTTAATAAGGATTAGCATATGTCACTTACAAATACACAATATGAGCAGATAATGCGGGAATATGATGAGATGCACCGCTTAGCTCTGCTGGAGCGAGAAAGACGCTTAGAATATATTAAAAATAATGTACCCGGCTACAGAGAGCTTAGCAGTCAAATATCTTCCCTTACATTGGAGCACACCAAACGCTCCCTTTCAGGGGACAAGGCTGCTCTTTCACAGCTTAAGAATATTATTTCCGAATTAAGTGCCAAAAAAACAGCATTGCTTTTAGATAACGGCTATCCAGAGGATTATTTAGAGCCGACCTTTAACTGCCCCGATTGTAATGATACCGGATATATTGGCAGTAAAAAATGCCATTGCTTCCGGCAAAAAATACTTTCTCTTTTATATGATAGGTCAAATATTGGGAAAATGTTAGGAAATGTAAGCTTTGATATGTTGTCCGAGGTCTATTATAAGGGCAATGATTTAATAAATTTCAAGGATGCAAAGCAAAAAGCAATGGACTTTGTATATAATTTCGATACGGACTACCAAAATCTTTTAATTTATGGTACAGTGGGTGTCGGTAAGTCCTTGTTATCCTCATGTATAGCAAAGGAACTTTTAAAAAGAGGCAAATCGGTAATCTATTTCAGCTCTGCCTCACTTTTTGATGAATTATCCAAGGGTACTTTCGATAGAGGTTACGGAAAGGATACTCTTGATAATATATATAATTGCGAACTTCTGATACTTGATGATTTAGGTACGGAAATGACCAACAGCTTTGTGGTATCATCATTCTTCTCTTTATTGAATGAGCGATTGTTGAGACGCAAGCCCATTGTTATTTCTACTAACCTTTCTCTCGAAACACTTAGGGACAAATATACGGACAGAACCTTTTCCCGTATAACCGGTGGTTTTACATTCTGTAATATGACCGGACCCGATATCAGAAAAAGCATGGGGCTTCTTTATGGCAATTAACTAAATACTTCTAAGAAAGAGAGGTTTTTCCAATATGGAAAAGCGTGAAGAAAAGCGCAATCTTGAATCTATACCTGTAGGTTCTCTACGAATTGTTCCCCTCCAAAGCTGTAAGACTCTGGGCGATAAGGTGGATGCCTTTTTGGTAAAATGGAGAACGGAAAGAGAAAACGAACACAAAAACAGTCTGGCATTTTCAGGCTATCAGCGTGACTCCTATGTACTTGAGGCCAAGCTTCCCCGATTTGGTTCCGGCGAGGGCAAGGGCGAAATCAAAGAGTCCGTTAGAGGCGCTGACCTTTACATCCTTGTGGATGTATGTAATTATTCACTGACCTATTCTATGGCAGGTCATGAAAATCATATGTCTCCTGATGACCATTATCAGGATTTAAAGCGTGTTATTGCCGCTGTAGGCGGTAAGGCAAGACGTATCACTGTTATAATGCCTTTCCTCTATGAAAGTCGCCAGCATAAGCGTACTGCCAGAGAGTCTTTAGACTGTGCTATAGCATTGCAGGAGCTTATTAAAATGGGTGTGGACAATATTATTACCTTTGATGCCCATGACCCCAGAGTACAGAACGCAATTCCTCTCCATGGTTTTGAAACTGTACAGCCTGCTTATCAGTTTATTAAAGGACTTTTGAAAAATGTTAAGGACCTGAATATTGATGCCGAGCATATGATGGTTATCAGCCCTGATGAGGGTGGAATGAGCAGAGCTATCTATATTGCCAATGTATTAGGACTCGATATGGGTATGTTCTATAAGAGAAGAGATTATACCCGCATAGTAAACGGCAGAAACCCTATTGTGGCTCACGAATTCTTAGGAACAACTGTTGAGGGCAAGGATATGATTATCATTGATGATATGATTTCCTCCGGCGAAAGTATGCTTGAAGTTGCAAGCGAGCTTAAAAAGCGTAAAGCCGGCAGAATATTTGTATTCTCTACCTTTGGACTTTTCACAAATGGATTTGATAAATTTGATGATGCCTATTCAAAGGGTATTATTGAAAAGGTACTTACTACAAATCTTATTTATCAGCCACAGGAGCTTTTAGACAGAGAATGGTATATAAGCTGTGATTTAAGTAAGTATATTGCATATATTATTGATACTCTTAATCATGACTCTTCTATCAGTGATTTACTTAATCCCAATGAGAAAATTCAGAGTGCGGTAAAAAGATACACCGAAGCCATGAATAAATAATTTTAACCCGGCTTCCTATAAGAAAACCCCAAATCCACACGTTCGGATTTGGGGTTTTCTATATTCCAAAGCTTTAAACTATTCTACATTTTTCATAACATATGTCATAAATCTGTTACCATTTTCTTCAAACATCTGTCTGGAGTCCTTTAGTCCCTTTTTATATATGGTTCCGGTTACAGGTTCAAACAATACTATATTCTGCTCATTAAAGCCTATTATCAAAACCGCTGTCCCATCATTTAAATATGCAAGAACAGGAATATCCTTATTGACATAGTAAAGCATAATATCCATGGTACAGTCGGTAAGGTTTAATATATAGGCATTATTTAAATTACCATTTAATATATTATATACATTTTCGCCATTAGCTAAGAGTCTCTCACTATTTCTGGACACTCCCCTATGCCTTAGCATAGTGTCCAGGCACACTGCAAGGGAGTCCTTGGTATCAGTTACCTTCTCCTCCTTTATTGCCATAATCTGATTTCTGGCCTGGATTTCTCCCCTCTTATATAGCTCATTTCCGGCAGTATCAATAACAGTTCCCCTAAGAGTATAGGCTTCCTTAACAGCCTCCGCAGCATTATTATATATTCCGGTTACCTTTCCGCCACTGTATACAATAAATCTCTCCACATTCTCCTCAAAGGCTATATTCAGAGTCCTGCCACCCTCAAATATGACTTCCTTAGGGGTAAGAAACTTAAGCGTTTTGGTATCCACCTCTCCACGTAACTGGATTTGCACAGTTCTCTTATATTTTTCACTGATTGTTGTAGAAAGCTTATTCTTTCCCTCATATGTTTTAGTATTATTAGTAATATGGTCATCCTCTATTTCCGTGAAGCTGCCACTTTCAGGGTCCTTATATATACGATTTAGTGTAATCTGGTTATTTTCAATGGTTCCGCCTGTTATATATATATTCTCTCCATCATATTCCTTAAGCACCGTTCCGCCATCGGACTGAATAATTATACGGTTTAAAAGAACAGTAATATTCCCCAGCTTATTATAAATCAAGTCTCCTGCGTCACTGATGCCATAGATTAAATCTTCATTCATAAAGCCAATGGGGCGCACATATTCACTGGCTTTTTTATCCGAGGCCTGAATTGCTCCGGTTCCCATATTCATAAGCATAAGGTTTGCTCTTATTTCCTCTGCTTCATCACTTCCAGGCTCCTGCCAGACTAAATTTTTATTGCTTTTTGAAACAAAAAAAGTATCTTCGTTTATATTCTGAGCTACAATTTCATATTCAAATGTATCCCTATTAATATAATATATGGTTTTATCCATATACAGATACAGCTCTCCCCTGGCATTTATACTGCCAAGCTTATTTACATCATGTATAAGTACTTTTTCCGAACCGTAATAGGGTATGAATATATGCTCCTCAACAGTATTGGAAAGGCTGTTATAATAATATAGCTTTGTACCCACTTCCCCCTCATGAGTGCCTCTGTTCATATAACCGTATACAAGAAAGGAAATATTACCGTTCTCCTCCACGTCTAATATTTTTATTTCACTTCCTCTATATCTGTTTCGTCTATCGTCCTCCGCCCTATCATAAAAGGCAAATAAACGTGCTATTTTATTGTCGGTAGCATTATAGGAATATAGACGACCGCCATTTACAAATGCAATAATACCTCCATCTTCACTTTCCACCATATGTACAGCTTCATTCTGTATTCCCAGAAGAATTTTATCTTCGCTAAAATAATCCTCATCCATAACAAATACTTCATCCATTGTGCGGTCAAAGGAAAGAAGATATGTTCTTTGGTTTGTTACTCGAATACGATAATATTCAGTTATATCATAGATATGTGTCTTGCCGGCATCCTTAATTCCTACCTGATACAGCACTCTGACAGACGCCATGGAACTCCCTATCTCTTCTATTGTAAGATATGGATTTCCTATCATTTCAGGGGATAACTCCCCCCAGGTCAGTTGACTTAAGCTACTGTGAATATCCACCTTTCCAAAGCTGGAATTATCTCCCTCCGAGCCCGTTTCCATATAAGTGGAAAGCTCTCTTATATTGTCCTTGGAAAAGGTTTTCAAGCAAAAGTCCTCTACAAACTCCAGCTTCTCTCCCACCCCGACATCAGCTTTCTGAATAATCCTGGTGTAGTAGTAGGCTGTTCTTCCATCTGATAAATCAGCCGCAATTATTAGATTATATTCTGTTTCAGGCTCTATCAAATCCTTTAAATATATTTTAGCCTCAATGTAATCATTGTAATCTGAATAGGCTGTTACCCTGCTGTCTTCAATAAGTCTGCTTCCATCTGCACTTCTTACCTCCACAGATAATCCAGAAACCGTGGAGTCATATTTTTCCAGCTTAAATGATACCCCCCTGTCCTCGCCAATGGGGGTAAGGCTGTCTCTGATAGTACCCGGAGACATACGTGTCACATATCCGTGCATTTCATTAACCGTATGTCCATCAATATCTATATAAGCAACGGGAATACTGGGCTGTGACATTTCCACAGTCATATCCGTCACTCCCTGATTAAAATATATGGAAAAGAATATAAGGGATATAACAAATGTAATACCCACAATTATCCATCGTATTATTTTTTTCTTCATTATAATTTTTTAAGGACCATACACTAAAAGTGTATGGTCCGCCTCATCAAATAATTATTCCTTAAGGTTTTCTTACATTAATTCTTGTAAGAGCCTTTTGTAACGATATCTCAGCTCTAAGCAGATCAATATCCGGAGCCTTGGAGGCCAGTCGCTTTTCAGCTCTTTCTCTTGCCTGTTCCGCTCTTGCCTCGTCAATTTCATCAGGCCACTCTATAACTTCTGCCAATATGGTTACACTGTCCTGCAATATTTCTGCAAAGCCTGCGTGTAAGGCAGCCTTTTTATTTTCAGCACCTGTGATTTTAAGTACTCCGGGTTTTACAATTACGGTCATTGGAATATGATTTTTATAAATTCCAATTTCCCCCTCCGAAGTATTAAACTCCACCATTGATGCCTCGCCTGAAAAGAATACTCTGTCCGGCGTAATAATCTTAACTTTAAAATTATTCCTTGTTTCTTCTGCCATTACTACACTCTCCGATATTACTTAACACGAGCTACCACATCATCAATACTTCCTGCATTTAAGAAATAGCTCTCAGGAATATCATCATGTTTTCCCTCAATAATTTCTCTAAAGCCTCTGATAGTCTCAGATACAGGAACATACTTACCCTCAAGACCTGTAAACTGTCCCGCCACGAAGAATGGCTGTGATAAGAATCTTTGAATTTTACGGGCTCTTGATACTACCAGCTTATCATCCTCCCCTAATTCATCCATACCAAGGATGGCAATAATATCCTGAAGCTCCTTATATTTCTGGAGAATTTCCTGTACGCTTCTTGCCACATTGTAATGCTCTTCGCCTACTACTCTGGGATCCAGAATACGTGAGGTAGACTCAAGAGGATCAACCGCAGGATAAATACCAAGCTCTACTATTGAACGACTTAAAACTGTGGTTGCGTCCAGGTGGGCAAAGGTTGTTGCAGGTGCCGGGTCTGTAAGGTCATCCGCAGGCACATATACAGCCTGTACGGAAGTGATTGAACCATTCTTTGTGGAAGTAATTCTCTCCTGTAAGGCACCCATCTCTGTCTGTAATGTAGGCTGATATCCAACGGCTGAGGGTACACGTCCAAGCAGAGCTGATACCTCAGAACCTGCCTGAGTAAATCTAAAGATATTATCAATGAAAAGCAGCACATCCTTGCCTGCCTTATCACGGAAATATTCAGCCATTGTAAGTCCTGTAAGACCTACTCTCATACGAGCTCCCGGTGGTTCATTCATCTGTCCGAAGACCATGGTGGTCTTATCAATAACCCCCGACTCTTTCATTTCGTAGTAAAGGTCATTACCCTCTCTTGTACGCTCTCCAACACCGGTAAACACCGAATATCCACCGTGCTCCGTAGCAATGTTTCTTATAAGCTCCTGGATAAGAACGGTTTTTCCAACTCCCGCTCCACCAAAAAGACCAATCTTTCCACCTTTCTGATAGGGGCAAAGAAGATCTACTACCTTAATACCTGTTTCAAGAATTTCAGCCTCTGTTGCCTGCTCTACAAATTCAGGTGCGGGTCTGTGAATAGGCGCATATTCCTCTACTTCAGGAGCAGGAATGTTGTCAATAGGCTCTCCCAATACATTAAACATTCTTCCCAAGGTGTTTTCGCCTACGGGAACTGAAATTGGAGCTCCTGTGGCAACTGCATCCATGCCTCTGACAAGTCCATCAGTACTTCCCATAGCAATACATCTGACTGTGTCATCTCCCAAGTGAGAGGATACTTCTACAACCAGCCCTTTTCCATCCTGACGCTCAATTCGGATAGCTTCGTTTATCTCAGGCAATCCACCCTCGGTAAACTTAATATCAAGAACGGCTCCGATGATTTGTGTAATCTTTCCTACACGATTATTAGCCATTGCTCTTTCCTTTCTAAAATCACTTTATCTGTCCAATAAACATAATAGCGCTTTTAGCACGTTTATGTGTCAAACGCCACTCAGCGCTTTATCCTTGTGCCTGGGAGCCTGCTATAATCTCTGTGAGCTCCTGAGTAATTGAGCCCTGACGAGCTCTGTTATATTGCAGGGTCAGCTTATCAATCATTTCCTCAGCATTTGAGGTGGCATTGTCCATTGCCTGCATACGGGCGCCGTTTTCACTGGCGGCAGCCTCCAGCATTCCACCATATATAAGACTTCTTACATATTTGGGAATTATCATTTCCAGTGCTTCCATTTCCTCCGGTTCAAAATTCATTGGAATATTGTCCGTACCCTCTTCCATAGAATCCGTCTCCTTGGAGATTTCTACAGGAAGCAGCTTAATCAGCCTAGGCTCATGGGAAACTGTATTTTTAAAATGGGTATAGGCAAGATAAATCTCTCCTAATTTACCCTCTTTAAAGGCGTTAAGCAGTACTGCTGTAAGTCGCAAAGCGTCCACATAGCTTGGGTTATCAATCATTGTAGAATAGTCCTCTGCCAATGCATAACCATTTCTGTTCATTGCTTCTCTTCCCTTTTTTCCAATGGAATATATAAGCAAATCCTCTTTTGGCAGGTCGCCCTTGGTAATCAGCTTGACTACATTGGAATTATATCCTCCTGCCAGTCCTCTGTTACCGGTAATCATAACAACTGCTTTTGTGGAAGAGTTTGTGCCCTTTACAAAAGGATGGTCTATTTCTCCGGAGCGTGCCAGCATGGACTGAACTGTATTATACATATAGTCAAAATAGTCCCTGCTGTTTTCCGCAATCTGCTTGCTTCGTTGCAGCTTTACAGTGGACACCAGCTTCATGGCTTTAGTGATTTGTCCCGTACTCTGTATACTTTGCTTACGTCTTTTGATATCTCTCATAGACGCCATAGTTTATCACTCTCCAATCTGTCAGTGTTTTCCAAACTGCTCCTTAAACTCTGTAATGGCTTTCTTTAACAGTTCATCTGTTTCATCACTAATCTGTTTGGTATTTGCTATATCATTTGGGATTTCCGGATATTTTGTATCAAGGAATTCAAATAGTCCTGTTTCAAAGCCTGTAATATCTTCTACAGCGATATCCAGCAAATATTTATTTGTAGCAGCATAGATAATAATTACCTGATACTGAACAGGCATAGGCTTATATTGTGGCTGTTTAAGGATTTCTCTGATTCTCTCTCCCTGTGCCAGCTTTTCCTTTGTATCGCTGTCAAGCTCTGAGCCAAACTGTGCAAATGCAGCCAGCTCTCTATACTGTGCAAGCTCCACTCTGATAGGGGCTGAAATCTTTTTCATAGCCTTAATCTGAGCTGCTCCTCCTACTCGTGACACTGAAAGTCCGGCATTAACCGCAGGTCTAAAGCCTGAGTTGAACATCTCACTTTCCAGATAAATCTGTCCGTCTGTAATAGAGATTACATTTGTAGGAATATATGCAGATACATCGCCTGCCTGGGTTTCTATAATGGGAAGTGCTGTCAATGAGCCTCCGCCATATTCTTCGCTCATTCTTGCCGCTCTCTCCAAGAGTCTTGAATGAAGATAGAATACATCGCCGGGATATGCCTCACGTCCGGGTGGTCTCTTAAGAAGTAAAGACAGTGTACGATAAGCAGCCGCATGCTTACTTAAATCATCGTAAACCACCAGTACATCCTCGCCCCTTTCCATAAATTCCTCTCCGATGGCACAGCCCGAATATGGGGCAATATACTGGAGGGGCGCAAGCTCACTTGCTGTAGATGCAACTA
Organism: Lachnospiraceae bacterium; assembly: GCA_041826605.1. Classification (GTDB taxonomy): domain Bacteria; phylum Bacillota; class Clostridia; order Lachnospirales; family Lachnospiraceae; genus Colinaster. The sequence continues at coordinate 6,415 of JBHAJK010000016.1, read as the reverse complement.
CGGTTGTATATGACATTGCGTCAAATTCTTCCAATGTTTTAACAATATTTGCTACAGTTGATGCTTTCTGCCCTATAGCAACATATATACACTTAACTCCCTGTCCCTTTTGGTTAATAATGGTGTCAAGAGCAATGGCTGTCTTACCTGTCTGTCGGTCACCGATAATAAGCTCTCTCTGACCTCTTCCAATGGGAACCATGGAGTCAATAGCTTTAATTCCTGTCTGTAATGGAGTATCAACTGATTTACGGGTAATAACTCCCGAAGCCACTCTTTCTATCTGGCGGAATTTGTCAGTCTGAATAGGACCTTTTCCGTCTATGGGCTGTCCTAAAGCATTAACTACACGTCCAAGCATAGCATCGCCTACAGGCACCTCCACTACTCGTCCTGTAGTCTTAACTATATCTCCCTCGCTGACATTTTTATGATTTCCCAGAAGAACAGCTCCTACGTTGTCCTCCTCAAGGTTTAATACCATACCGAAAATATCGCCCGGGAATTCCAAAAGTTCTCCCTGCATAGCCTTTTCAAGTCCATGCACACGAGCAATACCATCTGCAACCTGAATTACGGTACCAACCTCCGATACCTCCAGCTTATCCTGGTAGCGCTTAATCTGCTCCCTGATAACTGAACTTATCTCTTCCGGTCTTAAATTCATGGATATGTTCCTTTCTATACGCTGCTAACCAATCTGTAAATTCATCAGCTCATGTTGCAGCCTTACCACCTTAGTATTTATACTACTGTCCACTACACAGTCGCCAATACGAATTTGCATACCACCGATAAGCTCTTTATCAAGGCTATAATGCATTTCCATTTTCGTAAAATCAGTAGTGTCCAAAATCCTTTGCTCCACCTTTGCCTTTTGAGCCTCTGTAAGCTCAAAGGGTGTAGCAACGAAAGCTACGCCTATTCCTTTATGTTTTTTGATTTCATTCCCAAAATATTCCAATATTTCATCAATCTGGGAAAATCTGCCCTTGGCAACAATAACACTGAAAAAGCCAGTCAGTTCATCACTTATTCTGTCCTTAAAAACATTTTCCACCATTGCCTGCTTATCCTCAGGGGATATGCGAGGATTTGAAATCAATTTACCAAAATCCCTGTTATCCGACAAAATCTGTCTCACAGCATTTGCCTCTTCTTCAAACAGGTCTATTTTATTTTCACTTAAGGCTATTTCAAACAAGGCGTCAGCATATGTTTTGGATATTAGCTTAGCCATGTACCCTCTCCTATTTCCTTTAATGTATCCTCAACAAGATTTGCCTGCACATCAAGGGTCATATTTTCGCCTACAGCTTTTTTTGCCATAGCTGCTGCAACTGTAATCATTTCTTTCTTTACGTCATCAGCTACACGCTGCTTTTCCAACTCCGCCTCTGTATTGGCTCTGTCCACAATGCTTCTGGCATTTTCCTTTGCCTTTGCTACAATAGACGCTTCATTATCCAAAGCTTTTCTTCTGGCTGTGCTTAAAATTTCCTCGGCTTCCTTGTTGATATCCTGTATTTTTCTTTCATACTCAGCCTTAAGGGCCTCTGCCTCTTCATTTGCAGTCTTGGCACTCTCTAAGTCATTTTTAATCTTTTCCTGTCTTTTCTGTAAAAATTCTCTGGCAGGATTAAAGAAAAAATATGAAGCAAAGAAAAACAGCACAATTACCGCAATTAACATAAGGAAAGCGTCTGCAAGAAGCTGAAAGTCCAAGTCAAAAAGTCTTGGATCCATTCCCTCTGCAGAAGCAAGTATGAAGCTTACTCCCGAATTAATATTCAACCTTTATGCCTCCTTTCTTTTGTATAAAATCCCAAAGGCATTATTTTGCAAGAGGTCTAACGAAGATAAGAATCATTGCAATAAGAAGTCCGTAAAGACCTGTTGTCTCTGCTACAGCCTGTCCTAAAAGCATAGTACCTGTAATATCACTCTTTGCACCCGGGTTACGTCCAACTGCTGATGCTGCATAACCTGCGGCAATACCCTGACCTACACCGGGTCCAATACCTGCAATAACTGCAAGACCTGCACCGATTGCTGAACATCCTAAAATAAAGTTAGTGTTGAATTCCATCATTCATTCCTCCATTGAATTAAATATTGTTGTTTAATCAGTGCTCATGGCATCTGAAATATATGTCATTGTCAGCATACAGAATACATATGTCTGTATCGCTCCTGAAAACAGGTCGAAGTACACATGAAGCGCTGCTGGCCAAATGATTGCAATTTTGCTCAAAAGTCCGTAGATTAATGCCATCATTACCGTACCTGATAATACATTGGCAAACAGACGCAATGACAGGGATATGGGCACTGCAATATCGCCTATAACATTAATCGGAGCCCAGAATACCCAGGGAGAACAAAGTCCCTTTATAAAGCCTGATACTTTCTGGTATCTTAATTTGTTTACAAATATCAGTGTGAATGTAAGCACACCTAAGGGAAGTGTAACACCATAATCCGCTGTAGGAGGTCTTAAGCCCAACAAGCCCGATATATTTGAAAACAGGATAAAAATAAATATGGTACCTATATAGTTTCTAAAGTTTTTACCATATTTACCCATAGTGGAGTCCACCATTCCATCCAGCTTTTCCACAATAAGCTCAACAAAATTCTGAAAGCCCTCAGGTACATCCTTAGCCGACCTCATAACCCTGCCGGCAACATACATAAATGTGCACAGCGTTATAAGTACTAAAAGCAAGGATACATGGGTGGTGGTTATCCATACCTTATGTCCAAAAAAGCTATAGGAGAAAATCCCATGGACCATAAAGTCTATTTCATTTTCGGCAGATAACAAAATTCCCGAAGTCATCCCTAAACCTCCTTTAATTTATATATTTATCGTAAATTCTTTTCATAAGAGGCTGCAAATAAGCTCCTGTTTTTAGCCCCATAATTCCTAAAAATGCTGCCAGAGGATATGAAAAATCCGTAAGGCATAGTATAAGAAATGCTGCCAATATACATCCGTATCTGAGCATATTGGATTTAGCCGCATATATTTGTGCTCCCCGTTCATTATCCGGGTTTATTGTAAGATTTTTATCTATCGACCACCACATATGATATGCAGATGCTGCTGCAAGCAATGCTCCAATCCAAAGCCCATAGGTATAGGCTGATATACTTTCCACAAACCACATACCGATTAACTGGCAAACTATTGCATATGCCACAATACCCATTAAAAGCTGAAACAGGGTTTCATCTATCCTGCCCTTCATCTGTATATTCCTTTCTTGCCAGAATATATATGTTCCTAGCCCCCGCTATGGCTCCCACAAAAAATAAAATTATAAAAAATATATTTGTGCCCAGTTTTTTATCTATGTAATAGCCTATAAATGAGCATAAAAAAATGGGTACCAGCATATTAATGGAAAACTGTGTTACATAGGAGAGTATTCTAAAATTATTACTGCGTTTTTTCATATACTCCTCCCTAAAAACAAGGTGCCCACAATGTTTTTATTATACTAAAGATATTGGAAACTGTAAAGGAATTGACGCGGTAATTACAAGCGGTTAAAATTATAAAAATACTTGATTTTCCTTATCTTTATAAAAGCGCATAGGAGGATAAAATATGCATCCTACACTTTTTAGAAAACGTCTTATTCCAAATGAATGTATAGAGCTCAAGGATGATGTGGTTTTACATCTTGATGAGGATATTCTTGTGACAAAATGGACTACTCTAAAGCCCAGAAAGGACTTTCATCACGGCTACTCCTGTTACTTTTTTAATGACGGTATTAAGGTAAGTCAGTTTCTCAAAGAAGATAATTCCCTCTACTACTGGTACTGCGATATTGTGTCCTTTGATAAAAATGAGGAGGCCAACACTCTTACAATTATTGATTTATTAGCAGATGTGACTGTGGATAATGATGGCCATCTGAACGTACTAGATATTGACGAGCTATGCGAAGCAAAGGAAAGAGGACTTATTACACCGGAGCAGTTCTTTATTTCTGTAAAAAGACTGGGAATGTTAATCTCCAAAATCCAACAGGGGAGGTTTTGTGAATATACGGATATTCTGACCTCTCATTCTAATAACTGATATTACTTTAATACTAACAGTATTTACTGTCTTATAAAGCCCCCTGCTAAAGCAGGGGGCTTTATTTTAATTTTTTATTTAATTCTTATCATAACCACACTGTGGGCAGGAATGGTAAGGGTTATCTCATTTTCTGAAATACTATAGTCCTTAAATTCCTCTTCACTTACTGCATTTGGATTTTCAAAGGTATTGTGGGACTGAATAGTTTCTCCCAAAAGCACCCTTGCTTCCACTATTTCATAAGCCGACTTTGCTTCAAGGCTAAGCTTCACTTCCTTTGCCGTGTCTGTAGAAAGGTTACTTAAGGTAGCTGTTATTATGCCATCCTTAATTGAAACTGATTGAGATATTTCAGGTACCCTTCCCTCTTCAACACCTATTTCTTCCACACCTGTTAAAGTGCTTTCAAGTAAATTTGCACCCTGATGGTGGCGATACATATGGAACACATAATAAGTCGGAGTAAGCACCATTTCACTGCCCTCAGTTAATATAACCGACTGCAATACATTGGCAAGCTGTGCAATACATGCCAGCTTTACTCTGTCACAATGCTTATTGAAAATATCAAAATTAATTCCCGCAAGAATAGCATCCCTAACAGTATTTTGCTGGAATAAGAAGCCGGGATTGGTACCCTTTGATACATTGTACCAGGTTCCCCATTCATCCACCGCAATACCTATCTTCTTTTCCGGGTCATACTTGTCCATTATTTCCCCATGGCGACGTATCAGCTCATCCATTTTGATGGTCTTATTGAGGGTCACATACCAGTCTTTCTCATCAAATTCTACTGCATCTCCCTTATCCTCCCATGTACCGGGCACTGTATAGTAGTGAAGAGAAAGTAAATCCATAAATCCATGAGCCTGCTCCGGCGCCTGCTCAAAGCAGGTCTTAAGCAAGGTTTCAGTCCAGTTGTAATCCTCTGTATTTGGTCCACAGGCAATCTTTCTAATAGGCTTGTCCCCATTATACTGACGTATATAGGTCTGGTACTGTCTGTAAAGATGTCCGTAATATTCCGGAAGCATATTTCCACCACAGCCCCAATTCTCATTGCCCACACCAAAATAATCCACGGTCCAGGCTTCCTTTTGTCCGTTTTCTGCTCGCAAATCCGCCATAGGACTGGTGCCGTTAAAGGTCATATACTCCACCCATTCCGACATTTCCCTGACACTTCCGCTTCCTACATTACCGTTTACATAGGTTTTGCAGCCAAGCTGCCTGCAAAGCTCAAAAAACTCATGGGTTCCGAAGCTATTATCCTCCATAACTCCGCCCCAATGGGTATTAATCATCTTCTTTCTTGAGCCTTTTTTGCCTATTCCATCCATCCAATGGTATTCGTCGGCAAAGCATCCGCCCGGCCAGCGAAGCACAGGTATTTTCATTTCCTTTAAGGCTTCCACCACGTCCTTTCGCATACCCTTGATATTTGGAATATCAGAGTCTTCTCCTACATATAATCCCTCGTATATACATCTTCCCAAATGCTCGCTGAAATGTCCGTATATCTCAGGGTTAATAGTATCCATTGGTTTTAAATCGTTTACTTTTAATTCAATCATTTTGTTCTCTCCACACCTTTTCATTTTGTCAGCCCTTTACTCCACCTAATGTAATTCCCTTTACAAAATTGCTCTGTATAAACGGATATACCAGCAATATGGGTAGCACACCCACTACAGCCATTGCCATTCGTACCGAAACTGAGGGGATTGAAGCAAGCCCCCCCCTGCATCCTGTACTCTTGAACTATTCTGACTTAGATATTGAATATTCTGTATCATTCTGTTTAACAGATTTTGTACCGAATACAAATCAGGTCTTTTAGTCAGATATACATAGCCGTTCATCCAGTCATTCCAGTATGCAATTCCTTTTTTGAAAGTGCATATGCCAACAGTGTTGTAATCACTATGGACAGTGTTGTACCTACAATAGTCAGTTCTCCCTTAAGAAAACAATAGTGTTTTCCGTAACCATTTAGTAGTTTTTTAGTAATGCTGCGCATACATTTACTATTTTGGTAAATCGATTTACTCATCTGATATATAAAATCTTACCCTCTTCCAATATTTTAGTCAATCGTTTTTCCTAACAATTTTATTTTTCTATATTTTCAATATTTTTTAACTTTTCAATTTGTGCATTTTTCACATTTTATATATTGCCCCCCAGTGCATCGTTTTCTAAATAACTGCACCATTTACGCAGAATATTTTTCTGAGAGTGCCAGTCAAAAAACGTAGGCGTAGCGGGCTACGCTGAGGATTTTTGACTGGTGCTATCTGGAAAATAGGCAAG
>JBHAJK010000015.1:0-6859 GCA_041826605.1 Lachnospiraceae bacterium | reverse complement strand
GCTAAAAAATATCATCCGGATATGAATCCCGGAGATGCGGAAGCGGAGAAAAAATTCAAAGAGGCGTCGGAAGCATACGCTGTTTTAAGCGACCCTGAAAAAATACGCCAGTATGACCAGTTTGGACATGCGGCCTTTGAAAATGGTGGCGGCGGTGGCTACGGCGGCGGCTTTGATTTTAATGGTGCTGACTTTACGGATATATTCGGAGATTTATTTGGAGATTTATTCGGAGGTGGCAGAAGAAGCAGCGCTGTAAACAACGGACCTATGAAAGGCAGTAATGTACGCACCAGTGTCCGTATTACCTTTGAAGAGGCAGTATTTGGCTGTGAAAAGGAAATAGAGCTTACTGTTAAGGAAGAATGTAAGAGCTGTAAGGGCTCCGGTGCAAAGGCAGGTACTGCTCCTGTGACCTGTACCAAGTGTGGCGGTAAGGGTCAGGTGGTATTTTCACAGCAGTCATTCTTTGGCACAGTGAGAAATGTACAGACCTGTCCGGACTGTCAGGGTAAGGGCAAGATAATCAAAGAGAAATGTCCTGATTGTCGCGGAACAGGCTATATACCTGTGAAGAAGCGCTTTGCGGTTGATATACCTGCGGGCATTGACAATGGACAGTTTAAACGTCTTTCAGGTCAGGGCGAGCCGGGCATCAACGGTGGTCCAAGAGGAGATGTGCTGGTTGAGGTTATCGTGGGACGTCATCCTATTTTCCAGAGACAGGATACAAATATATTCTCTACAGTACCTGTATCGTTCCCTGTTGCAGCATTGGGCGGAGAAATCATTGTGGATACAGTGGACGGAAAGGTAATATATGATGTTAAGGCAGGAACCCAGACCGATACACGTATAAGACTTAAGGGCAAGGGTGTACCATCCCTTAGAAATAAGGAGCTTAGAGGCGACCATTATGTGACTCTGGTGGTTCAGGTGCCCGACAAGCTTTCTCATGAGGCAAAGGAGCTATTGCAGAAATTTGATGCAGCTAATGACGAGTCCTTAACTGCTGCAAAGAGATATCAGGAAAGCAAGGCAGGAAAAGGTGCCGAAAATACAAGTAAAAAGAAAAAGAAGCTGTTTTAAGTTTAAACAGAGCTGCAAAACAGAAGGAAATCAAGGATGGTATTATCAACAGGTAATTCCATCCTTGATTTTTGGAATGAGGTAAATTAATAGAGCCATAAAATATATAAAAGGCTTTAAAGCCTTATTTTCAAATGGTTCACACTAAGGACAATATGTGGTAAAATAACTAAGATTATGGACACAGAGATTATCAAAATTGACGAAGAGAATATTGATATAGGTCTTATTAATAAGGCGGGACAGATTATCAGAGCCGGTGGGCTTGTGGCATTTCCCACAGAGACAGTTTACGGACTGGGAGGAGATGCGCTAAATCCTGACTCAGGCAGGAAGATTTATGCAGCCAAAGGACGTCCCAGTGACAACCCTCTTATAATCCATATTGCAAGATGGGAGGCGTTAAAGGAAATCGTTGATTATATTCCCCCTGCGGCAAAGGTGCTGGCTGATAGATTTTGGCCGGGTCCCATGACTATAATAATGAAAAAATCCGATAAAGTGCCCTTAGAGATAACGGGCGGGCTGGATACGGTGGCGGTCAGATTGCCTGTTAATAAAACGGCAAGAGCCTTGATTGAGGCAGCAGGTGGCTATGTGGCGGCACCCAGCGCAAATTTATCAGGGCGTCCAAGTCCTACCTCTGCAAAATATGTAATTGAGGATATGCAGGGCAGGATTGATATGATAATAGACGGCGGAGAGTCCAATATAGGTCTGGAGTCCACTATTGTGGATTTGACAGAAGAAACACCTATGATTTTGCGCCCGGGCTTTATAACAGAAAAGCAATTGAATGAGATTTTAGAGGAAGTAAAGACTGACCCGGCAATTAGTGAAAAGGATAGCACCAAGGCTCCCAAGGCCCCCGGTATGAAATACAGACATTATGCGCCTAAAGGCAGTCTGACAATTATTTCCGGTGGCAGAGTGCAGGTTGCAGATTATATTGTACGGAAAGCAGTAGAGAATATAGAGCTTGGCAAGCGGGTAGGTATAATAGGCACAGAGGAAAATATTGAAAAATACAGGGTGGCTTTAAGCGCGACAGACGCAAAAATCAGCAGGGCAGGTGGAATGCCATTGAATATAAGCATTAAATCGGCAGGTTTTAGGGATGACGAAGAGCAGATTGCTCGCAGCCTGTATAATATACTTAGAGAATTCGATGATGAGGGTATTGAAATAATCTTCTCGGAGGATTTTAAGGATGGCAAAAGCGGAGAATTAGGAGAAGCTATTATGAATAGGCTGCTTAAAGCCGCAGGTCATCAGGTAATAAATTTATAAAAGGGAATGGAGACTAATATGAAAATCGCTATTGGAAGCGACCACGGTGGCTTTGATTTAAAGGAATTAGTTAAAAATCATCTGACTGAACGGGAAATCGAATATGTGGATTTTGGATGTGATGATAAAGCTTCCTGCGACTACCCTGTATATGGTAGAAAAGCGGCACAAGCCGTAGCAGCAGGAGAGTGTGACTTTGGCATTGTTATTTGTACCACAGGTATCGGCATTTCCATTGCGGCAAATAAGGTGGAGGGCATAAGGTGTGCTCTTTGCAGTGAGCCTGTATCGGCAAAAATGACAAGGCTTCATAATGATGCCAATATGCTTGCCATGGGTGCGGCACTGATTGGCACAAATATGGCTATGGAAATAGTTGATACGTTTCTTGATACACCGTTTTCAAAGGGAGAGAGACATCAAAGAAGAGTTGATTTAATAGAGGGTTAATGGTTAACTGCGGCAATATGTGTAAAATAAACACAGATGCGCCGTTAAAATAATATTTCAGGAGGAAAATCAAATGGCAAAAATAGTAGTTATGGATCATCCGCTTATTCAGCATAAGATTGGTTATATCAGAAGAGAGGACACAGGAACCAAGGATTTCAGACAGACTGTATCTGAGATTGCAATGCTTATCTGCTATGAAGCTACAAGGGGGTTGGAACTTGCCGATGTTACGATAAAGACTCCTATTTGTGAGACAACAGTTAAAGAGCTTAAGGGAAGAAAGATGGCAATTGTACCCATTCTTCGTGCGGGACTGGGAATGGTAGACGGAGTTCTTAACCTTATTCCGGCAGCAAAGATTGGTCATATAGGACTTTACAGAGACCCGGAGACTCATTTACCTGTAGAATACTACTGCAAGCTACCGGAGGATTGCGGCGAAAGAGAAGTATTTGTGGTTGACCCTATGCTGGCTACAGGTGGTTCAGCAGCAGCAGCCATTACCATGCTTAAGGAAAAAGGATGCAAGAAAATTCACTTTATGTGTATTATTGCGGCTCCGGAGGGCGTTGAATTATTAAAGAATGCTCATCCTGATGTGGATATATATATTGGCTCTTTAGATGAAAAGCTTAATGAGCATGCGTATATTGTTCCGGGTCTTGGAGATGCAGGAGACCGTATTTTCGGAACAAAATAATAATAGTACTATTGTGGGGCAGAACTACAAAATTGGTGGGTTTATATGAAGAGAGAAGATTATATTCGCTGGGATGAATATTTTATGGGGATATCGAAGCTTGCAGGTATGCGCTCGAAGGATCCCAGTACTCAGGTGGGCGCCTGTATAGTAAGCGCGGACAATAAAATTTTGTCCATGGGCTATAATGGCTTTCCTATTGGATGCTCCGATGATGAATTTCCATGGGAAAGAGATGGGGATATGCTGGACTCTAAATATGCCTATGTGACCCATAGTGAGCTTAATGCGATTTTAAATTACAGAGGTGGAAGCCTCAGTGGGGCAAAGCTTTATGTTTCGCTGTTTCCCTGCAATGAGTGTGCCAAGGCAATTATTCAAAGCGGAATAAAGACTGTAATATACGACAGCGATAAGTATGCCGGCACTCCCAGCAACATTGCCTCAAAGAAAATGTTTGATGCGGCTGGAGTAGAATATAAAAAGTACGAGAATACCGGACGTACATTGTGCATAGAGGTATAAGGTGCAAACGAAAAGAAATTTGTTCATGTTAATAATCTGCATATTTTTATGTGTTATATTTGTGCCTAAGCTGGAAGTACATGCGGACATAGAGGATACTAAAAAGCAGATTGAAGAGGCAGAGGCAGCTCACTCAGAGACTAAGGAAAAAATTAAAGAGACACAGGAAAATATTGATGCTTTAAGCAACACAAAGGATACTCTTGTGAATAAGCTGGATACTCTTAATAAGCAGCTTACAGAGGTAAGCGAAAATCTGGCGGATTTAGAGTCTAAGATTTTAGCCAAGGAAAAAGAGATAACAGAAACAGAAGCTGATTTGGAAGAGGCTATTGCGGAGGAGGAAGCTCAATATGCCGCAATGAAAAAGAGAATTCAGTTTATGTATGAACAAAAAAATCAGACATATGCGGAATTATTATTTACCAGTAAAAGCTTTGGAGAATTTATTAATAAAAACACATATATAGAGCAGCTATCCGACTATGATAGAAAAATGCTGATAAAGTTTCAGCAGACCAGAGAAATGGTGGAGGATACCAAGGCAAGGCTAGAGAGCGAAAAAGCGGAGCTTGATGAATATCATGCCCAGGTGGAGGCTGAACAGGCTAAGGTAAGCGGATATGTAAGCGAAACAAGCTCTACAATCGGAGCCTATAAGAGTCAGATTAAAAATGCGGAGGCGGTGGCTGATGCATATGCGGCACAGGCTGAAGAGGAAGCTAAGAATATTGCGGCATTGAAAAAGAAACTGGCAGAGGAAATTGCATTGTCAAAGCTGGCGGCTCAGTCTTCTTGGCGTGATATTTCAGAAGTGAGCTTCCAGGAGGGAGACAGATATCTTCTGGCAAACCTTATATACTGCGAGGCGGGAAATCAGCCATATGCAGGACAACTGGCTGTAGGAGCTGTAGTAATAAATCGTGTATTGAGTTCTGTATATCCCAATACTGTGGTAGGTGTTATATACCAAAACAAACAGTTTTCTCCGGTGGGAGATGGACACTTAGCCCTTGCTTTAGCGGAGAACAGAGCAACGGCGGCATGCTATAAGGCGGCGGATGAGGCAATGGCAGGTCAGACAAATGTGGGTCATTGCGTTTATTTCAGAACACCTATAGAGGGACTAAACGGAATTCAAATCGGAGCACATATTTTTTATTAAACTTCTTGGATAATTATGAGTAAAATAACCATTAAAGAAATTGCAAAGGAATGTGGCGTATCTCCATCCACTGTTTCCAATGTTATTAACAGCAAATCCAATAAGGTAAGCGAAGAAACCAGAAAGCGCATATTGGAGGCTATGGAAAGAGCGGGATATCAGCCCAATAATATTGCCCAGGGTCTTAGGCGCAAGCGTACACAGACCATAGGTATTATTGTGGAGGATATTGCCCAGTTTACCACTCCCCTTATTGTTGAGGGCGTGATGGGAGTCTGCGAGGAAAAGGGATATAAAACGGTGGTACAAAATCTCCGTCTGTATTCCAGATGGCAGGATTTGTGGTTTGATAATTCAAAAATGGTTGAAAGTGTTCTGCGTCCTGCCATACAGGAATTAAAGAATATTATGGTGGACGGGATAATTTATATTGCGGGACATTCCAGACATATGGTGTTCCCTGAGGAAATTAATGTACCGGTGGTGCTCTGCTATACCCGTTCGGAAACCCGGTGTTTGCCCTCAGTGGTGCTGGATGACGAGGAAAGTGCTTATCTTATAATGAAATACATTATAGGTAAGGGACACAGAAATATAGGTATTATTGCAGGCGAAAAGGATAATTTACATTCCATGCAGCGACTTAAGGGCTGTCAAAGGGCATTTAAGGATGCGGGGATTGAATTTCAGCCTGAAAAGGTGGTTTTTGCAGGCTGGAATAAGGAGCATGGATATAAAAGCACTGAGTATTTTATAAATATGGGTGTCAGTGCTGTTATGTGTATGAATGACAGACTGGCAGGAGGGTTTTACCAGTACTGCTATGAAAACAATATAAAAATCGGAAAAGACATATCTGTAACAGGCTTTGATAATGAACTGCTGGCAGAGTGCTATACCCCAGGACTGACCACTGTGGAAATACCACTGGTAAAGCTGGGAGGAGAAGCCATGCGCCTGTTATTTGAAATGACTGCTGAGAAAGAGGCTGAACAGGAAGAGGCTGTAGCAGTGGAAGCACAAGTGGGAATGGAATCAGAAGTGGAAAAAGAAGCAGAAGCGGAAAAAGAAGCAGAAACAGAAACGGAAATGGAAGCACAAGCAGAAGCAGAAGCGCAAATGGAAGCAGGAAGTAAAGGATATGAGCATACGGAAGAACCTGAACCGGCTCCCTGTATAAAGGTTATAGGCTCGGTTATAGAGCGTTTTTCCGTATGTGAGGTATAAGCATATGTGAAGTATGAAAATAATTTCATATTATAAGGCTCGTACCTCGTTTTTAAATCAACTACAACATACTGCGTAAATGATGCAGTTATTTAGAAAACTATGTATTAGGCTAAAAAAAGTGTCGTCTGAAGTCCTGTGACTTTGGAGGGCACTTTTTCTATGATAGGAAGATGCTTTTTATTTTCTATTACAGAAAATATCTGCTAAGGATGCACACTCAACAGCTACTTTTTCAACTAAATGGTAGATGTGATTATCGTTTTGGGACTAGTACCTCGTTTTTAAATTAACTACACCATAGTTACTTGCCTATTTTCCAGATAGCACCAGTCAAAAATCCTCAGCGTAGCCCGCTACGCCTACGTTTTTTGACTGGCACTCTCAGAAAAATATTCTGCGTAAATGGT
>JBHAJK010000014.1:0-12632 GCA_041826605.1 Lachnospiraceae bacterium | reverse complement strand
TTTTTATTTATGCTTGCCGAAAAATTACAAGAGATTAAAAGCTCTTCAGAGGCGGTATTGAAAACAAAAGGCTCTTTTTCGACAGAAAAAAAAGCTTTACCCATTGGAACGCTTTGGGGTGCTAAAAATATGGGGATTTATACAATATTATCCCTAATAATTATTTTTGGCAGGGGAAATGGAATTTTTGTTTTTATTACATCAGCTATTGTTTTTTATTTTATTGCAAGAAAATATATATCTGTCAAAGATATGCGTAGATTTCTGATATTATCTCTGGCAATATTTGCTCTGTCAGTTATTATTCAGGGGCCCGTATATAGAGCTATGAATATTAGCAGGGGCGGTGTAGCGGAGCAATATGGTATACCCTTACAGCAGACGGCATATATTATTTCGTCGGGGGCGGAGGTTACCGATGAGCAATGGGAGGTACTTGAAAATATTGTGCCAAGAGAGGGATGGATTAATCTATATAGCCCTTTGGTAGTAGACACAATTAAATTTGACCCATTATTTAATACAAATTTTTTTGCTGATAACAAGGCAGCATTTTTGAAAGCATATCTGGGCTTATCAGTAAAAAATCCGGGTGCGGCCCTTAAAGGCTATTTGCTTGCTACCACAGGCTTTTGGGATGCATGGCAAAGTAGCTCAAGCGCATATATATGCAGAGAACATGCATGGAACGCCCAATATTTTATGAGCGATTATTTCAATATGTATACTAATAAATACCTATCGGATATAGTGGGGCCAAGATGGTACATAAGTGCAGGAGCCTTAGCCTGGATTATGCTGTTGGCATTTATATTTGTATTGAAAAGGACAAAAAATAATGGGGATGGAGGAATAATTTACAGAAATTACCTTTTACCCCTTGTTCCGGGTCTGGCATTGTGGATTACCCTGCTTCTTGCTACCCCACTGGCATTTTCTTTCAGATATGCATTTCCGTTGCTTCTATGCCAACCCATATATTGGATGGTTATAAAAAAGAATATCGAATAAAATTAAATTAAGGTTAAATTTATGAAAAAAATACTGATACTTTCAAATTCATCTACAGGGCTTTACGAATTTCGTAATGAGCTGTTGCTAAATTTGATACAGGATAATGAAATATATATTTCCTTACCCCAAAAGGATAAATATTTCCATATATTGGAAGAGGAACAATGCAGGATGCTCCATACCCCCTTTAACAGGCGGGGAATGAATCCCATTAAGGATGTATCTCTTTACAAGGCTTATTATCGTATTATTAAAGATTTATCCCCCGATGTGGTGCTGACTTATACTGTTAAGCCCAATATTTACGGAGGAATGGCTTGCAGAAAGCTGAAAGTGCCTTATATAACAAATATTACAGGTCTGGGAACGGCAATACAGGGAGGCGGTCTGCTGTCAAAGCTTTTGATTACAATGTATAAAATTGCCTTAAAAAATGCCAAATGTATATTCTTTCAGAATGAATACAATAAAGAATTTATGCAAAGGAGAGGCATTGGAATGAACAATGCCGATTTATTGCCGGGATCAGGTGTCAATTTAGAGAGGCATATTTACTATCCATATTCGGAGAATAATGGGGAAATTAAAATTCTTTCAGTCCTTAGAATCATGAAAGATAAGGGAATTGAGGAGTTTTTTGCAGTAGTTGATGCGTTAGGTGGGGATAAAATCAAATTTTCCTTAGCAGGAAGCTTTGAGGAAGAAACAAGAGCTGTTTATGAGCCCATACTCAAACGCCTTGTGGAGGAGGGTAAGCTTGTCTACTATGGCTTTGTAGAGGATATGGACAGCCTTTATAAAGAGCATCATCTTATTCTCCATCCCTCCTATCACGAGGGTCTGTCCAATGTGTGTTTAGAGGCAGCAGCCTTTGGGCGCCCTGTAGCTGCTACAGATGTACCGGGATGCAGGGAAACCATAATCAGGGACAAAACAGGCATTCTATTTGAAGCAAAGAGCAGTGAAGCCTGTATAGACGCCGTAAAGAGAGTTTTAGGACTTTCCTTTCAGGAACTTGAGGAAATGGGCAGATCAGGCAGAAAATATGTGGAAGAGAACTTTAACCGTAATATTGTGATTGAAAAATATAAAAAATATATTTAGTACAATATGTTTTATATTTAATACAATATTTCTAGTGCTAAAATTTTAAAAGGGTTATATAATTCTAATATAACAAAGATTTCTCTTTGCTATATTAAAATTATTACAGATGTAAATGGATTTGTTAAAGAGGCTGTGCTTTAAATACAAACCCGAAGAGAATTGCTTATTAAAGGTATAAAGAAGATAAGGAGGTTTTATATGGCAGTTATTAATGTTGGTTCAAAGGAAGCCTTTGATACACTTGTTTCAGAGGGAACAGTTTTGGTAGATTTTTTTGCAACATGGTGTGGACCATGTAAGATGTTAGCACCTAAGGTGGAGGAAGCCTCAGCAGAGCTTTCGGATGTAAAGGTTGCCAAGGTGGATATTGATGAGTTGGACGAGCTTGCAATGAAGTACAGAGTTATGAGTGTACCTACTCTTGCACTTTTTAAGGATGGAGAGTGTGTTGCAAAATCTGTAGGCGTTATTCCGACAGAAAAAATCGTGGAATTTGCAAAGCAGTAAAGAAATATAGGATAGTTAGCAAAAAGGACAGCCTCACAGTATGGTGGGCTGTCCTTTTTATGATAGCAAACAGTGCTGAATAATCTATACTCTTAACGCGTGACCTATTGGCAAAGACGTGGTATAGTAGTGTAGTGTAAAAATAGCCGGATTTTGGAGAAAAATATGTATTATACTGAAAAACACAAAATAGAACCTTTTGAACAAAAGGTATATTTAAGCAGTCCCACGTCCCATGGAAGTGAGCTTGAGTTTATTAAGGAAGCCTTTGAAACAAATTGGCTTTCCACAGTGGGAGAAAATATAAATGAATGTGAGAGGATGATAGCCCAAAAGGTGGGCTGTAATTATGCAGTTGCCCTTGCCTCAGGTACATCAGCTCTTCATATGGCTGCCCGTCTGGCAGGAATAAAACCCGGAGAAAAGATTTTTTCCAGTGATATGACCTTTGATGCTACAGTCAATCCTATGGTTTATGAGGGAGCAGAGCCTGTATTTATCGATACAGAATATGACACCTGGAATATGGACCCTGCTGCACTGGAAAAAGCATTTGAGCTTTACCCGAAAGTAAGGGTGGTGGTTTTGTGCCATTTATATGGAACACCCTGCAAGATAGATGAAATAAAGGAAATATGTGACAGACATAATGCCCTTATAATAGAGGATGCGGCAGAATCACTGGGAGCGACCTATAAGGGGATTCAGACAGGAGTTTTTGGTACCTTTAATGCGATTTCCTTTAATGGAAATAAGATTATAACAGGCTCTTCAGGAGGTATGCTACTGACAGACAGTAAGGAAGTGGCAGAAAAGGTTAGAAAATGGTCCACACAGTCCAGAGAGGCAGCACCTTGGTATCAGCATGAGGAGTTGGGCTACAACTATAGAATGAGCAATCTGATTGCGGGTATGGTTCGAGGACAAATTCCTCATTTAGAGGAGCATATTTCTCAGAAAAAAGCTATATATATGCGATATAAAGAGGGCTTTAAGGACTTGCCTGTAAGCATGAATCCCTATGATGCAAAAAACAGTGAACCTAATTTTTGGCTTTCAAGCATGATTATTGACAGGGATGCTATGTGCAAACAGGTAAGAAGTGAAACGGAGGCCCTGTTTGTCCCGGAAAAGGGAAAGAGCTGTCCTACAGAAATATTAGGTGTGATTGAAAAATTGAACGCAGAGGGAAGACCGATTTGGAAGCCTATGCATATGCAACCCATATATAGGATGACAGGCTTTGTTACCCGCGAGGGCAATGGAAGAGCTGTGACAAATGCTTATATTGAGGGGGGATTGCTGGGTGCGGACGGAAAACCCTTAGATGTGGGAATGGATATTTTTGACAGAGGACTTTGTCTGCCCAGTGATAATAAAATGACAAAGGAGCAGCAAGATAGAATAATTGAAGCAGTTAGAGCCTGCTTTGAATAAGGATAATAGTAGTTAGAAAAGAGAATGATATGAGCTATAAAGAATTGAAATTTCCTGAGGGAAGTACATTTTTGGTAACAGGTGGAGCGGGGTTTATCGGATCCAATCTTTGTGAAGCAATTACAGATATGGGATATAAGGTAAGGTGCCTTGACGATTTATCTACAGGTCATAAGGAAAATGTAGATATGTTTATGGACAGACCGGGATATGAATTTATACAGGGAGATATTAAGGATTTAGACACCTGTATGGCTGCGTGTGAGGGCGTGGATTATGTGCTGAACCAGGCTGCCTGGGGCTCAGTTCCCAGAAGTATTGAAATGCCGCTGTTTTATTGCCAAAACAATATTCAGGGAACTCTCAATATGATGGAGGCAGCAAGGCGGCAAGGGGTTAAAAAATTTGTATATGCTTCAAGCTCATCGGTTTATGGAGATCATCCCGTGCTTCCAAAGGTTGAGGGGCAGGAGGGAAACCTTTTAAGCCCTTATGCTTTAACAAAGCATGTGGATGAGGAATACGGTAAGCTTTACCATAAACTATATGGTCTGGATACCTATGGAATGAGATACTTTAATGTTTTTGGGCGCCGTCAGGACCCTAATGGTGCTTATGCGGCGGTTATCCCTAAATTTATAAAGCTACTGTTGGATGGCGATACATGCACCATAAACGGAGATGGCAAACAGTCCAGAGATTTTACATATATTGATAATGTCATTGAAGCAAACTTAAAGGCATGTCTGGCTCCATCAGAAGCTGCCGGAGAAGCATTTAATATAGCATATGGCGGACGAGAATATCTTATTGACATTTATTATGGATTATGTAAGGCGTTAAAAATAGAGCGCGAGCCTAATTTTGGACCGGATAGAGCAGGAGATATCAAACATTCAAATGCAGATATATCCAAGGCCAAGCGCTTGCTTAATTACAATCCGGAGTTTAGCTTTGAAAAGGGTATTGAACTGGCCATTGAATGGTATAAGGAAAATTTGTAGAAAGAGCTACAGAGCTACACGCAGAAGGTGAAAAATATGTATAAACACTTTTTGAAAAGAGTCTTTGACCTTATATTAAGCCTACTTGCCTTTGTGGTGCTTTCTCCGATTTTAGTTGTTCTGACTTTGACCGGCTACATTGCTATGGGAGGAAATCCTTTTTTTACTCAAGACAGACCGGGGCGTAATGAAAAGATATTCAAGCTAATAAAATATCGTACAATGACGGATAAAAGGGATGAAATGGGAAGATTGCTTCCGGATGCCGTAAGGCTTAATAAGTATGGCAGGCTATTACGAGCTACATCTTTGGATGAATTACCCTCCTTGTTAAATATAATAAAGGGAGATATGGCAATAGTGGGGCCAAGACCATTACTAGTGGAATATTTACCCTGGTATAATGATGTGGAGCGTCATCGCCATGATGTACGTCCGGGGCTTACAGGATGGGCACAGGTCAATGGAAGAAATACCTTGGACTGGGAAAAAAGATTTCAAGCGGATGTATATTATGTAAACAATCTTTCTTTTGCCTTTGATATTAAGATAATATTTATGACAATTAAGAAAGTAATTATACATGAGGGAATTTCAGAGGATACCAGAGCTGTAGAGCCAAATTTTGCAACACAGCGCAAAGAACAGATAGAAAATAAAAAACTATGAATATATTAATATTAAGCGCGGGAACCAGAAATAAGGTGGTTCAATACTTTAAAAAGGAAGTAGGAGAAAAAGGTAAGATTATTGCTACAGATTGTAGCAATCTTGCTCCTGCAATATATGAAGCCGACAAATTTTATATTGTGCCAATGATTACATCTCCTGATTATCTGAAGATAATTTTGAATATCTGTGATAAGGAAAAAATAGATGGGGTTTTTAGTCTTATAGACCCGGAGCTTTCGCTTTTAGCAAAGCATGAAGCAGATTTTCGTAAGCTTGGGACTATTCCAATAGTTTCTCCATATGATTTGGTGGAAAAATGCTTTAATAAATATGCAATGGCTAAGCTTTTTGCTGAAAAGGGCTTGAAAACGGCAAAAGTATATATGTCTGTGAAAGATTTTGAAGAGGCAAGAAAAGAGGGAGAAATAGATTACCCTGTTTTTGCTAAGCCGGTGTGCGGAAGCGCCAGTTTGCACATAAATAAGGTAAGCAGTGACGAAGAATTACAAGGACTATTCCATATGTATGATGACCTTATGATACAGGAATTTATGGATGGTACGGAATATGGTGCTGATGTATATATTGACCTTATTTCGGGTAAATGTACTTCTGTTTTTCTGAAAGAAAAAATAAAAATGCGTGCAGGAGAAACTGATAAATCCATATCTTTAAAAGAAGATAAGCTTTTCACGTCGATAATTTCTTTTGTGGAAGAAGCGGGCTTTCGAGGAATGATAGATATTGACATTTTTAAAATCGGTAATGACTGGTATTTTTCAGAGGTCAACCCAAGGTTTGGAGGAGGATATCCCCATGCATATGAATGTGGTATCAATATGCCTAAGCTTGTACTTAACAATCTTATGGGAAAAGAAAATGTCGCTGATATAGGCAATTATGAGGAGGGCATTGTAATGATGAAGTACAATGAAGTTATGATTAAGGATATGCGCGATTAAAGAAATATTTGTAATAATATTCAGTCGAAAATATATGTATTTATTTTTAGGGTAATGGTTATGAAAATACTGATGGTAAATAAATTTTTATATCCCAAGGGTGGTTCGGAGACCTATATATTGGAATTAGGTGCACAGCTTGAAAAAATGGGACATTTGGTTCAGTACTTTGGCATGGAACACCCGGATAGGTGTGTGGGAAATGCTGTAAATGCCTACACTGACAATGTGGATTTTCATGGCGGAAGTGTATTTTCAAAACTATTAGCACCTTTTAAGATTATTTACAGCTATGAAGCCAGGACTAAAATACGTAAGGTTTTAGATGACTTTGAACCGGATGCGGTCCATCTTAACAATATAAATTTTCAGCTTACCCCAAGTATCATTTATGAAATAAGAAAATGGGAAAAAGATGGTGGAAAAAAGTGCAAAATAGTATTTACCGCCCATGATTTTCAATGGCTGTGCCCCAACCATATGCTTTACATACCACAGAAAGGTCAGGTGTGTGAAAGATGCCTTGGGGGCAAGTATGGAGAGTGTGTTAGGAATAATTGTATTCACAACTCTAAAATCAGAAGTATAATCGGTATGTTGGAAGCATATTATTATAAGTGGAGAAAAACATATAATCTTGTAGATGCGATAATATGTCCCAGCCGTTTTTTATACAATAAATTTGCTGATAATCCGTTATTAAAAGATAAGCTTGTAATGTTGCGCAATTTTATAAAAGCACCGGAAAATGGATATGATAGTGAAGAGCTGGCTATTGAAAGGCCGTATGTGCTTTATTTTGGGCGTTTTGATGTTCAAAAGGGTATAAAAACCTTGCTACAGGTGTGTAGAGAACTTCCGGAAGTGAATTTTGTGTTTGCAGGCACCGGTCCGTTAGAGGATGAGGTTAATACTATTCCTAACATTAAAAATGTAGGCTTTCAAAAGAAAGAAGTACTTAATGGAATTATAGCCAATGCATTATTTTCATTTTGTCCCTCAGAGTGTTATGATAATTGCCCTTTTTCGGTAATGGAATCACAAATGCTGAAAACTCCTGTAGTAGGAGCTAATATAGGCGGTATACCGGAGCTTATTGCCAATGGAGAAACTGGGCTTCTTTTTGAGGCAGGTAATAAAGAAGAGCTGAAGAAGACTATTTTAGATTTGTGGAATGATAAACAGAGAATTTCTGTTTATTCAGCTAATTGCGAAAAAATCAGCTTTGATGATTTGGATACATATAGTAAAAAGATAGTGGAATGTTATAAGGGAAACTGCCAATGTGTGGAATAGCAGGCTTTTGCAGTAAGAAAGTTAATAATAATCAGGTTATTCGTGATATGAGTGACCGCATGCTGCATAGAGGTCCGGATGCAGGGAGCAGCTTCACAGATGAAAATACCGGAGTCACCTTTGGGCATCGCAGGCTGTCTATATTGGATTTGACTCCCTCAGGTTTGCAGCCTATGACATCACACTGTGGACGTTTTGTAATAGTCTATAATGGCGAGATATATAATTCAGAAGCTATTAAGCGTAAATTATTGGAAGAGAAGCGCATCGGGCACTTCAATGGAACATCGGATACGGAGATATTATTAGAGGCCATTGCAGCTTATGGAATGAAAGAAACTCTTAAAATGGCAAAGGGTATGTTTGCCATTGCAATATATGATAAGCAGGATAAAACAATATCCATTGCACGAGACAGGGTGGGCGAGAAGCCCCTTTATTATGGGTATTTGAATGGAGACTTTGCCTTTGCTTCGGATATTGATGTGCTTAGAGCCTATCCGGATTGGAAACCGGAAATTGATACTGTGGCAGTGGAAAGATACTTAAGATATAGCTATGTGCCTACACCAATGTCTATATATAAAGGTGTATATAAGCTAAAGCCCGGAACAATTATGCACTTTAGCTACCCTTATACGGAGGGGACCGAGGAAGTATATTATGACCTGGTTAATGAGTATATAGATGGAATTGAAAATCCATTTACAGGTTCATTTCAGGAGGCGACTGAAGAACTTCATAGGGTGTTACGGGAAGCAGTAAAGAGCCAGAGTATAGCAGATGTTCCATTGGGGGCATTTTTATCCGGCGGAATAGACAGCTCTGTAATAGTGGCGTTAATGCAATCCTTAAATTCAACACCCATTAAAACCTTTACAATAGGCTTTGAAGATGAAAAGTATGATGAGTCCATAGCAGCGCAGGAGATAGCTAATTATTTAGGCACGGAGCATACTTGCTTAAAGATTACAGAAAATGAGCTTAAAGCTGTTGTTCCAAAGATAGCGGATATATTTACTGAACCGATGGCTGACTCATCACAGATACCAACATATCTTGTAAGCAAGCTTGCAAAGAGCAAAGTGACGGTTTCACTTAGCGGAGATGCAGGGGATGAGCTTTTTGGCGGCTATAATACATATTGGAAAGTTGCAAAATTATATAATAAGATACAGCCTGTTCCTAATGAACTTAAAAGACTTACAGCAAGCATAGGGAAAAATAGTAAGGATAATACACTTTACAGAATATCACATAGCTTGCTTAGCAAGGATATTGCCAATTTACATGAAGCGGTGTGCTATGATACCTCCAGGCTTGTACCCCCCCATATTGAGCAGAAGATGCTTACGGGAGGCAAGGGAAGCATAATGGATGAAATGATGCTACGTGATTTAATGTCCTATCATCCTGATGATATTCTGGTAAAGGTAGACAGGGCAGGTATGGCAGTATCTTTGGAAAATAGAGTGCCTATGCTGGATAAGGATATTTTAAAGCTGGCATTTTCGCTTCCCGTAGAATTTAAGATGGCTTATATGGATGGTAGAGTAATAAGCAAGAGGATTTTAAAGGAAGTATTGTACCGTTATGTGCCAAAAGAGATTATGGACAGACCTAAAAAGGGCTTCTCCGTACCGCTTCAAAGTTGGCTATCCTCAGGGGATATTCATAATATGGCTTGGGATATATTAGCGGATAGCAGGCTTGTAAGGGATGGGCTACTATCAGGAAAAATGATAAAAGAACTGCAGGATACATTTATGTCTAAAGGAGTTAATAAAGGTCTGCTATGGAATGTAATTATATTAGAGCAGTGGTATAGGAAGTATCATGAACACCTACATTAAAAAAAGTCAGGCAATTATATATATATTGGCTACCATAGCTATTTTGCTACTGGTAAGCATATGGCCTCTTAGACTAATTAATAGATGGTCTGTATCTGCCAGCAAACCCGATAAAATAGTTAGCTCTGCGGTATGCAATGATGAACACGTGATGGCTCAGGTGTTTGTTTCTGATGGAAATAAATTAAAATCAGTGGATGTCTATATCTATAATGATATGTCTGGTAAGGAAATAGAATTTACCCTATATGATGGGACGCTTACTGGTATATATTCAAAAAAAATTACTGTAGATAATGGCTTTAAAGCGCCCGGCTTTTTTCATATTCCGATAAAAATGGACATTGATAGAGGTATGGCATATATTGCGTCTGTATCAGGTGGAGAGAATGACCTATATGTAGGACTTGAGAGCCATTTTGAGACCACCAATGCATCTGCACTTACTATTGCGTATGATGGAATAGAGGATGCTGACCATAATATGGTTATGAATTATAACTACGCAGTAGAGCTTATGTGGTGGCAAATAATTATTGCTTATAGTGTTATTTTATTGATAATTAGTGCAATAATTTATATTATCCGAAAAACCTTTGGAACACGTTTTCCGGACAAAAATATAAAGGTACAGAAAATATTTCAATATACCCTTAATCCGATAGTTATTTTTGTTACATCAGTACTGCTTTGGATGATTTTTCCGCGACAAACCTTTAGCCACAAGCCAATAAACAATATTTTTTGGTATATTGGAGTATTACTTTTTTCGGCATTTTTGCTGTATGAAATTAACTATAAAAGAAGTGATGAAAAGCCATTAATAACAATGGAATATATTAAGAGCAATTACAGAGGCTTGTTCACATCTATTGCAGTTTCAGGAATGCTCTGGTATTGCTTTGAATATATGAATGGCTTATACGATATCCACCATGAATATGCTGCGAGAAGAATCCTTATATGGTTTTTAGTTACCTTGATTTCAACATATAAAAAGGATGAAATTTTGAGAGTGTCAAATGCAATTTGGCTGCTTGTGGGTATACCTATTGTATATTTTTATGCAAAACCATATTTTGGAGTGAATGAACTGGAAACTACATACACTCTAAATGCATATATTATCTATTTCGGTGGTTTTGTACTTTTAAATATAGTCCTATCATTGTTTAAGCTTATATCAAAAAAGAAAATGTGCGTACAAATTAATTGGATATATGCGATACCTTTTACTATATTTTTTATTGGAATATGTATTCTGTCTAATACAAGAGCCTGGCCGGGATATATGACGGCAATAGTAGCGCTGTTAATCGCAAGACTGTTAATTTGGGAGGAACGTACAAAATGGTATAGCATATTATGCGATGGAATTATTATTAATTTCCTTTGTATGATGGTGTTTTCCCTATTGCATAGACCATATTATGGATATATTTACCATAGATATAATATGGCATATATGACAGTGACTATGACAGCTACGCATTTGACACTGTGCATGATGGCAATTACAGTAAAAATGTATATAAAGAGCAGAGAAAATGATGGTAATAGAAAACTACTACCTTATTTATTGCTGTTTGGGATTATAGCTGACTATAGTATTATGACAATGTCAAGAACGGGGTATTTAGCTATTATTTGTGCAATAGGAGTAGCCACGCTGTTGACTGTTTGTAAAAATAAAAGTACAGGAAAATTATATGAATTTTTTTCTAAAATATTAATTTTAATAGCAACAACAATAGTAGTATTTCCTATTACATTTACATTTACACGCATACTTCCGGCGTTAAATGATGATCCAATAATATACGATTATGAGCCGGCTATTGTAACCATTTATAAAGGTACTTCTCCGGACTATGAGTACTATATGGATTTGCCGAGATTCATAGAATGCTTTGGAAGTAAAGTATTTGGTATCGGAGACGCTACTGTTAGTGTAGACAGAATTTTATTTCCTGATATAAATGCAGAATACTATGGAAGTGGTATAATATTAGCGTCTGCCGGAGATGATTTTGAAGAAATTTATGAAATAGAGCATAAGCAGGAAATATCAAATGGAAGATTTGACATCTATCGAAGCTATTTGGAACAGACAAATTTATGGGGACATGAAAAGATGGGAGCTATATTGGATGACGGCTCCGAGGCTACTCATGCTCATAACATATATTTGCAGGTAATTTATGACCATGGATGGATATTTGGTATATATTTTATGCTATTTATGGCTTTCACATGGATATACAGTATTATTATATTTAGAAAAAATAAAAATACTCCATATATAATGGTAGTACCTGTATTTATGATGGGCTTTTTGGTTGCGGGACTGGTAGAATGGATATTTCATCCCTGCAATCCTTTTGGGTTGGCAGTAATATTAGGTATTGCACCTCTTGTTTTAAAGGTATGGGTAAATGAAAAAAGTAATTAATTATAAATTATTTTATAGAAGAGCATATTTGATTATATATGATATTGCCAGCATTTTTTTGGCTAGTTTTCTTGCGATTGCATTAAGATATGAACTTCGATTCGAAGATATACCTGATTATTTCCTTGATACAATTATTAACTTTTTGCCCTTTAATGTAATTATAACAATTATAATTTTTTCGCTGTTTAAGCTTTATAACAGCCTATGGGCATTTGCAGGAGAAACAGAACTGCAAAGTATTATTGTTGCCTGTATAATAGGTACTGCTGTCGATGGAATAGGAATGTATATGGTAAGAGTAGAAAGTCGTCCGGTTCCTAACAGC
>JBHAJK010000013.1:0-42851 GCA_041826605.1 Lachnospiraceae bacterium | reverse complement strand
TAGTTACTTGCCTATTTTCCAGATAGCACCAGTCAAAAATCCTCAGCGTAGCCCGCTACGCCTACGTTTTTTGACTGGCACTCTCAGAAAAATATTCTGCGTAAATGGTGCAGTTATTTAGAAAACGATGCACTAGTCTTTAAATTAAACCGGTGCAGTTACTTAGAAAAGGATGCACTAGTGTAACTGTTTTTAATTATATATACCATTAAATTACGTCAAAGTGCTTTATAGAAGCGCTTTTAGAAACTTTAAACAGTGGCGTTATTTAAAAACATTTACACCAGGTTTGCAGGAGAACATAGTGGCAGCAATTGCCTGTAAACTAAAGGAAAATGGACACAGGGAGAAATAATATGCATAGAGATAATACAAAGGTAGTAAAAATAGGCAACAGATATATTGGCGGTGGCAACCCTGTTGCAATTCAGTCTATGACGAATGTGCCTACGGAGGACGTAGAGCGCTGTGTGGAGCAGATACTGAAACTGGAGGCAGCAGGCTGTGAAATTATCCGCTGTACTGTTCCCAATATGGAAGCGGCATTGGCTATTAAGGAGATAAAAAAACAAATACATATTCCATTGGTGGCAGATATTCATTTTGACTATCGTATGGCTATTGCCGCCATTGAAAACGGAGCTGATAAAATAAGAATTAATCCCGGAAATATTGGTGGAGAAGATAAGGTAAGGGCAGTGATAGAGGCTGCAAGAGAAAGAAATATACCTATACGTGTAGGCGTAAATAGCGGTTCCCTGGAAAAGGAGCTGGTGGAGAAATATAATGGTGTAACTGCCGAGGGAATTGTGGAAAGTGCATTGGATAAGGTGCGGATGATTGAGGATTGCGGTTATGATAACTTAGTTATCAGCATAAAATCTTCAGATGTATTAATGTGTGTTAAAGCCCATGAGATTTTGGCAGAGAAAACAAATTATCCTATACATGTAGGAATAACAGAGTCAGGCACTGTGCTTAGCGGAAATATAAAATCAGGCATTGGTCTGGGAATAATTTTGTATCAGGGCATTGGAGATACTATTCGAGTGTCCTTAACGGGAGACCCTGTGGAGGAGATAAAATCTGCCAAGCTTATTTTAAGAACATTAGGTCTTAGAAAGGGTGGCATTGAAGTAGTAAGCTGTCCAACCTGTGGAAGAACAAAAATTGATTTAATAGGACTGGCAACAGAGGTTGAGAATATGGTGGCAGACATTCCTCTCGATATTAAGGTGGCAGTAATGGGATGTGCTGTAAATGGTCCCGGAGAAGCAAAAGAGGCAGATATAGGAATAGCCGGTGGCAATGGAGAGGGACTTTTGATAAAGCACGGCGAGGTAGTAAAAAAAGTGCCGGAGAAGCAGCTTTTAAATGTACTCAGAGAGGAATTATTAAACTGGAATAAATAATGGATGCAGTTGCGGAGAAGCTTTTTGGGGAAGTATTTCCCGGTTTAAAAGTAAATAAAGAGGTAAATGCTCTGTTTGAGAGTGTGGTGGTTAAAAAGGTTGCCTTAAATAGTAATGGCGACCTGCTTAAGGTGTGCATTTTATCTGACCACATAATTTCCAGAAATGCCATTGTAAAGATGCAGACAGCCATTAAAGACACTTTTTTTGCAAAAAAGAATATTGAGATTAGGATTTTGCAAAAATACAATTTGCCTGAAAGCTATAATCTTAAGGTGCTGATGGAGGTTTATTATGCCAGTATATTGGAGGAATTGAAAGACAGAGACCATATGATGGCAACGGCACTTAAGCAGTCAAGAGTGGAATTTGTGGACGAACGCACAATGACATTATTTCTGCCTGATACCAGAACAAATCATACTAATGAAAAAAAGCTTACTGAATTTTTAGAGAAGATTTTTACGGACAGATGTGGAGTAGATGCTATTATTTCTGTGGAATATATGGAAAAGGCAGGTGGCGAGCTTAGAAATGCAAATGAAGCCATGCTAAAGCGAAGAATTGCTGCTATTGCCGCCAATGCAGGGATTATTACTGCCTATGATGAAGAGGGAAATGCCGTAGGAAATGATGGGGCTAACATATCCGGAAGCGGGGATGGTATAAATGCAACAGATATTAATACTTCTAAAGCCACAGGGGAGAATATCAGCGGAAAATCAAATGCTATGGCAGGAACCCACAAAGACGGAAGTTCAGGCAATAAAAAATCAGAAAAATTCAGAAATACAAGTGGCGGAAGTACAAATGCTGTAGTGCCTGAAAACAGAAGAGCTCTTAAAAGGAGTGATAATCCGGCAGTTATTTATGGAAAGGACTTTGAGGGCGAAGCATCTCCTATGAAAGATATTGTAGGAGAAATGGGCGAGGTAATAGTTCGTGGAATGGTGGTAAGCACCGAAGAAAGAGAAATCAAAAATGAAAAGGTTATTTACTTTTTTGATATTTCTGATTTTACAGATACATTCCATCTTAAAGTCTTTATACATAAATCACAGGTAAAGGAATTGTCAGGCTCTCTGAAAAAGGGCGCTTTTGTGCTACTTAAGGGTAATGCCATGTATGATTCCTTTGATGGAGAGCTTACAATAGGCTCCATTCAGGGAATTATGAGTATTAAGGATTTCAGAACTCCAAGAGTGGATTTAGCTGATAAAAAACGAGTGGAGCTCCATTGCCATACAAAAATGAGTGATATGGATGGGGTGTCCGATGTAAAGGACATTGTTAAAAGGGCATATAGCTGGGGGCATCCGGCTATTGCGGTAACAGACCACGGAGTAGTACAGAGCTTCCCCGATGCCAATCATTTATGGGAAGATTTATGGAAAGCAGAGAAAAAGAAACGAATTGAAAATGGAGAGACGGCTCCTGATGAGTCGGACTTTTTCAAGGTTATATATGGAGTAGAGGGTTATTTAGTAGATGATTTAAGTGCTCCGGCGGTGGAGCCTAAGGGACAAAAGCTTACAGATACCTGTGTGGTATTTGATATTGAAACAACCGGGTTTTCCAGTGTAAGAAATAAGATTATTGAAATTGGAGCCGTAAAGGTAAGAAATGGGGAAGTGGTAGACAGATTTTCTACATTTGTTAATCCCAATACTCCAATTCCTTATAGAATAACTCAGCTTACATCCATAACTGATGATATGGTAATGGAGGCGCCTGTTATAGAGGAAGTACTTCCGAAGTTTATGGAGTTTGTGGAGGGAGCATATTTAGTAGCGCATAATGCCTCCTTTGATACATCTTTCATAAGGGAAAATTGTAAAAGACTGAATATTCCGTATGATTATACTCATGTAGATACTGTGGAGCTGTCCAGACTTTTATTGCCACATTTGGCCAATTATAAGCTGCATACAGTGGCTAAGGATTTAAAAATATCCTTGGAGCATCATCATAGGGCGGTGGATGATGCAGAATGTACGGCATGGATATATTTAGAGCTTATAAAAATGCTTGAAAGCAGAGAAATTGATACAGTTAATAAATTAAATGATATGGAAGTGGACAGGGTAGAGAAAGTGAAAAAGCTTCGTGCCCACCATGTCATAATGCTGGCAAAAAACAATACAGGAAGAGTAAATCTCTATAATCTGGTGTCCCAATCCCATCTTTTCTATATGCATAGGGGCAGACCGTGTATTCCTAAAAGCCTTTTGAATGAATGCAGGGAGGGGCTTTTGATCGGAAGTGCCTGTGAGGCAGGAGAATTATACGGAGCCATAATTGATGACAGGTCGGATGAAGAAATAGCACGCCTTGTACAATATTATGATTATCTGGAAATCCAGCCGGTTGATAACAACAGATTTATGATAATGTCGGAAAAATATGAGAATATTAACAGCGTCAGTGATATTCAGGACATAAATCGTAAAATCGTAGAGCTGGGAGAAAAATTTTATAAGCCTGTAGTGGCAACCTGTGATGTTCATTTCTTAGACCCTGAGGATGAAATATACAGACGTATTTTAATGGCCGGGGAGGGCTTTAAGGATGCAGACAATCAGGCACCTCTTTATCTTAGGACAACAGAGGAAATGATTAAGGAGTTTATGTATCTGGGTAGTGAGAAAGCAATGGAGGTGGTAGTGACAAATACCAATAAAATTGCGGATATGATTGACACCATACGCCCGGTACGTCCTGATAAATGTCCGCCTGTTATTGAAAACAGTGATGAGCTGCTGCGTCAGATATGCTATGACAAGGCTCATGAAATGTATGGAAAACCATTGCCGGAAATAGTACAGGAAAGACTTGACAGAGAGCTTCATTCCATTATCTCTAACGGCTTTGCCGTGATGTATATTATTTCCCAAAAATTAGTGTGGAAATCAGTGGAGGATGGATATTTGGTAGGCTCCAGAGGGTCTGTTGGAAGCTCTTTTGTAGCTACGATGTCGGGTATAACAGAGGTTAATCCATTAAGCCCTCACTACTATTGCAAAAAATGTCATTATTCGGATTTTGACTCTCCTGAAGTAAAAGCCTATGCAGGCAGGGCAGGAGTAGATATGCCGGATAGGAATTGTCCTGAATGTGGGGAACCCCTTATAAAGGATGGATTTGATATACCCTTTGAAACATTCCTTGGCTTTAAGGGAGACAAGGAGCCTGATATAGACTTAAATTTCTCCAGTGAATATCAGAGTAAGGCTCATAAATATGTAGAGGTTATTTTTGGCGCAAAGCAGGCATTTAGGGCAGGAACTATAGCTACCCTTGCGGATAAGACAGCTTTTGGCTTTGTAAAGAAATATTATGATGAGAGAGGCGAGAAAAAAAGGAGCTGTGAAATAAACAGAATTTTGCAGGGCTGTGTAGGTGTAAGACGAAGTACAGGACAGCATCCGGGAGGTATTATTGTGCTGCCTGTGGGAGAGGAAATATATTCCTTTACTCCTGTTCAGCATCCTCCCAAGGATGATAAGACCATAACTACTCATTTTGATTACCATTCTATTGACCATAATTTGCTAAAGCTGGATATTCTTGGGCATGAAGACCCGACTATGATTAGAAAGCTACAGGATTTAACAGACAGAGACCCTTTAACAATTCCTTTGGATGACCCTGAGGTTATGAGTCTTTTCCAGAGCACAGAGGCTTTGGGAATTACACCTGAGGATATAGGGGGAACACCCCTGGGCTGCCTTGGAATACCTGAGTTTGGAACGGATTTTGCCATGAACATGCTTATTGACACCAAGCCACAGGCCTTTTCGGACTTGGTGCGTATAGCAGGACTGGCTCATGGTACCAATGTATGGCAGGGCAATGCAGAGGTGCTGATTAAAGAGGGAAAGGCAACAATTTCTACGGCTATCTGTACCCGTGATGATATTATGGTGTACCTGATAGAAATGGGTGTTGAAAGCAGCCATGCCTTTAATATCATGGAAAGCGTCAGAAAGGGTAAGGTGGCAAAGGGCAAATGCAGCGAATGGCCGGAGTGGAAAGCCGAAATGATAGAGCATAAAGTGCCGGATTGGTATATATGGTCCTGTGAGCATATTGAGTATATGTTCCCCAAGGCTCATGCGGCAGCATATGTTATGATGGCATGGAGAGTGGCATATTGTAAAATAAAATATCCTTTACAGTTTTATGCGGCATTTTTCAGTATAAGAGCCAAGGCTTTTTCCTATGAAAGTATGTGTCAGGGCAGGGAGCATTTGGAGCTTAGGATGAAAGAGTGTAAGGCAAGGCTGAATGACCCTAAGACAAAGACCAAAAAGGATGAAGCCATGCTGAAAGATATGAGAATTGTTCAAGAGATGTATGCCAGAGGCTTTGAGTTTATGCCCATTGATATTTTCAGGGCACATGCCAGAGCATTTCAGGTCATAGATGGAAAGATTATGCCCTCATTTACAAGTATAGAGGGATTGGGAGAAACGGCGGCAGACCAGATTGTAGAGGGTGTTAAGGGAGGAGAATTCCTTTCTAAGCAGGACTTTAAGGAAAGAACGCGTGCCTCCCAGACTGTGACGGATATGATGGCGGATTTAGGACTTTTAGGTGATTTGCCCGAAACAAATCAGATATCTATTTTTGATTTGCTTTAAGATAAAACGGTACATCCTTTTCTGAGTGACTATGGTGTAGTTAATTTAAAAAGGATGTACCGGGGATATGCGTGGAGAGGAGTGAATATGAAAGGATTTGTGGAAGAATTGTCAAGTGGAGCACCTACACCCGGAGGGGGAGGGGCTTCAGCACTTATGGGTGCACTAAGCAGTGCTCTGTGTAATATGGTGGTAAACCTTACTACGGGGAAAAAGAAATATGCAGAGTATCAGGACAGGCTGGACGAGTATCTGGTACTTCTTAAAGAGAAAACAAGCCTGCTTTTGGAGGATATAGAAAAGGATGCAAAGGCCTTTGCTCCTTTGGCAGAAGCATATTCTCTGGATAAAAACACGCCCGGGTACGAGGAGATTATGGAGGAGGCAGTATTAAATGCGGCAACAGCACCTTTGGAGATAACGAGGGATATTTATAGCCTTGTGCCTATAATCGAAGAGCTTAATGTAATAGGTTCACGCCTTGCCATAAGCGATGTGGCAGTGGCGGCAACAGCGGCCGGTGCAGCACTGGAGGGCGCGGTAATGAATATTTACATTAATACAAAATTTATGAAAAACAGAGAAGTGGCAGCGGCTATGAATAAAGAGGCTATGATGCTGGTACAGGATGGTGTAAATAGGCTAAAAAAGGTGTATGACAGTATTTATAAGCAGATGACGGAATAGGAGGGGAAATGAATACGGAGAATATAACAGTAGCTAAAGAAAGTATAGAAGCTCAGGAATGGCGCGGTATGCCTGTGGTTAAGTCAATTGCCCAAAGGGTTTCCGAAAGGATGGAGAGCCTTAAGGGTAAAGGTATTATACCTACTCTTGCGGTTATACGTGTGGGAGCAAGAGAGGATGATTTGTCCTATGAGAGAGGTATAATAAAGCGCTTTGAAGCGGTGGGAGCCAAGGTATTAATAAAGGAACTACCCTTGGAAATATCTCAGGAAGAACTGGAAAAAGTAATAAGTGAATGTAATAGGGATGTTAATATTCACGGCATTTTGCTTTTCAGGCCTCTGCCCAAGCATATTGATGAAAAGAAAGTAACAGAGCTGGTAAATCCTAAAAAGGATGTGGACTGTATGACAATGGAAAATTATGCCCATACCTTTATGCAGGATGGTAAGGGATATGAACCATGTACAGCCAGGGCTGTAATTGAAATGCTGGACTTCTATGGATGTGACCTGACAGGAAAAAGAGTGGTTGTAATAGGAAGAAGCATGGTGGTGGGTAAGCCACTGTCTGTAATGCTACAGAAAAGAAATGCTACTGTTATTATGTGTCACACTAAAACAGAAAATCTTGCAAAGGAATGCAGGGAGGCAGATATAATCTGTGCCTGTGCAGGAGTGGCAGGAATGGTATCTGAGGATTATATATCTGAAAATCAGATTATAATTGATGTGGGTATAAATGTAGTCGATGGAAATTTATGTGGAGATGTGGATAGAGAAGCCGGAAAATCGGCAAAATATGTGACTCCCGTACCCGGAGGAGTGGGCACGGTTACTACTTCTGTATTGCTGTTACACACTGTAAAGGGAGCTGAAATAGTGGCGGAAGAAAAATAAATATATTTTTTAAAAAAATAGAAGTAAATTTTTTTCAAAAAAATACGAAAAAAATAAAATTTCTTGATTTTTATTACAGTTTTATTACAGTATGTATTATAAAATACAGATACAAGGAACGGACAGTTCCTACTAAATAAGATAGATACTCGTCAAATGGCGAATATTTATATACTTCCCCTTTTACATGACCATTTACGTCCCCCGTGAATGGTCTTTCCCTTTGTAGGGGAAGAAATATACAAAATGTATGGAGGCATAAAAATGAAGTATAGCTATGAAGGAAAAATGGAAAGAGATGAAATAGGGAGCTTTATGGACATCCCTTTTAACATATGGGAAATATGTGAGCGACAGGGTAGTGTACCTGCCAAGGTTAGAATAGGAGAGGTAATCTTCGTATGTAATCTTTATCCAAAGGAAAAGGGCTTTTATCGTATTCCCATCCAGCCGGAGATAGCGGAGAAACTTAATAGGGATGAAACATATAAAATCAGCTTTAGAATTACAAAATCAGATGTGGAGGACAGCCCCTACAGTACAGCAAATCCCATAAGAAAAATAGACTCAATAGAATGTATTAAACAGCCCTATGACGGATTGTGCGGACAGTCCTGTGTGGCTATGCTGGCAGGAATAAGTATTGAAAGAGTAAGCAATATTATGCACTGTGCAGAATGGCAGGCTACAATGGGTAAGATAATAGGTGCTCTTAATTATTTTGGCTTTGAACATTCGGAGGAGATTATTTATACCTTAGGCAAGCCGGATGTAAAGCTTCCCAAGTGCTGTATTATGATGGAAAAGATGGGAAGATATAATCATTATCTTATAGGCTATGACGGAAAGTATTATGACTCAAGTATAGGAATAATGGAGGAGTATGACTTTACCAAGCTTATGGGATATCTGGAAATATTGGTGTAGTCTGGTCATTGTAGAAAAAAAGATAATAGAAAATCTGATTGAATGCAATATTTTCCTATCGTACGAGTGTGCAACCTTAGCGACACACTTTATATAATAGGAAATGCAAAGCAATTTTTATTACATAAAAAAGAGGAACTCTCAGGAGGTGCCTCCCCAAAGTCTGACTTTTGTGGGAGGTACACCAAAATATTTGAGAGTTCCTCTTTTTGCCTATTTTGTTACTGTCCGGCAGTAGCAGCAAGTGCTGCGGCTGCCAGAGCATTTCTTGCATCTATTTCAGCTCGCTGTGCTTCGATAACAGCGGGAGCGGATGGGTCTGCCATAAATATAGCATTGTGAGGACATGGTACATATGTCAGTGAAGTAGTACCATCTTCGTTTAGTGTTTCGGTAGTAGTGACAGTAGTAGATGTCAAAGTAGAAGAGCCACTGGCCAGTGCAGGGTCTTCAGGCAGAGCCAGCTCGAACACGCCCTCTGTTCTAAATGGACATGTATCGCAGGCGGGCCGCATTGAGTACGCACAAACGGCACCTGCATAATGTACATTACAATATTCTGTAGGAACAGTACCCTCTTCAAATAATTCAGACTTTAAGGTATGGTCGCACAAGCCTGCTATAGGCAATTTGCCTGAACGGGAGCATACGGTAGCTGTTACAAGTCCTCCGGGCATTGGGAAATCCTGATATTCCAAATTCTTATGAATTTCTTCCATAGCCTTTCGCCAAATGGTTTTCGCCAAATCCTTTTCAGAAGAAGTCTTTAATTTTGCATTATTGTCAAAGCCTGTCCAGGTGGTAGCTGTGTAATAAGGAGTATATCCGGCAAACCAAACATCATTATAATCTGTAGTAGTACCTGTTTTACCGGCAATAGCCATATTTCCAAAATTAACCTTGCCACCGGTACCACTGGTTACTACATCTTTCATAGCGCTTGTAAGAAGATATGCGGTAGTGGGCTTAAGTACCTGCCTTGTTTCCCCAACTGTATTATCTAAAATTACATTTCCCTCTCTATCCACAACCTTGGTATAGAGCTTTGGTTTAATATATGTACCCTGATTGGCAATAGTAGCATAGGCTGCATTTAATTCCAAGTTAGTAACACCCTTTGTAATACCGCCTAAGGCAAGGGACTGCTGTATATCGGAGTAGATTTGTCCGTTTATTTCCATTCTGTCTACAAGAGTGGTAAAGCCAAAATCCAAAAGATAATCATATCCAAGCTGAGGTCCCATTACTGTAAGACATTTTACCGTAATAATATTAAGGGAGTCTCTAATACCATCTCTAAGAGAATTTATTCCTCTATAGCCGGAGCTGTACCAGTTACGTACCGGTGTACCGCTGGCATAATTAAAGGGTGCATCATTATATACCGTAGCAAGGGTCTGACCTGCACTGTCAAGAGCAGGAGCGTAGGTGGATACTACCTTAAAGGTAGAACCGGGCTGACGGGCAGAAGAGGTTGCACGATTTAAGGTACGGCTGGCAGTCTTTGCACCACGTCCACCTACCAGGGCAACTACTTCGCCGGTGCTTTGGTTGGCAATTGTTAATGAAATCTGGGGCTGTGGAGTAATATTAATATCCTCAGCTAAAACAATATCGCCCTCACTCATTACTGCATTTTTATATTCTTCAATAGCGGCATAGGCATCATCATGGCTTGAGAAAAGGTCATTAAAGCCTGCATTTGAAGCTCTGAAATATGTTCTAAACATTTCTGCACTATGATTTTCTGTTTCGCCACTGGCTTTTTCCACAGTCATTTTGTATTTTAAATAATATTTAGTACCCTCAGGATAATTCTCCTCATTGGAAGTAACTTCATCACAAATTTTCTGTATATCCGGGTCCTGAGTTGAATATATGGAGATACCACCACTGTAAATCAGAGTATATGCCTGATTGTCAGAATATCCTGCTGCAATTAAATCATCATATACAGCATCTGTAACAGCATCATCAAAATATGAATTAACGGTTGTATCTTCAACTTCCTCATTGTAGGACTGAATTCGTGAATATACATCATCAGCTAAAGCCTCGTCAAATTCAGCCTGGGTTATAAGCTCCTGCTTCAGCATATCTTTCAAAACTTTTTCTCTTCGGTCTGCGTTGTAATCAGGATGTGAGATAGGGTTATATTTTGAAGGATTTTGCGTTATACCTGCAATAACCGCACATTCTGAAAGCGTTAATTCATAAACACTCTTATTAAAATACCTAAGACTTGCTGCCTGAACACCTAAAGTATTCTGACCTAAGTTAATGGTATTCATATAGTTTAAGAGGATATCCTCTTTACTCATGGTTTTTTCAAGCTGAATAGCCAGATACTGCTCCTGTATCTTTCTCTTGATACGGTCAAGATCGCCATTTTCCTCTGTCCAGCCGGTAAATACGTTATTTTTAAGAAGCTGCTGCGTAATGGTAGAAGCACCCTCCGAAAGATTACGTTTTTTTATGGCTACGAAAGCAGCACGCATAATTCCCTGAATGTCAATTCCGTTGTGGCTGTAAAAACGAGAGTCCTCAATGGCTACAAAAGCGTTTGCCAAATTCTTGGGTATCATATCCCAGCTTACAGGAATACGGTTACTGTCAGATGCTACAAGCTTTGCAGTCTGCTGTCCCTGATTATTGTAAATAAAGCTGGAAAAGCCTGTGGGAGTAACATTAATAGTGCCGATATCAGGGGATGAAGATATAATACCCTTAAAAACTCCAAGACCTGCGGCACCTCCTATTACAGCACTTCCTATAAGTGCAATAATAAAAAGTCTTATAACGAAAAGAGTAAATTTTTTCGCTATTTTTGTACCTATGGAATTTACAGCCTCTTCTGAAGCTCTAATTCCTGATTTTGTATAATTCATAATATTTCCTCTGTTTTTTTATAAATCTGCATTAACATAAGTAGATACTCTATCTATGCAACTTAAAATTATATCAAAAATAGGAGTTTTAATAAAGGGTTTTGTGGTAATATGTGAATATGAGTGAGAGAAGAACAAGCTATAATACAATAAAAGACAGGGCAATAGGGGAAATTATTGAGAAGAAATCCAGATTTATTGCAAATGTCATACATATTGAAAGTGAAGAGGAAGCAATATCCCATATAGAAAAGATAAAAAAGGAAAACTGGGATGCAAGGCACAATTGCTATGCATATATATTGGGTAAGGATGGAGAAACAGTGCGGTTTTCAGATGATGGGGAGCCGTCGGGGACTGCGGGAAAGCCTATGCTTGAGGTATTGCAAAAAAGAGAGCTGACAGAAGTGCTGGTGGTGGTTACAAGATATTTTGGCGGTGTGCTTTTAGGAACAGGGGGACTTGCCAGAGCATATACGGATGCCACAATAGAGGGACTGGAAAATGGGAAGCTACAGACATTAAGGCTGTATCAGACTGTAAGCCTTACCCTGGATTATGGAATGGTGGGAGCTGTCAAAAATATTTTATCAAAGGAAGATATAATTACAATATCCGAAAACTATATGGAAAATGTGGTAATGGAAATAGGTCTTTTAATTGAAGATAAGGACATTATTTTAAGTAAAATTACTAATGCCACAAATGGGAAAGCCAAAATAGAACCGGGAGATGAGATATTTATTTGATTTGCGTATTGACACTGTTTTTTTGAAAATGTAAAATTGACAAGGCAGTGACTGATTATAATTGTAGTGTGTTAGACAGGAGGTGATTGATATGAAGAACAAAACAGCGGCAGTAGATGTTCCTCTCCCCGAACGGAGCAGCATATTAATCATTTATAACAGGAGGACATACTATGGATTACGTTATGGAACTGGAGAAAATAAGAGGTCTGCTTGAGTCCAAGCAGTATACCAGACTCAGACAAAAGCTTTCTGAAATGATTGAGGCTGATATAGCCGTTATTTTAGAGGAACTGGAGGAGACAGAGCAGCTTAAGGTTTTTAGAATTTTACCAAAGGATATGGCTGCGGATGTATTCTCATATATGGACATTGAAAGTCAGCATTTCATCATCACATCCCTGTCTGAAAAGGATGCGGGAATTATTATTGATAATCTGATGGCAGATGATGCTACGGATATGCTTGAGGAAATGCCTGCAAATATTGTAAAGAAGCTTCTTGCTTCCGCAAGTCCGGAAACAAGAAGAGATATAAACAACCTGTTACGCTATCCCGATGCATCAGCCGGTAGCATTATGACAGTGGAGTTTGTAGACTTAAAGGAAAATCTCACTGTGGAACAGGCTATTGAGCGTATTCGTAATGTAGGGCTTGATAGTGAAACTATTAATATATGCTATGTGCTGGATGTAAGACGTAAGCTTGTGGGAACAGTGGCACTTAGATATTTGCTCCTTAGTCAGCCTGAGGAAATCATTGGGGAAATTATGAATGAAAATGTAATTTCCATTAATACAATGATGGACCAGGAGGAGGTAGCAAGACAGTTTAAGAAATATGACTTTACGGCAATGCCTGTTGTGGATAATGAGGACAGGCTGGTAGGTATTATTACTGTAGATGATATTGTGGATATCATGGAGCAGGAGGCTACCGAAGATATTGAAAAGATGGCAGCTATTGTGCCTACGGATAAGTCATATATGAGAACAGGAGTTGTGGAGACATGGAAGAAGCGTATACCATGGTTGCTGCTTTTAATGATTTCCGCTACCTTTACAGGGCAGATTATTGCCAGCTTTGAGGAAGCTTTAAGTGTATATGTAATACTTACTGCGTTTATTCCCATGCTTATGGATACAGGCGGTAATGCAGGAGGACAGGCCTCGGTTACGATTATTCGTGGACTTTCCTTAGACGAGATAGAGTTTAAAGATATTTTTAAGATAATAGGAAAAGAGATAAGAGTAGCTTTTCTTTGCGGTATTACCCTGTCAGCAGCAAATTTTGTGAAGCTTATGGTAATTGACAGAGTGGGAGTACAGGTTGCTCTGGTGGTATGCCTTACATTAGTGGCTGTGGTAATGATTGCAAAGGTGGTGGGCTGCACATTCCCTCTGCTTGCTAAAAAAACAGGGTTGGACCCGGCGGTTATGGCGTCTCCCTTTATTACAACTATTGTGGATGCCATTTCTCTGCTTATATATTTTAATATTGCAACATCTGTACTTGGAATATAGAGAGACTGTAAAATGCCCATAAAAGTGGCTGTAAAAAACTCAACTAAAAAAATCGCTTTACCGTAAGGTAAGCGATTTTTTGTATAACAGGTTATGCAACTAACTCAACTAACAAATGCTAATTATACAGCTCCTTTTTAATAGGTGTGCTCCTGTGCAAGCTTATATATATTTAGCTTCTGCTAAAGCCTGCACGCTTTCTCTTTGTTGAGTCTAAGATTTTCTTTCTTATTCTAAGATTATCAGGGGTAATCTCCAAAAGCTCATCGGTATCAATAAACTCAAGAGCCTGCTCTAAGGAAAGTACTTTTTTAGGTGTAAGTCTTAGGGCTTCATCTGCGCTGGAAGAGCGGGTATTGGTAAGCTGCTTTTTCTTGCAGACATTGATTTCAATATCCTCGGATTTGCCTGTCTGACCGATAACCATACCTGCATATACCTTTTCGCCCGGCTCTATAAAGAGAGTACCGCGCTCCTGGGCATTGAAAAGACCATAGGTAATGGCTTCGCCTGCTTCAAAGGCAATAAGAGAGCCCTGCTTTCTATACATCATATCTCCCTTATAGGCACCATAGCCGTCAAAGGTAGTATTTAAAATACCATTTCCCTTTGTATCAGTCATAAATTCGCCTCTATAGCCGATAAGACCTCTTGAGGGGATTTCAAATTCAAGTCTGGTGTAACCGCCGCTAATGGCTGACATACCCTGCAATTCGCCCTTACGTGAAGAGAGCTTCTGAATTACAGAGCCTGAAAATTCTTCCGGAACATCCACATATGCCAATTCCATAGGCTCTAATTTTTGATTGCGCTCGTCATACTTATATAAAACCTCAGCCTTGCTGACTGCAAATTCATAGCCCTCACGACGCATATTTTCGATTAATACTGAAAGATGAAGCTCGCCACGACCTGAAACCTTAAATACATCGGTAGAGTCTGTTTCTTCCACACGTAAGGAAACATCGGTGTTCAGCTCTCTGAAAAGCCTTTCTCTAAGATGACGGCTTGTAACAAATTTACCCTCAAGTCCGGCAAGGGGAGAGTCATTTACCATAAAATTCATAGCAATAGTAGGCTCTGAAATCTTCTGGAATGGTATAGCTTCAGGATTTTCAGGAGACGCTAAGGTGTCGCCGATTTTAATATCTGCAATACCTGAAATGGCAACTATTGAGCCGACTCCGGCTTCCGTAACCTCAACCTTGTTAAGTCCGCTATATTCATAAAGCTTTGAAATCTTTACTTTTTTCTTAAGCTCCGGTTCGTGATGATTAACGATTACTACATCCTGATTTACCTTAATGGAACCGTTATCAACCTTGCCCACACCTATTCTTCCTATATACTCATTAAAGTCAATAGTACTGATAAGCACCTGTGTACCGGCATCAGGGTCTCCTGTGGGAGCGGGAATATAATTTAATATGGTGTCGAAAAGAGGAACCATATTAACTCCGGGAGTGTCCAAATCAAGAGTGGAGGTACCTGCTTTTGCAGACGCAAAAATAAATGGACAGTCAAGCTGCTCATCATTTGCCTCTAAATCAATAAAAAGCTCTAATACTTCATCGATTACCTCATTGGGACGTGCTTCGGGTCTGTCAATTTTATTTATGCAGACAATAACCGGAAGTCCAAGCTCCAATGCCTTTTTCAAAACGAATTTTGTCTGGGGCATTGTGCCCTCAAAGGCATCCACTACAAGTACAACACCGTTTACCATCTTAAGTACACGCTCAACCTCTCCACCGAAATCAGCGTGTCCGGGTGTGTCAATTATATTTATCTTTGTATTTTTGTAGGTTACTGCCGTATTTTTGGAAAGAATGGTAATACCTCTTTCACGTTCAATATCATTGCTGTCCATAACTCTTTCTGCGACTTCCTGATTTTCACGGAAAACGCCTGACTGTTTTAAAAGCTCATCTACAAGAGTGGTTTTACCATGGTCTACATGGGCAATTATGGCAATATTACGAATATCCTCTCTGGTCTGTTTCATTTCTACCTCTTCTCATATATATGCTACCTTTTAATTAAACCGTGTAAGTATAGCACTAATGAGTCACACTTGCAAATATAGTTGAAATAAAAATTTAAAATTCACCGGAATTTCCCATAGAAATATGAGGGTATTAAAATTTGCTTAAGGTCAATTAGTAAAAACAACCAAAAAAAGGAAACGAAAATTGTAAATTTAGTTTCTTGAAGTAGAGCAGATAGTTTGATATATTTAAACTGTCGAAACTGAAAAGTGAAAAACAGTTTCCTAAATGTAGTGTTGTTTTTTAGATAAGGAATTTGTATGAGTAAAGTATTAACAGAACAGAGGGTAAGGATTTTAGAGGGTGCTATCAAAGCATTTAACAGTAAAGGGCTTAAGTTTACAATGGATGACCTGGCATCAGTTCTGGGGATGAGCAAAAAAACTATTTATAAGCTGTATAGGGATAAGGAAGAAATGTTTTTATCCATGGTGGATTACAGCTTTGACAGGATAAAGGAAAGTGAAGAAAAAATTCTCAATAATCCTAAGCTTTCCACATTGGAAAAATTAAGAAATGTACTGGGTGTACTGCCGGAGGGATATTTGGAAATAGATTTAAGACAGCTATATTTGCTTAGAGATAAATATCCTGTTATTTACAGCCGTATGGAAGAGCGACTGGAAAGTGGATGGGAGAGCACAATTGCTCTGATAGAGCAGGGTATAAAGGAGGGCGTATTACGTCCTGTTAATATCATTATATTTAAAACAATGATGGAAGCGGCAATAGAACAGTTTTTCCAAAGAGATGTACTTATAAAAAACGGTATATCCTATGGAGAGGCTCTGAATGAAGTTGTAAAGATACTTGTAGATGGG
The DNA here is from genome assembly GCA_041826605.1 of Lachnospiraceae bacterium. Taxonomy (GTDB): domain Bacteria; phylum Bacillota; class Clostridia; order Lachnospirales; family Lachnospiraceae; genus Colinaster. Next base: position 26,254 of record JBHAJK010000013.1, on the reverse strand, counting down.
ATTACTGCTGATAGGGAGAGATGATGAGTAGAATTAGTCTTAATGATGGCTGGAAATATGAGGAGTGCTTCAACGAGAGCATAATCCATAGAGACTTTGATGACAGTACATTGGAGGCGGTACGCCTGCCCCATACCTGTAAGGAGCTTCCTCTTCACTACTTTAATGAGGAGGATTATCAATTTGTTTGCGGTTATCGAAAGACTTTTATCCCGGACCAGACCTGGGAGGGTAAGAGTGTAAGGCTTACTTTTGATGGCGTAGGTCATTATGCAGAGGTCTATTTAAATGGAAATAAAATAGGTCAGCATAATACAGGATATACAGCATTTACGCTTGATATTACTAAAGAGCTTAGCTTTGGCGAGGAAAATATTTTAGCAGTTTTAGTGGATACAAGAGAGAGCATTAATACACCGCCCTTTGGATTTGTAGTTGATTATCTTACATATGGTGGAATTTACAGAGAAGTATATCTGGATGTAACTGAAAAAAACTATATAGCAGATATTTTCAGCCGAAGTATTTTTGAAGAAACAATAGTGGATGAAAATAAAGGAAAATCAATTCTTCGAAGCAGCTTAGAATTAAATATAGATTTAAAAAAGAGACGTTACAAAATAAAGCAGAGTCTTTTTGATGGAGAAATACTTGTAAACAGAGAAGAAAAAGAAGTGGGAAGTTCCAATGTGGAAGTATTTCATATGCTGTCGGATATTGTACTTTGGAGCGTAGATAATCCCCATAGATATAAGCTTGTGACTGAACTTATATATGATGGAAATGTTATAGATGTGCGTCAGGAATATATAGGCATCAGAAAAATCGAATTTAAGGCGGATGGCTTTTATCTGAATGACAGAAAGGTAAAAATCAGGGGACTTAACAGGCACCAGAGCTATCCCTATGTAGGATATGCCATGCCTGAGTCAATGCAAAGGCTGGATGCCAAAATCCTTAAAGAGGAATTGGGGTGCAATGCAGTCAGAACCTCTCATTATCCACAGTCACAATTTTTTATTGATGAATGTGACAGACTGGGACTTTTGGTATTTACAGAGATGCCGGGCTGGCAGCATATCGGAAATGAGCAGTGGAAGCAGCAGGCATACAAAAATGTGGAGGAAATGGTACTTCAATACAGAAACCATCCCTCAATAATTCTGTGGGGAGTAAGAATAAACGAGTCCAAGGATGATGATGAATTTTACAAAAAAACAAATGAGATTGCCCACGCTTTAGATGACAGCAGACCCACAGGAGGAGTCAGATGTCATAAAAAGAGCAGTATGTTTGAGGATGTATATACCTATAATGACTTTGTTCACAGCGGAGCTAATCAGGGCTGTGATACAAAGAAGAAAATAACCTCAGATATGAATAAGGCATATCTTGTAAGTGAATATAACGGGCATATGTATCCTACCAAGTCCTACGACTGGGAGGAGCACAGAATGGAGCATATGCTCCGTCACGCAAGAGTCCTTGATGCTATAGGCAAAAATGAGGATATAGCAGGCAGCTTTGGCTGGTGTATGTTTGACTACAATACCCATAAGGATTTTGGAAGCGGAGATAAAATCTGCTATCACGGCGTAATGGATATGTTTAGAAATCCGAAGTCGGCAGCAGCAGTATATGCCATACAGCAGGAGGAAAACACTGTTTTGGAAATAAGCTCATCTATGGATATAGGAGAGCATCCTGCCTCTAACAGAGGTGCTACATATATTCTTTCAAATGCAGACAGTGTGAGGATGTATAAAAACGGAAGATTTATTAAGGAGTTTTTTGGAAAGGACTCTGAATATACCAACCTTAAAAATGCGCCAATTGCCATTGACGATTATATAGGGGATGAAATATTTAGTGATGAGCGCCTTACAAAAAAACAGGCAATTCTTGTTAAAGATATTTTAAACCATGCGGCAATTAATGGATTTAAAATGACGCCGGTCTTAGCTTTAAAAGCCCTTTGGTGCATGGCGGCATACAGGCTTACCTTTGCAGATGCAACAGACCTTTTCAGTAAATATGTGGGCAACTGGGGTGGAAGCTCTACTGAATATCGCTTTGATGCCATAAAAGGCGGAGAAGTGGTAAAAACAGTAATTAAATCTCCTATGAAAGAAAGAAAGCTAAATGTGGAGGTTTCCAATACGGAGCTTTCAGATGGGGATACCTATGATGTGGCAGCAGTAAGAATTACCATGAGGGATGAATACGGAAATATTTTACCCTTTTATAATGACCCGGTGGTGGCTGCCGTAACAGGTGGAATTGAGCTTATAGGCCCCAGGGTGTTTTCTTTAAACGGAGGTATGGGGGGTACATATGTAAAGACCACCGGCTTAGAGGATAGGGGTAAGCTTGTAATTGAACTTCCTACAGGAGAAAAATCAGAAATTGATTTTAAAATAAATATTAATAAAAAGAGGGTGCTGTAGAGAGAATGAAAGATAGGGCAAAAAGTATTTTTGGAAATGTGACTGATGAAAGGTCATATAAAAAGGCTTTAAAAAGCAAGAAAAAATTTATCAGTAAATTTGGAGATGACAGTAAGGCTGATTATCAGGTAAGAGTGGAGGAAAATCCATATATCGGTAAAAGCTTAGGCGTATCCAATATCTTAGTGGGAAGCTTAGAAACCAATGCCCACTATGATGCCAACAGACCTATGGAAGCCGGGGAGTTTGATAAGGAAAGGGGCATAATAGTAGGAAATATCCGAATGGGCTTTGGACATTACAGAATATCCATGGCTATTGCCAGTGCCGCTCATCATATGGGCTATACACCCTATTGGATGGATTTAAATTCTTATGGCGAGACAACCTGTACAAAGGTTATTGATTATCAAAATAAGCTGTATTCATTGGGGTCAAGGCTGTCAAAAAATCCAATTTTTAATGCTCTTGTGTGGGAGCCTGCAAATTATGAGGGCTTCAGGGCTTTAAGCTATAATGCATCTGACCAGAAAAATGCAGAGCTTATGGCGCCTGTATTTAAGAATATCCCTAAGGATATTCCGGTGGTAGGAACTCATGTATGGCCTGCTCAGGCAGCTATTCACGGTGGTATGAAATATGTGGTAAATGCCATTCCTGACAACTGGCCCATGGCACTTCATTTCGCAGAGGGTTCAGTTCATACCATTCAGTGTAAAAATTCCTATATGGGCTATAAAATCTGTAATGGTATGGCTAAAAATAAGGTTTGTAACCCAATGCCCGAAAATTCACTGGTTTATACAGGGCATTATATAGACCATGAATTAGTGGAGAATATTGAGGCTGATTGCAGAGCGCGTGTAGAAAGAAAAGCAAATGGAAAGCCCATGAGATTTTTGCTTACCATAGGTGGTGCAGGAGCTCAAAAGGAAATTTTTGCTGAGATTATAAAGCATTTATTACCTCTGATAAAGGAAAAGCGTGCAGCACTCTATGTAAATGTAGGGGATTATAAAAATGTTTGGGATGCCCTTTTAAATGAAATTCCTGAAATGAAAGCTCTTTCCACAGAGCACTTTGATAATTGGCAGGATACAGAGGAATTTGCTACAGCAACTCTTAATAAAGACTTTGAAGTAGAGGGAATACATGGCTTCTGGCATAAAAATATATTTGAAGCCGTATATGCTACAAATCTTTTGATGCGCAGTGCGGATGTGCTGGTAACAAAGCCAAGTGAACTGGCATTTTATCCCATACCCAAATTATTTATTAAGAGAGTGGGAAAGCATGAGATGTGGGGAGCAATACATTCTGCTGAAATAGGGGATGGAACACTGGAATGTAGGGATATTCCACATACCTTGCAGATGATAGATATGTTTTTAAAGGATGAAGAGCTATTGACCTATATGTGCGGAAACATTATTTCCAATAAAGCACAGGGTATATATGACGGAGCATATAAGGTGGTAGATCTGGCTATGAAAAAGGAAAATTTAGCTGATAAATAAGGAGGGTTCAATGAAACTAACATTTAAGGAAAAAACTGCCTACGGCTTGGGAGCTGTAGGAAAGGATATGGTGTATATGCTGTCAGCCGGCTATATACTTTACTATTATCAGGATCTGTTAAAGGTGGATGCGGCAATAATGGGTATAATCCTGTTGGCTGCCAGAGTGTTTGATGCTTTTAATGACCCGATAATGGGTGTGGCTGTAGCAAAGACCCGTACAAAATGGGGAAAATTCAGACCCTGGCTTATGATAGGAACTCTGCTTAATGCAGTTGTACTGTATTTTATGTTTTCAGCACCACCCGAACTTGACGGAAAGGGGCTTGTAGCATATGCGGCTGTAGCATATATAGTGTGGGGAGTGACCTATACTATGATGGATATCCCTTACTGGTCAATGATTCCGGCCTTTACAGAGGGTGGAAGCGAGAGAGAGGGACTGACTGCTTTGGCAAGAAGCTGTGCCGGCGTGGGCTCTGCCATTATTACGGTAGTTACGGTTAAAGCTGCTTTTGTACTGGGTAACGGAAATGAAATCGCAGGCTTTAGAATCTTTGCCCTTATTATTGCTTTACTTTTCGTTATATTTATTGCAATTACCTGTATCTTTATTAAGGAAAAATCCACAGTTGATGTGGTTGCACCATCTGTAGGAGATATGTTTAAGAGCCTTATACAGAATGACCAGGCAATGGCTATAACCATAGCAATTGTCCTTATAAATGCATCACTCTATATAACATCAAATTTACTTATTTATTTCTTTAAATATGATTTTGGTGGAGAGGTTTGGCGTAATGAGTATACATTATTCAATACCTTTGGCGGCGCTATGCAGATACTTTCAATGATGGTGGCATTCCCTGTTTTTAGAAAGTTTATGAATACAATTCAGATATTCTACACAAGTGCGGTCTTTGCAGTGGGCGGCTATGCCGTAATCCTTATACAGATGATATTGGGAGTAAAAAATATCTATCTTTTGTTTATACCGGCATTCTTTATCTTTATGGCATTTGGCATGCTGACTGTATTAACAACAGTATTTTTAGCTAATACAGTGGATTATGGAGAGCTTAAAAACAACAGACGTGATGAGACTGTAATCTTTTCGATGCAGACCTTTGTGGTAAAGCTTGCCAGCGGCGTGTCAGTATTTTTGGCGGCAATGAGTATTAAACTCTTTGGCATAAGCGATGATACATCAGATGCTGCGGCAACAATGATAGTGCCTACAGAGTCCTTAATGGGCCTTAGAATAACAATGACACTTCTTCCTATAATCGGACTTATAATAGCAGTATTGATATTTAAGAACAGATATAAGCTGACAGAGCAGAGACTTAAAGAAATCTCAATGGAGCTTAAGGAAAGAAGAGGCTGATTATAGGTCAGAAGAGGCTGATTATAGGTCAAAAGAGACTGATTATAGGTCAGAAGAGGCTGATTATAGCTTATAAGACTTTAAAAAAGCGGGAATAATCATAATTAGAAATAATAAATATTGGCAAAGAGAAAGGCTGTGTCTGTTTTATAAATATTTTACCGGTTATTTACTGATAAATATTCATTTAAAGACACAGCCTTTTATTAAGTTCTTACATTAAATCAAGTGAATCGTCAATATCGTCAGCAGTAATATCCTGCATATGTACGGTACGGCGACGCATACGGGCAGCCTCGGTAGCCTTTATCATATAGTCCTTTATTTCTACCGACTGTTTTACATGCTTTATGATAATGACATTGTCCGTGGTGTCACTGGTGTAGCAGGTAATGGTTCCCAGTCCAAAGAGACGCTCCACTAAGGTACGTGTAAGCTTTACATCAGAGATTTTATACATATAGCAGTCGTTTTCCTCTTTTTTGAAAAAACCGGTTTCTATATTGAGTAAATCATCTCCGATATTGTAAATAGTAAAGGTCCAGGGCAGCCCGAAAAGCAACCATCTTTTTCTAACTGAATATTTAGCGTCATTTTTATCCATACAATCTCCATTCCGAAATACCAACGAGGAAAATAACAGAGCCTCGTAAAAGCTATTTCTAAATCCTCCCTTATAAATAAACTGATTAATCAAAGTATATATTATTTTTGGAAAAAATCAAAATAGAAATATTTACAAAGCGCAAATGACATGTTATTTTATTAATATAGCAAAGAAATAACATGTTAGTTGTGCAAAATGAGGTCGGTATGGATAATTCACTTAATCAAACAACATATGAGCTGTTAAAAAAAGATATTCTTACCCTGAATTTAAAGCCGGGAGAGGGAATATCCGCGGCTAAGCTTGCAGAAAGATACAGTGTGAGCAGGACGCCTGCAAGAGAAGCCCTGGTAAGACTGTTTGATGAGGGACTGGTAAAAATTGTTCCCCAGTCAAAGTCTTTTATTTCAAAAATAAATTTAGAAAGGGCAAGGCAGGAGTGGTTTGTAAGAAATTCATTGGAGCTTGCCATGGCGGAGGAGTTTATTTCAAAGGTGCGTGATGAGGACATTGAGCAGATGAAAATGCACAATGAAAATATGCTAAAGCTGGCAGGTATGCCTGATGATTATGCAAATATCTATGAATATCAGATGGAGGATAACAGATTTCATGCAGTTGCCTATAAGGTCACAGGGCAGGGGCTGGCGGCAGAGGTTATTGCCACTACCATGGCACATTATTCCCGCCTGAGATTTCTGACGGATATTGAGGATTTTTACAGGGAGAGAACGGTAAAAGGACATAACAGGCTATTGGAATATATAGAAAACAGGGATATAGAAAGATATAAGTCGGGAATAAAAATCCATTTACATCATATTATTGATGATATTGAAGAACTTAGCCAAAAATATCCAATGTATTTTGAATCATAGATATTAAACAAAGTGTATAGGAGAAGAAGAGAATGAGCAGATTGGAATTTAATGTGCCCGGGCGGGCAAGTAAGGTCTTGGAAGAGCTTTACAAGGATATGGAGAGGCGAATTGAAAGCTCTCCCTTTGGACTATGTCCCATAGATATGTCCAGAGCCTTTTTGGAGATGTGCCATGCCCAGTCCTGCGGGAAATGTGTACCCTGTAGAGTGGGTTTGGGACAGCTTAAAAACCTTATGGATGATGTGCTGTCGGGAAAGAGTGACAGTGATGTGCTGGAGCTTATGGAGGAAACGGCTCTTGCCATTATGGACACCGCTGATTGTGCCATAGGCTATGAGGCGGCAAATATGGTATATAAGGGGCTTATAGGCTTTAGGGAGGAGTATATCTCCCATATGGAAAAGGGAAAATGCACCTGTAGCTACAAACAGCCTGTACCCTGTGTGTCCCTCTGCCCTGCGGGAGTGGATATACCCGGATATATTGCCCTTATAAGAGAAGAAAGATATGAGGATGCCATCAGACTGATACATAAGGATAATCCCTTTTCTACTACCTGCGGATATATTTGCGAGCATCCCTGTGAGGGAAGATGCAGAAGAAATATTATTGATGACGCCGTAAATATCAGAGGTCTTAAGAAAATGGCGGCTGAGTATGCAGGAGAAATTAAGCCTCCTGCCTGTGAGCCCTCTACAGGAAAGAAAATAGCCATAGTGGGAGGAGGTCCGGGAGGACTTTCCGCTGCATATTTCCTACAGCTTATGGGGCATCAGACCACAGTCTTTGAAGTTCATTCAGGACTGGGTGGGATGTTAAGATATGGTATTCCAAACTACAGACTGCCAAAGGATAAGCTGGATGTGGATATTAATAATATTCTATCCACAGGTGTAAAGGTGGAGTATGGAGTACGTATTGGTACGGATGTGGATGTAAATAAGCTTAGAGAGGATTATGATGCGGTATTAATAACAATAGGTGCATCCACCGATAAAAAGCTGGGAATAGAGGGAGAGGATGCCGTAGGTGTAATCTCCGCAGTATCTTTCCTTAGAGAAAGCGGATGTGGGGACGGAATTGATATTGCAGGAAAGAATGTTTGCGTTGTAGGTGGTGGCAACGTGTCTATGGATGCGGTCAGAACAGCCGTAAGAAAGGGCGCAAACAAGGTAAGCATTGTATATAGGCGACGTCTGGCGGATATGACAGCCTTAAGAGAGGAGATTGACTCTGCTGCTGAAGAGGGCGTAGAGATGATGACATTAAAAGCTCCCTCAGAAATTATAAAAAATGAGGCCGGAAGTATCACGGGACTAAAGGTGGTGCCTCAGATGATAAGTTCCATTAAAAACGGAAGAGCAAGTGTAAAGCCCTCAGGGGATGAAGCCTTTGTTATTCCCTGTGATATTTTAATTGTGGCAGTGGGACAGGATATAGAAAGTCAGCCCTTTGCAGAGGCAGGCGTACCCATTGACAGCAGAAATCTTATACAGTCGGATAATGCGGGAGGCTTTGAGGATGTACCGGGAGTGTTTGCAGGGGGAGACTGTGCTACAGGACCTGCAACGGTAATAAGAGCTATAGCGGCAGCTAAGGTACTGGCCCATAATGTGGACGAGTATTTAGGATATAATCATGTGATTAAATGTGATGTGGAAATTCCTAAGCCCAATATAAGTGACAGAGAGCCCTGCGGAAGAGTGAATATGACAGAAAGAGCCCCTATGGAGCGTAAATGCGACTTTGCTTCAGTGGAGATACCTATGACAAAGGCTGAATGTAAACAGGAAGCAGAACGATGCCTTAGATGTGACCATTTTGGCTTTGGTGCATTTAAAGGGGGGAGGACAATAGAATGGTAAAATTGACTATAGATAATCAGGTAATAGAGGTAAAAGAGGGCAGCACTATTATGAGTGCGGCGGCAAGTGCGGGAATACCCATACCTAAGCTTTGCTTTTTAAAGGATATAAATGAGATTGGAGCATGCCGTGTATGCGTGGTGGAGGTAGAGGGCAAGAATAAGCTGATTACCTCCTGCAATAATGTGGTAGAGGACGGAATGGTGCTCTATACCAATTCTCCCAGAGTGAGAAAGCATAGAAAAACCATTGTCAAGCTTATATTATCCCAGCATGACGGAAACTGTTCATCCTGCTCAAGAAACCAGAACTGTGCCTTGCAGAATATGGCAAAGGATTTGAATATCCAGTGTATTCCATATAAGAAAGAGCTGTTGGAGGAAAAGTGGGACTTAAATTCGCCCCTTATACGTGATGCTTCCAAATGTATTAAATGTATGCGCTGTATAAATGTTTGTGAGAAGGTACAGGGTATGAATGTATGGGGACTTGAGGGTACAGGCTCCCATACAGAGGTCAATGTCTGTGGTAATAAGGCTCTGACAGAAGTGGACTGTGCCCTTTGCGGTCAGTGTATTACTCATTGCCCTGTAGGTGCTCTCAGAGAAAGGGATGATACCACAAAGGCATGGCATGCAATAGAGGATGAAAAGAAGATAACTGTGGTTCAGGTGGCTCCTGCTGTTCGTACTGCATGGGCAGAGGAATGGGATAAGACAGGGGAGCATAGCAGTATGGCTCATATGGTGGATGCTCTAAAGAAAATAGGCTTTGACTATGTGTTTGATACTACATTTTCAGCCGACCTTACCATTATGGAGGAGGGAAATGAGTTTTTAGGACGTTTCCTTTCGGGAGATACTAAGGAATTGCCTATGTTTACCTCCTGCTGCCCCGGCTGGCTTAGAATGATAAAGGCAAAATATCCCGGACTTCTTGGGAGACTTTCCACAGCCAAATCGCCTCAGCAGATGTTTGGCGCAGTGATAAAATCATATTTTGCTGAAAAAATAGGAGTTAAGCCTGAAAACATTGTGACCGTATCCATAATGCCCTGTGTGGCAAAAAAGGATGAGCGTACTATGGAGCTTTTCCATGAGGAATATGCAGGTCATGATGTGGATATAGTCCTTACCACCAGAGAATTAAACAGAATGATGACAGTGGCTCATATTGCCCCTCTGGCATTAAAGGAGATGCCCTGTGACAGTCCAATGCAGGATATAAGCGGAGCAGGAGTAATATTTGGTGCATCAGGCGGAGTAATGGAGGCGGCACTTCGTTCGGCTCACTATCTTGTAACGGGAGAAAATCCTGATCCGGAGGAATTTAAGGATGTAAGAAGTACAAGAGAGGTAGCAGGCTATAAATCGGCAGAATACCATATAGGAGATGCTACAGTTAAGGCGGCAGTAGTATCAGGACTGGGAAATGCCAGAGAGCTGATAGACAGTATACTTAGAAAAGAGGTTCATTTTGACTTTGTGGAGGTTATGGCCTGCCCCGGCGGATGTGTAGGAGGCGGTGGACAGCCAATTCATGACGGGGTGGAAATGTCAACTGAGCGTGGAGAAAAGCTATATAAGCTGGACAGGGAGGAGAAGATACGATTTTCTCATGAAAATCCCTGTGTGCTGGGACTGTATAAAGAATATTTTGAAAGTCCCAATTCACACAAGGCACATAGACTGCTACATACACAGCATAAGAAAACAGGCTTTTAGTCCTCATTATTTCGGGCTTCAATCATATTGATTGAAGCTCTTTTTTGAAGCTCCTTTGGAGAAATGCCGTATTCCTTTTTAAAGGCTCTGTAAAAGCAGGAATAGTCATCAAAGCCAAAGGTGTGAAAGACCTTGGAAATGGCTTCTCCACCAGTAATGGCATCATGGCATAGCTGAAGCCTTTTTTTGGCAACATATTGGTGGATGGAAATACCAATATTATCCTTAAATACATGGGATATATAAAATTTACTTAAAAAGAAATGCTTGGCAATATTGTCCAAAGACAAATCCTCATCAATATTATGCTCTATATAGCTGCATATATTCTGATAGAGAGAAACCTGGGATACCACCCGGCTTTCAAACTGCTCATATGCTAAACGATTGATGGTAAGAACCAAATCCGATACAGCAAGGTGCAGATGTACAGCCTTGCCAAAGCGGTCACTCTTTTCCTCTTCAATAATGGAAAACATTTTGGAAAGCACTGAATTAAAGGTTATACGGTCCGTATGTATAATATGTCGCTCCTCTTTAATGGCGCAGTTGGAAACATAGCTGAAATCTCTGGAAAGAGTATAGAGCTGATTATACATAGCCACACTTACCCAAAAGTCAAAACGTCTGTAGGGAATATCGTAGTCATGCACAATTATTCCATGGGGGATTTTGGGAGGTACAATCAGAATATCTCCGTAGGAAAGCATATAATGTTCATTTTTTATCTGTGCTTCAGCATGTCCCTCAAGAAAGAAGTAAAATTCATAATAGGGATGGGTATGTAAAATTGTTCGGTTGCTGGGCTTGGTATCGCAGTAATAATATAATTCATAGTCCTTGGACTGCATATATTGGCGGTCATCATAATCGGACGCAAGCTTCTTTTTCATTCAATACTCCTAATAAATAAATGTAATATGAATAATACCGAAAAACAAAGGTAAATTCAAGGAAGTAAAAAGCTGTTTTAAAATAAAAAGCTTTTCAAAAATGGCAGTCATCCGGGATTGGACGGCTGCCAGATAGCTCTGCTTTTTGCGATTAGCTTTAGTCATTGACCTTTATATCTTCAACTTCTTCCTCTGTCATAAATTTAGACTCATCCAGATTATTAGGGTCCTGTCCGATGTAAGCCAAGATACCGCCATCGATATATACCACCTGTCCATTAATAAAGTCAGAGGCAGGAGAGGCTAAGAAGATGGCAAGTCCCTGTAAATCCCCGGTTTTGCCCCAACGCTGGGCAGGAGTCTTGGAACGGATAAATCTGTCAAAGGGGTTCATTGAGCCGTCTTCGCCACGCTCTCTTAAAGGAGCGGTCTGGGGAGTAGCTATATAGCCCGGACCTATGGCATTACACTGAATATTGAACTGCCCGTATTCGGAGCAGATATTCTTTGTAAGCATTTTAAGTCCGCCCTTGGCAGCGGCATAAGCAGCTACAGTTTCACGTCCAAGCTCACTCATCATGGAGCACACATTAATAATCTTTCCTGCACCCTTTTCAATCATTCCGGGAAGCACTGCCTTGGAACAGATAAAGGGACCCGTAAGGTCTACATTTATTACCTGGTTCCACTGTGCTACTGTCATTTCGGTCATAGGCACACGCTTAATAATTCCTGCATTATTTACAAGGATATCAATAGTACCCACATTTTCCTTAACGCCATTTACAAAAGAGATAACCTGCTCCTCATTGGTAACGTCACATACAGCACCATAGGCCTCGATACCGGCTTTTTTGTACTCCTCAAGGCCTCTGGCTACCAGCTCTTCATTAATATCATTGAATACAATTTTTGCTCCCACCTCTGCATATGCCTTTGCATACGCTAAACCTAAACCGTAGGAAGCTCCCGTAATCCATGCAACCTTTCCGTCAAGTCTGAAGCTGTCAATAATTTTTCCCATTTTTATTTCCTCCATAAAACATTTTGCTGTAGAATAAAAAGGCTTGTGTTTGCCTCTTCTTCATATGTTAATCATATTTGATTTAGAGGTAAAATCAAATTGATTTTATGCTTAGAGCAAGATTTGCAATGTACGAAACAAGTTTATCATTGTTATATCAGCGTTTAAAATCTTATAATTCTTTTATGAGTTGTTTAGTTCTTTCGGACTATACAGCAAATAACTGCAAAACTTATTAGGAGGACAGAAAGAATGAAAAGGAAGATTACGGCAATCTTATTATCAACAGCAATGATTGCCTCATTAACAGCTTGCGGACAGAAAACAGCATCTGTTGATGTAGCAGCAGATGGAGCTAATGCACCGGGAGCGCAGACAGAGGCTGCCGCAGAGGTGGAGCCCTATCAGCTTACAGACCTCTACATCACTGTAGACGGTACACTTACAGCCACTGTGGACAATGGACAGCAGGCATTTGAGGAGCAGTGGGAAAAGGCAGTTTCAGAAAAGCTTGGTTATTCCGTAGACTTACATATTAACCAGCCTGAGCACTCAGGATATTCAGCAAATGTATCACAGCTCTTAACTACCGGAGTTCCGGGAGACGGACAGTATCCTGATGCACTTATTATGAGTGCAACAATGTTCAGACAGTATCAGAATACAGGACTTCTCTGGAACATGGTTGATGCATATGATAATGCAGAATTCCAGTCAAGAATTACACTTCCTGAGATTAATGAAAGAATTAAAACATATGACGGCGCGTTGTACGGATTTGCTCCTACATACGGCAATGGATGTGTAACGTATGTTAAGCAGGCATGGCTTGATGAAGCAGGTCTTAAGATTGAAGATATAAAGACCTTTGATGATTACTACAATATGTTAAAGGCATTTACAAACGGCGGACGTACAGGTGTTATTGCGGCAGGCTTCGGTAAGCTTGATGAGGCACCCTACATCAACTATATGCCTGAGTTCTGGCAGGGAGCTTACCCCTCATTCTATTTAAAGGATGGAGAATGGGTGGACGGATTTACTGAGCAGGCAACAATCGATGCTCTTAACAGACTGGCTAAGGGCTATGCTGATGGCGTAATCGACCCTGATACAGAGGACGCTTCCACAAAGATTGCAAGAGAAAAGTGGTTCTCAAATGACCAGTCTACATCAGAGGGTGTATTTACATACTGGGCAGGAACATGGCTTCAGACTCTGACAGACAACCTTGCAAAGAATGATGTGGACTCAGAGCTTGTACAGCTTGAGCCTATTAAGGAAATCAAGGAGACCTGGGGCGGCTACTTAAACCGTGAAGCGCCTGTTTGGGTTATTACAGATGACGGTAACGGAGATAACAGCCGTGAGCAGGCAATCTTCGATGCATTTATTGAAACCATGCTTGATGGAGACAAGGTACAGACACTTTGGACATATGGAGCAGAGGATGTTCACTGGTCTACAAAGGCAGAAAGCTTTACCACAAATGCAGACGACCCTGACAAGAAGAAAGATTATGAATACGCAGAGGGCGAGTTCCACTTAAGACCCTATATCAATGATGCAAACTCTATCTGGAAGAAGAATGCCTTTGATGCAGCACTTGTTATTGCGCCACTTACAAACGGCTTCTATGATGCTTCTGAATTGGCAGTAGAGGGTAATAAGTTCTTTATTAACAACTGTGTGGATGCACCATCTGTAGCCTCAAGTGATACATATACTGAGATACAGGAAGATATCGTAACAGATAAGACTACACTTATGAAAGAGGTTGTAGCAGGACAGAAGTCGGCAGAGGATGCTATTGCAGAATACACAGCTAAATGGGGCAGCACTGTTGAGACAATTCTTGGAGAGCTTAGCCTACAGCAGTAAATAAAAACGTTAATGCTATTTTTAATTTAATATAATTTGATACTTTGAAAGATATGAGGTCTGTACGGGCAGAGTTCTGTCCGTACCGGCATCATATTGAATATTTGGATTTGAGATTTAAAATATGAAAGATAACTCATACCAGAGATTGGGGAATTTTATTTATGAGTAAAATATTTAAGGCATCAAAGGCTGATAACACAATCAGCAAGAAACCTTTAAAAACAAGAATATGGAACAATAGAGGCTTCTATATAATGTTCCTGCCGGTTTTCATCTATGTGCTTATTATGTACTACTGGCCAATGCTGGGTGTACGATATGCATTCTATGACTATACACTTAAAAATATCGAATTCATTGGATTTAAGCATTTTGAAGCAATGTTTCAGGACGCTGATTTTTGGAAATCCTTTATTAATACATTGCAGTTGTCAATTACAAAGCTTTTATTGACAACGGGCTCCGCAGTTATTGTTTCTGTATTTATTAATGAAATGGCAAATTTATTTGCCAAAAAGGTGTTGCAGACTGTTATTTATCTGCCTCACTTTATGTCATGGACAGTTACAGCAGCAATTTTTACATTGTTCTTATCCACCTCTTCCACAGGTTTTGTGAATGAAACCTTAAAGAGCTGGGGATTAATCAGTAAGAGTATTGACTTTATGCACTCCACAGAGCTGTGGCGACCTGTATTCTATCTGGTAAATATATGGAAAGAAACAGGCTGGGGTACAGTAATATTCCTTGCCACATTGGCAGGCATTAACCCTGAGCTGTACGAAGCGGCGGATATAGACGGAGCTACCAGATTGCAGAAGATTTGGTATATTACCGTTCCCGAGCTGGCAAATACAATTATTATTGTACTTATTCTTAATCTGGCAAAGGTTCTGAATATGTTTGAGTCGGTATTTGTAATGTATAACAACCGTGTATTCGATGTGTCAGACGTAATATCAACCTTTATTTACCGTAAAACTTTCTTAAAGGCGATTCCTAACTATGGATATACAACAGCAGTAGGTCTCTTTAAGTCACTTGTAGGCTGCGGACTTGTGCTTCTGTGTAATAAGGCGAGTAAGAAAATTCGCGGACGCGGAATAATTTAAGGAGGAGTAAACGGATGGCTAAGAAAGAAACCTATAATGTAGGTAGAAAAAGACGTTTAACTACCTTTGATATTGTTAATTATCTTATATTTATTCTAATCGGACTTATTATTATGATACCGATTTGGAAAGTGGTTGTGGACTCCTTTAATGCAGTAGGAGTGTATAAATTCAGCCTATGGCCCAATAAGCCTACTATTGATGGTTATTTAACGATTTTAACAACTGCAAAGCTGTTCAGACCCTTTGTTAATTCCATTGTTACAACTATAGTAGGTACATTGCTTGGACTTATAATGTCTACACTTGGCGGATATGTATTATCCCAGTATGACCTGCCGGGTAGAAATGCAATGGCATATTTCCTGCTTTTTACAATGATATTTTCAGGAGGTATGATACCTGAATATTTGGTTATGAAGCAGTTAGGCCTTGTAAACAGTATGTGGATTTTGGTATTTAAGCACGGAATGAATGTATACAATCTGGTGCTTATGAGAAATTTCTTTGAGGGAATACCGGGTTCATTGTTTGAAGCGGCTAAAATTGACGGTTGTACTCCAATGGGGATTTTCTTTAAGATTGTACTTCCCCTTTCAAAGGCGGCTCTGGCATCAATCGGTCTTATGTATGCAGTGGCTGTGTGGAATGACTATTCCACAGTTCAGATTTATATAACAAACCGTGACCAGGTAAACTTCCAATATATTTTAAGAGTTATGGTTATGGACGGAGATACACCTACAACTGCATATAATGTATCTCAGAGTACCCTGTACTATGCGGCTATTGTATGCGCAATACTCCCCTTTATGGCATTATACCCATTCTTACAGAAGTATTTTGTAAAGGGTGTAAATATTGGAGCAGTTAAAGAATAAAATATATTCTTCGGCGTAAGCTGATGAAATTTTTAAGCCGGAGAGTTGATTATCTTCGGCTTGAAAATTATCAGAAGACTGATTAGGGCGAAAATCATATTGCATATATTGCTATTTTGTAACAAAGGAATAAATTGAAATGAGAATTATATTTTGGGCAGGGGATTCCACCAGTGCATGTAATAAGGCACACAGATATCCCCAGACAGGTATTGCACAGGCATTTGACAGATATACCGTGCCTGATGTGGTGGTATACAATCATGCCTATAATGGCAGGAGTACCAAAAGCTTTATAGATGATGGCAGACTTAGAAGAATAGAAAGTGAAATCAAAAAAGAGGATTTCCTGTTTATCCAGTTTGGGCATAATGATGAAAAGATTTCAGACCCATCAAGATATACAGATCCCAATGGAGAATTTAAGGACAATCTTTTGAAATATATTAATGCGGCAAGAAATAAGGGAGCATATCCACTTTTAATAACTCCGCTGGAAAGACGAAGCTTTGACACGGACAGTATTCATCTAAAGCCCTCTGAACATAGGGCGTATGTAGAGGCCATAAGAGAGGTGGCATTAAGAGAGAATGTACCTCTTATTGATTTATTTGAAAGCAGCAGAAAATTTATTGAGCTTACAGGGGATGAACCAAGCAAGAAATATTTTATGCATATAGCGCCGGGAGAGGTGGCGTGGCTGCCTGAGGGCTTAAATACGGACAACACACATTTGCGCTATGAGGGGGCAATGAAATTTGGAGAACTACTGGCAAGGGAGCTTGGTAAGCTGCCAAAGCCCTATGGAAGTCTTGTGGATTTAGAGGTTTTTGCAGAGCTTGACGGGCTTTCCTCCTAAGCCCTTGGAGTGGATGATTTAATATGAAGATAAATAAAGCTATGGATATTTCAATATTTAAGGACAGCTATAGTAAGCATAAGAGCAACTCCCTTATGACCCTGGTAGGCTTTTATAAGGGGCAGTATCATAATTTTTTGCTGTCAGTGATTTTTTATGCCATCAAGCATAGTCCTGTATGGGTGCTTCCCATTGTTACAGCCAATATTATTAACTATGTGACAGAGGGGGCGGGAGATATTTACAATAAAATATTTCTAAACGGAGGTCTGCTTCTGATACTCCTTGTGTTAAATATACCTATGAATTATCTGCATATGCATTATAGAGCCAGTGCTGTAAGAAAGGTTGAGGCGGGGCTTAGAAGTGCTTTGGTGCAGAAGATACAGACCATGTCCATACTGTCGGAAAAGGATTTTCAGTCAGGCAGATTACAGTCAAAAATCATTAGAGATGTGGAGGCTGTAGAAACCTTATCCGACCAGCTTTTTGTAAATCTTCTTAATATCCTGATTAATGTGGCGGTAGCTTTAGCCGTAACAGTAAGCAAGAGTAAAATTGTATTTATATTCTTTTTGCTTATGGTGCCTTTGGCGGCAGTGCTGGTATATATATTTAAAAAGCCGATAAAGAGCCATAATCAGAAATTTCGTAAGGAAATGGAGTCCACCAGTGCCAGAGTTATGGAGATGGTGGAGCTGGTGCCTGTAACAAGGGCTCACGCTCTGGAGCAGGAAGAAATTAATAAAATGAATGAGCATGTGCAGCTTATAGCCAGTGAGGGCTATATGTTGGATATTACCCAGACCAATTTCGGAGCGGTAAGCTGGGCGTGCTTCCAGATATTTCAGGTAATATGTTTGCTTTTTACAGCCTGTCTGGCAGTAAAAAGTGTAATACACACAGGGGATGTGGTATTGTACCAAAGCTATTTTGCCACAATAGTAGGTCAGATTTCGGGTCTGCTTAATCTGTTTCCCACCATATCTAAGGGCCTGGAGTCGGTGGACAGCATTGGAGAAGTGCTGGAAATAGAGGATGTGGAGGATAATGAGGGAAAAACTGATATTGGCAGCCTTAAGGGCAATTATACCTTTGAAAATGTTTCCTATACATATCCGGGAAATGACAAGAGCGTCATTAATGATTTGAATATTAATATATCTGCGGGAGAAACCATTGCCTTTGTAGGCGAGTCGGGAGCGGGTAAATCCACTATTATGAATATGCTTATTGGATTTATATTTCCCACAGAGGGACGCCTGCTTATTGATGGGGAGCCTATTGATGAAATAAATCTTCACAGCTATCGTAAGCAACTGGCGGTGGTGCCCCAGAATACAGTGTTATTTTCAGGCACTATAAGAGAAAATCTGCTATATGGAACACGTGATATCTCAGAAGAGGTACTAAACAGAGTGGTGGAGGAAGCAGGACTGAAAAGCGTTATAGAAAAGCTTCCGGAGGGCATAGATACAGAAGTTGGAGAGCATGGAGACAGGCTTTCAGGCGGACAGAAGCAGAGAATATCCATAGGACGCGCTTTAATTAGAAATCCAAGGGTCATTATTCTGGACGAAGCCACTTCGGCGCTGGATGCTATTTCTGAAAGAGAGGTTACGGGTGCTCTTGATAATATATCAAAGGAGAGAACCACATTTATAGTGGCACACAGGCTTGCCACCATTAAGAGGGCGGACAGAATTATTGTTATGCAGGATGGTGGAATGGTGGAGTGCGGAACCTTTGATGAGCTAATGGAAAAAAGAGGTTATTTCTACAAAATGGAGGCGGAAGTCTCAAATGATAATTGAAAAATACTATGACAGCCTGCCTGGGATGCTTGAATTTTTTGATAAAAAGGGAGGTAGGGACTGCTTTAAGGGAAATACAGTTTCTGATTTTGAAATATGGAAAAAGCAGGCAGTGAATACCTTAAAAGAGCTTACAGGCCTTGAAAGCCTCATAGATTGTTATAAAGAAAGGCAGGTCTCCGGCACAGATACGGACTTAGCAGGTGCGGGCGCAAACACTACCACATTATATGGGGAAGTAAGGACAGAGACAGACCGGTGGGAAGAAACAGAAGTCACTGAAACAGAAGAGGGAATATTACGCAGAAAAGTTAATTTCAGGGTGGATGATAATACCATTATGCCCATGTATATTTTAGAGCCTAAGGAAGCAGGAATACCGGAAATTGGTAAGAAGCTAAAGGTGGCAAAAACTGATTTTAAAAAGGCGCCCAAGGGGATTTACATGGCACTGGCAGGACACCAGGGTGCAGGAAAATATTCGGTGGCAGGTGTAAAAGATATACCTGTGGTAAAGGAAAAAATCAGGTATTTTAATTATGATTATGGACTGCAGCTTGCAAGAAAAGGCTATATAGCGATTTGCCCCGACCCCAGAGGATTTGGAGAAAGACGGGATATAAGCTTTCAGGGGGATGAGGATGAAAGGTTTGTATCAGGAAGCTGTAGGGCAGTAAGCCATATGGCATTACCCTTAGGTCTGACGGCTATAGGACTTTGCTGTTATGACTATATAACTTTACTTGATTATATCCAGTCGGAAAATATTTATGATATTAGTGATTTGGGAGTTATAGGCTTTTCCGGCGGAGGTATGCAGGCATTATATTTATCCGCTATGGAGGAGAGAATTAAAAAGGTGGTAATAAGCGGATATATGTACGGCTTTAAGGACTCCTTGCTTTGGCTGAACGGTAATTGCGATTGTAATTATATTCCTAATTTGTGGAAGCATTTTGATATGGGAGATATTGGAGGCCTCATTGCTCCAAGACCTTTGATGATACAGTCCTGTAGAGACGACCACCTAAACGGCTACAGGGGAATGGAAAATGTTAATGAACAGGTGGAGAAAATAAGAAAAATATATGGACTTTACAATGCCGATGAGAGCCTTTTGCATGATGTAAGAGAGGGACGCCACCACTTTCACAGTGGTGTTTTGGAAAAATTAATGTGACTTTAGGGAGATTATTTAAATGACTAAAGAACAGACACTTAAATTATTGGATGAATATGTGGATTATCTGCTGACAAACTCCACAGCCGCAGCCCCCATGTGGAATATTGAAAAAATAAGAGGGGGTAAGCCCAATAAATGGAATTATATTGACGGTTGTATGATTACAGCTATCCTAAGACTGTATAAAATGACAGAGGACAAAAAATATCTGGATTTTGCAGATGAGTTTGTATCGTATTTTGTAAATGAGGACGGAAGCATTAATACATATGAGGTTGCGGAATACAATCTGGACAATGTGCGTCCTGCCTGTAATCTTTTTGCGCTTTTTGATTTGACCGGTAAGGAAAAGTACAGAAAGGCTATGGAGAATGTAATGGAGCAGCTTCGTACTATGCCCAGAACCGGGGAGGGGAATTTTTGGCATAAACAAATCTATCCCAATCAGGTGTGGCTGGATGGGCTTTATATGGCACAGCCTTTCTATATGGAATACGAAAGACACTATAACAAAATGAGCGGTTGCCCGGATTCCTTTAAGCAATTTGTAAATGTTCGCAGACTTATGAGGGATGAAAAAACAGGCCTTTATTATCATGGCTATGATGAAAGTCGTAGTATGTATTGGGCTAATAAGGATACAGGCCTTAGTAAAAATTTCTGGTTAAGGGCATTGGGCTGGTATATGGCGGCTCTTACGGATACAGCGGAGGCCATGGGAGAGGAAATATATTACGAATATAGAACTCTTCAGGATTATTTAAAAGAGCTGTCAGATGCTCTCTTAAACTATATGGATAAGGAAAGCCATATGTTTTATCAGGTAGTGGACAAGGGAGAGGAAACCGGAAATTATTTGGAGACCTCAGGCTCTGCATTAATTGCCTATGCATTTTTAAAGGGTGCAAGGCTGGGATATTTGCCTAAAAGATTTGCCGCTGAGGGAGAAAAGATTTTCTATGGTATTTCTGATAAATATTTAGGTGTGGACAAGGAGGGAAGACCTGCTCTTGGAGGCATATGCTTAGTAGCGGGACTTGGAGGAAATACTCATAGAGATGGTTCTTTGGAATATTATTTCAGTGAGCCTGTGGTAGAAAATGAAGCAAAGGGTATAGCCCCTCTTATTATGGCTTATACGGAGCTTAAATATTTGTAGTTTATGGAGATAATTTAAATGAAGTTTAAGACTTTATGGATATTTGCAAGGTGTATAACCATTGAACTTAATACAGACAGCAATTATTGCAATGAAGAGAGAGTAGAGATTTTTATCAATGGCAGATTTTTTACTGAAAGTGATTTGAATGTTATATCTTTGTATGATCTTTTGCCAAATACTGTATATGAAATATCAGTAAAGGATAAAAAGGGAAATATCTATAGTGAAAATATAAAAACAAAAGAGGAAACAGTTCTTCTGGATGTTACAAAATTTGGTGCTAAAGGCGACGGTATAAAATCCGATGCTTTTGCAATACAGGCTGCGATAAGTGCCTGCCCCCCTGGCGGAACGGTATATGTTCCTGCCGGCACTTATCTTACCGGTCCTGTGTTTTTGAAAAGTAATATTTCAATTTATATGGAGGAGGGGGCAAAGCTGGTAGGCATTACAGATAGGAATGAATATCCTGTTTTGCCGGGTATGACATTATGCACTGATGAGAAGAGTGATTATAATCTTGGAACCTGGGAGGGCAATCCCCTTGACTCTTTCGCATCCCTGCTTACAGGAATTGACGTGGAAAATGTAAATATCTACGGAAAAGGTGTGGTGGATGGAAACAGTGAAAATTCAGACTGGTGGAGGGAGCCTAAGGTAAGAAGAGTTGCCTGGCGCCCCAGACTTATATATTTATGCAGATGTAAAAATATAGTAATTGAGGGACTGACTTTTAAAAATTCTCCCTCCTGGACCATACATCCTTATTACAGTGAGGATATTCAATTTATGGGACTGAATATTTCAAATCCCTACAATTCTCCCAATACAGACGGTATAGACCCGGAAAGCTGTAAAAATATTTCCATTATAGGTACAAAGATATCAGTGGGGGATGATTGTATCGCCATTAAATCAGGTAAGTATTATATGGCTCTGAATTGCCATAAGCCTACGGAAAATGTGGTTGTAAGAAACTGTCTGTTAAAGTCGGGACATGGAAGCGTAACCATTGGAAGCGAATGTGCAGGCGGTGTTAAAGATGTTTTTGTAAGTAAGTGCATTTTTGATGCAACGGACAGAGGTCTTAGAATAAAAACCAGACGTGGCAGAGGTAAAAGAGGTGTACTGGAAAATATTGTTTTTAGCAGTATTACCATGAGAGATGTTCGTATGCCCTTTACCGTAAATATGTTTTACTTCTGCGACCCTGACGGGCATGGTGAATATTGTCAAAGCAAGGAATATATAGCGGCTGATGATATGACCCCGGCTATAAAGGATGTAGTTGCAAAGGATATTACCTGTAGCGGAGTGGACGTTTGTTTACTGTGTGCTTATGGATTGCCTGAAAGCAAGGTGGGGCTGATAAAAATGGAAAATATCAGTGCTGGCTTTAGAGAGAAAAGCGCTCGCACACCGGCGGTTCCTGTAATGATGGACGGTATGGAGGAAATGAGCGGAAGAGGAATTTATCTTAGAAATATTGATAAATTATCACTTAAAAATATTGAAATAAGTGACTGTGAAGACAAAGAAATTGATATGGCTGATATTAACAGCGTAGCTTCTTTGGACGTAAAATTTCTATGAATATAAGGGTAGGTATAAATAAGGATTATCCCACAATTTCAGAGGCAGTAGAGGCAGTTAATTATAATGAGCCTGCCACAATTTTTATTGATGAGGGAATTTACAGAGAAAAGCTTTTTATAAATAAGGGGAATATAACCTTAAAGGGAGCAGGCAGGGGAAAGACGACCATAGTCTTTGATGATGGAGCCTATGATGTTTTGGAGGATGGCAGTAAAAGAGGAACCTTTAGAAGCTATACGGTTTTTGTAGGGGGAGAATATGTAAGTTTGCAGGATCTGACTGTAATTAATGAGGCAGGAGACGGAAATGCAGCGGGACAGGCTCTGGCAGTATATGCAGATGCAAAATATGTATATATGGAAAATGTGGAGCTCCTTTCACATCAGGACACACTCTTTATAGCACCGCTGCCCACCAGTGAAAGGCTTCCGGGAGGCTTTGTGGGGCCTGGAAATTTAAAAAGCAGAACCAATACTGAACAGCACTATAAAAACTGCCTGATTAAAGGGGATGTGGATTTCATCTTCGGTGGTGGGGATGCCATATTTGAGAAATGTCAAATTCTGGTTAATAACAGAAATGAGAAAATAAACGGATATATAACAGCACCCTGCGAAAATATTGGAAGCTTAGGCTTATTTTTCAAGGAATGTGACATATATGGGGAACCGGGGATTTCAGAGGAAAGTGTATTTTTAGGACGCCCCTGGCGACCTACGGGAAGAGCCGGCTTTGTGGATTGCAGATATGACAGGTGCATAAATACACTGGGCTTTTCTGAATGGAGCAGTATTACAGATTGTGACAGTATAGCAAGATTTGCAGAGTATAAACCTGTCTATATGGATGGAGCCTTTGTGGATATGAATAAAAGAAACAGCTTTGTCAGGAATTTAAGTGATAAAGAGGCTAAAGCCTTAAAGGCTGAGGCAGGAAAAATAGAGGAAAGAATAAATGCAATTAGGAATAAGAGCTCATGATGTGGAATATGCACCATTGGAGCAGGTGGTAGAAAAGATTAATAAGCAGGACTTTAAGTGTATGCATATGGCACTTAGCAAATCCATAAAGGAATTTACTCCCGACAAGTCTGCTATGACACCGGGACTTGCCATGTATATAAGGGATGTATGCGCTAAAAACAATGTGCAGATTGCAGTCCTTGGAAATTATCTTAATCTCTGTCATCCGGATATGGATAAGTATGAGGAAATTTTGGATAAATATGTAGCCCATATGCGATTTGCTTCCATACTTCGTCCATCAGTTGTGGGAACGGAAACGGGAGCAGTAAACAGGGAATATAAATATGAGCCTGCAAATCACTCAAGAGAGGCCCTTGATTTGTTTGTGGAAAGACTGCGCCCCGCAGTAAGGGCGGCTGAAAGCTTTGGAGTGATTATGGCTATTGAGCCTGTATGGAAGCACATAGTCTATGGACCAAAGCAGGCAAGATATGTACTGGATGAAATAGCATCCCCAAATCTTCAAATAATATTTGATCCTGTAAATATGCTTTGCAAGGACAATGTGGAGAGGCAGGATGAAATTATAGAGGAAAGCTTTAGATTGCTTAAGGATGATATAGCAATTGTTCATATGAAAGACTTTGAGATTAAAGGAGAGGAACTAATATCTATTCCTGCGGGGAGGGGTGGCTTAAACTATGAGCTTTTGCTTTCTAAAATAAAGGAATATAAACCCTATATACAGTGTACCCTGGAAAATACCAGCCCTGACAATGCAATTTCCACAAGAGAATTTGTGGAAGAGCTGTATGCAAAAATATAAATAATTTATTTACATAGTAGAACTGTATGCAAAAATATAAATAATTTATTTACATAGGAGGATTAAAAAATGGAATTAAGAACAGCATGCTCGCCAAGAGATGAGAAGTACTATGACACTAAAAGACTTAGAGAGGAATTTTTAATAGATGATTTGTTTTTGCCTGATGATATTAAGCTGGTTTACAGTCATATAGACAGAATAATCACAGGCTCCGCAACACCTGTCAGAGGCAGGCTTACATTGATGGCAGGAGATGAGCTTAGGGCAGAATATTTTTTACAAAGAAGAGAAATGGGCGTAATTAATATTGGTGGCGACGGCATTATTGAAGTGGATGGAAAAGCCTATGAGGTATCCTACAAGGATGGTATGTATATAGGTATGGGAAAAAGGGATATTGTATTTTCATCAAAGGATGAAAAAAATCCTGCTAAATTCTATCTTAATTCGGCGCCTGCACATATGACCTATCCTACGGTTTTAATTAAGAGAGAGGGCACACCCTCTGAGGACGTGGTAATTATAAAAGAGGAGAATAAAAAGGAATTGGGAGCACTGGAAAGTGCCAATCACAGAGTAATTAATAAGTATATTCTTCCGGGACAGGTGGAAAGCTGTCAGCTTGAAATGGGAATGACAGAGCTAAAGCCGGGAAGTGTCTGGAATACAATGCCCTGCCATACTCATGACAGAAGAATGGAGGTATATATGTATTTTGGTATTCCCTCTGACGCATATGTGCTTCATTTAATGGGGGAGCCTAAGGAAACACGTCATATTATTGTGAGAAATGAACAGGCTGTAATAAGCCCCAGTTGGTCAATTCATTCAGGTGCAGGTACTCAGGCATATACCTTTATTTGGGGAATGGTAGGAGAAAATCAGGACTTTGATGATATGGATAATTTAGCCAATGAGGAATTATTGTAATTCTTGCTGTACTTGTTGTATTTTTTGCATTGATGGTATGGGAAATATAGGCACTGACGGGGGTTCGTTGTAATATTTAATCAGAAAAAGATGTGAAGAATATTCTTTTGGAGGGATTAGCAAAATGAAAGAATTACTACAGAAAATTCATGACATAGGTGTGGTACCGGTAATTGCCATTGATGATGCGTCAAAGGCAGTACCTCTTGCAAAGGCATTGGTAGCAGGTGGGCTTCCGGTGGCAGAGGTTACCTTTAGGACAGAGGCGGCAGAAGAGGCAATAAGAGCCATTGTAAAGGAAGTACCTGAAATGATAGTGGGAGCCGGAACAGTACTTACCAAGGAGCAGGCAGACAGAGCAATCTTAGCAGGTGTTTCATTTGTGGTAAGTCCCGGATTTAATCCTGAGATTACAAAATATGTACTTTCAAGGGGCGTGTGTATGCTGCCGGGTACTGCTACGGCAGGAGAGATGGAGCAGGCAATGGCTTTAGGACTTACAGCGGTAAAGTTTTTCCCTGCTGAACAAAACGGAGGTGTGGAAAAGCTTAAAGCTCTGGCAGGTCCATACAAGAATTTACGCTGGATGCCAACTGGAGGAGTAAGTACAGCAAATCTTGCAAACTATTTAAGTTTCCATCAGGTGCTTGCCTGCGGCGGTACATGGATGGTAAAAAAGGAGCTTATTGAAAAG
>JBHAJK010000012.1:0-25061 GCA_041826605.1 Lachnospiraceae bacterium | reverse complement strand
CTTAGTCTTAACTGTACTTTCTTACAAACATCTACGGTGCAGAAAGCGCTATTCCCCTCACACCGTAGTCTTAACCCCATTCACATTTACATTTTCGTCATCATCCATAGGGATTACAAGACATTTTTTGTTGTCGATAATCTGGGAGCGTATTTGAGAGGCTTTTTCAGGCTTTACGCGGACAACCACATCATAGGTCTTTATATCATTGCCAGAAATTGCTTCCTCGGCTTCTCTTGTTTTTTCTTCAAGCTGTTTTTTGAGGGTAGCAACCTCCTTTACAAGTTCCTTTTTCTCCTTGATTTTTTCATTGGCAGCCAGGGCTTTGCTGTCGATAAGGCTGGCAACGCAGGGCAGTTCATCGGCAAATTCATCCATTACCACTTCTTTAATAATTCTTGCAGGCTCTCCCTCAATGCCGTTTTCTTCCAACACCTCGCTTATGGTATCAGCATTTAATACAATGGCAGAAATTTGCGCATCGGTCATTTCTTCCCCTGTATCAATCATATTATTAAGGCTTTCCTGAATATTGATAAGAGCCTCCTCGCCCTGAGCGCTGTCTCCGCCATAGGCACGCTTTACTATTGCCTGAAAAGCACTACGCTGCTCGGTAGCAGTTCTTTTTGCACCACAGCCAAGCATATCTTCTACAAATTCAGCGTGGGAATCCTTGGGGTCACGTATAAAATAATCCACCTTATGAATATCTGCACTTCTATTATCAAAGGCAGGGAATAAAAATCCTAAATCGGGCACACCAACTACCCAATCACGAATTCTGGCGCCAATCCTATTTTCATCAGCCCTATATCCAAGTCCGGGCTTTGTAAGAGCAACAGGGCAAATAGACACAAGAAGATACTCATATACTTCTTCTGACTCATCAAGCTTCATATTGTCACTGGTTTTGGTAATCACATCATAGGTATCATGGAATACCAGAATAAGATAATTTCCCACATACTGATAGCTGTCAATAATCAGGTCATACAATCTGTCCAGCAAATCCTCATTGCTAAGATTTGAGGCTCTAAGACCATATAGGAACTGTTGCTTACCGCCGGGATTTTCCTCTTCCAAAGGAAAGTCCAGCTCTAAAATATTATTGCCGATGGTGCCGGATAAGGTTTTTTTGGCAATTTCCATAAATTTATAAAATTCCTCATCCTCCATATTCAGAAAATCTTCATTTAATTTAAGTACTTTATTTTTATTAGCATCTACATAACAGCCGGCAAGCCTGTTTATGGTACAGCTATCCTTTTTATATCGTTTCTTTAATTCCAGTACATCCTTTTTATTCACGTTACGCCTCCTAATCAACTCTGAAATCAATAATATCATATATTTTTGCTTATGATAAAACAATATTTTTAATATCCTAGACTTTTTGAAAAATGAGAATAGAGGAAAGGGGAAATACGAAAAAGTTTCTGTAAATAAAAATTTTTTTTTGTATTAAATGAATAAAAAGATGATTTTATGTTTAAAATGCACAATAAAACAACCATATTCGTTGTGAAAAATATTTAAAAATGTGAGAAAACAGTTACCTAATTTAAGGTTGACGATATTGGTATATGCAAATACAATGCAGGTATCAGCTGATATGTTAATGGTATTCGTAATTAGGAGGCAGGTAATGAAAAAGATATTAAGAAACGTATTACTAACTGCTATGTCTATTTTTTATGTGAGTTTTCTTTTGACGGGAGCAGCTAGAGCAGAAGCTAATAATGACAATCGAGTGGCATTTCATATACAGGTACCCAGTGAATGGGAGGCACCCTGTGCCTGGGCATGGAATGAAGACGGCACAAATGCATTTGAAAGCTGGCCGGGAGAGGAATTAGAAGCAGATGAACTTAATGCTGATTGGTATTATATATGGCTTCCGGAATTTGCAAATCATATAATTATCAACGCTAATTCCGGAACAGTGCAGACAGAGGAAATAATAGTAGACGCTGGAAAAGAAAGCTGGATTCAGATAGCAGATGATGGAAGTGTGACATTGTTATATGAAGCTCAGACGGTGGGAGAATTACGGGAGTATACTGCTAAATTTGAGGTTCATGCCAAGGTGGATGGTAGCTGGAGCAATCCCGGAATATGGGCATGGTCAGCTCCGGATGGAAAGAATGCATTTGAAAGCTGGCCGGGCGAGGAGATGGTTTATTCTGACGAGACGGGCTGGTACACGGCTAAAGTTCCTGAATGGGTTAATTCAATAATTATAAATGCAAATAATGGAGAGATTCAGACAGAGGATATTTCTATTGACCCTGCGGAAGTATGGGTAACCGTTGATGCAGACGGTAAAATGGAATACAGCTATATTGACCCGGATAAGGCATCTGTGGCTAATGTAAAAATTTATGTTAAAGCACCTGCGGATTGGAATGAGCCATGCTTGTGGGCTTGGTCGGCACCGGACGGAACTAATGTATTCTCAAACTGGCCGGGAGAGGGATTTGAAGAAGATTCTTCTGGTTGGCTAGTTAAGGAAATTCCGGGCTGGGTAAATTCGGTAATCGTAAATGGAAACGAGGGTAGTGTGCAGACGCAGGATATTTCGGTAGAAGCCGGTAAGGATATTTGGCTGATAGTAAATGGGGCAGAAGATGTTCAGCTTTCGTATGAACCGATAGAAGTATCTGATACCCAGTCCGATGCAGAGCCGGTAACAGTAGATGAAGTGGCAAAAGAAAATGTATCTGATACAAAAGACAGTAAAGCTGTGCCAATCGCAGTAGGTGGCGGACTTATTGTTTTGGCGGCTGTGGGGACAGGTGTTGCAGTAAGTAAGAGGAAGAAAGCGTCATAAGGAGAAACAAAATGAAGAGGGCATATTCATTGTTATTGGCATTATGCATGCTGTCTACAGTGTTATTTGGTTGTAACAATATGAAAGATGGCGGAGACGATACCACCATTGTTATATGGCATGATAAGGAAAGTGCAGTTGTGGAAGTACTTGAGGAAAAACTCCATGCGGTTGCACCGGAGCTTAATATTATACTGGAAAAGAAGTCCGACTTGACGGAGAGTCTTAAGCTTGTGGGAAATACACCATCGGCCGCACCGGATATGTATATTTTTGCTCATGACAAAATTGGTGTGTATGTGGAAATGGGAATTCTGGCAGAGATTACTGATATTATCCCGGAGCAGGAATTTTCAGAATATATTCCTGTCACTGTAGAAGCGGCAACATATAAGGGTAAAATATATCAGTTGCCAATTTACTATGAAACACTTTTATTTATGTATAACAGAAAATATATGTCTGATGATGAAGTGCCCTCTACTACCGAAGAGCTTTATCAGTATATGCAGAATAATACGGGGGGAGGACATTTTGGATTTGTAGAACAACATAGTACACCGTATTATGCTGCCGGCTGGATAAATGGATTTGGAGGAAGTATTCTGGACAATGAAGGTATTTCCCATCTTGGGGATGAAAATACAATCAGAGCCCTGGAATATCATAAGAAATTTTTGGAATTTATGCCGGGAGAAACCGAATATGCAACAGTAAACACTTTATTTGGAGAAGGGATGACTCATTCCAACATTGGTGGACCATGGCTTATACCTACCGTAAGAGCTAAAGGAATTGATGTGGGTGTTGCAGATATGCCTGTGATTGATGAAACAGGCAAGCCGATTTCGCCTTATATGGGTGTTCAAGGTGTGCATGTATTAAAGCTGGCAGCAGATAACAAGAGGGACAGTGTAGAAAAAGTACTTAGAGCACTTATGAGTCCTGAAGTTGCAATCGAACTGGCAATGGCAAGCGGATGCGCGCCGGCAAGAGAAGAGTGCTATTTGAACGAAGACATTTTAAATGATGAAATAGTTATGGCCATGAAAAGGACTGCGGAGAATGCGGTGCCTATGTCAAATCTGCCGGAGATGGATGTAATGTGGTCTGTGGCAGGCAATTTGCTTACGGATGTAAATATGACAGGAAATGATGTGGAAGAGAGCTGCCGTAAAGCACAAGAAGATGCAGAACGCCTTATAGCGGCGATGAAATAATTATATGTTTAGAAAAAGAAGAAAAACAAAAACAACCGCATACTTATGGTCTGCGCCCTCGCTAATACTAATAGCCGTAATCGTAGTATTTCCAATTTTATATACAGGATATATTTCATTGACCAATATGAATGTATATCACTGGAATAACTATGAATTAATCGGATTGAAAAACTATAAAGAGGCCTTGTTGGTATTTGATAATGGATTTGTTTCAGCATTGTTTATTACCGTTTTATGGACAATAGTTAATATGCTGTTGCAGGTTGTAATGGCTTTTATTCTGGCAAGTCTTTTGAATATAAAGGGACTTAGACTTAGAAATATATATAAAACCTTACTTATATTTCCTTGGGCAATGCCGGGGTATGTATCTATTTTACTGTGGAAGACAGGAATGTTTAATTCGCAGTTTGGTCTTTTGAATCAGCTTATGCTTAATGTGGGTTTAGAGCCCGTTAAGTGGCTACAGAGTGATTTTATGGCATTTGTAAGCTGTACCGTAGTTAATTTATGGTTGGCAATGCCGTTTATGATAACCATTATAGACGGAGCATTACAGAGTTTGGACAAGAGTATTTATGAAAATGCTGTTTTAGAGGGTGCTACATGGCTTCAAAGTACAGTTTACATAACAGTACCAATGATTAAAGCCATAATTGCTCCGTCTGTAATCATCACTATGTTTACTACATTTAAGCAGTTTGACATTATATACCTATTGACCCAGCAAGTTGGAGCGAAGACAGGCTCAAAGCTTCATACTATTTTGACATATGCCTATGAAAATGCATTTATAGCCAATAATTATGGCTACAGCTCGGCAATATCAATAATAATCTTTGTGTTGTTAATTTTATTTACGATATTTGTAAATAGTGCAGGAGGAGAAAATAGGCATGAAAAAACCTAAGAATTTTATAAAGCTAAGCATTGTAAATATATTTTTCATAGTATTGTGCTTTATTACACTGGTACCTGTTTTGTATGCTCTTTCGGTGTCGCTTAATGCGGATAACAGTCTGCTTAGTAAAAATTTTTCCTTTATTCCTAAGCGATTTACTTTAGATAATTATGGTGCGGTATTTTTGGAAAAGCCTATATTACTCTGGTTTAAAAATAGTGTAATGTTGGCGTTGGCAACGTTAATACTGTCTTTAGGAACCGGAATTCCGGCAGCATATGTATTTTCCAGGAAAAAATTTACGGGAAGAAAAGCTGTTTTAAAGATACTGGTAATGCTGTATGCATTTCCGTCTTTGTTGTCGATGACGGCATTGTATAAGCTCCTTACTCCCTTAGGTCTTATAAATACCAGAACAGGACTAATAATTGTATATACAGGAACGATGGCAGTATTTTGTTTATGGAATATGAAAGGATACTTTGACACTATTCCATTAGAAATAGAGGAGGCGGCTCAAATAGACGGAGCTTCGCCTATAGAAATTGTTACTAAAATTGTAATGCCATTGGCAAAGCCCACAATAGCGGTAACGGCTATGATGGTGCTTATTTATGTTTGGAATGAGTATATATTTGCAATTAATTTTATGACGGGAAGTAATACATATACATTGGCAGCCGGACTTAATTCTCTTCAGGCAACTGAAATGACCGGAAGCTGGCCGATTTTTTCAGCGGCTTCGCTGATTGTTTCATTACCTATTCTGATTATATTCTTTGCATTACAAAGAAATATGACAAATGGGTTAACAAGTGGAGGAGTTAAAGGATAAATGAACAAAAGTGCAATTTTACATATCCCTCTGTCAAATTATGCCTTTGGGGTTAATGAAGAAACGGTCATTATACGTTTGAGGACTATGGCCGAAGATTTGTGTAAGTGTAGTATATATTACGGAGACAGGGCTTGTAGATTAACACCTGTAATATTTACAAAAGTAGAGATGAATTTGTGCCATAGAACTAAGCTATATGATTACTATGAAGTTGAACTGAAAAATGTTTATAAGCGTCTATGCTATTATTTTGAGCTTGATGACGGAAACGAGCAACTATTATATTATGGAGACAGCTTTGAGGAAAGTCCGGTTGATGATAGGTCTGAATATTTTCAGCTTCCCTTTAATCATAGGGATAATATTGTAAAACCGCCTGCCTGGGCTAAGGATGCAATAATTTATAATATTTTTCCGGACAGCTTTGCAACTTCAAAAAGATATATCAGTAATATCAGTGAACAAAAGCCTTTAGGCAATAATATTACAAATGGTCTTTTAGGAGGCAAAATAGGCGGAATAACAGAGAATGTGGATTATTTAAAAGAATTAGGAGTTAATGCCATATATATTAATCCCATTTTCGCAGCGGGAGAATATCACAAATATGATTTGCTGGATTATTATCATATAGACCCTTGCTTTGGAACAGATGAAGACTTTGAAGAGTTGGTAAGAGTTTTTCATAAAAATAATATACGCGTGATAATTGATGGTGTTTTTAATCATTGCGGGTGGAAATTTTTTGCCTTTGAGGATGTGGTACAAAATGGCGAAAAATCAAAATATAAGGACTGGTTTTATGGTTTGAGCTATCCGGTAATAAGACCTGATAATGGAGAGGATTACCCAAATTATGAGTGCTTTGGATATGAAAGACTAATGCCTAAGCTAAATTTGGCAAATGAAGAGGCGAAAAAGTATTTTTGCGACGTGGGCAGGTATTGGGTAGAAAAATATGATATTGATGGCTGGCGCTTGGATGTTGCAAGTGAAGTAAATGATGACTTTTGGAGAAGCTTTAGGAATGGGGTAAAGGAAGTTAAAGCGGATGCCATATTAATAGGCGAGGTGTGGGAGAGTGCAGGACACTGGCTGGATGGTTCAATGTTTGACTCAACTATGAATTATGATTTTAGGAGACATTGTAAAAGCTTTTTTGCATATGAAACTGAAGATTCGGCGCAATTTCATGAGAGAGTTGTTGATATGCTGATGAGATATCGGAGCCAGACCTTATATTCTCAGCTAAATATTTTGGATAGTCATGATGTAAGCCGATTTTTATCGGTGTGTAATGAAAATATTGATAATTATAAACTGTCATTGCTCTTTCAAATGACGTTTCCGGGGATGCCTACGATTTTTTACGGGGATGAATGTGGAATATTGGGAGAGTTGGAAAAAGATTATCGAAAACCAATGGTTTGGGATAAAAGGGATGGTCTTTTTGAATATATAAAACAACTTATTGCCTTACGAAAGACATACCCGATACTTAGAGATGGTAAATTCATGCTGGTGGAAGCAAATGCAGGAAGTCGCGTATACAAATATTGCCGTTGCAAGGATAGTGAAAAAATATTGGTTATTATTAATATGGAAGAATATACCATTAATCTTACCTCTGAAGAAATAAAGGGTACCATCTTAATGTCAAAAGGGCTCAGAGAAAGTGGCATAGAGGCAAAAGGATTTTTGGTAATACATAAGTAGAGGAAAAAAGATGGCAATTACAATAAAAGATGTGGCGAAACTGGCAAATACATCCACGGCAACGGTATCAAAGGTAATGAATAATTCCTACTCTATTTCCGAGGCAACTACAGAGAGAGTCAAAAAGGCCATGGAGGAATTAAATTATCATCCTAATGCCACGGCAAGAAAATTTGCTAAGCAGGCAACGAGGACAATAATATTTCTTTCGGAAATTTCTAAGAATTCGGGATATGCGAATCCACAACTGTTTGAGATTATGTCCGGTCTGGAAAATGTGCTGTCGAAGAAAGGCTATACGCTGATTGTTAAAAGTATATCATCTTCGGAAACGGCAGGTTACATAGAAAATGCTATTGAATCAAAGGTCTGTGATGGGTTTGTAATACATGCTTCAGTAATTTCAAGAGAACTGGATGAATTGATTTTCAGAAAAGAAATTCCTCATATAGTTATCGGAACGCCAAATTTTGTAAATCATTTATGCTGGATTGATATTGATAATCGTTTTGCGGGAGAAATAGCGGCAACTCATCTTTTTAAAAAAGGCTATCAGCATATTGCATTCATAGGTGGAACAGAGGAGGATAATATATCAAATCACAGATTGCAAGGAGTTCAAAGGGTCTTTGAACAGCATGAATTAATATTTGATAACCTGTTGTTACGAAGAGGCTCATCTGATACAGATAGCGGGTATTCTTCTGCTAAGGAACTTTTGAGCAGTGGTCGATTGGATTCCATAATATGTGCAAATAATTATATTGCATACGGATGTATGTTGGCGTTGAAAGAGGAAAATGTAAATGTACCCAATGAAGTGGGGGTTATCACTTTTGATGATTACCCATTCTCAAAAATACTTAAACCACAGCTTACGGTTGTGGGAATAGATGTTTTTGATGTGGGAGAGCAGGCAGGCAAATATATTTTGCAGAAAATAAGAAAGCCCAATACATATATGCAATCATATATTACCGTGCCTGAATTAATAGAAAGAAAGTCTACTGACAAAACAAAATAAAGCCTTAGGTAATATTGTGATATACTACCTATATGAGCAACGTAATATTTGATATAAAAGAAGAACTGAAAAAGCTGCCCAAGAAGCCGGGTGTATATATTATGCACGACTCTTCGGATGAAATAATATATGTGGGAAAGGCAATAAATCTACACAATCGTGTGCAATCCTATTTTAGAGAAAAGGTGGGGCGCGGACCTTGGATTGACAGGATGGTTAGCATTATTGCCTATTTTGAATACATTGTGACAGACAGTGAGTTAGAAGCCCTGGTGCTTGAAAATAATCTGATTAAGGAGCACCGCCCAAAGTACAACACTATGCTGGTGGATGATAAGACCTATCCATATATAAAGGTAACGGCGGAAAAATATCCCAGAATTTTATTTTCAAGAGAGATGAAAAAGGACAAGTCCAGATATTTCGGACCCTATACATCAGCGTCAGCGGTAAAGGATACCATAGAGCTTATAAACAAGCTCTACAAGCTTCGTACCAGCAATAACAAGGTGCAGTATGGCAAGCAGGTAACGGACAGACCCTGCCTTAATTACTATATAGGTCAGTGCCTTGCGCCCTGTCAGGGAAATATAACAGAAGAGGAATACGGAAAACAGGTGGAGGGCGCCTTGGAGTTTTTAAATGGCAATTATGCCCCCATCCTTTCGGAGCTGGAAAATAAAATGAAAGCGGCTTCGGAAAATATGGATTTTGAAAAAGCTGCCTCCTTGCGGGATTTGTTGGGCAGTGTGCGTCAGTGTGCCCAAAAACAAAAGCTGGAAAGCAGTGATGGAGATGATAAGGATATTATTGCTCTTTCTCATAAGGAACAGGACGCAGTAGTGCAGGTATTCTTTGTACGAAACGGAAAAATGATTGGCAGGGAGCATTTCTTCCTTAAAACGGGAGATGAGATTTCTTCCGGAGATATACTAAGCAGCTTTATAAAACAATATTATGCAGGAACACCCTATTTGCCCCATGAGCTTTATGTGCAGGAGGAATTTGAGGACAGAGAGCTTGCAGAGCAGTGGCTTACTAAAAAAAGAGGCAGCAGGGTGTATATTCGTGTGCCCAAAATCGGCCAGAAATTTAAGCTGGTGGATTTGGCAAAGCAAAATGCAGAGCTGACATTAAGCCGGGACAAGGAAAGATTAAAGCGGGAACAGGGCAGAACCATAGGCGCGGTAAAGGAAATAGAAAAGCTCTTAGGGCTAAAGGACATAAGCCGAATGGAGGCATTTGATATATCCAATATATCCGGCTTTGAAAATGTAGGTTCAATGGTAGTCTTTGAGGCGGGAAAGCCTAAGCGAAGCGACTATAGAAAATTCAAAATAAAATCCGTGTCGGGTCCCAACGATTATGCCTGTATGCAGGAAGTTTTAACAAGACGCTTTATACATGGCATAGAAGAAAAAAAGGAACTGGCAAAAAAAGGCAGGGAAGAGGAATACGGAAGCTTTACAAAATTCCCTGATTTGCTGTTAATGGATGGTGGCAGAGGTCAGGTAAATATAGCTTTAGAGGTATTAAAGGAGCTTAACATCAATATTCCTGTCTGCGGTATGGTAAAGGATGACAACCATAGAACAAGAGGGCTTTATTATAACAATCTGGAAATTCCGATAGACAAGACAGGGGAGGGATTTAAGCTCATTACCCGTATTCAGGACGAAGCCCACAGATTTGCTATTACATTCCATAGAAGTCTTCGTTCAAAGGAGCAGGTGCACTCGGTACTTGATGATATACCGGGAGTTGGAGCCGGTAGAAGAAAGGCACTTATGAAAGCCTTTGAGAGTATTGATGATATTAAAAACGCAGATGTGGAAACCCTGGCAAAGCTACCGGAAATACCGCAGTCCATAGCAGAGTCAATATATTTATTTTTTCATAAGGAAGAGGAAAAATAATAAACCTGCTGCCGGCTTGCATAATTAGTAAAAACTATAGCTTGGCGGGATGAAAATGTGATAGAATATAGCCATCAGAAACGCAAGCGCCGATTTGGCAAGATAGGAGAGGATGCATATGGCAAGTGTAAAGCTGTCGGACATTATTGAACATGAAAAACTGGAAAACCTTACTCCGGAAATAGATATTAAGGGTATAAAGATTAATCAGCCCGATATAAACAGACCGGCGTTGCAGATGGCAGGTTATTTTGAGCATTTTGAAACCACAAGACTTCAGATTATCGGTTTTGTGGAATATTCATATATGGAGAGCTTGGAGAGAAGTCGTCAGGAGGAAATTTTTGAAAAACTCCTTAACAGTCCCATGCCGGGTGTGGTGTTCTGTCGCGAGCTAAGACCAAATGAGCTTTTTAGGGAAATTGCGGTAAAGTATGGTGTACCTCTGCTTATGACAAAGAAATCCACCTCCGCATTTACGGCAGAAATCATCAGATGGCTTAATGTAAAGCTTGCTCCTATGATTTCGGTACATGGAGTGCTTGTGGACGTATATGGCGAGGGTGTACTTATTACGGGCGAGAGCGGCATCGGTAAATCAGAGGCGGCGCTGGAGCTTATAAAGAGGGGACACCGTCTTGTAACAGATGACGTGGTGGAAATAAGAAAGGTATCGGACGAGACCCTTATCGGTACAGCACCTGATATTACAAAGCACTTTATAGAGCTTAGAGGTATTGGCATTGTGGATGTTAAGACCCTGTTTGGTGTATCCAGTGTCAAGGATTCTCAGAGTATAGATTTGGTTATCAGACTTGAGGAGTGGGACAAGGACAAGGAATATGACAGACTTGGTCTGGAAGAGGATTATACCGAGTATTTGGGCAACCGTGTGGTATGCCATAATATTCCTATCAGACCCGGACGTAATCTTGCAATTATCTGTGAGTCGGCAGCAGTCAACCACCGTCAGAAGAAGATGGGCTATAATGCGGCACAGGAATTGTATGCAAGAGTTCAAAAGTCATTATCACAAAAGAGGGAAGAGGAAGAATAAGATGAAATATGTTTTTGGCGCAGATGTAGGCGGAACAAGTGTAAAGTTGGGCTATTTTGATATGGAGGGAAATCTCATTGATAAATGGGAAATTCCTACCCGTACAGAGGACAATGGGGAGAATATTATCCCTGACATTGCGGGAAGCATTATGGTCAAAATGACACAGAAGAATATAGACAAAAAAGAAGTGGCAGGTGTGGGTATAGGAGTGCCGGGACCTGTTAAAGCTGACGGTACTGTCATTATGGCAGTAAACTTAGGCTGGAAGAATAAAAATCCTAATGAAGAGCTGGGAGCACTGCTTAATATTCCTGTAAAGACTGCAAATGATGCAAATGTAGCAGCCCTTGGAGAAATGTGGCGCGGTGGCGGTCAGGGCTATAGTGATGTGGTAGCAGTGACCTTAGGAACCGGTGTTGGCGGTGGTATCATTATAAATGGACATGTGGTAGCCGGTGCCAATGGTGGCGGTGGCGAAATCGGTCATATACATTTAGAGGATGATGAGACAGAGGCCTGTGGCTGTAAGGGGCATGGTTGCTTGGAACAGTATGCTTCTGCAACAGGAATTGTACGTCTGGCAAATAAAAAGCTGGCAGACAGCAGCAAACCCAGCGTACTGCGTTCGGGAGAGGTCAGTGCCAAAACTGTATGGGATGCAGTGAAAGATGGTGATGAGCTGGCAAAGGAAGTAGCAGAGGCTTTTGGCGATTATTTAGGTAAAGGTCTGGCGGCAGTGGCAGGAATAGCTGACCCACAGATATTTGTAATCGGTGGAGGTGTATCTAAGGCAGGACATATAATCATTGATTATGTGAAGCCCTACTACGAAAAATATGCATTTCCGGGAGCTAAGAATGTGAAATTTGTATTAGCAAAATTGGGAAATGACGCAGGAATTTATGGCTCTGCAAGATTGGTTTTGGATAAATAGGTATCTATGACGAATTTGTTGTTTGATAAAAAAATGAAAAATATCATCCCTGAGGAGAATATCTTCAGGGATGAGCCTATGTATAAGCATACTACATTTCGGGTAGGTGGTGCGGTGGATGTTTATGCCATTCCATCTAATGAAAAAGAGCTTACAGGCATTATCGACCTGTGTCTTGAAGAAAATGTGGAATTTTATGTTATAGGAAATGGCAGCAACCTTTTAGTTTCGGACAAGGGCTTGCCCGGAGTATGTATCGAGATAGGCTCAAATATGAAAGAGCTTTCATTAAAGGATGGAATAATATATGCCGAAGCAGGGGCGCTTTTAAGCCGGGTGGCGGCATTTGCCATGAAAAACAGCTTAACAGGCTTTGAATTTGCATCCGGCATACCCGGTACAATAGGAGGGGCTGCAAATATGAATGCAGGGGCATATGGCAGGGAAATGAAAGATGTCATAAAGCGTGTGCATGCCTATAATGCCAATGCAAAGAAGCTTATTACCATAGAGCGGGAAAATCTGGAATTTGGCTATCGCAAAAGTGTAATAAAATCACAAAAGCTGATAGTGACAGGGGTGGAACTGGAATTAGAGACAGGCAGCTATGATGAAATCAAGGCTAAGATGGACGAATTTACCAAAAGCCGCAGGGAAAAACAACCCCTGGAATATCCCAGCGCAGGCTCTACATTTAAACGTCCTACAGGATTTTTTGCAGGAAAGCTGATACAGGACAGCGGACTTATGGGCTATAGCGTGGGTGGCGCCGGTGTATCAGAAAAGCATGCGGGCTTTGTGATTAATAAAAACAATGCCACGGCTACTGATGTTTACAGGCTTATTCGTGAAATTCAGGAAAAGGTCTACGCAGATAGTGGAGTTCGATTGGAAACAGAAGTAATAATGCTTGGGGAATTTTAGTCAGGATAGGTGCAGATATGATATTTGTAGTGGTTACGGGAATGAGTGGTGGCGGAAAGCTGACTGCCATGAGGATGTTTGAGGATATGGGATTTTATTGCGTGGATAATCTGCCTGTACCTCTTATTGAAAAATTTGTGGAATTGCTGGCTATGCCCAATAGTGAGATTACAAAAGTAGCTTTGGGACTGGATGTAAGGGCGGACCAGAATTTTGATGACGCTCTTAAAATACTTCATACCCTAAAGGATAATGGATATCCTGTGGAAATTGTTTTTATGGATGCCAGTGATAATACTCTGATAAAGAGATATAAGGAAAGCAGAAGAGTGCATCCTCTGGCAATGCCTCCCGCAAACCGTGTGGAGGATGGAATAAACAGGGAACGAAAAATCCTTGAGGCAATTAAAAAAGAGGCTAATTATATATTTGATACATCAAATCTTCTTACCAGAAACCTTAAGGAAGAATTGGAAAAAATATATGTAAAGGGGGAGGGCTATAACAGTCTTATAGTTAACATAATGTCATTTGGCTTTAAGCATGGTATACCTGTGGATGCTGATTTGGTATTTGATGTAAGATTTTTACCCAATCCTTTCTATATAGAAGAGCTTAAACATATGACGGGTCAGGACAAAGCGGTTCAGGACTATGTAATGAACTTTGAAGAGGCAGAAACCTTTTTAAATAAACTGGAGGATATGCTTAAATTTCTTATACCCGGATACGTAAAAGAGGGCAAGTATCAGCTTGTGGTGGCTATTGGCTGCACAGGTGGGCAGCACCGCTCTGTGACCTTGGCTGACAGGCTCTACAAAAGAATGAAGAATGAGGGCAATTACGGACTCTCACTTAGTCATAGAGATATAAAATAAAGGAGAAATATGTCATTTTCCGCAGAAGTAAAGGAAGAAATATCCAGACAGATAAGCAATGCCAGACATTGTCAGCTTGCAGAGCTGGCCTCCATTGTTCAGTTTTTTGGAAATTTTGGAAGAGACAGCAGTGGCGAAATGTATTTTTTTATTGACACGGACAATGAGGCAGTTAATAGAAAATACTTTACATTACTTAAGAAAACCTTTAATATAAGTACGGCAAAGGAGCTTTATGGCGATGATGCCAAAATATTGCTACAGGCACTGAAAATCATTGATGCAGATGGGGTGCTGCATAGTCTGTCAGACCCTGTAAATTCAATGCTTATTAAGAATTCCTGTTGTAAAAGAGCTTATCTTAGAGGAGCATATCTCTGTGTAGGCTCCATGAGCGACCCTAAGGGAAGCTACCATCTGGAAATGGTTTGCCCTAAGGAAACGCAGGCAGAAAAGCTTTGCGAAATAATGGAAAGTTTCGGACTTGACGCAAAAACCATAGAAAGAAAAAAGCATTTTGTGGTATATATAAAGGAGGGAGCCGGAATAGTGGACTTCCTTAATATATGTGAAGCCCATGTATCTCTTATGGAGATGGAAAATGCCCGTATTGTAAAAGAAGTGCGAAATTCGGTTAACAGACGGGTAAATTGTGAGGCGGCAAATATTACAAAGACAGTGACCGCCGCGGCAAAGCAGGTTGCGGATATAGAGCGACTGAGCCGTGAATATGGATTAAATAATCTACCGGCAAGCCTGCGGGAAATGGCAGAGGTCAGATTGGAATATCCGGATGCACCTTTATCGGAGCTGGGGATGCACTTAAATCCGCCTGTTGGAAAAAGCGGAGTTAATCATAGACTGCGGCGATTAAGTGAAATTGCACA
The DNA here is from genome assembly GCA_041826605.1 of Lachnospiraceae bacterium. GTDB lineage: Bacteria > Bacillota > Clostridia > Lachnospirales > Lachnospiraceae > Colinaster. Next base: position 9,930 of record JBHAJK010000012.1, on the reverse strand, counting down.
GGGTTTATAAGTTATAGGAGGAGAATTATGAAGTCTAAGGAAATCACAATCCGTCTTGAAAACGGACTGGAAGCAAGGCCTGTGGCTATGCTTGTACAGGTAGCGAGCAAGTACGAGAGCTCAATATACCTTGAAGCAGGCAATAAAAAGGTAAATGCCAAGAGTATCATGGGTATGATGAGCTTAGGTCTTGACACAGGAGAAAAGGTAAATGCCTTTGCCGAGGGAGCTGACGAGGAAGCAGCTATTGTCGGAATTGAGAATTATTTAAGCGGTAAGTAATTAAGCCATTTAGCCTTTTGGCTGTTTTCATTTTATGCGTGATGGTATATAATGAGGGCAATGGACAAGTGGTTTTTAAAACTTATACATATTAATGGAGGTAATCATAATGTCATTAGTTACAACAACAGAAATGTTTAAGAAAGCTTATGATGGCGGATACGCTATAGGTGCTTTCAATGTTAACAACATGGAAATCGTTCAGGGTATTACAGAAGCAGCAGGCGAGCTTAAGAGCCCTGTTATTCTCCAGGTTTCAAAGGGAGCACGTGCTTACGCAAACCATACATACCTTGTAAAACTGGTAGAGGCAGCAGTTGCAGAAAATCCGGAAATTCCCATCGCGCTTCACTTAGACCACGGCGATACATTCGAGCTTTGCAAGAGCTGTATTGATGGTGGATTTACATCAGTTATGATTGATGCTTCTTCAAAGCCTTTTGAAGAGAACATCGCACTTACAAAGCAGGTAGTAGAATATGCTCATGCTCATGGTGCAGTAGTAGAAGCTGAGCTTGGTACTCTTGCAGGTATCGAGGATGAGGTAGTAGTAGAGGCTGGTCACGAAGCTTACACAAGACCAGAAGAGGTTGAAGAGTTTGTTGACAAGACAGGCTGTGACTCTCTTGCAATCGCTATCGGTACATCACACGGTGCTTACAAGTTTACAGCAGACCAGTGCACAAGAAATGAAGAGGGTATCCTTGTTCCACCTCCACTTCGTTTTGATGTTTTGGAAGAGATTATTAAGAAGCTTCCCGGTTTCCCTATCGTATTACATGGTTCTTCATCAGTTCCTCAGGAATTTGTTAAGATGGTTAACGAGTTCGGCGGAAATATGCCGGATGCAGTAGGTATTCCTGAATCACAGCTTCGTGAAGCTGCTAAGCTTGCAGTATGTAAGATTAATATCGACTCTGATATCCGTCTTGCAATGACAGGAAACATCCGTAAGTATTTTGCAGAGCATCCTGATCACTTCGATCCTCGCCAGTACCTTACACCTGCTCGTAAGGCAGTTAAGGAAATGGTTGCTCACAAGATTCTTAACGTTCTTGGTTCAGACGGCAAGGCCTGAGATTAATTTAATATCATAGACTGTGAACCCGAAAGGCAGAAATGCTTTTCGGGTTTTTTGCAGTTTAGCTATTTTGTTATTAGATATATGTGGAATATGCTATAATTATAGCGAAATAGGCAGAATTTGCAGGTAAAATCAAAAATGAGTGAATATTACAACCCACCCTTTACAATTACGGGAGAAATTACAAATTTAATAGTAGAAATAGGAGAGCTTGTAGGAGCGATTTCGACCTATGAGGCAATAAACCCTAACCTGATTTTGAGAAGAGAGAATAGAATTAGAACTATTCATTCATCATTGGCAATAGAGCAGAATACATTAACTCTGGAGCAGGTAACGGATATTCTGAATGGAAAGCGAATTTTAGGACCACCACAGGATATTAAAGAGGTTAAAAATGCTTATGATGTATATGAGCGTATATCGGGATTAGACCCATATAGTGTGAAAAACCTATTATTGGCACATAAAATTATGATGGATGGGTTGGTAAGAGAAGCCGGTACGTTTAGAAGCGGAAATGTAGGAGTATATGCAGGAAGTGATTTAATTCACGCCGGTACTCCTGCAAAATATGTTCCAGAATTAATAGAACAGCTTTTTGTGTGGTTGCGGGAAACAAAGCAACATCCTTTAGTAAAATCCTGTATATTTCATTATGAATTTGAATATATACATCCTTTTGCTGATGGCAATGGCAGAACCGGCAGATTATGGCAGTCGCTTATATTGCAAAAGTGGAAAGATATTTTTGCCTGGTTGCCTGTAGAAACACTGGTATATGAAAATCAACAGAGTTATTATAAGGTGTTACAGGAAGCGGACCATAAAGGAGACTCTGCTATATTTGTAGAATTTATGCTATCTATGATTTGTGATGCTTTAAAAGAAATTCATACAACACAAAGCAGGAGTAATGTCGCAATAAATGTCGTAACAAATGTCGCAATAAATGTCGTAACAAATGAAGAAAAAGTTTTATCACTATTAAGACAGGACAATACCCTCTCTGCCAATATGCTGGCAAATTCATTGGGAATAACCCATAGACAGGCACAGAGAATTTTAACAAAGCTGAAAACAGAGGGCAAAATAATACGACGTGGTGCAAATAAAAACGGATATTGGGAAATAAGATAAATTTTGCATTGGTAAAAGCTTTAAGGCGGGACATCATCCCGCCTTAAAATTTATAATACCATATAAAATTATCTGTACCAAAATTCTCAAAACCTAATTTTTTTAACACTTTAACACTGGGTATATTATGGGGATGGGCGATGGCGTATACTTTTTTAAAGCCAAGTTCGCTCATGCCATAATCCATAGCAGCCCGGCATACCTCATAGGCATAGCCCATATGCCGGTGAGGAGCGTCTATTATAAAACCAAGCTCCGGATGTTCTAAGAGGGGGCAGCTTTTCTCTGATATTTCAAGCTTGGAAAAATCCTCTCTATAATTAAAGCCTATAAGTCCTATTATCTGATTATCGGACTGTCGCTCTACAATCCAGGTTCCGAATTCAAAAAGCGAATATACATTATTAATATAATTTTTAACAAATTCTTTAGGCTCTGTGTCCGCGGGAAAGAAAGGAGCCATAAATTTGGTGGAAGAAGGATGGGTATATATTTTCTGAATGGCAGGGATGTCAGAAAAAGTAATTTCTCGTAATCTACATCTTTTAGTAGTAAGTATATGCCAGGGCTTGCCGGAAAGTCGTTGCCATAATTTTACATAGTAATCTTCTGAAATATCCTCCGGGTTGGAAATTACATATTTAAAGTCGGAAAAGCTAAAGGAGATATTTTTCTCGCTTAAAATAGGCACCACAAATCTGCCATCAGCTTTTAATCGTAGGGCAATATCAACATTATCGGTAAGATAAAGCAACTTCTTGTTATATTCAGAGCCATCGAATAATTCGTTTTCACAATCATTACAACTGTCAATACTGATTATCCTATTCTCATCCACATCCAGTCTCCGCGCCCTATTTATTTTTTCATCAATTTCCATTACAATAGTCATACAGTAATTTTATCAGAGTTGAAAGGAAATATGAATATGGCACAGAACCCAATAGTTACAATTACAATGGAAAACGGAGATGTTATTAAGGCGGAGCTTTATCCTGAAATAGCACCTATATCAGTAAATAACTACATTAGCCTTATTAATAAGGGCTATTATGATGGACTTATTTTCCATAGAGTTATTAATGGCTTTATGATACAGGGAGGATGCCCTGATGGAACGGGAATGGGAGGTCCCGGATATTCTATTAAGGGAGAGTTTAATCAGAATGGTGTGGAAAACAACCTTAAGCATACAGAGGGAGTACTTTCGATGGCTCGTGCCATGCATCCCGATAGTGCAGGCAGTCAGTTCTTTATTATGCACAAGACCAGCCCGCATTTGGACGGAGCATATGCTGCCTTTGGAAAAGTGACAGAGGGCATGGATGTGGTAAATAAGATTGCGGATACAAAAACGGACTGGAATGATAAGCCCCTTGAGGAGCAGAAGATAAAGTCTATGACTGTGGAGACCTTTGGAGAGGAATATGCGGAGCCTGAAAAGCTTAATGAGCGCTAATTCATAATTTGTTCATAAAATGTTTTCAAATATTCTATTTTGAACCTATAATTTTGACATTTTTGACAATTATACTTTGTATATAAGGTTAAGACATTAACAAGATAAAACTTTTTCATAATAAAATGCCAAGCACAAAGTGCTTGGCATCCTCCCTTTTTAGAGCAAAAGACGGCGCAGGCTGTCTTTTTTGCTTTATAAACCTTTGTTCATTTCGCCGAGAACCATTGTAACCTTAAATTAGATAAAAGTGCACAAAAAATAAAACAAAATACTATGGATTTTTTTGTAAAATACTATTAATATATAAAGTAATATCAATGAGGGGCAACTTTACCATAAAGTAAGTTGTGCAAAAACTACAATAGGAGCGAGAGTATGGTTTCTAATCAAGTGCTACAGAGTACAATCGAGGGTTTGAAGAACATTGCACGTATTGATGTGTGCATGGTGGATATTGACGGTAAGGTGGTGGCATCAACAGACTATTCGTTGGATGCTTACGCCAAGCAGGCAATTGAATTTGCAAAATCTCCGGCAGATAGTCAGGAGATTTCAGGCTGTCGTTTCTTTAAGATATTTGATGATGGACAGCTTGAATATATAATGGTGGTAAGCGGACAGAATGAGGACGTTTATACCCTTGGCAAGCTGGCGGCTTTCCAGATACAGGGGCTTTTAGTGGCCTACAAGGAAAGATTTGACAAGGATAATTTCATTAAAAACCTGCTTTTGGATAATTTATTGCTGGTTGATATCTTCAGTCGCGCTAAAAAGCTTCATATCCAGCCGGAGGTGCGCCGAGTTGCCATGATTATAGAGGGTTCAGAGTCTAAGGAAAACAACCTTTTAGAGATTATGCGCACAAATTTTGGCGGAAACAGCAAGGATTTTATAACTGCTGTAGACGAAAACAATGTTATTGTAGTCAAAGAATTAAAGGACAATGAGACAGAAGCAGATATTCAGAAATATTGTGCCGGATATATGGAAGTGCTGGAAAAGGAAAATATGGAGGGCACCAGAATTGCTTTTGGTACAATAATCCGTGAACTCAAGGAGGTCAGTCGCTCTTACAAAGAGGCTAAGATGGCATTGGATGTAGGAAAGATTTTCTTTGACAACAGACTTGTGATTGCTTATAGCGAGCTAGGCATAGGACGCCTTATTTATCAGTTGCCCATACCTCTCTGCAAGCTTTTTATCAGAGAGATTTTTGATGGAAAGAGCCCTGATGATTTTGACGAAGAAACCTTGGTTACTATTACTAAATTCTTTGAAAACAGCCTGAATGTTTCAGAGACTTCACGTCAGCTTTATATCCACAGGAATACACTTGTATATCGTCTGGATAAATTGCAGAAAGTTACAGGTCTTGATTTAAGGGTATTTGAAGATGCAATCACCTTTAAGATTGCCTTAATGGTAGTAAAATATATGAATTATATGGAAAATCTGGGATATTAAATTTCAGATAACCGTATATTCTAAATCCCGCACAGGACTTTATGCAGGTGGGATATTTAAATCGCATTATATAGGAGATGAAGAAATTGGCATTCGGAAGAAGAAAGAAAAACCGTGTATTGGCAGAAGATGAGTTAATACTTATCGAAAATGTTACCAAAACATATAATACAGGTGCACCTGCATTAAATGGTGTGAGCCTCACGGTTAAAAAGGGGGAGTTTGTATTTATAGTAGGAGACAGCGGTTCGGGAAAATCCACACTTATAAAGCTTCTGCTTAGGGAACTTACTCCGAGTTCAGGGGAAATATATGTAAATGGTATTAATTTACAGGCTCTTAAGCATAGGCAGGTTCCTAAATATAGAAGAAACCTGGGAGTTGTATTCCAGGACTTCCGTCTTTTAAAAGACAGAAATGTTTATGAAAATGTGGCATTTGCCCAGAGAATAGTACAGACTCCGAGCAGACTTATAAAAAGAAATGTTCCGGCTATTTTATCAATAGTGGGATTGGCAGGAAAATATAAGGCAAAACCCAAGGAGCTTTCGGGCGGAGAGCAGCAGAGAGTTGCCCTTGCCAGAGCTCTTATTAATAAACCGCCGATTTTGCTTTGTGATGAGCCCACAGGAAATCTTGACCCTAAAAACTCATGGGAAATTATGAAGCTTTTAGAGCAGATTAATAAGAGAGGTACTACCATTCTTATAGTTACTCATAACAGAGAGATAGTAAATGAAATGCAGAAACGTGTTATTACCATGAAAAAGGGCGTCATAGTAAGTGACGAGGAGAAAGGAGGCTACATCGATGAGAATTAGCACATTCTTCTACACCTTGAGACAGGGTATACGAAATATTTTTAGAAATGCCTGGTTTTCCCTGGCATCCATTGCGACTATTGGCTCATGCCTTTTGCTTTTTGGTATTTTTTACTCGGTAGTTGCCAATTTTCAGAGCATTGTAAAAAATGCTGAGTCGGGAGTGGCTGTAACGGTATTTTTTGACGAGGGCTTAAGCGACACCGAAAAACAGCATATCGGAGAATTAATCCTAGGCAGAAAAGAGGTAGAGCGGGTTAATTTTGTATCGGCTGATGCGGCCTGGGATAGCTTCAAGACAGAGTACTTAGGCGAATATGCTGATGGCTTTACGGAAAATCCTTTATCCGACTCGGAAAATTATGAAATATATATGAAAGATATTTCTTATCAAAGTAGCCTTGTAACCTACCTTGAGACAATTCCGGGAGTGAGACAGGTCAATAGCTCCCAGCAGACAGCGGATGCATTGACAGGAGCCAACAGACTTATTAGCTACATTTCTATAGGAATTATAGGTATTCTTTTGGCAGTATCTATATTCCTTATAAGCAATACTGTTACAATAGGTATTTCTGTCCGTAAAGAAGAGATAGGAATAATGAAATATATAGGAGCCACAGATTTCTTTGTTCGCGCTCCCTTTGTGGTGGAGGGTCTTTTAATAGGTCTGATAGGTGCCTCAATTCCATTGGGGCTTGTATATTTCATATATGTTAATGCTCTCGATATGGTGCTTACGCAATTTACGGAAATAGGCTCCATACTTTTATTTTTACCAGTGGAAACAGTATTCCGGACATTGATACCTGTTTCCTTGGGAATTGGTGCCGGCATTGGATTTTTAGGCAGTTTTGTAACAGTAAGAAAGCATTTAAGGGTCTGATATTATATGTTTAAGAAAAAAAGAGGACTGCTGATTGCTTTCTTGTGTATACTTTTTGTATCAGTCTTTTTTAAGGGAAAATCCCAGGTTTATGCCGATGTGGAGTCTTTGAAAGAAAGCATTAGGGCGAAGCAGGCTCAAATAGAAGAGGCTGAAAAAGAGAAAAAGAAAATCCAGGGAAGTATTACAAATGTTAAGGCAGTCATAGCAGGACTGGAGCAGGAAAAGGCAAGCCTGGAGGCATATGTTACCGAGCTTGACAAAAATCTTACAGATGTTGAAGCTAAAATAGCTGAGCTGAAAGAGCTTATTGCAGATAAGGAAAGGGAAATCGAAGAAACAGAAGCGGAGCTTGAAGAGGCGGAGGAAACCCAGCGTGTTCAGTATGAGAACATGAAAAAGCGAATTAAATTTATGTATGAAAAGGGGGATACCTTTTACATAGATATGATTGTTAATTCAGGCTCCTTTGGGGATATGCTTAACAAAGCCTATTATGTGGAAAAGCTGTCAGAGTATGACCGCAATAAACTGGATGAATATAAAGCGGTATGTGAGTATGTAGCTGCATGTAAGGAGCAATTGGAAAGCGAAAAAGAAATTCTGGATGCCGCCAAGGTAAAGGTGGAGGAAGAGGAAGAAAATCTAAACGCTTTAATAAGTGCTAAAGAAAGTGAAATAAATTCTAAAAGCTCGGATATAAATAACAAACAGGCAGCTATTAAAGAATATGAGGCGTATCTGGCTGAGCAGGTAGCCACAATTCAGGCGCTGGAGGCTGCGGTTGCGGCAGAGAGGGCTCAGCTTTCGGAAGAGTCCGGTGGTGTAATCACATATGACGGCGGTATGTTTAAATGGCCTTGCCCCTCATATACACGTATTTCGGATGATTATGGAAATAGAATACATCCGATACTTGGAATAGAAAAATTCCATAATGGTATTGACTTGGCAGCAGCATCAGGAGCACCTATTTTGGCGGCATATGACGGAAAGGTAGTAGCGGCGGCCTACAATGCATCTATGGGAAATTATATTATGATTAATCATGGCGATGGACTGTATACCATATATATGCATGCTTCATCACTATATGTTTCTACGGGAGATACCGTGAGCCGCGGACAAAAAATCGCAGGGGTAGGCACAACGGGACGCTCTACAGGCAATCATCTTCATTTTAGCGTGCGAAGAAACGGAAGCTATGTAAGCCCGTGGAATTATCTTAGTCAGTAGTAAATATGAGCAGGGGTCCTATTGGGGATACCCTGCCTTTTTGAGCATAAAAATACATAGGAGAGTGGGAGTAATGGAAGAAAACAGACAAAAAAAGGATAATCGTTTTTTAGTAGGGGTATTTAGTGGAATATTAATAACTCTTATGGTAATTGGGCTTTGGGCACTTGGGAAAAAGTTTTATGTAAACTATACCTATGTGAAAGCCATAGGAGAAGCAAGGCAAGAGGGAAATACCGAGGTTTCGGGCAATGAGGAGATTTTAAATACCGGTTTTATTAAAAAAATTGGTATTATCGAGAATGTTATTGACAAGTATTTCTATGACAGCTATTCCACGGCAGAGATGGAAAACGGTGTCTATAGTGGTATGGTGGAAGCTCTGGGAGATAAATATTCCAGATATTATTCGGTAGAGGAGCTGGAAAAGCTTAAAGAGGAGTCAAGCGGTTTCTACAGTGGAATAGGTGCCTATATTACATATGATGAGGAAAATCAGATATGCGTGATAGCCGGCACTATGGACGGCGCGCCCGCAGAAGAGGCAGGCCTTAGAGCCGGGGATATGATTTACAAGGTGGACGGTGTGGAAGTCCAGGGGATGGGCACATCAGAAGTGGTATCCATGATTAAGGGCAAAGAGGGTACGGTGGTAAACCTTACCATTATTCGTGAGGGTGCTGATGAGTTTCTTGAATTTGAAATAGAGAGAAGAAAGGTAGAGACAAAGAGTGTTGTCTATGAAATGAAAGAGGACAATATAGGATATATTGGTATTTCTGAATTTGACGGTGCTACTGCCGACCAGTTTACTGAGGCGCTAGCGGTATTAAAGGATGGAGGTGCCAGAGGCATCATTATAGACCTAAGAGGAAATTTAGGTGGAAATCTGGATGCGGTATGCTCTGTATGCCGGGATATATTACCTGAGGGACTGATTGTATATACCATGGACAAATACGGAAAGCGGGAGGAGTATACCTGTGATGGCAGTAATGAATTGGAGCTTCCTTTAATCGTATTGGTAAACGGTTATTCAGCAAGTGCTTCCGAAATACTTACAGGAGCGGTTAAGGACTATAAGTCAGGTACAATTATGGGAACAACCACCTATGGAAAGGGTGTTGTACAGAAAGTTATTCCCCTGACTGACGGCTCGGCGTTAAAGCTTACAACAAGCAAATATTTTACTCCAAAAGGCGTAGCCATACACGGCACAGGCATAGAACCTGATATAGAAGTAGATTTTGACAGTGTAGCTTATTATGAAGAGAATGTGGACAATCAGCTAGATGCAGCTATTGAAGAAATGCATAATATCTGGTCTGCAAACTGATGCCTTTTTAGACTTTACTATTACTAATGATGAAACATTACCGGTGCTTACATTTGTACCTGTTCCAGGTGGAACGGAACTAGTACCTCGTTTTTAAATTAACTACACCATAGTTACTTGCCTATTTTCCAGATAGCACCAGTCAAAAATCCTCAGCGTAGCCCGCTACGCCTACGTTTTTTGACTGGCACTCTCAGAAAAATATTCTGCGTAAATGGT
>JBHAJK010000011.1:0-2953 GCA_041826605.1 Lachnospiraceae bacterium | reverse complement strand
TCTCTCTCTACCTTTTTTCCCTAAAGATATAGCTAAATCATCATCATTCCAAAGGCGAATAATATTATCTGCCAGCCCCTCTGAATTACCAGCCTCAAAAAGCAGTCCCTCTATATTTTCTTCAATAAGTGATGGTATTCCACCTACCCTCGAAGCCACCACCGGTACTCCTAAAAGCATTGCCTCCCCCATGGAATTTGGAGAATTTTCCAAAGAAGACGCGCATACATATGTATGGCATTTAAGATACATTTCTTTCATCTGTTTTTCATCAAGCCTGCCTGTGAAAATTACTTTTCCCGAAAGTCCCAGAGCGTTTGTAAGCTTTCTTAAATATTTACCATAGCTTCCTATTTTTATTTTCTCTTTAAGAGACCCATAGGCTGTAATATCAGCACCTGCCACATAAATAACTGCATCAGGAAAGTTCTCAGCAATTTTTGCCATAGCTTCAATCAAAATATGCAGTCCTTTTAAGGGATAATCTCCCTGACTTATAAAAATACTATGGCGACTGCATTTTTCCAACTCCCACTGACCTGTATAAAAGACTTCGCGCAAAGTTTCATTCATAAAATAATACCTTGCATCAGGGTTAACTGATTTAACAAAGCTTTCATCAAAGGCTGTTCTTCCGGTAACATTTGAAGCCAGCGCTATAGCTTCTTTTTCCATTTCTCCCCGTTCCAGAAATTTTGCCTGTTGCCTTGAAATATTATCTTTTTTTATTAAATCTCTAAATGTAAGTCCATGAATGGCAGAGTATGGTAGCTCCGCCGTATATTCTTCTCCGCATTTGGAAATAACTCCCTGTATGCCTATTAAAAGCTTTGGAGGGCATGTCTTTTTAAGGCTTTCTGCTGTATTCCCATTTGTAGTAATATTGGCGCCTGTCTTTTCTGCATAATGCTTTTCTAATTCTTTTATGACTCTTGCCATTGCCAATGTATGACCATATTCTGTTCCAAATACATGTACTATATCAGGCTGCAATTCCTCAATAATCGCCTTAAATCCGGCTTCCATACTTAAGCAATAATTCTCAGGCATATTTGTATTTTCATAATACCCAAAGCACTTTACCGTAAAATTATCACTTAGATTTATGCTATAGTATTTCTCTTTTTGCAGACTATCTACAGGAAATGCCAGCGAAAGCTGTATTTCTTTTTGCGCTCTATGAATTTCTGAAGGTTTTCCATTATTTTCTGTAGCATAAATAGAGTCCGGATTTTCCTTAACTGTACCATCAGCCATAGCAATAAAGCGACTTAATGTACCGCTTATCCACCCCTCTTTTCCTGAGCCCTGCATATTTAGTTTGTTGGCTACCATTGGAGGTAGCACATTACATAGCCACAATATCTTCATCGTTTTATTTTATACACCAAGCTTTTTATCTTATTATACACTTTTGAAAATCTTTTGCTTTCAGCCATCGCTGTCCTTATACCGGCACCTGACAATGTCATTAGTGCTCTATATTTGGAAGCCCTTTTTCCCATATATTTATCTGTTATTTCTCTATGCTCCACTGAAGACAGCTCACGGTTTTTCTTTGTTTCGGAAAAGCCACCGCCCTCATAGTCAGATATTACTTCTTCCAGATAAACTGCTTTTGCCCTCTCCTCATATATAGAATATAAAAAGTGCTCATAATCAGCTCTTACCTTGTAGCGAATATCATATCCTCTGCTTTTAAATAATCTACTATCATAAAAGCAAACCTGATGGCATGGAACATTTCTAAAAAGTCCAAACTCATTAAGTCTGGGGGCAGACGCTACAATCGTATTTGTCTGACGGTTAAATTGATTGCCATAGAAAATGTACATATTATCGTTCTGCGACCTCGCTTTATCATTTTCAGTTTGCTCTATTTGCATATCATATCCTGTTGGATAATGCCTTTTTTCAAGATACTCTTCTATATAGTCAGCTACTTTTCCCAATGTCTGTCTGCTATAGAACACATCCCCGCAATTCATAAATATCACATAATTATTTTCTATATTATTTTGAAGATTATTTAATGCAATATTCATGGCATCATAAATACCATTATCTTTTCCTACAAAAATATCTGTGCAGTCGGAATACCGTTTGATAAAATAACCGGAGTCCTGCAATGACTCAAGGCTACCATCATCGGAATTACCATCCTTTATAATAACCCTATAATTCCAATACTCCTGGGAATATATACTATCCAGAGTGTATTTCAGCTTTTTGCCGGGATTGAAGCACACTACTATTACAGTAAAATTTATTTTATTTTCAACTAAGTTATTTTTCTTAAGTTTATCCATACCATAAAGTGTAACATGTCACATTAATTTGAACAACCTGTAACCACAGGTAATAGAATAGGTAGTAATATAATGGTAAAAGTGCCCGTACTACTACTGATAAGTGAGCGAAAAAAAAGCACTCTTTTACTGAGTGCTTTTAAGGTGACTGCCGGATTTGAACCGGCGATAACGGAGTTGCAGTCCGGGGCCTTACCACTTGGCTAAGTCACCATATTCTGTTTTTAAAAATGACTCCAACGGGAATCGAACCCGTGTTACCGCCGTGAAAGGGCGATGTCTTAACCGCTTGACCATGGAGCCGTGAGGTTTGTTCCCATTAATAAATCAATATTAAAAGCTCCCCGAGTTGGGTTTGAACCAACGACCCTCCGGTTAACAGCCGGATGCTCTACCGCTGAGCTATCGAGGATTACTGAGAGTTGATGTCTTACATACTTGTTCTCTCAAAATCGAATACTGTAATTCCTATTTAATAACAACTGTTGACTCCTGTCAACCTACTTCTCCTATCTCTGTTAAACATTAGATAAGCCCTCGACCTATTAGTAACCATCAGCTGCATACATTACTGCACTTACACCTTGGCCCTATTTACCTTGTAGTCTTCAAGGGGTCTTACTTCACTAAGAATGGGATATCTC
>JBHAJK010000010.1:0-62680 GCA_041826605.1 Lachnospiraceae bacterium | reverse complement strand
GGTGTGCTGATAATATATGCACAGAGAAATTGGTAAGACAGTCAGTTTCTAAGCAAAATATCCTTAAAATAGTATATATGCTCAGAGGAAATGTTGGTGGAAAAATGAAGAATGTAAAAAACACAGGGATTTATATTAAAGAGATTGGTGCAAGGATAAAACAGTATAGAATAAGTGCGGGAATTACGCAGCAAAGGCTGGAAGAAAAGTCAGGTGTATCAGTAAGAAGTATATCAAGGCTGGAGCAGGGAGCATCTATCCAGATGGAGAGCCTTATAAAAATTCTAATTGCCCTTAATTTGTCGCAAAATATTGAATTGCTGGTGCCCGATAGCACTAAACGACCCTCTTATTATTTAGCGAGAAAGACAATTCGTAGCAGAGTTCGCCCAAAAGCAAAAAAAGAGGCAACATTTAAGTGGGGAGATGAGCAATGAATAATAATGTGGAAGTATATTTGTGGGGAACAAGAATTGGAATTATTCATATGGAGAATAATATTCCTTTCGCCTCTTTTGAGTATGATAAAAATTATTTGAGTAGCGGGATAGAAGTATCTCCAATTATGATGCCATTAAGCAGTGTTATATATGAATTTCCTATGCTTGCAGGAGAACCCTTTTATGGTTTGCCAGGCCTGGTGGCAGACTCATTGCCGGATGCTTTTGGAAATACAGTAATTGAACAGTGGTTATTGTCTCAGGGAAAATCCATAAATGATTTTACGGCTATAGACCGACTGTGCTATACGGGAAAAAGAGGGATGGGAGCGTTGGAATATGTTCCTGCCAGCAGAGAAATAAAGGATATTAATGAGGAAATAAATGTATCCAGAATGGTACGTTTTGCGGACGAGGTTTTAAATAAGCGTGCAACAGTTACCTTAAATGCAGAGGAAGAGCTTACATATTCTCAGTTGGTACAGGTGGGAAGCTCGGCAGGTGGTGCGCGCGCCAAGGCATTAATTGCCTGGAACGAGAAGACTAATGAGATAAAATCGGGGCAGCTTGATTTGGGTAAGGGCTTTGACTATTGGCTAATGAAATTTGACACATTAGATAATAATGGAGACTATGGTCTTAAGGACCGACCGGAATATACCTTAATAGAATATGCATATTATAATATGGCACGGGCGGCCGGAATAGAGATGAGTGATTGCAAAATTTATTCTTCGGGAAATGCAAATCATTTTATGACAAAACGTTTTGACAGAGTAGAGGGCAAAAAAATACATATGCAGTCATTAAGTGCACTTGCTCATATAAGCTACAAAGAGCCGGGGCTATGCAGTTATGAGCTGGCTGCCGAGTATATGAAAAGAATTAATATTACATTCAATGAGATTGAACAGTTTTATAGGCGTATGGTGTTTAATTGCCTGGCAGTAAATCAGGATGACCATGTGAAAAATTGTTCATTTCTTATGGATAGGGCAGGGGAATGGCATTTGGCTCCGGCATATGATATTACTTTTTCCTATAATCCCACCAACAAATGGCTACGGGCTCATCAAATGAGCGTAAATAATAAAAGTGCTAACATTACACTGGAAGATTTACTTGAAGCGGGCTTGACGATGGGATTAAAAAATAGAAAGTGTAAGGATATAATAAAAGAAGTAAGTGAGGCAATAGAAAAATTCTCATATTTCGCGGAAAGTGCGGGGATTAGGGAAGAGGTATATAATTATATTATTGGTATTATTAAAAAAAATAGTGTGGAAGTGTAACGATAAGAAAAAAATAAAGATAAAAGAAATATAATGATATAGGGTGTAAAGATTAAGGATAGTATAAAAAATAGGGGATACAAAGGGGCAATTGTGGCAATTGCAAAGCATAAAGATATGGGGGATGCAGAGTGGTTATTTATACGCGTATATGGTATAATGGCTAAAATAGTCTAAAAGAAAATTTGTCTGGAAGGATGGGCGGATGAAAAGGAAAAACCAAGGTTTTACACTGGCAGAATTATTGATTGTGGTGGCTATTATTGCAGTGCTTGTGGCAATAAGTATACCTATTTTTACAAGTCAGCTTGAAAAGAGCAGAGAAGCGGTGGATGCTGCCAATATACGAGCTCAGTACGCAGAGGTTATGACCGAGGCGTTAATGACTAAGACGGATGTGGATTATTCCGCAAAGGCGATTTCCTTAAAACAGCTTAAGTCTGACTGGGAGGGTGGCAGTAGCAGTGAATTTTACACAAGCTTATCCAGACTTGGAGATATAGACGGTACGCCACAGGTAGGCGGTACAGCCTGGGTGGAATACAAAATGACTCCTACATCAAGTGGAAATAATATAATAATTCACTATACCGCCGGTTCGGGTGGCTCAGGCAGTGGAGGTACCGGTACAGGTAGCGGAGGCACAACACCAACAACGCCTGCGTTACCATTACAGGCAGAGGGTGGATTGCAGGATCCTGGTGGGAATAATACTTCCTGGGAAGATTTACTGTCGGATGGTATCCTGGTTGAACACCCACCATACCATGGTAAGCAAGAACTTCTGGGAGTTGCCACAGGTAAAACAATTGCAGGAACGCTGGTTATTAAAGAGGCAATTACCAATATAGGACAATATGCATTTAAAAATCAGTCAGGGTTGACGGGGGTAGTATTTTCAAACAAGACCGAAGTTATAGCGAGAAGTGCTTTTGAGGGCACAAATATCGACACCTTAAGTATTCCAAGTAGTGTGACTACTGTTGCAGATAGGGCATTTGCAAATATGTCTAAACTTGAAAATGTGACGTGGTATTATAATCCGGATACTGAATTAGGGCCAATGGTAGATGTTTTTAAAGGCAGTGGAACAAACAGTAGTACAGGAAAGGTTAATATTACATTCCATGGTACAGAGGCTCAGTGGAATGATGTTAAAGGAAAAATAGGACTGACAGAGTCGCAATATGTATTAACGCGCGTAGACCCGTAGCATTAATATGTATAAAATAAAAAAACATCTCTGTGCCAATACTGATTGTATCTGTCTCAGGCAGAAAATGATGCACCGGCCCGTGCGAAGAATATTTATGTTTAAAAATTTTTTAATATATTTAACAAAAAAATCCGTCTCCCCAAAGGGCATATCAAGGCTTGCTCTTGTACTGCTTGTTGCCATTGGAATACTGCTTGTACTGATTTCCATTCCCATATACAGGGAAGCGGAGGAACGGGGCAAGGTAAGAATGGATAAGGGGCATGAGCAGACTGCATGGGACTCGGCATATATGAAATATATGCTGGAGGGTGGACCCTTTACCGCCATATACGACTCGGAAAATAAGGAGTTTGTATACAGGGTGGAAAGTATGCGGGAATTTGACAGGATTACTGCATATGGAGAGTCTAAGGAGAATATAGGCAAGGTTATACTGCTAAATGTATCTAAAGACGGAGAAATCAATGTAAAATGGATAGGCAGGGAGGAATACCGCAAGGTTAATCATGGGGATTGAAATGCTTTCTATTAATTTAAGTCTTGGAATAAAAATATATTGTATAATTGTTGCGGCACTTACGGGTGCCGTATTTGGTTCTTTTCTAAATTGTCTTGCATGGAGGCTTACCCATGGGGAGTCGGTGCTAAAGGGCAGGAGCCATTGCCATAATTGCGGAACTACTCTTGGAGCGTTGGATTTAATTCCCGTATTTTCATGGTTATTCTTAAGAGGAAAATGTGGCTATTGCAAGAAGAAAATATCCGTCAGATATCCTCTTTCTGAAATTATACTGGCGCTTTTGTCGGTTCTATTACTTCTTAAATTTGATGTAACTTTTGAATTTTTGAAAAATCTTATATTTACCTATTGTTTATTTACCCTTTCCATAACAGATTTAGATGATTATATCATACCCAATGGTCTGTTAATTGTGCCGGCTGTTTCCTGGTTTATATTTATTCCATTTACCCAGGCAGGCTTACAGGATGTTTTATATCATATTCTTTCAGGCTTTATATTTGGCTGTATAATCCTTTTAATTGTTCTGATATTTGACAGGATAATGAAAAAGGAGAGTATGGGTGGCGGGGATATAAAGCTGCTTGCCCTATCAGCCCTGTATTTGGGGGCTGTCAGTGCTCTTTTTATGCTGTTTTTGGCTTGTGTTATAGGGATTGTTTTTGCCCTTGCAACAAAATATAGAAAGAGCAATGAGGCCAGACACTTCCCCTTTGGCCCTGCTATAGCTATGGCTGCTTATATTATGCTCCTGTATGGCGAGCCCTTGGTAAATTGGTATTTGTCTCTGCTGTAAATGCGCGCCCATATATTATATAGAAGAAACACATTTTTAAAATTATCCTTGCCAAGAAAAAAAACTTGATGTATAGTAGTGCGCGTGACAAACACCGAGAGGAAATGCAAAATGGCAAAATATTTGGTAATAGTAGAATCGCCTACTAAGGTTAAAACAATTGGAAAATTTTTGGGGACAAATTATACGGTTATGGCAAGTCAGGGACATGTAAGAGATTTGCCAAAATCCACAATGGGAATAGATGTGGAGGGAGATTTTGAGCCACATTATATTACTATAAGAGGCAAGGGAGATATACTTGCAGCTCTAAGAAAAGAAGTAAAAAAAGCAGAAAAAATATATTTGGCGACTGACCCTGACCGTGAGGGGGAGGCAATAAGCTGGCATCTTATTTCCGCATTGAAATTGGAAAATAAAAAGGTATACAGAATTGCCTTTAATGAAATTACAAAAAATGCTGTTAAGGAAAGTCTGAAAAATGCCAGAGAGATAGATATGAATTTGGTAGATGCCCAGCAGGCAAGAAGATGCCTGGACAGAGTGGTAGGATATAAGATATCTCCTGTGCTTTGGGCAAAGGTAAAAAGAGGACTTTCGGCAGGGCGTGTGCAGTCCGTGGCTCTTAGAATAGTATGTGACAGGGAACAGGAGATTAGTGACTTTATTCCTGAAGAATATTGGACTATTGATGCTACTCTGGGCATAAAAGGCAGCAAAAAGACAATTTCTGCAAAATATGCAGGCAGTGATGATAGAGAACTGAAAAATGCTACTGAGGTAGACAGGGTTATGTCCGAGCTCAAAGGCAGGGATATGACTATAGCTGAGATAAAGCGTGGGGAGCGTACTAAGAGGATGCCTCTGCCGTTTACCACTTCTACCCTACAGCAGGAAGCCAGCAAGGCACTGAATTTCTCCACACAAAAGACAATGCGTGTGGCACAGCAGCTCTATGAGGGGGTGGAAATAAAGGGTCAGGGAACCGTAGGTCTTATTTCATACCTGCGTACCGACAGTACCCGTATTTCAGAGGAGGCAGAGAATGCAGCCTATGAATATATTGGTTCTAAATATGGAGAAAAGTATAAGGCTGATAAGGATAGCCTGCCTAAGAGCAATAAAAAGATACAGGATGCTCATGAGGCTATTCGTCCTACAGATGTAAATAAAACGCCTGCAAGCATCAAAGAGGATTTGAGCAAGGAGCAGTTTAAGCTGTACCAGCTAATCTGGAAGCGTTTTGTAGCCAGTAGGATGGCAGTGGCTACCTACGATACCATAAGTGTTAAATTCAAATGTGGAGAGCATAGATTTTCTGCAGCGTCCAGCAAAATAAAGTTTGAGGGCTTTATGGCTGTATACGTAGATGCTGATGAGGAGAAGAATGTAAACAACGCGTTGTTGGATAGTGTGGAAACTGATAGCAAAATTATTGTGCAGGAACTTCATCCCGTACAGCATTTCACACAGGCAGCACCTCATTATACAGAGGCAAGTTTGGTTCATGCTATGGAGGAACTGGGCATTGGTCGTCCATCCACATATGCTACTACAATTACTACAATTCTGGGTAGAAGATATATTGTAAAAGAGGGAAAAAATATATTTGTTACAGAAATTGGAGAAATTGTAAACAATATTATGAAAGAAGCTTTCCCTCAAATTGTGGATGTGGATTTTACTGCAAATATGGAAACTCTCTTAGATGGAGTTGAAGAGGGAACAGTAAAATGGAAGACCATTATTGAGAATTTCTATCCTGATTTAAAGCAGGCAGTGGATGTGGCAGAGGCTGAAATAGAAAAAATAGAAGTGGCAGATGAGCGTTCGGGCGAGCTGTGCGAGCAGTGTGGCAGACCTATGAACATAAAATATGGTCCTCATGGAAGATTTCAGGCCTGTTCCGGATTTCCGGAGTGTCGCTTTACAAAGCCATATTTTGAAAAGATTGGGGTAGCTTGCCCCAAATGCGGACAGGATGTGGTAATCAAGGCTACCCGTAAGGGAAGACGCTACTATGGCTGTATGGACAATCCAAACTGTGACTTTATGGTATGGCAGCGTCCATCAGGAGAAAACTGCCCCAAGTGTGGCAAGCCTCTTTTGATAAAGGGCAGTAAACTTGTGTGTATGGATGAGGAATGTGGGTATAGCCAAGATATAGAGAAAAAGGACTAAAATTCTAATTAAACAATAAATTTGCGTAATATGTTGAAATTGTCTGACAAAGGTGCTACAATTACCCTATACGCAATGTATGGAGGGATGTATATGAGCAGTGTGCAACTACTGGACAAAACCAGAAAAATTGGAAAACTATTACACAATAACAATTCCAGCAAAGTGGTATTTAATGACATATGTGCCGTAATGCAGGAGATATTAAAGAGCAATGTGCTGGTAATCAGCAGAAAGGGAAAGGTGTTGGGAATTGATAATGATTCCCATATCGAGGTCATACATGAGCTGATTAAGGACAAGGTCGGAGGATTTATAGACGGTATGTTAAATGAGCGTATGCTCTCTGTTCTGTCTACAAAGGAAAATGTAAATCTGGAAACCTTAGGATTTGAGAATGCAGATGTTCAGAAAAAATATACTGCCGTGATTGCTCCTATTGATATAGCGGGCGAGAGGCTTGGTACCTTATTTGTATATAAGGCAGGGGATATGTATGATATTGATGATATTATTCTCTGCGAATATGGTGCTACAGTGGTAGGGCTTGAAATGCTAAGAGCCGTTAACGAGGAAAGCGCCGAAGAGTCAAGGAAGCTTTCTGTGGTAAAATCTGCTATATCTACGCTTTCGTTCTCGGAGATGGAGGCTATTGTACACATCTTTGATGAGCTTGATGGAATGGAGGGCATTTTAGTTGCCAGCAAGATTGCGGACAGAGTGGGAATTACCAGAAGCGTTATTGTAAATGCACTTAGAAAGTTTGAAAGTGCCGGCGTTATTGAGTCCAGAAGCTCGGGAATGAAAGGTACTTACATAAAGGTACTTAATGATGTGGTTTTTGAAGAGATAGACAAATTGAGAAAAAACCAGTAAAATATAAGTAACGGATTGAAAGTAGCTAAAGGGATTTATTGCTTGCAATAAGTCTCTTTTTTTGTGTACTTGGGTTCGCATATGGCTGTTTTAAGACGTAAAACACGCAAAATTCACATTATATAGTACATTTTTTAGTACAAAATACAATATAATGTGGCGTAAACTATTGTAATTTTTGTTCAGTTATTTATAATGGAATATGATGTATCATTAGCCTAAGTATTAGATGGAATAAGGCGTAGATGATATGGAGGAAAATATGATAAGTTCAAATGCGTTTGATTATATTAATGTGCTGGATAAGGCGGCGGATGCTTCGGCTCTTCGAAATGAGCTGATAGCCAATAATATTGCAAATCAGGACACACCCGGCTATAAAAGACAGGATGTGAATTTTGAGGCTCAGCTTAAGCAGGCGCTTAAAAACAGCAAATATGTGTCCATAGATGATAAGGTAGCAAATGTGCGTATGAGTGCTTTGAATGCAAAGCAGTATACGGATTATGGCGATTATTCATATCGTTTGGATGAGAATAATGTGGACCCTGAGCAGGAGCAGGTAATGTTAGCTGCCAATCAGCTTAAATATCAGGGAATAATGTCAAGCTTAAAGGCTGAATTTTCAAATTTGCAAACAGTAATTAAGTAGACCATAAAAATAAGATATAAGAAATAATGGATAACCTTTGCGGAGAGGGGATAAGTCCCACATAAACAAATAGAAATATTTAAAATAAAGGATAACCCTTGTGGAGAGGGACAAGCACTTCTGCGAAAGATGGAAAGGAGCGCCATGGGAGCTTTTGATTCTTTTAATATTAATGCATCAGGACTTACAGCCCAAAGATATAGAATGGACGTAATTGCCCAGAATGTGGCAAATGCCAATACAACCAGAACGGAGGACGGTACACCCTACAAGCGTAAGGTGGTTACCTTTGAGGAGAAAAATGGCGGTACACCCCAGTTTTCTACAATTTTTGGAAGAACAACTGAAAGGTACAGGTCAAAGGGCGTAAAGGTCAGTGGTACATATGATGATACCTCTGAGGGAAATATGGTATATGACCCATCCCATCCGGATGCTGATGAAAATGGATATGTGACCTATCCAAATGTAAATATTGTAACGGAAATGACAAACCTTATAGATGCAAGCAGAAGCTATGAGGCAAATGCTACAGCCTTTGAAGCCAGCAAATCCATTGCAGGTCAGGGCTTACAGTTGGGAAATCCCTAGTGTGGCGTTCAAAGAACAGACTAATATAAATTGGAGAATAATATAAAATGATACCGGATATCACAAGCTTATATAATGTATCAAGTCAGGCAATTGCAAATGCGTGGAAGCAAAGCGAAGTAGGGGTAACAGAAAATGCTGATACCACAGGTGCCTTTTCTACATTTTTTGATACAGCTCTGAATAATATTAATGAGACAAATTCATACCTGTCAGATGCGGAAAATGAGGAGCTTAAATTTTCCTTAGGTCTTACAGACAATACTCATGACCTTTCCATAGCTCTGCAAAAGGCTTCTACAGCCTTGCAGTATACAGTAGCTGTAAGAGACAGACTATTAGATGCTTATAAAGAGCTTATGAATATGAATATTTAATTCAATGCTTAGGAGTACCCAGGGATGCCGGACAGATTAAGAGAATTACCTAAAAGAATATTGGAATGGTGGAATAGATTTTCCTCAAAGCAGAAAACCATTATAGTATCTGCCACTGCCGGTGTGGTAGTGGCTTTTGCCATACTTATAACCCTTATTACAAGACCTGTATATGAGGTGTTGGCTACAACTGAGTCTACAAAGGAGACTTCGGAGATAACAGCGCTTTTAGATGGGGAGTCAATAACCTATAAAGTAAGTGATGACGGATATCAGATTAGTGTTTTAAAGGGACAGAAATCCACAGCCTCACTATTGCTGGGAGCCAATGATATTCCTACAACGGGCTATACACTGGATAATGTTACAAGTGGTGGATTTTCCACAACAGAAACAGATAAACAGCGTAGATATAAAAAATATTTGGAAGACCAGATGGAGTCTGATTTAAAGGGGCTGGACAATATAAAGTCTGCTACGGTTCAACTTAATCTGCCTCAAAATGACGGAACACTGCTATCTAAAAATGAAGACAGCTACGCTTCCATTATGATTACTCCGGAGGGAGAATTTACAACGGAAAATGCGGTGGCTATAGCTAAATTTGCAAAAACTGCTTTGGGAAATGCGGATATAAGCCAGATACTTATTATTGACAATAAGGGCAATCTGTTATTTTCGGGGGATGAGGAGTCCTCCGTATCAGGGGGTACATCCTCGCAGATGTCTGTAAAGCAACAGACAGAAGCTATATTACAGTCAGAGGTAAAAAGAGTACTTCTGGGTACTAATGAGTATAATCTGGTGGAGGTGTCCACCAATTTAGAGCTTGATTTTTCCACAACAGAGAGCACTGAGCACAATTATACTCCTGCGGATGGACAGTCTCAGGGAGTACTGAGCAGTGAGCAGCTATACAATGCAGAGAGTAGTGGCGGTACAGCAGGGGTACCGGGGACCGACTCCAATGGAGAGGACGGAACCACCTATATGCTGGAGAATAATCAAAATTCCAGCTCCACTGTGACGGAGGAGTCACGAAATTATCTGCCAAACGAAAGTATTACAAAAAAGACAATTCCCCCGGGGCTTATAAAATACAGCAACTCATCTATATCCGTAGCGGCTGTAAGATATAGGGTATTAAGAGAAGAGGATGCCAAGACTCAGGGACTTTTGGATGGAATAAGCTGGGAAGAATATAAGCTGGCAAACTCTGCCCGTACAAAGGTGGATACAGATGAAGACCTGATAGATATGGTGGCTAAGGCAAGTGGTATTGCGGCGGAAAATATAAGCTTTGTGTCATATGAAGAGCCTATGTTTATTGACAGGGAGAGAGCTGATATTGATGCTACTGATATTATTCAGATAGTGCTGATTATAATAATATTGGGGCTTTTAGCATTTGTAATCCTTAGAAGTATGCAGAGAGATACCAATGAGGAAATTGAGGAAGAGCTTTCTGTAGAAACTCTGCTTCAGTCTACACAGGAAACAGAGCTTGAAGATATAGAAATAGAAACAAAGTCGGAAACACGTAAGATGATAGAAAAATTCGTGGACGAAAATCCTGAGGCGGCTGCCTCATTACTCCGCAACTGGCTTAATGCGGATTGGGATTTGTAGGAGGAGTCATGGCTAAAAACAGCAATGCGGATGAAAAATTAACAGGCCTGCAAAAGTCGGCAATTTTACTGATTGCCTTAGGACCTGAGCGCTCTTCCACCATATTTAAGCATTTAAAGGAAGAGGAAATAGAAGAGCTGACCCTTGAGATAGCCAATACACGTAGTATCACACCTCAGGTTAAGGACGAGGTGGTGGATGAATTTTACCAGATTTGTCTGGCTCAGCAGTATATTGCAGAGGGTGGTATAGGCTATGCCAGAGAGCTGCTTGAAAAGGCACTGGGCAATGAAGCTGCAATGGAGGTTATCAGTAAGCTTACCTCATCATTACAGGTTAAGCCCTTTGAATTTGTACGTAAAGCAGAGGCAAGTCAGCTTTTGAACTTTATACAGGATGAGCATCCACAGACTATTGCGCTGGTGCTTTCATATATGTCATCGACTCAGGCGGGACAGATTATTGCGGGTCTGCCTCAGGAGAGACAGGCTGATGTAGCGAAGAGAGTGGCTATGATGGATAGAACCTCTCCTGACGTAATAAAGGAAGTGGAAAAGATTTTAGAGAGTAAGATAGCAAACCTTGTAAATCAGGACTACACCATTGTGGGCGGTGTGGATCAGGTTGTAGAGATATTGAATTCCGTGGACAGAGGTACGGAAAAGCATATTATGGAGACTTTGGAAATCGAAGAGCCGGAGTTGGCAGACGAAATCAGAAAGAAGATGTTCGTATTCGAGGATATTCTGTTGCTTGATGACAGGGCAATCCAGAGAGTGCTTCGTGATGTGGATAATAATGATCTTGGACTTGCCCTTAAGGGCAGCAATGAGCAGGTACAGGGAGCAATCTTTAACAACCTGTCTAAGCGTCTGGCTACAATGATTAAGGAGGACATGGAATTCATGGGTCCTGTTCGTATGAAAGACGTGGAGGAAGCTCAGCAGAAGATTGTAAATATTATACGAAAGCTGGAGGACTCCGGCGAAATTGTAATATCAAGAGGCGGAGGAGACGAAATAATTGTCTAATTATAATATTAACACCAGCAATTTATTAAAATCCTACAGCCTGAACAGAGAAGATGCCCACACAAGGATTATAGATAATAATAGTGTGGTGGAAGAAAAGCTGGAGCGTATCCGCTTTATTCTGCCGGAAATACAGCCTGCTAAAAATATACATAGTGAAGATGGCTTTGGGGAAAAGACCTTTACTGACGGTTTGGATGTGACAATGCTGGATGCCCTTACTGAAAGTGGCTATTCAGATGCTGACAATGCCGGAGAGTCTGTATCAAATGTGATTAAGGCAGGGGCTAATGATGCAGAGCAGGCAGAGACTATGGAAGCACCTGCAATAGATGAGATTTTGTCTGAGGCAAGGGCGGAAATAGACCTTATGAAGCAGGAGGCACTGTCTGAAATCGAAGCTCAAAAAAACAGGGGCTATGAAGAGGGCAGGCAGCAGGGCTATGCGGAGGGTGTAAGCCGTGCAGAGGCAGAGCTAAATGAAAAATGGGCAGAGATAGAAAGGGCAAGACAGGCTATGGCAGCCGAGAGGGAGGCTATGATTGCGGAGCTTGAGCCCCAGTTTGTTCATGCAATTACTGCCATATATGAAAAGATTTTTGAAGTGGATTTACGAGATAATAAGACTCTGGTGGTAAATCTTTTAAGAAATACACTATTGCAAATTCCCGGATGCCAGAATTATCTGCTTCACGTAAGCCGTGAGGACAGGGAATATGTGATGGAGCACAAGGGAGAGCTTGTGACATTGTCAATGCCTGAAGAGGCAACAATTGATGTGGTAGAGGATGTGACCCTAAAGGCTGGGGAGTGTATGATAGAGACTTCAAACGGTATATATGACTGTGGTTTGGGAACAGAGCTAAGTGCTCTTAGAAAAAAACTGGAGTTATTATCCTTTACACCATAAGAGATTTTAAATAATAATCAGGAGGAAAGACTTGGAAGCTAATAGAATTCGATTTGAAAAATATATGAATCTATGCGACGAGTCTTTTTTTACGAAAAAAGGCAAGATTGTAAATGTGGTAGGACTTACTATTGAGTCGGCAGGTCCTGACAGCACACTGGGAGATGTGTGCTATATCTACCCTGAGGACAGTAACCTGAAGCCCATTATGGCGGAGGTGGTGGGCTTTAAGGAGGGTAAGACCCAGCTTATGCCCTATGATAAAACAGAGGGTATAGGTATAGGCAGTATTGTGGTAAATACCGGAGAGCCCCTAAAGGTAATGGTGTCGGACTCCTTGTTAGGAAAGACACTGGATGGCTTGGGACGTCCTACAGAGGGAGAGCCTATAACGGATGGCGTGCCATATTCTGTGGAGTGTGCACCGCCTGAGCCTATGAGCCGGAAGATTATATCAGAGGTTCTGACCTTAGGTGTTAAGGCTGTGGATGGACTTATGACTGTGGGAAAAGGACAGCGTATAGGTATATTTGCAGGTTCCGGTGTGGGAAAATCCACCTTAATGGGAATGTTTGCCAGAAATACGGTAGCTGACATCAATGTCATTGCTCTAATCGGAGAGCGTGGACGTGAGGTCAGGGAATTTATAGAAAGAGATTTGGGACCGGAGGGTATGAAGCGTTCGGTGGTGGTGGTAGCCACTTCGGACAGGCCGGCACTGGAGAGAAATAAGGCGGCAAAGACAGCTACAGCCATTGCAGAATATTTTAGGGACAAGGGAAAAGACGTACTGCTTATGATGGACTCCATGACACGTTTTTCCATGGCTCAAAGAGAAATTGGTCTGGCTAACGGAGAGCCTCCTGTATCAAGAGGATATCCCCCAAGCGTGTATTCGGAAATGCCAAAGCTTTTGGAGAGGGCAGGGTGTAATCAGACAGGCTCCATAACAGGACTTTATACAGTGCTTGTGGATGGAGATGATTTTAATGAGCCTATTACGGATACAGCCCGCTCTATACTGGACGGGCATATTATGCTGAATAGAAAGCTTGCCCATAAAAATCATTATCCTGCAATAGATGTACTCCAGAGTATTTCCAGATGTATGAGTCAGATAGTGGATAAATCTCATAAGGAGGCGGCAGGCAGGCTGAAAAATGTACTTGCCACCTATAATGATGCAGAGGATTTGATTAATATAGGTGCATATAAGCGGGGGAGCAGTAAAAATATTGACTATGCTATAGATAAAATAGATGGGGTAAATGAATTTTTAATGCAGAGCACCGAAGACTGCTTTACATATGAGGACACTCTTTTGGCTATGAGTGAATTATTTGAATAATGGCAAAATTTAATTATAGAATGGAAAACATTCTAAATATTAAGCTAAAGATGGAAGACAGTGCCCGCAGTGTATTTGCAGAGGCGGCGGCGACTCTCAGAAAAGAAGAGGAAAAGCTGAAAACAATTAAAAGGCGGATAGCCGGCTTCGAGGCAGAGGGGCGAAGACTTAGAGAGAGTACCTTAAATATAAGGGAAATCAGAGAAAATACTGAGGCGATAAATAATCTTAAAGAGGCGCTTAAGCTTCAGGAGGGCAATGTGGAAAGGGCAACGGAGGCTCTGGAAGCTGCAAGAAGCTCTTTAGAGGAAGCTATGCAGGAGAGAAAGACTCAGGAGAAATTAAAGGAAAACGCCTTTGAGGAATTTAAGAAGGAAATAAATGCTGCAGAAAATAAAGAAATAGATGAGCTTATAAGCTATCGTTTTGGCAGAATAAGCAGAAGCCTTGAGGATAAGTAAGGAGTAATTATGGCAGAGCGTGATGATAATGCGGCGGAGCTTAGCCGACTTAAGGAGCAAAAAAAGGCTCTAAGGGAAGAAAAGAAGAAAGCTAAGGCAGAGCAGAAAGCCAGAAATAAGGAAGCGAAGAAAAAGGCAAGGGAGCTGGCGGATGAAGAGGCAAGGATTACAGAGGATGATGGAAGCAATATTCCTGTGATAATCACTACCTTAATAATTGTACTGGTGTGGCTTGGTATTATTGCTGCTTTAATAAAGCTGGATGTAGGCGGCTTTGGTTCGGGAGTTCTGACTCCGGTACTAAAGGATATACCGGTTATAAATAAGATTTTGCCTGACAGTACTATATCAGGGGATATTTCCGATGGGGAGGATGTGGATGTAACAGGCTATTCATCCTTAAAGGAAGCAGTAAGGGAGATTAAGGCTTTGCAGGCACAGCTTGCAGAGACGCAGGCGGCATCTGCGGCAAAGGATGAGCAGATATCTTTGCTTAGTGAAGAGGTAGCAAGACTACAGACCTTTGAGGATAAGCAGGTAGAATTTGAGAGAATTAAAAACGAATTTTACAATGAAGTGGTTTATGCGGAAAATGGACCGGGAGCAGATAATTATGTGAAATATTATCAGTCCATGGATCCTGTGACGGCAGAAAGCTTATATAAGCAGGTAATCATAGAGGAGAATGTAAGTCAGGAGATAAAATCCTATGCGCAGGCATATTCTGAAATGAAGCCGGCTCAGGCGGCGGCGATATTTGAGTCCATGACGGATAATCTGGAGCTGGCTGCAAAAATACTGTGGCAGATGGAGGCAGGAGACAGGGGAAAAATCCTGGGAGCCATGAATTCGGATGTGGCAGCAAAGCTAACAAAAATAATGGATCCTGACAACTAAAAAAGGTTAAGAAAAATATATAAAATTCCGATATATGCTATGTAGGGTTTTACCCTGACAGAACATTGAAAATATGGAGGAAGAAAATGACAGCTAATTTGGTTACAGGCTTTAGCCCCATGGGGGATTTAAAGTCAAATGTACGAACAGCTAAGTCAGACTCCGCACAAACTGATTTTTCAGAGATTTTCAAGGCAGGTACTGCTGCTAAAGAGTCGCCACCCACTAAGTCGGGGACGTCCGATTTGGCAGACAAAAAGTCCGATGTGAAAGCAACGGATAGCAAAGATGCCTATGAAAAATCCAAAGCTGCCAAGGGCACTGAAGTGGCAAAAAAAGAAAAGTCGGGAAGTGTGGATGAGACGGAAGCGCCAAAGGAGTCCGATGTACTTACAGAGGAGGAATTGGCGGTGGTGATTGAGACAGTACAGACTATGCTGCTAAAAACGGCAGAGGTGCTGCAGACAGATGTAGAGGCTGTGGTGGAAGCCATGGATAATCTGGGGCTGGAAAGTATTGAGATACTTGACAGTGGCAAAATTCCTCAGGTGGTAGTGGAGCTGACAGACACCAAAGATGTAATGGAGCTTATGGTGGACGAGGGATTATCAGGGGATGTAAAGGGTCTGATGGAAACCTCGGATAATATGTTGGTTGAACTATCAAAGGAGCTTGATGTACCCCTTGATGAATTAAAGGAAACCATTCAGACAGAGGTTTCAAAGCTAAAAGCTGAGGATAATAAGGAAATATCCAGGGAGCCGGTTTTGGAAAATCTTAAGGCGGATGAGAATACCCGGGCATTTAATATTAATGATGCCGGCAATGCTGAAAGCAAAAGAAATGACAGTGGCAGCAAAAAAGAGAGTCAGGGAAATGCCTTTAATTTCGCTCAAACAATAACTGATAATATTAAAGCAGGGCTTGAGAGCATAAAAGAGGCAGAAGAGACATTTCAGTCCGATGTAAGAGCTGTATCGGATATTATGGAGCAGGTTACTGAAAGCTTAAAGGTAAACATGACTGAGGATATTACGGAAATGGAAATGCAGCTTCATCCCGCATCCTTAGGAAATATAAGAGTTCAGGTGGCAGCGAGAAATGGTGTAATAACCGCCAATTTTACAGCTCAGAATGAGCAGGTAAGACAGGCCTTGGAAACACAGGTGGTGGCTCTTAAGGAGCAGATGAATGAGCAGGGCATTAAGGTGGAAACCATTGAAGTGACAGTAAGCAGCCACGCTTTTGAAAGAAATCTAAGCCAGGGCGAGGATAGAAATCAGAGCAGAGAAAGCGAAGCAAAGGTTAAAAGACCCAGAAGAATTAATTTAAATGATGTTAATGCGGATTTAGAGGAAATAGAAGAGAATGATGCATTGACAGCGGATATGATGGCAAGAGACGGCAACACAGTGGACTATCTTGCATAGAACAGGAGAAGATATGAGCAGTTCAGCAATAATAAAGGACGGAGTATTGGTAAATAATGGTACCTCCGCATCTGCTGCATCATCAAATATTTCAAAGGCAATAAAGGCTTCTGAGGCAGAAGCAGGCAAATCTCTTGATAAGGACGCGTTCTTACAGCTACTTGTAACACAGATGCAGTATCAGGACCCATTAAAGCCTACAAGCAATACTGAATATATATCTCAGCTTGCTACATTCTCAAGTCTTGAGCAGATGCAGAATATGAGTAACAGTATGGATATGCAGAGAGCTTCATCGTTGGTAGGACAGCATGTGTACCTGGAGGTTACCAGCTCTACAACAGGAAATACTACCACAGTTGAGGGAGCAGTGGATTATGTGACTTATTCAGGAAGTAAAACATATCTTTCTGTAAATGGCACCCTTTATGATTTTGCAGACCTAAAGACAGTTGCAGATGCAGATTATACATTGGCCGTAAGACTGGCAGATACACTGGTGGGCTATATGGATAAATTGCCACAGGTAGAGAAGCTTACAACAGATAATCTTAATAAGGTAGAAGAGCTTGTTAATGCGTATAACAGTATGAACTCATACCAGAAAGCATTCCTGACATCGGATGAATTAAGTGTATATACGGCATATGCGGAGTGGTATGGAAAGATAACAGGTGGAGAGGATGAAAGTACAGGATAATCAACATTTTTCCATCGAGCAGATTAAGGAGCAATATTTATCTAACAGCAAAAAAAGTCAAAGTGCAGATATTACTGAGGGACAATCCTTTAAACAGGTATTTGACAGAATAGCAAATCCTCAAAAGGAGGACAGCTTAAAATTCAGTAAGCATGCGGCATCAAGACTGGCTACTAGAGATATTACTTTAGATATGTCCCAGATGGACAGATTAAAGGATGGAGTATCCAGAGCAGAGGAAAAAGGAATTAAGGACTCACTAATGATTATGGACAGGCTGGCTTTTATAGTGAATGTGCCAAGTCAGACAGTGATTACGGCAATGGATAGCACAGAAAGTAAAGAACAGATTTTTACAAATATTGATGGAGCAGTGATAGTATAAGCCGGACCTCATAAGGAGGCTTTAGTCCCTGACTGACAGATGGGACTTACACACTGCCCGACCTAGGAGGGCAAATTTTATGATGAGATCAATGTATTCCGGTGTGGCAGGTCTTAAGACACACCAGACTAAGATGGATGTTATTGGTAATAACATTGCCAATGTTAATACAGTAGCGTACAAATCACAGTCTGTCACATTTTCGGAACTTATGTACCAGACAACTCAGGCAGCGTCAGGTGCAAATGCAACAACAGGTACCGCCGGTGTAAACGCCAGACAGATAGGTCTTGGTGTTAAGACAGGTGCTATTAATACCTCAATAGCTTCTCAGGGAGCATCACAGACTACAAATAATCCCTTTGATATAAGAATTACAGGAGATGCATTCTTTATTGTATCCTCAGATGGTGGTACAAAGAATTTTACCAGGGACGGCTCTTTCTATGTGGATGGTGCAGGAAATCTGGCAATGACCTCCAATGGATATAATGTAATGGGATGGCAGGTTGACCCCGCTACAGGAAATATTAAGCAGGATACTGTAAGCGCTCTCAGAATTATGAACGCAGAAAATATGACCTATGAGCCTGAGGCTACAACTAAGGCTATGGTGGCAGGCATCCTTGATAAAAACGATACGAATCTTACAAGTACATCAGGTAAGATTATGAATTTAATGTTCTATGATAAGCTGGGCTATAGCTACACAGCTAAGTTTAATGTTAAAGATACTGATGTAGACGGAGAATATACCGTAACCTTAAATTCCATAGTTAACTCAAACAATGAGCCTGTAAATATAGGTACTACCTCTCTAATCGCAGGAGCAGCGGGTGGAGCAGAGGTGGCAAAGACAAATACCATAAATCTGGCTCAGGGCTATTCATGGGATTCTACAAATAAAATATTGACACTTGCTGAGGGTGGAACATTGGATATCTCAGGTCTTGCTGATTACAATGACCCTGCGTGGGCGACACTGGCAAAGGCATATGGCTTTAGCAATGTAAATGAGTTTAAGTCACTGACCTTTGATGTAACACATCCTACAAACCCTACACAGAATGTAACCTTTGGCATGCTGGAATATTTTAAGAATGGAAATACAAGTGACGGAACAGTTACAGCATGGACAGCTCTTGGTATAACAGCCCTTTCAAATGACGGTGTTCAGTCACAGAGAATGACGGTGGATGGAGCCACAAAGCTCTATTACAATCCGGCTACCGGTAAATTTGATGGTATTGGTGGTAAGGGCGCTACGAACTTTAGTGGTATAACATTAAATCTGGCAGGACTTATAGCACCGGGTGCTACAGAAAGTAATTTTGAGAATATTGCAGTGGATTTCCAGAGCACAACAATGTTTAACAATTCGGGAACATCTACAATAGCTGCTTCCAGCGGAGACAGCGACAATTTAGGTAAGGGTCGTAAGCTTGGAGAAATGAGTGGTATTACTATACAGAATGATGGACGTATCTATGCTTCCTATGACAATGGTATGTCAAGACTTTTGGGACAGATTGCAACAGCTACCTTTGCCAATGCTTCAGGTCTTATGAAAGAGGGAGACAACCTTTACGTAGCCAGCCAGAACTCAGGAGAGTTTGACGGAATAGGTGTGGAGGTAACCGCAGGTGGTGGATATATGACCACCGGCGTACTGGAAATGTCCAATGTGGATTTATCAGCAGAATTTACTGAAATGATTACAACACAGCGTGGTTTCCAGGCCAACTCAAGAATTATAACCGTATCCGATACACTTTTAGAGGAACTGGTTAACTTAAAGAGATAATATAGTTAAGCTCGAGCAGGTCATTTTGACCTGCTCGAACCTGTTTACAATACTAATTTCGTCAGTAAAAATGTGATATAATAATGCAGGAGACGAAAAATGGAGCGATTGGCATAATTTATTCAATCGAAGTTAAAGCAGAAGAAAACCTGAAAGCTAAGAGCTTAAAAACGATATATGGAGAGAATAGCAGTTTAAAGCCTGTTAGATTTTCTATGGCGGATTATCGGGAACAGGACTGGATGGTTAATGTTCCCTTATATTTGGTTAGTGAGTGGGTTGAAGGCGCAGAGTAAACCGGCTTAAAATTCAGGCAGATATAAGCTGTAGTAGTATAGATGTAAGCTACAGGAGCGCAGGTGTAAGCTGCAGGAGTGTTAGATGCAAGCTACAGGCTGCATTTGCGTTTGTCTGCCTTTAATGATAAAGTAGGAGTATTATGATTGAGATTACTAAGTTGAACGGAATAAAAACTTTAATAAATCCGGATTTAATAGAAATGGTGGAGAGTACCCCGGATACGGTAATAACTATGACCACGGGGCGTAAAATAATTGTAAAAGAAAGTAGACAAGAAATTAATAATTTAGTAAAATCGTATAGAAAGGAAATTTCTGCCAATTAGTGTCGTAAAAGGCGCTTTTTGAGGAAATCAGGTGACATATACCGTGGATTTAGCAACCCTTATAGGTTTGGTAGCTTGCTTTGCATTGGTTATTTTCGGAATAGTATTCGGAAAAGACTTTTCAGCATTATTGAATTTTATCGATGTACCGTCCATACTTATCACCTTCGGTGGTGCATTCATGTGTATGCTGGCAGCCAATTCCATTCCTGATTATATTGCAGGCTTGAAGTCTATAACTCTTACATTCAAAGCGTCCGACCAGGGCGTTCCAACTGTAATAAGGAAGATAATTGAGCTCTCCAACGTGGCCCGTAAGGAGGGCTTATTAGCGTTGGAGGAGGCAGCCGGAGAGCTGGAGGATGCCTTTATGAAAAAAGGCATACTTCTTATAGTCGACGGTACCGATCCTGAGCTTGTCAGAGCCATTATGGAAACGGAAATGGTAAATATTGACAGCAGGCATAGAGGAAAGATTGGTTTCTGGGATGCTCTGGGAGCCATGGGTCCCGCATGGGGTATGATCGGTACATTGATAGGTCTTGTTAATATGCTTCAGAATATGAGCGACCCGTCCTCGATAGGTCCTGCTATGGCTGTCGCTTTGCTTACCACTCTGTACGGCTCTTTGCTTGCAAACTGGATATGCGCTCCGGTCTCTGCAAAGCTTAAGGTTCGAAATGAGGAGGAAATGCAGGCCAAGGAGATTATGATAGAGGGATTGCTGTCAATTCAGGCAGGAGAAAATCCCAGGGTAATAGAGGAGAAACTTAAGTCCTTCCTGTCGCCGAGAGAGAAGGCATCGATGGAAGAAGGCGGAGGTGATGCTGATGGCTAAGAGGAAGCCGGAGGAAGCCTCGGGCGGATTGGCACCGTGGATGGCGACCTTTGCGGATTTAATGAATTTGCTGCTTTGCTTCTTCGTATTGCTTTTCTCGATGTCCAGTGTGGATGCGAAAAAATTTGAGGAAATTGCTGCCTCCTTTTCCAATACATTCAGTATATTTTCAGCAGGTGGTTCTTCCTTTGATGACGGCTTGCTAATAAGTAATGGAGTAAGCCAGCTAAATAATCTGGACAGATATATAAACAATATGGGGGCGGCAGCGGATAAGACAACCGATGCCAACGACTTTCAGAAAAGCGGTGGCTCATCTACAGAAGAGTTGGAAGAGCTTTTGGAGCAGGAAAAACTCAGAGCCAGTGAAGAGTTGGCAGAGCGTATTAACGAGTCGCTGACCGAAAGCGGTGCAGACAAGGACGTGGATATTACCTTTACCTCCCAGTATGTACAGCTTACTTTAAAGGGTTCAATTCTTTTTGACTCGGGCTCGGCTTCCTTAAAGAAAGAGGCACTTCCTTTAATAGGAAAGGTAGCGGTTATTTTAGAGAGATATGCCCAAAGTACAATAGAGATTGAGGGTCACACTGATAATGTGCCTATAAATAGCGCAAGATTTGAAAGCAATGACGTGCTAAGCTCATATAGAGCTTTGGCAATGTTTGATTATCTTGTGGAAAATACCTCCCTTGACCCGGCTAAAATCAAACATTCCGGCAGAGGAGAATATATCCCGGCAGCGGATAATTCCACTCCGGAGGGAAGAGCAAAAAACAGACGTATTGAGATAAAGATATATAATTATCTTAGCGCGGACT
Source organism: Lachnospiraceae bacterium (assembly GCA_041826605.1). Taxonomy (GTDB): domain Bacteria; phylum Bacillota; class Clostridia; order Lachnospirales; family Lachnospiraceae; genus Colinaster. The sequence continues at coordinate 40,857 of JBHAJK010000010.1, read as the reverse complement.
GATATTAAGGAGTAAATGTGAAGAAGAATATTATTTCCATTCTGATATTGGCGCTACTGATTGTGAATGTGGTGCTCACATCAATAATGATGTTTTCGGTAATGGGTACCATGAAAAAATCGGCAAAGCTAATAGATGGAATATCAAGTGCATTATCCCTGGAGGTGGGCAATAATTCGGTGGATACTACCACAGAAGAAGCGGTTGCGGTAGCCATGGAGGATATAGATGTTTATAAGATTGAGGACCAGATGACTATTTCTTTAGCAAAGGGAGCGGATGGCGCAACCCACTATTGTCTGGTTTCAGTATCTCTTTCCATGAATAAAAAAGACCCTGACTACTCAAAGTACAGTACTACCCTGAAAGACCAGGTGGATTTAATAAAGAGTGAGATATACACAGTAATTCAGGCAAGAACCTTAGAAGAGGCAGAGGGCAATACAGATTTACTGCGTCAGGAAATCCTTGAAAGAATTCAGGCTATGTATGGGTCTAAATTTATTTATAATGTAGTATTTAGAGATATTATGTTCTCATAACCAGTCTACGAGACAGGGTTATTTAGAAAAAAGTAATAAAACAGAAACGGGGAGGTGAGCCTTTTGGGTGAGGTATTATCTCAAAGCGAGATAGACAGCCTGTTGGCTGCCTTGAGTACCGGAGAACTGGATGCTGAGGAAATATCAAAAAGTGATGAAAAGCAGGTGCGCAATTATGACTTTGCCCGTCCTGCCAAGTTTTCCAAGGAGCATCTACGAACACTGGAAATTATATTTGAGCATTATGGCAGACTGCTTTCCACGAACCTGCCAATGTATTTAAGAAAGAGTGCACAGGTTACTGTGGCAAGCTCGGAAACTGTAGTGTTTTCCGAATTTTCCAATGCACTTTCAAATCCTGTTATACTGGGAATTGTGAATTTTAAGCCACTGCCGGGACAGGTTATTATAGAGCTGGCGCCTAATCTGGGCTTTGCCATGATTGACAGAATGTTAGGCGGTCAGGGAGTGCCCATTGAAAAGGAAAGGGATTTTTCCGACATAGAACTGGTTATTTTAGAAAAAATAATGATTTTATGTATGTCCCTAATGAAAGACCCCTGGAAGAACGTGGTGGATGTGGAGCCTTTTTTGGAAAGAATAGAAACCAATCCACAGTTTGCGCAAATTATAGCTCCCAATGATATGATTGCCATAGTCACATTGAATGTGAAGATTGGCGAGGTAGAGGGATTTATGAATATATGTCTCCCATTTGCAACAGTGGAAGACGTAATGGACAAGCTAAACACCAAATTCTGGTATTCTACAATGAAAGAGAGTACTGATGAAGATTACTCTCACTATGTGGAGGCTATGATTAGAAGAGTGGACGCTCCTGTAAAGGCGTTGCTTGGAAAGAGTATTATTACTGTCAATGATTTTGTGAATTTACAGGTCGGAGATATAATAAGACTTGATACAAAGACTGATAATGAATTATCGGTATATGTAGGAAATATGAAAAAATTTATGGCTCTGCCCGGAAAGAGTGATGATAATTACGCTGTCAGGGTTACGGAAGTCATAAGAGAGGAGGAATAGAAGCATGGATGGTGGTATTCTATCACAGGACGAAATAAATGCGCTTCTAAACGGGATGAACTCAGGCGAAATCCCAGCTATGCCGGAAGCGGAACAGCCTGTTGCAGAAACAAAACCTGAGGAAACTCATGCAGCCCCGGTGTTTGGGGATATATTCCTTGGAGAAATAGAAAAAGACGCTATAGGAGAGGTTGCCAATATTAGTATGGGAACATCTGCAACCACTCTGTTTTCATTAGTAAACAGACGAGTCAGTATTACTACTCCAGTAGTTTCCCTTTGTACATGGGAGGAGCTGCAAAAGGAAAAGCAGTTGCCCTGTGTGTTTATTCAAATAAAATATACCAGCGGACTTGATGGCTCCAATATTTTAATTCTTACGGAGCGGGATGTTAAAATAATCACTGACCTGATGATGGGAGGAGATGGCACAAATATTGAGGGAGAGCTTGGAGAGCTGCACTTAAGTGCAATTTCAGAGGCTATGAACCAGATGATGGGTTCATCTGCCACATCTCTTTCGCAGATGCTTGGAAAGACAATAGACATTTCTCCACCGGTTGCCAATCTTGTAGATATTCAGGACAGCAATGTGACCGGCAGCGAGGTGGCAGATTTCTTAGCAGGCAAATTTGTACAGATTGCCTTTAGCATGCAGATTGATGAGCTTGTGGACAGTACTATTTTACAGCTTTATCCTGTGGATTTCGCTCAGGAGATAGTACAAACCTTTTTAGGAGGAGATTTGCTTACTCCTGAACCTGTAAAGGAAGAGGAGCCCCCTAAGGTGGAAGCATATACACCTCCTGTAGTGGAGCAACCGCAACCGGCGCCCACAGGCTATGGAGCAACAGCAGGGGGAGGAGGAATGGATATGCAGGGAGCCGTAGCAGGTATGCCACAGCCGGGTATGGGAATGCCTACAGGTATGCCTTATATGCAACAGGGTATGCCCTATGGAATGCCGGGTGGTGCTTATGGAATGCCGATGGGTGCAGCACCGGGAATGAATTATCAAACGGCACAGTTTGAAAGCTTTAATGGCAATATTTCAGCAATGCAATCCACCGAAAATATTGATTTGATTATGGACGTACCTTTGGAGGTAACGGTGGAACTGGGAAGAACAAAGAAGTCCATAGCAGAAATTCTTGATTTTGCTCCAGGAACAATTATTGAGCTTGATAAGATTGCGGGAGAGCCAATAGATGTATTAGTTAACGGAAAGTTTGTAGCAAAGGGCGAAGTAGTAGTAATTGAGGAAAGCTTTGGTATTCGTGTAACGGAAATAACAAAGTAGATAGGAGAAAAAATAAATGGCAAAGAATATTTTAATCTGTGATGACGCAGCTTTTATGCGAATGATGATTAAGGATATCCTCACCAAAAACGGATACAATGTTGTGGGTGAAGCGGAAAACGGAGCAAAGGGAGTAGAGAAGTATGATGAGCTTAAGCCTGATTTAGTGCTTATGGATATTACCATGCCTGAAATGGATGGAATACAGGCTCTTAAGACTATCAAGGCCAATGATGCGGATGCAAAGGTTATTATGTGTTCTGCTATGGGACAGCAGGCAATGGTAATCGAGTCTATTCAGAATGGTGCAAAGGACTTTATTGTAAAGCCTTTCCAGGCAGACAGAGTATTGGAAGCAGTTAAGAAAGTAGTTGGTTAATAATGCTTTTAACTATGAATGACGGAGCCGGAGGAATTGTACAATTTATTACGGTTCTATTCATATTTGTATTAGTACTTGCTTTAACTCTTGTGGTTACAAGGTGGCTGGGAAAATATCAGAGACTGCAAAGCAGGGGCGGGAATATCCGGATTATGGAGACTGTAAAAATTTCTCCCTCAGCTTATGTGGAAATTTTGAAAATCGGTAAAAATCGTTATGTGGCAGTAGCGGTGGGCAAAGAAAATGCCTCACTTTTATGCGAGCTTAGCGAGTCTGATATTATTTTTACACCTGATGACCAGGGAGAGACCTTTGACTTTGATAATATTTTATCAAAGCTTAAGGGCAAGTACCTTTTAGAAAATTCTAATAAGAAAGAGCGCAGTAAAGAAGATGAATAAGACTATGCTGCAAATAACAAACAGAATAATTACAAAACTATGCCTGCTGATAATGGTGGGCATATTCTGTATTTATCCCAAAATAGAGGTTTCGGCGGCTTCGACCGTGGATGTAACAGCACCCGGCAATTTAAATAGTGAGCTTACAGGTACTACTGATGAGAGGACAAATATTAATCCGCCCGGTTCGTCTGAAAGTGGCGATGATTTAAAGGAGCTTAATATTGCCAATACGGTAACAGTGACCTATGACAATGGTAATGGAACAATAAACGGAGCTTTAAGGATTTTAATAACCTTAACCCTTATATCCCTGGCTCCCATTCTTATTATATGTTTAACCAGCTTTACAAGAATTATTATTGTACTGCATTTTACCAGAAATGCTCTAAACACCCAAACAGCCCCTCCTAATCAGGTTATTTTATCCCTGGCACTTTTTCTGACATTTTTTATTATGTCCCCTGCCATTGGAAGAATAAGAACTGAGGCGATAGCTCCCTTTGACAGAGGGGAGATTACTCAGGAGGTAGCCTTTGAAAGAGCCATGGAGCCCCTTAGGGAATTTATGTACGGGCAGACCCAGACCAAGGATGTGAGAATGTTTTTGGAAATATCAGGTACGGAATGGTCTGGAGATATTACTGAAATACCCAATGCAGTATTAATACCCAGCTTTATGATAAGTGAGCTTAGACAGGCATTTATAATAGGCTTCATTATATATATACCATTCATTGTAATAGATATGGTGGTGGCTTCCACTCTTATGAGTATGGGTATGATGATGCTGCCTCCTACCACGATTTCCATGCCCTTTAAAATACTGCTGTTTGTATTGGCTGATGGCTGGAATTTGGTAATAGTAAATCTTGTTAAAACATTTTATTAGACGGGTTAAGGAGAGAAGATGACAATAAATGATGTAGCGGAAATAATGAGCCGTGGACTTTATGTAATAGTTATAACCTCTGCCCCCGTGCTTTTGGTATCCCTTATACTAGGTCTTATTATCAGTATATTTCAGACGGTTACCTCCATACAGGAGCAGACCCTGACCTTTGTACCAAAGATTTTAGGTATTTTTCTGGCACTGATTGTAATGGGGCATTGGATGCTAAACACTATGGTGGAATATTTAACAGACCTTTGGTCGGACTTTTCCCTCTATATAAAATAGTATGATTAATTATTCCTTTGATATAAATAATCTTGAATATTTTTTGTGTATAATGACCCGAATAACGGCGTTTGTGTTTGTGGCACCTATATTTTCCCAGAGGGGTGTACCCACCCAGTATAAGGTAGCCTTGAGCCTTTTTATTTCGGGTTTTATGTATGGAGTTTTGGGAGAGCATGCACCCTTAGAGTATCAGACGGTGCTGGGATATGCGGTTATAATAATCAGAGAGGCAATGACCGGACTGATTGTGGGATTTGCAGCCTCCATATGCAATACGGTGGTGGATTTTGCCGGACGAATAATAGATATGGAGGTGGGAGTATCCATGGCAAATCTAATGGACCCAACCACCAATCAGTCAAGCGGTGTATCTTCTGTAATATATCAGTATGGAATAATGCTGATGCTTTTGCTTACAGGGCTCCACAGATATTTTATTCAGGCATTGGCAGAGACCTTCAGACTTATACCAATTAATGGAGCCATATTCGACTCTGACAGACTGCTTGAGTCAATGATTAGATTTATGGGGGATTATATAACCATTGGATTTCGCATATGCTTACCTGTATTTGCAGTAATGCTGTTGCTTAATGCGGTGCTGGGAATTATGACAAAGGTTGCACCTCAGATGAATATGTTTTCTGTAGGTATGCAGCTAAAGGTATTGGTGGGACTATGTGTATTGTTTCTTACAATCGGTATGCTGCCGGATGTGTCCAACTTTATATTTTCCGAGATGAAAGTGATGATAACATTATTCGTGGAGGCCGTAACCTAAGGGTTCCCTTAAATCTTCAGTTTTTTGCTGAAGACGGACAGGGCGGAGAAAAGACGGAAGAGCCTACGGCTAAAAAGCTGGAGGATGCCAGAGACGAGGGACAGGTTGCCAAGTCGAAGGAAATAGCAAATGGTCTGGGACTATTGGCACTATTTCTTGTTTTACGCTTTTGGGCAGGAAGAATGGGAACGCAGTTTGTGGAGTCATTTTCATTTATATATGAAAAGATACCTGCCATATGTAAATTAAATGGGGGTACATCTCCCCTGGGGGATTTAACCCCCTTACTTAGAATTGCCATGCTCAGGCTTATAGTCATTCTTTTGCCTGTATTGCTGGTGGGAGTGATAATAGCCTTTGTAAGTGATTTGATGCAGGTAAGATGGCATCCTACCCTAAAGCCTTTAAAGCCTAAATTAAGTAAGCTTAATCCCATAAGTGGTATGAAAAAGATTTTTTCTGCTCAATCAGTAGCGGAGCTTATAAAATCTTTAGCTAAAATAGGTATTATCGCATATATTACCTATTCTTATATAGTGGACAAGGCATATTTGCTGTTTTCCCTTTATGATATGCCCATGATGCAGGCGGTAATCCTTATAGGGCAGGTAGTAACAGACTTAGGCATAAGGATAGCCATCGTATATATGATACTGGCTGCTGCGGATTTTTTATATCAGCGTTTTAAATTTAACAAAGATATGAAGATGACAAAGCAGGAGATTAAAGAGGAATATAAAAATCAGGAGGGAAATCCTGAGATTAAGGGCAAGATAAGACAGAGAATGAGGGAAGCCAGCCAGCGAAGAATGATGCAGGCTGTGCCAAAGGCGGATGTAGTCATTACAAACCCCACTCATTATGCTGTAGCAATACAATATGACCCTGACACAGCTCCGGCACCTATAGTGCTGGCAAAGGGTGCAGATTTTCTGGCAGCAAAGATAAAGGAAATTGCCAGGGAAAATGATATAGATATTATTGAGGATAAGCCGCTGGCAAGAATGCTGTATGCCAATGTGGATGTGGACGCTCAGGTGCCACCGGAGCTTTATCAGGCAGTGGCAGAGGTACTTGCCTTTGTATATCATGCCAAAGGCAGGGTTTAACTTTTAGTTTGGTAAATATTAATCAAAATTAAGGAAAGGAGGGCATATGTTAAAAAGATACGGCGCAGATGTGGGAATTGCCATATATGTATTAACTGCATTTATTATGTTTATTGTATCCATCCCCTCCTGGATGCTTGATATATTATTGGCTCTTAATATATCCCTTGCTTTTACCATTCTATTTACAGCAATGTTTTCCAAGGAAGTATTGGATATGTCATATTTCCCTACAATCCTGCTTTTTACCACAGTATTTAGAATAGGTCTGAATGTGTCCTCTACAAAGCTTATTCTGACAAAGGGTAATGCGGGAAATGTGGTTGATGTATTCGGCTCCTTTGTAGGCGGAGGAAATCTGATTATAGGATTTATTATATTTGTTATCCTTATAATCATTCAGTTCCTTGTTATAAATAAAGGTTCAGAGCGAGTGGCAGAGGTAACTGCACGCTTTACTCTGGATGCTATGCCCGGAAAGCAGATGGCAATTGATGCTGACTTAAATACAGGTGCTATCAATGATGCAGAGGCAAAGAGAAGAAGAGAAAAAATCCAGCAGGAAAGCAGCTTTTTTGGCTCCATGGACGGTGCTGTGAAATACGTAAAGGGAGATGCTGTAGCAGGTCTTATTATTACAGCGGTAAATATTGTAGGTGGAATAGCTATGGGTGTCACAAGTCAGGGACTTGATATTTATCAGGCTATGTCAAAATATACCCTCCTTACCATAGGCGATGGTCTGGTATCTCAGATACCCTCATTACTCATATCCCTTTCTACAGGTATTCTGGTAACCAAGGGAAGCAGGGATGCGGATTTTGGTACTGTGCTTATAAGCCAGCTTTTTGGTATTCCACGGGTTATGTATTTGGTAGGAGCAACAATTGCTTTCTTAGGACTGTTTACACCCCTTAGTGCAGTGGTATTTATTACCATTGGCTTTATATTTATTGTGGTGGGAAGAATTATTGCAGGCACTATTGAAACTGCCAATATAGAAGAGAGTGTAAGCGAAGAGGAGCTAAGTGCAGAGGAAATAAGGCAGCCGGAAAATGTTACCACGCTTTTACAGGTAGACCCTATCGAGCTGGAATTTGGATATGGAATAATCCCATTAGCCGATGTAAATCAGGGCGGAGACTTGCTTGACAGAGTGGTAATGATAAGACGTCAGATTGCCTTAGAGCTTGGTACAGTGGTTCCAATTATCAGACTTAGGGATAATATACAGCTTAATCCCAACCAGTATATTATTAAAATAAAGGGCATACAGGTAAGTGAGGGAGAAATCCTATTTGACCACTATATGGCTATGAACCCCGGCTTTGTGGAGGAGGAAATCACAGGTATTCCTACCTTTGAGCCATCTTTCCATCTGCCGGCCATCTGGATAAGCGAAAGTCAAAGGGAGAGAGCGGAGAGTATGGGCTATACGGTAGTGGATCCGCCTTCAATTATTGCAACCCATTTGACCCAGATAATAAGGGAGCATATTGCAGAGCTTTTAAGCCGTCAGGATACACAGAATTTAATAAACAATCTAAAGGAGCCACATCCTACGCTGGTGGAGGAGCTGGTGCCCAAGCTTTTAGGTGTGGGCGAGGTACAGAAAGTACTTCAAAATCTGCTTCGCGAGGGGGTATCGATCAGAGATCTGCTTACCATATTTGAAACTTTGGCTGACTATGCACCCACAACAAGGGACTCGGATATATTAACAGAGTATGTGCGCCAGTCATTAAAAAGAGCTATTTCAAATAAATTCTTTCCAAGCAATGAGACGGTCAGTGTACTGACTCTTGACCCAAAGCTGGAGCAGAAGATAATGGGTAGTGTAAAGCAGACTGAGCAGGGGGCGTATCTGAATTTAGACCCGGATACCTCCAAGGCTATTATGAAAGCAGTGGAGACAGAGACAAAGAAGCTTGAGGAGCAGGGAAAGGCATCCATAGTAATCACATCTCCAATTGTGAGAATTTATTTTAAACGACTTACGGAAGATTACTATAAAGATTTGATTGTGGTATCGTATAATGAGATAGAGCCCAATGTGGAACTTCAATCAGTAGGTATGATTAGTGCATAATATTTAGTGGGGACATAATGATAATCAAAAAGTTTCAGGGAAAAACAGAGAGTGAAGCAACAGAAGCCGCGAAGAAAGAATTGGGAAGCGGTGTTGTAATAATGAATGTAAGGACTGTAAAGCGAAAGGGGCTGGCAGGTCTGTTTCGTGCACCCATTACAGAGGTAACAGTAGCACTGGAAGCAGAGCCTGAAAAGGCAGTGGCTAAGACTGAGTCGGAGAGAGAAAAAGCAGTCCTAAATCCTGTAGAGAAAAAGGAAGAGCCTCCAAAGCAGATGACAGCCTTGGAGCAATTGGCGCTGCAGCAGAGGAAGCTGGCAGAGCAGGGGGCTGTTATTACACCTGCACCTAATATGTCGCAGATTATTCCTGATAACAGGCAGGATACCCTGGAAGAAAAGCTGGACAGTCTGGAGCATCTTTTAAAGGAAAGACTGGAAGAAAAGAGAGAGTCCGATGTCAAAAGTGATGCTTCAAGCAGTAATAATGAAGGGCAAAAGGACGAAGAGCAGATTAAATTTACAAAGCTTTTGTATAATACGATGCTTGATAATGAGGTGCATGAAAAATATGCAAATCAGATAATTGAGGATGCAGAAAAGACAAAGAAGCCAAATATGCCCTTTGACTATATGCTTACAAATATATATCAGAAGATGATACTGAAATTTGGCAATCCGAGTACAATTACTCCTGCCCCCAAGGGAGTAAAGGTGGTGTATTTTGTAGGGCCTACGGGAGTAGGAAAGACTACTACAATAGCCAAGATTGCATCAAAGCTTTGCGTGGAGGAAAAAAGAAAGGTGGCACTGCTGACTGCGGATACCTACAGAATAGCAGCGGCGGAGCAGCTTAGAACCTATGCAAATATTCTGGAGGTACCCTTTAGAATAATATATTCCCCATCAGAGGTGGAGCAGTCCATTGAGGAATTTAAGGACTATGATTTTATTTTAGTGGATACTGCCGGTCATTCTCATCACAATGAGGAGCAGAGAAATAATACCAATCTTATAATACACGCAGCTTCTGACATAGCAGAAAGTGAAGTATATCTGGTGCTTTCGGCTACTACGAAGTATAGAGATTTAGTAAGTATTGCCGATACCTATAGAGAAATGAGTGATTATAAAATTATTTTCACAAAGCTGGATGAAACCACCTGCTTTGGAAATATTCTAAATCTGAAACTTTATACAGGGCGCGAACTGTCATATGTAACATATGGACAGAATGTTCCCGAGGATATTGACAGATTTAATCCTCAAAGTACGGTAAAATCAATATTAGGCGGGAATAGCTGATTTGGAGGAAGTATGGATCAGGCAGAACAGTTGCGGAATATAATCAAAGCAAATAATAATACCCAGCCCCGTCCTCTTGCCAGGGTTATTACGGTAACCAGCGGAAAAGGCGGAGTGGGAAAATCAAATACTGCTATTAATCTGGCAATTCAATTTAAGAAAATGGGACAGCGTGTCATAATATTGGATGCGGATTTTGGATTGGCAAATATTGAAATTATGTTTGGTACAGTACCGAAGCATAATTTAAGCGATTTAATATATCAGGGAAAAAATATTAAGGAAATTATAACCTGGGGACCTGGAGAGGTAGGCTTTATTTCAGGTGGTTCAGGTATAGCCGGTCTATCAAATTTAAGCCGGGATTATCTTATTTATATAATACAAAATCTGGCGGAACTGGATGCAATTGCCGATATAATAATTGTAGATACGGGAGCAGGAATATCCGAGGCGGTTTTGGAATTTTTAGTGGCAAGTGGAGAAATATTACTGGTTACTACCCCGGAACCCACCTCTATTACAGACTCATATTCCCTGCTTAAGGCATTAAACCGTCATCCCAGATTTTCTCCTGAGGCATCAAAAATAAAAGTGATTGCCAATAAGGTGGAGCATGCAGAGGAGGGAATAGCTCTCTTTACCAAGCTTAATGTGGTGGTACAGCGCTATTTAAAGCTTCCAATAACATATCTTGGCTCTGTAATGAAAGATGACAGGCTTTCAGAGGCGGTAATGCAGCAATCGCCTGTATCTCTTACAAGTCCTAATGCAAAATCTGCAAAGGCATATGAGGCAATAGCCGCAATTCTTATGAATAAAGAATTGAATGCAGATGTTAAGAAGAGAGGAATGGCAGCATTTTTCTCCCATATAGTCACAGGGAAAAAGCTTAACGGATAAACAAGGAGATTATTTTAATGATAGAAAAGTATGTACACCCGGGTAGCAGAGTGGATTTACAGGTAGTGCGCAGAACTACTCAAAAAGGGGACAAACCGGAAAAAACATATGCTACAAAAATACATGATATCCTTTCTGATGACAGGATGGAGGTGCTGATGCCCATGGAGCAGACAAAGCTTATTCTGCTTCCGGTGGAGGGTGTATATGAAATGTATTTTTATACGGAGGCAGGACTCTACCAATGCATAGGGCGTATAATTGACAGATATAAGAGCAATAATATATATATTCTTCTTATTGAGCTGGAAACAAATTTAAGAAAATATCAGAGAAGGGAATATTACAGATATTCCTGCGCTCTGGATATGGAAGCCAGAAATTTAAGTGAAGAGGAGATAGGGGGCGGAGAGAATGATGATTTCAAGCTTGCGCCGGGTATGCCTCTTAAAAGAAGTATTGTAGTGGATATAAGCGGAGGCGGTCTTAGATTTGTATCTGAATATAAATATGAAAAGGGAAGCCATATTCTATGCAAATATTCTCTGCTTGTAAAGGGAACGGTAAAAGAGTATGAGATAGTGAGTGAGATTTTAGACGTAAGGGAATTGGAAAACAAGCCCGGTTCTTTTGAGCATAGAGTAAGATATGTAAATGTGGATAGCAAGGAGAGGGAAGAGATAATTCAATTTATCTTTGATGAAGAGAGACGAAAAAGACAGAAAGAACGTGGATTTTAGATTAATCAAGGAGAATTTGTGAAAAAAATTCTAATTATCGATGACTCTGCACTCGTGAGAAGAGTGCTTAGTGATATAATAAATGCTGACGGACGTTTTATTGTAACAGATGTGGCTGAAAACGGCGAAGAAGCACTAAAGCTGCTCAGAGCAAATGAGTATGATGCAGCAGTGCTGGATGTGAATATGCCTAAGATGGATGGCATTGAGCTGTTAAAGAAACTGAAAGAAGAAAATATCCGTGTAAAAATATTGATGGCAAGCACCGACACCACAGCGGGGGCTAAAATTACAGCCGATGCTTTGGAGCTAGGAGCCATGGATTTTGTGGAAAAGCCAAAGTGGTCATACAAAATTCGTAAGGAAGAGTTTGGACAGGAATTTTTATGCGCCCTCTACGCGGTGGCAGAAAGTAAAATTGAGGACTTTTCTCTGGCAAAGCAAAAGCCTGTAATTTCCGATAAGGCGGAGCATACTCATCCAGCCACACCCGGAAACAGGCTGGTGGCGATTGCAGTTTCTACAGGCGGTCCCAAATCATTGCAGCATGTAATTCCCTTATTACCCAAGGGATTAAATGCGCCGGTGGTGGTAGTACAGCATATGCCTGTAGGATTTACCCTAAGTCTTGCCAATAGAATGGATGCTATAAGCAATCTTCCCGTATCAGAGGCAAAGGAGGGAGAACTGCTTCAAAATGGCAGAGTATATATTGCCATGGGTGGTGTACATTTAAAGCTTTTAAAAACTAATGAGGGTACGGTAGTCCATTATACGGATGAAGTACCAAGAGAGGGTGTAAAGCCCTGTGCCAATTATATGTACGAGTCACTGAGTGACAGCGATTATGATGAAATAATATGCGTAGTCATGACGGGAATGGGTGCAGACGGCATGGAGGGTATTGCCAACCTTAAGAAAAAAAAGAAGATACACTGTATTACACAGGAAGAGAACAGTTGTGTGGTATATGGTATGCCTAAGGCCGTAGTCAGAGCAGGATTGTCTGACAGGGAAATAGAGCTTAGCCAAATAGCACAGGAGATTATTTCACGCGTGGGGGTAATGAAAAATGGACGTTAGTCAATACCTTGAAGTCTTTATAGACGAAACAAAAGAACATTTACAGAATTTAAACACACAGATTTTGGACTTAGAGCAGACTCCTGACGATATGGGGACTGTAAATGAAATATTCCGTGCTGCCCATTCTTTAAAGGGAATGGCAGGAACAATGGGATATAAGAGAATGCAGAATTTAACACATGATATGGAAAATGTATTCTCAAAAGTTCGTGATGGGGAGCTTAAAGTCAATGCTTCCATCATCGATACAATATTCCAGTGTCTGGATGCACTGGAGGAATATCTGGACAATATTCAGACCACTGCCGACGAGGGAAAAAATGACAATGAAAGTATTATTAAGGCACTTAATGAGTTCCTTAATAGTGCCGGTAAGGAGTCGGTAGCAGATAAAGAGCCTGTAGTCGCTGAAAGCCCGAAAGTGGCAGACGTAGCAGCAAGCGCCACTGTGGATGACGGATACGAAGAAAAATGGAAGAATATAAACTTCACAGAGGAACAGCTTCATGTAATGGGAGCTGCAAAGGCGGCAGGTAAGAACATTATCGGTCTTACTGTTTATGTGCAGGAAAGCTGTATATTAAAGGCTGCCAGAGCATTTCTTGTATTTAAAACTATTGAAGAAATGGGCGAGGTAATTATATCAAATCCCGGAGCACAGGATATTGAGGACGAAAGATTTGACTTTGATTTCAGTATCATAGTGGTTACCTCTGAGTCTGTGGATAAGGTAATAAAGGCTGCATCAAATGTGTCGGAGATTGCAAAGGTAGTAGGCTCTGAGGCTGAGGTGGAGGCTGTAAGCGTGGAGACTGAGGAGACCGCTAATGATAATATGGCGGTTGCCGAGGTAAGCGATAGTGCTGTGGCTGCACCTGCTGCAGACAGCTCTAATAAGCAGGTGGAAAAGAAAAAGCCTGTTGTGAACCGTACAGTGAGAGTGGATATTGAAAAGCTTGACGTACTTATGAATTTGGTAAGTGAGCTTATCATTGCAAAGAACTCCCTTGTATCAGCAGCTACCGGAGCAAGTGCCTCTTCAACATCTACAAATGAGGTCAGCGAACATATAGAATACCTGGAAAATGTAACCACAAATCTTCATGAGTCAGTTATGAAGGTTCGAATGGTGCCCATTGAAAGCGTATTAAACAAATTCCCCAGAATGATAAGGGATTTACAGAAGAAGCTTAATAAGAAAATGGAACTGTATATGTCGGGAGAGGAAACAGAGCTTGACCGTACCGTGGTGGATGAAATAGGAGACCCTTTAATGCATCTCCTTAGAAATTCTGCTGACCACGGCATTGAGTCGGATGTGGCTCTTCGTAAGGAGAGAGGAAAGCCGGAAACAGGTTCTATTTATCTGGATGCATACCAGGACGGCAATAATGTAATTATTGAAGTAAAGGACGATGGAAATGGTATTGATGTAAATAAGGTAAGAAAGACCGCTATAGAAAGAGGTACAATTACTGAAGAGCAGGCTGCCATTATGAGTCCTGAGGAAATTATGAACCTTTTATTCCTGCCCAGCTTCTCTACTGCAAAAACAGTTTCGGATGTTTCGGGAAGAGGCGTAGGACTGGATGTGGTAAGGTCGAAGATTGAAGCTCTTTCAGGCGAGGTAGAGGTAAAGAGTACTCTTGGAGTAGGAAGCACATGGACTATAAGACTTCCTCTGACTCTTGCTATTATTCAGACTCTTATGGTAGTAGTAGGGGGAGAAAAATATGCTATTCCTCTTGGAAATATCCAGACAATAGAGAGCATTAAGCCTGCTGATGTTAAGACCGTTCAGCAAAAGGAGGTTATTAACTTAAGAGGTACAATAATTCCTATAGTACGCTTAAGTGAGGTGCTGGGCTGTGAAAGCCTTAAAAATCCGGCAGAGGATTTAGTAGTGGTTATTGTTAAAAAGGGCGATAAGATGGCAGGTCTTGTGATTGACGAGCTTACGGGTCAGCAGGAAATTGTTATTAAGTCTTTGGGTAAATATATTAATAAGAGTAAGCTTATTAGCGGAGCAACAATTCTTGGCAATGGCGAGGTAGCACTTATCATTGACCCCAATGCTCTGGTTTAAATACGGGAGGTTAAGGCAATGGATGAAGTTAGGGTATATTCAGAAGCGGTGCAGTATATCAAGATTGAAATGGGCACTGAGCTTTATGGTATAGATATAAGCTATGTAGACAATATCGTAAGACCCCAGCAGGTAACCAGAGTACCTAATGTGGCAGATTATATTAAGGGTGTAATAAATATCCGTGGCGAGATTGTGCCTATTATGAGTCTTAGACTTAAGATGGGTATGGAAGAAATCGAGCAGACAAAGAGCACCAGATTTATCATCGTGAAGATGGAAAAGTATGGAAAAATCGGTCTTATCGTAGATAAGGTTATGGAAGTGGTGGCACTTACTGAAAATGATATTGAAAAGATGAAGTATGATGCCAATGATGACAGTACTCACTTTGTAGTGGGTGTTGGAAAGATAGACGGAAATCTTGTTTCATTGCTCGATTTAGACACTGTAACCTTTGATAAGTCTATGAAGGAGGAATAGAATGTCTGAATTGACACTTGAAAGCCTGTCTACCCAGTACTTTGACGTACTAAAGGAGATAGGAAATATAGGTGCCGGCAATGCTACCACAGCATTAGCTACCATGCTTCAATGTAAGGTGGATATGAAAGTACCTCAGGTTCGTATGATGGAATTTAAGGACGTGGGGGCAATGCTTGGCGGCGAAGAGCAGGAAATGGCAGGAGCCTATCTGGAGGTTGATGGAGATATATCAGGAAGTATTCTTTTTCTGGTAAAAAGAGATGTGGCAATGTATCTTGTTAAAAAGCTTATGGGAGATATGGCTACAGATGAATTCGGAGAGATGGAGCAGTCTGCCTTTAAGGAGATTTCAAATATTGTAACAGGCTCCTATTTGAATGCCCTGTCATCTCTGACTAATATGAATATTTATCCTACAATTCCTGATATGGCAATAGATATGGCAGGAGCCATTTTAAGCGTGCCCGCCATTGAATTTGGAATAATGGGAGACAAAATATTACTTATTCAGTCTCAGATTTCAGATGAAATAGACATTGATGGATTTTTCATCATGGTACCAGAGATGGAGTCCTATGAGAAAATACTTAAGGCACTGGGAATACCCGTTTAAGTTTTGGAGGTAGTTGTGGAAATTAAGGTAGGTATGGCGGACTTAAATGTCTGCTGTAGTCCTGACAGCATTATTACCCTGGGACTTGGATCCTGTGTTGGTGCAGTTTTATATGACCCTGTAACAAAAATATGTGGTATGGTTCATGTAATGCTTCCGGACAGCACTTCGATTAGTAATAATTCCAATAAGGCGAAATTTGCTGATACGGGTGTGGAAGAGCTGTTAAAACAGGTGGTTGCAAAAGGTGCTTCTAAGGACAGATTAATTGCGAAAATTGCCGGGGGTGCTCAGATGTTCTCGGTAAATAAAAATTCTCCCATGTTGCAGGTGGGACAAAGAAATGTAGATGCTGTAAAGAAAAAGCTGAAAGAGCTGGGAATTAAACTTACGGCAGA
This sequence comes from Lachnospiraceae bacterium, assembly GCA_041826605.1. Taxonomy (GTDB): domain Bacteria; phylum Bacillota; class Clostridia; order Lachnospirales; family Lachnospiraceae; genus Colinaster. Next base: position 24,410 of record JBHAJK010000010.1, on the reverse strand, counting down.
GGATACGGGATTAAATTATGGACGTACTGTTATATTTTATCCCGAAACAGGCGAATATTTAATAAGAGCAATAGGTAAGGAACCCATAAAGATATAGGTGTCTTACCTTATTGTGGTATAAGAGGTGCAAATTTGAAATCAGATATGAAGCTTTTACCCATAATAATAATGCTCGTGGCAGGGGGAATAACAGCTATATCCACTTTTTTACTTGGCTATGAGTCAAAGACTGCTCTGTGGATATTGGTGGCTGTCCTTGTTATATTTTATATATTAGGACTGATTTTCAGAAAAATTCTGCTTAAATTCGAAGCTGAAATTGCAGAAAAGGAAGCAAAGCTTTCCGAGGAAGAGGGAAAGGTTGTGGAAAAACAAAATGGCAATGAAAATGAAGAGTTGCAACAGACTGGCATGGAAGAAGACGCCAGATAGTGCAGGTGTGGAGACTGAATAATGGATGAAGCAGCAAGAGTAAGGCTGTGGCAGGATTATGCCAGGCTGGGTTCTGTGGAACTGCGGGAAAAAATCATATTGGAGTATGCACCACTTGTAAAGCTTGTTGCAGGCAGACTCAGCATGTATCTTGGGTATAACGTGGAATATGAGGATTTGGTAAGCTATGGAATATTTGGACTTATAGATGCCATTGATAAATATGACTGTACCAAGCCTAACAAATTTGAAACCTATGCCTCTTTAAGAATAAGGGGAGAAATATTAGACCAGATAAGAAAGATGGATTGGATTCCAAGAACTGTCAGACAGCGTCAGAAGCAATTGGACACTGCCATGAGAGAGTTTGAAGCCACCCATCACAGACAGGCTACAGATAAGGAATTGGCTGAAATTCTGGGTATAAGTGATGAGGAATATCTGGAGTGGCTATCCCAACTAAAGGTAACCAATGTAATTTCATTAAATGAATTTATGGAAGCCGGCGGGGATGTAAGAGGGGGAAAAAGTACGTCCTCTCATTTTATGGAGCCTGAAGAGGTATATGAGGAGGGCGAGCTTAAGGAAATGCTGATAAAGGCTTTGGAGCTTTTGTCGGAAAAGGAAAAGCTGGTTATTCAGATGTATTATTACGAAGAGATGACTCTCAAGGAGATTGCGGCAGTTTTGGAGGTATCGGAGTCCAGAATATCACAGCTCCATACTAAGGCACTGGGCAAGATGAAAACAAAAATGGGTCGCTATATGGGGATACTTGGAAGCACTCTTTAGGGAAAACGGGGATGGATTGATTGAAAGCAAAATTTAAAGTTATATGTGGGAAAAGCAGTACAATGCTACTGCTGACACCGGCTACTAATGGGGATGACAATATAGATATAGGAGCATTGATTGACTACCTTAATTATAACAGGGTGGATTTTGACCTCTCTTCCCTTAATAAGGCTGTGTCTAATTTGTCAGAGGAAACAACAATTACTCTTAATGAGAGCGCCATGGCAGAAATAAGGGAGTGCATGCTTACGGAAATTACGGATAACAGCATGGAGTGCATTGCCCGTTTTATGCCACCATCAGAGGGCGGAGAGCTGATGGACAGAGCAGAAATTTTAGGAGATTTAAAGCATAGAGGAGTAACCTTTGGTATAGATGATGATGCTATAAACGGATTTTTGAATAATCGTGTATATATGCAGAATATTGTAGTAGCCAGGGGTACTGAACCAATACAGGGAAAGAATGCCTATATTGAGTATATGTTTAATACGGATTTAAAGGCACGCCCCACTCTTTTAGAGGATGGAAGCGTAGACTTTTTTAATCTGAATATTATTAACCACTGTAGCGAGGGAGAGCTTTTGGCAAGGCTTCACAGAGAGGTGCCGGGAACCTATGGCTTTGATGTAACAGGTCAGAGAATAAAGCCTGTGGATGTAAGGCGTCAGGTTTTGAGATTTGGGCGAAATATCAGATTGTCCGAGGATAGAAATGAAATATATGCCATGTGTCCCGGGCATGTAAACCTTGTGGAGGGCAGAGTCTTTGTAAGTGATGTGATGGTGGTGGAAAATGTGGACCCATCTACAGGAAACATTGAATACGAGGGCAATGTTCAGGTCAATGGAAATGTTGCTACCAATTTTTCCATACATGCAAAGGGAAATGTAGAGGTAAAGGGTGTAGTAGAGGGCGCTGAGATTGTGGCAGGCGGCAATATTACAATAGCCAGAGGTATGAACGGTATGAGCCGCGGGGTACTAAAGGCAGGGGGAAATGTTATAGCGAAATTTATTGAAAATTCCTCTGTAGAGGCCTCAGGCTATGTGGAGGCAGGCTCTTTGATGCATAGTCAGGTGCTTTCGGGTAGTGAAATCCATGTAGGAGGAAAGCGTGGATTTATATCGGGAGGTAAGGTGGCGGCCACAAGCTTAATTGATGTAAAGATACTAGGCTCCGATATGGGAACTGATACGGTGGCTGAGATTGGAGTGAGTCCTACAGCCAAGAGGCGTCATAAGGAGCTGGAGGATTTAATAGCTACTAATATTAAAACCATAAACAGGGCAATTCCTATAATGGAGGCTGCAAGAGATAAGGTAGAAGCCGGTATTACTTTATCAGTAGAGCAGACAGAAAATATTAAAAATTTAAGCTCAATGGTAAAGGAAAAGCTTAAGGAGCTTAACTCCTATAAGCAGGAGAGGGAAGAGCTGTCCGAGCTTATTGCCCATGATAAGAAAGCAAGTGTCACAGTGAGGGATGTGGTATATCCGGGAGTGAAGATTGTGATTTCCGACGCATCTAAGATTATAAAGGACCCTGTAAGATATTGCCGCTTTGTAAAGGAAAGAGGCGATGTAAAGGTCGTGGGAATGAATTAGTTTTACTCATTTATATTTCGAAATGGAGGATTAATATGGCATTTGGAGTAGTTGATCTTAATACAGTAATGACTGGTGTAAATGACTTAAATGCCATGAAGCATCAGCAGGAAACAAGAGGTATAACCCAGCAGACAAATATAAATGCTCAAATTGACAGAAATACGGAAAATAAATTAAGAAATGTCCATTCAAGCGATAATGCAGAAAATCATCAGAAGAAGTTTGATGCCAAGGACAAGGGTAGCAACAGCTATGCGGGAGATGGTGGCAGACAAAAGAAAAAGCATGATGAAAAGGGACAGGACGGTAAGGTCATTCCTAAATATACGGGCTTTGATATAAAAATATAAAAGCCTGTAGCCTGAGGGCAGGAAAATATAATTTTGAAAAAACAATGTTATAAAAAGGAGCTATATGAGTGGAGCAGAGGTAATAATTTTAATAGTTGGAGCAATCCTTTTTACAGTAAGCTTTTTTATTCCTGACAGAAATGATAAGTCAGAGGCAGTAAGCAGCATTGACAGCGAAGCTGTAAAGGCGGAGGTAAAAACTGCACTTGAGGATGAGCTTAGAGGAGCAAAATATTCTCTGGAGGAAGCCCTGGAAGAAACCATGGAAGAGAGCAGGGACAAGATGGAGCGCTATATGGAACGCCTGACAAACGAGAAGATTATGGCGGTCAATGAATATTCGGACACTGTGCTTGAACAGATACATAAGGACCATCAGGAGGCTGTATTCCTATACGATATGGTGGAAAGCAAGTATGCTCAGGTAAAGAGTACGGCGGCAGAAATAAATCAGATTGAAAAATCCGTAAAAAATCTGGCTGAGAGAACAAGCGCTGTTTCTATGGAAAAAACAGTGGATGATGCCGGTGATAAAGTAAGTAAGGCTTCTGATAATAAAGAGGTGGCTTTTTCAAAAGCAAAGAAGCAGAAAGCAGAGCCCACAGTAGCTGGGGGGAATAGAAGAAAAGAGGCAGGTAAGCCTGTAGAAAAGCAGGCAGATAATTTTAAGCCTTTAGAGAATGTGGAACGAATTGAAGTACCTGCCTTTGCGCAGGCAGCAACACCTACTGAGGTAGAGCTTATGTTTGACTCGGAAGCCGGCGGAGTTAATAATAATGACAGAATATTAGCTCTCCATAAGGAGGGAAAGTCCAATATGGCAATCGCAAAGGAGCTGGGACTTGGTGTAGGAGAGGTTAAGCTGGTTATTGACCTGTTTAAAAGCTATTAGTGAGGTGGTAGAGTGAAACTCAGATATTATTTACGTGGTATCGGCATAGGAATACTTGTGTCAGCAGCCATATTTATAAGTTCCGGTATGGCAGGACGAAAAAATGTAATGACGGATGCCCAAATAAAGGCAAGAGCATTGGAGCTGGGAATGGTGGAGGATAAGGCTGTACTATCGGATATAGTAGCAGAAGTCACACCTGAGCCTACGGAGGCTGTGACAGAAGAGGAAGCTGCTGCTGATAGTGTGGAAGCAGAGGATGTAATTATAGCCGAAGAGACGGCGGAAGAGGTAGCAGAGTCAGAGTCCGAAAAAGAGGCTGTAGAAAATGAGGCTGTATCTGATGGAGAGGAAGAGGAGGCTTCAGAGCCTGTAGAAGAAAGTGTAGTGGAAGAAATAGAAAAACCGGATTCTACCGGAGAAAAGATTACTATAGTAATAAACAAGGGCAACGGCTCTGACACAGTGGCAAGAAAGCTATATGAAGCGGGGCTTGTAGCTGATGCGACAGCATATGATAAATGGCTTATACAAAATGATTATGACAGAAAAATAAGTGCCGGAACTTTTGAGATAGAAAAGGGAGCAAGTGAAGAACAGATTGCCTTAATAATAAGTGGCAGGGGTATGTAGTATTGCGCGCTTAGGAATTGATTTGCGCTATAATATTTAGAAATATGTAAAAGAAAAATGGCGATTTCCAAGATGCGGAAATCGCCATTCCCTATGTAAATAGGTTGCCTAGGACTTGCATTTATAAGTTAGCCTAATTTATTTATAACACTTACTACATCTTCCGGTTCAAAGGGCTTTTGAAGGAAGTTGCAGGCACCTGCCTTAAGGGCTTCCATAACCTTGTTTTTCTGACCCGCAGCACTTACCATTACTACCTTTATATCAGGATATTGCTCCTTAATAAGAGAAAGAGCCTCCAAGCCATCCATAACAGGCATTGTAATATCAAGGGTTATAATATCAGGAGCAACTTTTTCCAGAAGCATAAGAGCTTCTTTGCCATTTCCCGCATCTGCAATCACATCATGACCTGCTTCGGTCAGGGTATTCGTAAGAATTTTGCGAAGTATACGGGAATCATCCACAATCATTATTTTTGCCATTTCAGAAACCTCCTAAACTGTATAATCCTTGTCGAAAATAATATGAATATTAAGCTGTCTGCCGTATAAAAGTACGGGGAGTGTTAATATTTCTTCGCTTTTAAGACATCCTGCACTATCATATGAAACAGGAGCATCCATGTCCACATCCACATTTTTACTGCTTAAAGCGGTGGCGAAGAGGCCATTCACACAATTGATAAGCTCACAAAGAGCATCCAGACAATCTTCTTTTTCAACAATATTTTCTTTGCCGGCAAAGCCGATGGCAGCATCCAGCATTGCACCGTTTGTGTCGCCGGAAATGGCAGTGGAGAGCTTGTAATCTCCAAAAACAGACTGAATACAAAGGGCATCAAAGCTGACCTCATCAGAGATAGCCGGCTTTGCAATATAGGAACGATAGTCAAGAAGTCTTGAAATGGTACGAACCATAATACCACATAATTCCTGAACGGGCTGTGGTCTGTCATATACGAAGATGGGTACAATTTTATCAATATCGCAGCTCTTTAAATCTTCCATATTGCTTAAAGTAAAATTGTTTTCCTTTTGATAATCCTCAAGGGCTTTTTCAAAAGCAGTCATATCCATAGCACCACAGTCAATAGTGGACTGCATAAATGCCAGGAATGAATTCCCCTGTAATACTAAAAGTCTGCTTACCTGCTCATCTGTAAGATAGCCCTTCTCGATGGCAATGTCTCCAAAACGCTTATCCAGTACAGCCTGAAGACTATTTACTTCCTCAACCTGCTCCACAGTCATAAGCTTTTCAGATACTGCAATAACACCAAGACGAACACGTCTTTTTTCCTGGGCAGAAAAGATTTCTCCCAAATGATTTTCGGTAAGTTTACCCTCTTTTACCAGATAATTGGCAAATATTCTGTCAAACATAGACACTTCTCCTTTAATATGTATAAACACTTAAGCTTAGTATAGTTGTTTTGCACAAAAATAGCAACTAGAATTCACAAAAAACTCAACAAAATTATCATAATAATTATTATAAAAAACCTTGATTAATGCGCTTTCCATATGATAAAATGCAAGATGTTGTAAATAAATTAGCACGTATTCGCTGTTCGCCACGGGTGCATTGGCAAATGTGAATTTGCCCTGTGTTGGCGAGTGAGGAGCTCATCCTTTCACGGATACGGAAGATTAACCAAATGGAGGTAAAAAAATGAGCGTTATTTCAATGAAGCAGTTACTTGAGGCAGGTGTTCATTTCGGACATCAGACAAGAAGATGGAACCCTAAGATGGCTCCCTACATCTTCACAGAGAGAAACGGTATCCACATTATCGACTTACAGAAGACAGTTGGTCTTGTTGATGATGCTTACAAGGCAGTATTTGATATTGCAAATGAGGGTGGTACAGTTTTATTTGTTGGTACCAAGAAGCAGGCTCAGGACGCAGTTAAGAGCGAGGCAGAGCGTTGCGGTATGTACTATGTAAATGAGAGATGGCTTGGTGGTATGCTTACCAACTTCAAGACTATTGAAACAAGAATTGCAAGACTTAAGGCTATTGAGAGAATGGCTGAGGATGGAACCTTCGATGTTCTTCCTAAGAAAGAGGTTATTCAGCTTAAGAAAGAGTGGGAGAAGCTTGAGAAGAATATCGGCGGTATCAAGGATATGACAAGAGTTCCTGATGCTATCTTCGTAGTAGACCCTAAGAAAGAAGCTATCTGTGTTAAGGAAGCTAAGTCACTTGGTATTTCACTTATCGGTATTGGCGATACAAACTGTGATCCTGATGACCTTGACTACATCATTCCCGGTAATGATGATGCTATCCGTGCAGTAAAGCTTATTGTAGGAAAGATGGCTGATGCTGTTATCGAGGCTAATCAGGGCGAAGCTGTTTATACAGAGGCAGTAGAGGCAGAGGCTACAGATATCGAAGAAGTAGCAGCAACAGAAGAAGAATAAAAAAGGAGCCTCCTGCTAATTTGGCGGGAGGCAGATTATATAATATAGGAGGAGATAATAATGGCTAACATTACAGCAGCTATGGTTAAGGAACTGCGTGAGCTTTCAGGCGCAGGTATGATGGATTGTAAGAAAGCACTTGCAGAGTGCGATGGAAATATGGAAGAGGCTGTGGATTTTCTTCGTAAGTCAGGCGCTATGAAAGCTGAGAAGAAAGCAAGCCGTATTGCGGCAGAGGGTATTTGCCGTATTGCTATTGATGGCGGTAAGGCAGTTGTAGTTGAAGTTAACTCTGAGACAGACTTCGTATCAAAGAACGAAGTATTCCAGGCTTTCGTTGAGAAAGTAGCAGAGCAGGCACTTGCTTCAAACGCAGCAGATGTTGATGGACTTTTAGCAGAGACATGGGCAGAGGATACCTCTAAGACTGTTAAGGAAGCATTGGTAGAAAAGGTAGCTACTATTGGAGAAAACCTTAATATCAGAAGATTTGAGAAGCTTGAGGGCGATACAGTAGTAGGATATATCCACGGTGGCGGACGTATCGGTGTTATCGTGGCAGCTAATACAGATGTAAAGAATGATGCTATTGATGAGGCATTAAAGAATGTGGCAATGCAGATTGCGGCTTTAAATGCAAAGTATGTAAGCGAAGCAGAAATTGATGCTGATTACATCGCTCATGAAAAGGAAATCCTTAAGGCTCAGATTATGGCTGATCCCAAGGAGTCACAGAAGCCTGAAAAGGTTATTGACGGTATGATTCAGGGACGTATCAAGAAGGAGCTTAAGGAGGTTTGCCTCCTTGACCAGGTATATGTAAGAGCAGAGGATGGAAAGCAGACTGTAGGACAGTATGTTGCAGAGGTTGCTAAGGCAAATGGAGCTAATCTTAATATTACTAAGTTTGTTCGTTTTGAGACAGGCGAGGGTCTGGAGAAGAAGAGCGAGGATTTTGCGGCAGAGGTTGCAGCTCAGATAGGTTAATCGGTTAACGAATAATTGAAAATATATCTACAGTATAGGCACAGTATTTTACTGTGCCTATACTGCTATTGACATAGGAGCTTTATTGCTACATATAAATACAGGTGAGGATAATGAGAAAAAAAATATATATAGCAGATGATGAGGCTGATATACGCAGTCTCCTGAAATCCTTTTTGGAGGATGACTATGAGGTGGAAATATTCGAGAACGGAGATAAGCTTTTTGAGAGATTTAATGAAAGTAAGGCTGATCTGGTTATTTTGGATATTATGATGCCGGGAACCGACGGCTTTACCATATGTTCGAAAATACGTAAAAGGTCCGAGATACCCATTATACTTTTGACAGCCAAGGACATGGATGCAGATTTTGTGACGGGCTTTACCATGGGCTGTGATGATTACTTCACAAAGCCCTTTTCGCCGGTAAAGCTGGCTCTTAGAGTTAAATCAATATTTGCCAGACAAACCGCCTCTGAGGCTGTGGATGAGAAGGATATATACTTTTGTGACCTGAAAATGGATATAAGACGTAAGCAGGCCTTTTGCAAAAACCGGCAGATGCACCTTACAAATACCGAGTATGAGCTGCTGTCATATCTGCTGAAGAATAGTGACAGAGCGGTGTCACGGGAGGAGCTTTTGGATACCGTATGGGGCTATGACAGCGAGATTGAAACAAGAGCAACCGATGATACAATAAAAAGACTCAGAAAAAAAATAACGGAGGCAGGCAGCCGTGTTTCCATACAAACCGTATGGGGCTTTGGTTTTAGAGTTGTGGGAGAGGAATAATGCGTAACAGTCCGTCGCTTAAAAAAATACAATTTGTAATATCTTCAATAATATTGATTTTGTCGTATCTTCTTGTAATAGCCCTGTTTAATCTGATAAGCAGAGGCTATGTTAAAAAAATTGCATATTCCCATATAGATAAAGAGCTGGCACTGCTGGTATTAACCAGCAGTGCGAATACGGAAAGATGGGAGTCCGACAGCAGTCAGACTGAAATTTCAATGAGCACGGGCTATATTTTGTTTAATGAAAAGGGAGAGCAGGTATTTGTCTCGGATATATGGGCAGATGAAAAGGGCACTGAGGATATAGAGGGCATAAGCGGTTATTTTCAAAAAAATATTGATAAAGCCGTAAAAAAAGGAAAGTTCACATATACGCACAGAGGCAGAAGGCTATATGCCGCAGTAGAAAGCTTTGAAGGATATTTTGACGGATATATGCTGTATATGGATAATGAGTCCTTGGAAAACAGCAAATATCTGGTGGTGGCATATGCAAATGCCTCACCCCTTCTTTCCTTTGTAAACAGAATAAACATCCTCCTCCTCATAATAATGCTGTTTTCCCTGCTGCTTGCGCTGGCAGCAGCGCTTTTTCAGGCAAAAAGACTGGATACGGCATTTAAAGGGCTGCAAAAATATATATACAAGGCGGGACAACGGAAAAGACTGCCCTCCAAGCCTTATTTTGCGTATGAAGAATTTTACGTAATCGCTAACAGAGTGAGAAGGATGACTGAAATGCTTAAAAATGCGGAGGAGTCTCAAAAGCAGTTTTTTGCCAATTCATCTCACGAGCTCAAAACGCCGCTTATGTCCATGCAGGGATATGCGGAGGGGCTTCTCACGGGAATACTTAAGGACAGGGAGCGCTGCCTTACGATAATCATAGATGAAGTAAAGAAAATGACTAGCCTTATCAATGAAATACTTATGCTTGCCAGGCTGGACGGACAGATTTCCACAGACAGGTGGGAAAAATTTGATATAAGGGAGCTGGTACTCTATTGCGCAGGAACAATAGAAGCAGCAGCCTCCGGAAAAAATATTGAATTGACCATGAGGGCTGATGAAAAAAGCATATATTGCAACGGCAGTGAGGATGAGCTGGAGCATGCAATATTAAATGTGCTCACAAATGCCTTAAGGCATGCCGTCGGAAAAATAGATGTAGAATGTTACAGACGGGAGGATATTGCGTATATACGTATAGCAAATGACGGCGCTGAAATATCAAAGGAGGATCTGCCCCATATATTTGAGCGTTTTTACAAGGGAAAGGGAGGCAGCAGCGGTATAGGCCTTTCCATAACCTATGAGGTCATAAAGCGCCATAAGGGAAAAATCAGCGTAAGCTCCGAGAACGGCTGTACTTCCTTTGAAATCAAAATTCCGTTAATTTGAATTGCCGGCTTTTATAAAATGCCACAGTTTTGCCACAATTATTCCTTTAAATTTCGGAGATTTCCCGAGACTGATTCCTTAGAATATAAATATACCAAAACAAATAAAACGATTTTATAAAGGAGGAATTAATATGTTAAGGAGGGATTTTCAAATGAATTTTAAGGCAGTGGCATTCGGAGCATTATTTGCGGGAGGAGTTGTATGCAGCTTCCTTTACGGAGGTATCAGGGCAAATGCGGCAGTTCCTAAGACGTTGGCTGAGGAAGCGGATACGCTGGAGGCTGTTCCGGGAGCCGTACCCGTAGAGGAATCTATTGAGGACTATGTTAAAGGGCTTAAGATGCTGACGGAAAAAGAAAAAAAGCAGCTCATAGCCTCGGAAAAGGCTAAGGGGCCATATTATGACAGACTCAATGAGCTGATGGAAAAGATTAATTATAAGACCAATAAGATTGTTAAGGAGGCAGATCCCATATTCGATAGGATTTGGGATATTAAAGGGAAGCATGAGAAGCTGTGGGATAAGCTGGATTCGGGAGAGAATGCAAAGCAAAAGACCGTAGGCAACGATATGGTCAAATATATACAATTCTCCGATAAGCTGACCGCAAAGGAGAAAAAGCTACTGACAGATGACCAGAAAAAGATAGATGAGCTTTACAAGGAAATAGATAAGTATTATGCAAAGGCGGAAAAGGCAAATGCCGATTTGAACAAGGAGCTGGAGGAGGTTCGTGCAAAGATAAAGAGGATTGATGATGCCGATGCAGCCATATGGGAAAAAATATATGAAAGATAGGAGCGATAAGCCTTGAGCCTATGTCGCAGAAATGCCGTGATACATGCCGCAGTGGGTATGCATTACGGCATTTTTTATAAGGGAGGCAGGGGATTAAGCTGCGGATAGTTTATATGACGATTTTGTGATAAAATGAAATTTATGCAGATGCTGTAAAGGAGTAATCGGAGTGAAGGATGAGAAAGCTTTAAAAATAAATGAAGCTATGCCAAGAGTGGCATATTGCGGCGCAGAGGGTGCATTTGCTCATATTGCGGCGCAGAAAATTTTTCCTGAGGGAATAAAAAGGGCGTATGCTTCCTTTAGAGAAGCATACGAGGCGGTGGATAATGGTGAATGCGATTATGCGGTGCTTCCGATAGAGAACAGCTTTGCCGGAGAGGTGGGGCAGGTTATGGACATGATATTTGAAGGCACGCTGTATATCAGGGGAATATATTCAATGCCGGTTTCTCAAAATCTTTTAGGTGTGCCGGGAGCGGCTAAGGAGGATATAAGAAGGGTAGTAAGCCACCCACAGGCATTGGAGCAGTGCTATCATTATATAAGCAGGCACGGCTATATAACAGAGCAGGCAACAAATACGGCACAGGCGGCAATGCAGGTGGCACAGGAGGGAAATGCGGCGGTTGCGGCTATTGCCAGTGAGGAGACAGCCGGACTTTACGGCTTGGAAATTCTGGAAAGAAATATAAATGAGAGCAGCAGCAATACCACCAAATTTGCGGTAATGGAAAAACATATGTCAAATCTTTTTGACAGTGCCTCGGATAAGCCGGAGGTGTATGCGTTAATGTTCACCATTCAAAACGACCCGGGCTCCCTGTCGAGGATACTCATGACCCTTGGTATTTTCGGGTACAATATGAGAGTTATAAGGAGCAGACCTCTTAAGGGGCAGAGGTGGCGCTATTATTTTTACACGGAGGCAGAGGGAAATAAAACCTCCATAGGAGCTGCAATGCTTGCCGGAATGGAGAGAAACTGTGAAATGCTTAAGGTTTTGGGACATTACACAGAGGTAGAGGAACTGTAATCAGAAAGAAGCTGCGGGGCTTAAGGCTTTAGGACATTATAAGATATAGAGGAGCAGTGACATATTATTATGAAAAATACACTTGGAGATAATCTGGCAATAACCATATTCGGAGAGAGTCATGGTGCGGCCATAGGAGCGGTTTTGGATGGGCTGGCACCGGGAATTAAAATAGATGAGGATTTTATAAAGAGCCAGCTTACTCTTAGACGTCCTGCAGGTAGGATATCCACTGCCAGACAGGAAAAGGACGAATATACAATAGTAAGTGGTGCCTTTGAGGGACATACCACCGGCACTGCCCTTACTATAATTATTCCAAATGAGGCTCAGCATAGCAAGGACTACAGCAAAAACAGAAGCATTGCACGTCCGGGACATGCGGATTATACGGCATATTGTAAATATCATGGCTTTGAGGATTACAGAGGTGGCGGTCATTTTAGCGGCAGGGTAACGGCTGCGGTGGTGGCGGCAGGAGCTATTGTAATTCCTGCACTTAAGGAAAAGGGCATATTCATAGGAAGCCATATAAAGGAATGTGCCGGAATAAAGGACAGGGAATTTGAAAATTATTACGAGGATATAGATAAGCTTGGAAAGATGAGCTTTGCAGTTCTTAATGAGGACGCGGCGGTAAAAATGCGGGAGCGTGCCGAAGAGGCAGCAAAAGATGGAGACAGCGTAGGCGGTGTGTTGGAAACTGCTGTAGTAGGATTGCCTGCGGGCTTGGGCGAGCCCTGGTTTGACTCGGTGGAAAGCAAGCTTGCTCATGCTATGTTTGGAATACCTGCCATAAAGGGTATAGAGTTTGGTGCAGGCTTTGATATGGTGGATAAAAGGGGAAGTGAATTTAATGACCCCTTTATAATAGAGGATGAGAAAATATCAACTGCCTCCAATAATAATGGTGGAATAAATGGCGGAATTACAAATGGTATGCCTGTAGTATTCAGACTGGCGGTAAAGCCAACTCCATCTATTTATAAGAAGCAACAGTCAGTGGATTTTATAAACGGAAGAGAAACAGAGCTACAGATTGAGGGCAGACATGACCCTGCTATTATTCATAGAGCAAAGGTGGTGGCAGAGAGTCTGACCGCAATAGTGGTTTATGACATTTTAGCAGGACGCTACGGAACAGACTGGTTTGTGAAAGAGAACTAGTGTGTGGTAATAGGGCTGTTTAGGCCGGCTTATAAGAGCGCTATGTATAGCGACAGTCCGGTTTGTAAAAGAAAGCCGGTAACAACCGGCGGGCTTTGCAGATTATAAGGAATGTACAAAAGAAAAGATTGGACTAATATATGGAATACGGTTTGATAGGCGAGCATTTAGGGCATAGCTTTTCCAAGGAAATCCACGGGAATATCGGAGACTATCCCTATGAGATTAAAGAGCTGGCACCTGATATGCTGGAGAGATTTATTACAGAAAAAGATTTTAAGGGAATAAATGTTACCATACCCTATAAACAGTCGGTAATGCCATATTTGGATTATATTGACGAAAGGGCATTGGAAATAGGAGCAGTAAATACTATTGTAAATAAGGATGGCAGGCTCTATGGATATAATACTGATTTTTTCGGTATGCAGGCATTGCTTCTTAGAGAAAAGATGGAGCTTGCAGGAGGAAAGGTATTAATTTTAGGAAGTGGCGGAACCTCCCATACTGCAGAGGCTGTGGCAAAAAGTCTTGGTGCTGCTTCTATTATAAATGTAAGCCGCGAAAGCAGAGAGGGTGCCGTGACTTATGAAGAGGCATATGCTATTCATAGTGATGTGAACTTTTTGATAAATACTACCCCCTGTGGTATGTATCCCAATATAGAGGGAGTTCCTTTAGATATAGAAAGGTTTAAAGGCTTAAAGGGTGTGGCAGATGCCATATATAACCCTCTGTGTTCCGAGCTGGTGCTTAGAGCAAGAAAAAAGGGAATTATTGCAACGGGAGGACTGTTTATGCTGGTAGCCCAGGCAGTAAGAGCATCGGAGCTGTTTTTTGATACAAAATATGAAGACAGTTTAATAGAGTCCATATATAAAAATATTGAGAGTAAAAAAGGAAATATTGTACTGACCGGTATGCCCGGAAGCGGAAAAAGTACTGTAGGTAAATATGTGGCTGTGGCTACTGGTAAAAGCTTTGTGGACACAGATGAGCTGATAGTAAAAAAGGCAGGTATGGAAATCGCTGATATATTTAAGAAATATGGAGAGCCATATTTTAGAGATATGGAAAGTGAAGTTATAAAGGAATTATCCCTGCAAACAGGACTTTTAATTTCCACAGGTGGTGGCGCTGTCCTTAGGGAGAGCAATGTGTGGGAGCTTAAAAGAAATGGCAAAATATATTTTATTAACAGACCTTTGGAAAATATAATTCCCACAGATGACAGACCACTATCGGATAACGAGGAAAAGCTTGCAGGTCTTTACAAGGAGAGACTGCCAATATATATGAAAACTGCGGATGCTGTAGTAGATGCAAATGCGGATGTGGACAAGGTGGTTCATCGGTTAATTGAAGGAAGATTATATGAAAATTACAGTTATTAACGGACCGAATATAAATATGCTGGGTATCAGGGAGCCTGAGATTTATGGCGGGGATACCTATAATACTTTAGTGGAGAGGCTTACCACATATGGTAAAGAGCAGAATATTGATATTGAGGTATATCAATCAAATCATGAGGGGGATTTGGTAGATAAAATTCAGGAATGTTACAAAAAATCAGAGGGAATAGTAATAAACCCCGGAGCATATACACATACCAGTATTGCCATATTGGATGCAGTAAAGGCGGTGGGAATACCTACGGTGGAGGTGCATATATCCAAGCTGGAGGAGCGTGAGGAATTTAGACAGGTCAGCTATATTAGAAATGCCTGTGTAAAAACTATTACAGGTAAGGGCATAGCCGGTTATTTGGAAGCTGCGGAGTATCTGGTGGAAATGATAAAGAGGAATGTTGATTAATATGAAAGCAGTAATAGAGCCATCAAAGGCAGAGGGTATTATATTGGCACCGCCATCTAAAAGTATGGCGCACAGATATATTATATGTGCTGCCCTATCAGAGGGGGTAAGTGAGATAGGAAATATTTCATATTCAGAGGATATACTGGCAACTCTTGATTGTGTGGAGACCATGGGAGCCATGGTGGACAGGCATGGAGGCTATGTGCGCATAACGGGCAGAGGATTATCAGCAGGAGGAAAGCTTCGATTTAATTGCAGAGAATGTGGAAGTACCTTGCGATTTTTTGTGCCACTGGCAATGCTTAGAATGGAGGAGTCATTTTTTACAGGAAGTGCAACTCTTTTACAAAGACCTATGTCAGTATATGAAGAGATTGCAGAAAAACAAAATATTCTGTATGAAAAGAGTACTGATGGTATAAAGGTATGTGGCATTCTGAAATCCGGAGAATATGAGGTTTTAGGAAATATAAGCAGTCAGTTTATAAGCGGACTTATCTTTGCTCTTTCCACATTGAAAGAGGATAGTGTGGTAAAGCTTATTCCACCGGTTGACAGTCGCTCCTATATAGAGCTTACGATTAAAGCGCTTAAAAAATTCGGTATCGAAATCACATGGAATGACGATGCTACATTATATATAAAGGGTGGACAGAAATATGTAGCTACAGAGGTGGTGGTAGAGGGAGATTTTTCTAATTCAGCCTTTTTAGAGGCCTTTAATACCATAGGCGGCGAGGTCGCTGTAGAGGGGCTGGATATGACGGCTGCCCAAGGGGATAAAGTATATTTTGATTATTTTTCAAGGCTTATGGAGGGAAGAGCAAAGCTTAATATTTCAGATTGCCCTGATTTGGGTCCCATACTTTTTGTGGTGGCGGCTGCAAATTATGGAGGAGATTTTACAGGCACAAAGCGACTTGCCATAAAGGAAAGTGACAGAGGCAGGGTAATGTGTGAGGAATTAGGAAAATTTGGAGTTGTAACCCATATGGAAGAGGACTCGGTTTTCATAGAGCCCGGAGAGATAGCTGTGCCCAAAGAAGAGCTTTTCGGGCATAATGACCATAGAATAGTAATGGCACTTTCCACCCTGCTTACTATTACAGGAGGAAGTATTGAGGGTGTAGAGGCTGTGAAAAAAAGCTACCCTGATTATTTTGAGTGTATAAAAAGACTTGGAATTAAACTGAAGTTAAGTTAGAGAAAAATATAAGTATATGGTGCACAGATATCTGTGGACGGATGTTTTTGGAGATTATTATGAAAATGTATATGGATAGAATGCTGGCGGTGCCTATGGAGGTAAAGGAAATGTATCCTATGACCGCCAAGATGAGTGAAACTGTAGAAAGAAGAAGAGCAGAGATAAAGCAGATTTTTGAGGGAAAGAATAATAAGTTAATTCTTATAGTGGGTCCCTGCTCCGCTGACAATGAGGACAGTGTTATTGACTATATTTCAAGATTGTGCAAGGTACAGGAAAAGGTGGAGGATAAAATCCTTATTGTACCAAGAATTTATACAAACAAACCCAGGACTACAGGGGAGGGGTATAAGGGAATGCTGCATCAGCCGGACCCTACCGAAAAGCCTGATATGTTTAAGGGTATAATTGCCACAAGGCGTATGCATATGAGGGCTGTGGAGGAGACCGGCTTTGCCTGTGCAGATGAAATGCTATATCCGGAGAATTATCAATATCTGGATGATTTATTAGGCTATGTGGCAGTGGGAGCACGCTCTGTAGAAAATCAGCAACACAGGCTGGTGGCAAGTGGTGTAGAGGTGCCGGTGGGTATGAAAAATCCTACCTCCGGAGATTATACTGTTATGATGAATGCTATTTTGGCAGCCCAGAGTGGACACACCTTTATTTATAGGGGCTGGGAGGTACATTCCAGTGGCAATGAGCATACCCATGCAATTTTAAGGGGCTCAACAAATAAGCATGGACAGGCACTTCCTAATTATCATTATGAGGACTTAATAAGACTCTGTGATTTTTATGATGAAAGAAGCCTGTTAAATCCGGGGGTTATTATAGATACAAATCATGCAAATTCAAATAAAGACCCTTTTGAACAGCCACGTATTATAAAGGATGTACTCCATTCCAGCAGACAGAATGGCAGGATAGCCTCCTTATTAAAGGGCTTTATGGTGGAAAGCTATATTGAAGACGGAGCTCAAAAGGTAGGCGGGGGCTGCTATGGCAAATCCATTACGGACCCATGTCTTGGCTGGAGCAGAACGGAACAGCTAATCTACGAGATTGCAGAGATATATTAGCAGGTATTGGGAGAGATTTATGTTGGAAAACGGATATTTAATGTTTCAGGATATGGATGCCATATTAAGTGGGCTGAAGAAAAAGACATATGAAGTAAATATGGGGCTTTACGGAGAAAAATATAAGGAATATTTTGATGAAATTTTAGAGAGTGTTGGTGCTGCTGAGGATAAGGACGGAGTGGCCGGAGCCATTATTGACTCTTTGTGCCAACAGGTTAGGGAAAAATATTCTAAAAAGGGCAAAATCAGTAAAAAAATGCTGATGAACCTGAATTTTGTGATGATATATTATATTTTTCCAACCCTACTGCTTCGTGAGGATGAAAATTCAAAGCTTATTGCCAATAATTTCAGGGATGGCTGGAATGAATATTTTGGAAGCAGTATAGACTATACTACTTATGAAGCATTGTTAGACGGATTTAAGAATAGAATATTTGGGTTTATTATAGGTTAGTTTTATAGAGACCGGTGGAGAAATATTACGGACGATAACGAAACTAATTATAGGAAAGACTATAGAGGCTAAAACTGTTACGCGGGTTATGAGGCTAATGTTAATTGGGGTTACATATGGCAAAATCAGATAAAAAAGTATTAGAGGTAGGAGTACTACTGGGAAGTGTTCATACCAAGCATCCCATGGAGGTGCTTAGAGGTATGTATGCGGGAGCATTTGGAAAGAATGTAAATATTACTATTTTTCCAACTATGCTGGGAGGCATTTATGCTTCATGGAATGAAAGGGATGCTAAGGGTGAGAACGGAGACGGACTGACCTTTAGAAATTACGATTATCAATATAGTTCTATTTATGATTATCCACTTTTTGCATCCCTGGATGCCATTGTAATTGCCTTTGGAACGGTATCCATGTTTTTAAGTGAGCCTGAAAAGGTGGAGTTTTTCAAGAAATTTGCCAATATTCCTACTATTGTTATACAGGAATATGAGTTAAACAGAAAATTTTCATATATTATTGCAGATAATTACAATGGTGTAAGAAAGCTGGTGGACCACTTAATAGAGGAGCATAACAGGAAGAAAATTCTTTTCTTAGGCGGGCCCAGAATGAATACAGATGCGGTGGAGAGGCTTAGAGCATATCATGACTCTCTTATTTTGCATAATATGAAAGTAAGCCTGGATATGTTTACCTATGGCAATTACACCTCAAGAGTGGAGCATCTGGTACATAAGCTTTTGGACAATAATCCGGATGCGGATGCCTTAGTGTGCGCTAATGATGAGATGGCAATTGCGGCCTATAAGGTATGTAGAGAGAGGGGAATAAATATTGGAAAGGATTTTTCTATAACAGGTTTTGATGATATTGAATTTGTACGTAGAATGAATCCGCCTCTGTCAACCGTAAGGCAGGATGCCTTTTTGCTGGGAATGAAAGCCATTGAACTGGCTATTAATGGTGTATGTAATGACAGAAATGAGCTTTATATGCTGGAGTGTCCTGTGGTATTTAGGGGCTCCTGTGGCTGTGAATTTGCTTTTACGGATAAAGCTGTAGGCAGGCTGTATGGAGATGACCTGCAAGGGACAGGAATGGGCTTGCATATACATGACCTGGCATATAGATATGCTGAAAAGTGTATGGGACTTCAATATTCTGAAAAATCCTTTGAGGTAGTGGAGAGCTTTTTCAAAAATATATTGGAGCTGCTTGAAAAAATAAGAAGTGCGGATATAACCACTTTGAATGAGCATCTTTTAAATGATGAATATGATAAGTATCTGACTTTCCTGTTTGAAAATCAGACCTATGAGGATATTAACTGGGAGGCATTGACCTCCTGCGCCCATAGGATTTTCATGGAGGAAATGAATGGAAGAAATAATAATAAAATAAGCATTTTATGCAGTACCTTTTTGGAAATGACATATCAGCACATACAGGCATTTCTTTTACAGAGGGATACTCTGAGAAATGACAGGCTTATAAGACGCTATTGGGATGTGCCCGTTGTTATTCAGCATATGAAAGAACTGGCCAGGGACTGGAATGGCTTTTTCAGGCTGGCGATGGAGCAGGTAAGAGATGAGGGAGCTAAAAGTGCTTATATATACCTGGCGCCAAAGGCTGTAAAAAGATATGAAACGGATAGATTTGCCTGTCCTGAAAAATTGTATCTTACAGCAGTATTAGAGGGAGGAAAGATAAGGGTATACAAGGAAAAGGAGGGGGAAGTAGTAGATATGGAAAGGGGCTTTACCACCCTTTATCCCACAAGCCCCGGCCATATGTTTGAGGTATTCCTCCTTTTTAGTGAAGAAAATCAATATGGTATTATGGTATGCGAGCTGAAGCCTGACCAGGTATCCGGTATGCATGGAGTGGGTATGCAGATAAGCAGTGGCTTGTCCTATATGAATATGGTAAGGCGTGAGGACAATATAAAAAATGAGCTCTATGAGACCATGAGGATTATCAGAGAAAAAAATCAGATTTTGAATGCGGTATCAAGTAATGACCCTATGACGGGCATCTTTAACAGAAGAGGCTTTATGGAAAGGATGCTGGAGCTTAACCGCAAAAACGATGGTTTACAAGCATATCTGTTCTTTATAGATTTGGACCATTTAAAGAGTATAAATGATTTATTTGGTCATAAAGAGGGAGACTTTGCTCTTAAGCAGCTTGCCAATGTACTTAAGGAAGTAATAGATGACAGGGGCTGCTGTGGACGAATAGGCGGAGATGAATTTACTGCCATGATAGCGGGAGATGAGTCTGTGGCAAAAGAGGTGGCTTTTGAGATAAAGGAAAGTCTTAGAAAGTTTAACGAGAATAGTGATAAGCCATATTTTGTAGAATGTTCCATAGGATATACAGGTTATTTGTGTACAGAGGATGTAATTGTAGATAAAATTATTGGCAAAGCTGACGATATAATGTATGTGGACAAGAAAAACAAGAGAAAAACTGTGATTAAGAGCGAGGAATTAAATGTACAAGGATAATTTTATTTATTTTGGAAATGCAAATGAGGAGGAAATAGGAATTTTTCCTAAGATGGCAAACAGACATGGAATGATAGCGGGAGCTACCGGAACGGGAAAGACTACTACTGTAAAAACTGTGGCAGAGTCATTTTCTGATGCGGGAGCCACGGTGTTTATTGCAGATGTTAAGGGAGATTTATCAGGAATTGCAGTGCCGGGAGAGACAGAATATGCCTGTGACCACCCTGTTAATTTTTGGGATGTATATGGGGAGATGGGATTGCCTTTAAGAACCACCATATCAGAGATGGGTCCCATGCTGCTGTCAAGAATATTAGGTCTTAATCAGACACAGTCAGATGTTCTTACCATTATTTTTAAAATAGCGGATGATGAGAGGCTTTTGCTCATTGATACCAAGGATTTACGGGCAATGCTGGCATATGTCAGTGAAAATGCCTCATCTTATGCTGCAAATTATGGAAATATTGCAAAGGCGAGTCTGACTACTATTATAAGAGCGGTTATTACTCTGGAAAGTGAGGGTGGCGATTTGTTCTTTGGAGAGCCGGCTCTGGAAATAGATGATTGGCTCAGAAAGGATGAAAGAGGCAGAGGCTATATACAGGTACTTGATTGTCAGAAGCTTATTTTAAATCCTACAATGTATTCTACAATGCTGCTTTGGATGCTGTCGGAGATTTATGAGAGCCTGCCGGAGGTAGGAGATTTGCCGGTGCCTAAGCTTGTATTTTTCTTTGATGAGGCACATATGCTCTTTGATAATGCCAGCAAGAGCCTGTTGGATAAAATAGAGCAGGTAGTAAAGCTTATACGTTCAAAGGGAGTAGGTATTTTCTTTATAACCCAGAGCCCTAAGGATATTCCAAATGGTGTTTTGGCACAGTTGGGAAATAAAATACAGCATGCCCTGTATGCATATACACCGGCAGAGCAGAAAAATGTGCGTGCGGCAGCGGAGTCCTTTAGAGTCAATCCTGAGTTCAAAACCTTTGATGTGCTTCAGGAGCTTCAGATAGGAGAGGCTATTGTGTCGGTACTGGATGAAAGCGGTATTCCCACAATGGCAAAACGCACAAAGATTATTCTTCCGGAAAGCTCAATGAAGCCCATAAGTATGGATAAGAGAGATAATATTGTATATGGAAGCCCTCTATACAGAAAGTATTCAGAGGCAGCAGACCGCCATTCCGCATATGAGGAGCTGGCTCAAAGCAATAATGCAGTCTATGAAGAGGAGGAAGAAGCTCCAATTACAGATAGAAAGCAGGCTCAGAGAGATTATGCAGCCAGACATAAGGTAGGAGCAAACTCAGGCTCCGGTACAAAGAGTACAAAGAGCAGTGGCACTACAGGTGCTGAGCGCCAGACCACAGTGGCAAAGCCATCAAAGACAAATAAGCTTGTGAAGAGTGTGGCAAATTCGGCAGCAGGCACGGTAGGCAGGCAGCTTGGAAATGATTTAGGCAAAAGCATTGGCGGAAGCTTTGGAAAGAAGCTGGGTGGCAATATGGGAGCGACCTTAGCCAGAGGCATTATTGGAACATTTATGAGGTAGAAACCTTAAGGAAACCTAAAAGTTTGGCTCTAAACCTTAACAAAACCTTTTTGGGTTGTATTAAAAAATATATATGATATCCTCTGTCTGGCGCGTACGAAAGGTACAATTATTAGACGACGGAGGGTATATAATGAATTTATTAAAAAAGGCAGTACTTAGTCTTGGAATTTTAATGTGTTCCATGATGTCTGTGAAAATGGGTGTAAGGGCAGAAGCTACGGTGGTTAAGGAGATAACCTTTTCCATGTCAAAGCCAATAAACTCTGAAAATATAGTAGGCGATATTGGGATTATGGTAGGAGAATTCCGGTAAAGGACCTATTGATGTGGAAGCAGTGATAGCTGTGACTCAGGGTATAAGGAATATTGATGATGTATATATTAATTTAGGACCTGTGGTAGTAGGCTCTCCACTTCCGGTGCCTGAAAGCAGAGTAGAGGATAGGGACTATGTAGATATAGGTGCCCATAGCTGGTATGATGCAAATGGAGCAGGAGGTGCATCGGGAGCAGGCTTTTATAAATCCTTAGGAAATGTGACTAATTCAGATGTGGTTATTATTTACAAGCACGCAGGCTTAAGAAAGAGGCTGATACTTCCCAAGGGAACCGTACTTAGTGATAGTATAATCAGAGACAATAGCGGAAATGTGGGAGGTCTGGAGTACATTGCAGGCAGACTGGGAATTGTACCGGAGATAATTTAAAGCAGAGTTATAATTAAAAATCATAATTAAAGGCGACTATGCAGTTATTAGCATCAACAGAGCTTGATGTGGGTAATGGGCATAGTCGTTTTTTTTGATTGTCTAAAAACATTTCCGTGTTTTGGAAAAATTGTAATCTGTTTATAATCGAAAACTAAATAAATTGAATGTTGAAATTGTCAGATATTAATAAAGAAATGCTTAGTAAAATCAATGACAGAAATTGTAAAAAATTTTAAATTTACATAATTAAAATAAAATGTTAGAATATTTTGGAATAGGTAGGGGGGGGAAGAATCACTTCATAAAATTTTCCCAATTATTACAATTAAATATTTTGAAATTATTTCCATTTGTATGTAAACATGTTAAATTATGCATATTTTTAAAATATGTGTATTAAAATTATAAAAATTTTAGGGGGACAGCATGAAACGTATAGTTTTAGAAATTTCCAAAGTAATTCTTTTAGGCACGCTGTTTGTTTGCACGGGTCTGTATTTTGGCAGGCTACATGAAAGAAGCGTGCAAGAAAAAGAAGAAACTGTAGTGACGGTAGCAGTTGTCAATATGGATGAGGGCTCAATAATAGGCGATGAAAAAATCAATTATGGCAGTGAGATTTGTGGAATACCATCTGAGCAATATGAACGTGCCTCTTTAGAGGCGGCTAAAAATGGGATATATAATGGAACATACGGTGCCTATATATTGATACCGGCTACTTTTTCTCAATCAGTTGAAAGTATTAATAATTTTCCGCAAAAGGCAAAGCTTACATATGCTCTTAATCCCAATTTGTCTTCTGATGCCAGAGCGGATGTAATTGAGGGAGTAGACAGTTATCTGTCATTGCTTAAAGCGAGGTTGTATATGGCTTCAAATAACAGAGGATTAGAGGTTTATATGAGCGTTGAGGGGATAGATAAGCTAATCCAGGCAATAAAGTCGCTACAAAGTGAAATGCAAAATATCACTATGGATATGGCGTCACTACAAAAAAATGTAAGTGGGACAAGGGGCTGGATAGGGAACGGTAAGGAAGAATGTGCACAGGTTCTTTTGCTACTGACTAAGTATTGCTCATATCTATCAGGGAGAGAAATTAATATTGCAGGGAATGTTTGTGATAACAGCGCTCTGTCAAATAAAAGTGTAACAGGTACAGGACAGCATTTGGACAATTTAATAAATGCATGCGAGGCTATTCGGGATGATGGGACTTTGTTTGATACAAAAAAGGCAATTAGTATGTTAGGAATGTCGAATGTAACAAAGGTTGAGGTAACGCATAAATGAGTAGATTTGGTCTTGATAAAGAGGGGATGAAAAGGCGCATAGCAGGATATGGAGGCGCAGATATTTTCTTTAAAAGAATGATGAGGATAATATAAAGTATATGGCATATACGGCTACTGAACCCTGTAGAAGCGTATTTTTAAATAATCTGGATGAAATACGTATTCGTAAGACTGATTTGGAAAGTGGAGCATATTATTCGCCTGTGTATGGTAAACAGGGTGTGTATTATACATATCAGGAGTATTTTAGATATGACCCTAGAGGACCATCTGAGTTTTTGGATATTGATGATAACATCAATATTTCTTTTCATATAAGGGCGATTGAGCAGTCGCAAGCCATCAAGATGGTAAAAAGAAAAAATACTGACATTGATAAGATGAAGATTGAAGAAAATAAAAAGGCGGT
>JBHAJK010000009.1:0-5633 GCA_041826605.1 Lachnospiraceae bacterium | reverse complement strand
ATCGTTTTCGACTTTTTTAGCTATTTCAAATTAAGGTTATGTATATAGGGAGATTAATTATGAAATTCGGTTTTTTTGATGATTCAGCAAAAGAATATGTTATCACATCCCCACAGACTCCTTACCCTTGGATTAACTATCTGGGTACGCAGGGGTTCTTTTCACTTATTTCCAACACTGCCGGGGGCTACTCTTTTTACAAGGACGCCCGCCTGAGAAGAATTACACGTTACCGTTACAATAATGTGCCAATTGATATGGGTGGCAGATATTTCTATATCAATGATAATGGCACCATCTGGAATCCCGGTTGGTCTCCGGTAAAGACAGCTCTTGATTTTTATCAGTGCCGACACGGTATGGGATATACCATTATTACAGGTGCCAAAAACGGATTAAAGGCAGAAGCTACTTTCTTTGTTCCTCAGGACTATAATGGAGAGGTTCAGCAGCTTGTACTTACAAATGAAAGCAACGAGAATAAGGAATTTTCACTTTTCTCCTTTGCCGAGTGGTGCCTTTGGGACGCCCAGGACGACTGCACCAACTTCCAGAGAAATTTTTCAACCGGTCGTGTAGAGGTGGCTGACTCTGTAATTTATCACAAAACAGAGTACCGTGACAGACGAAACCATTTTGCATTTTACAGTGTAAATGACGAAATTGATGGATATGATACAGACAGAGATGCCTTTATAGGTTTATATAATGGATTTGACAATCCTCAGGCAGTACTTGCGGGACAGGCAAATAATTCCTTTGCCGATGGCTGGTCTCCCATTGCTTCTCATTACAAGAAAATAGCTTTAGCTCCCGGCGAAAGCAAAACCTTTGTATATGTCTTAGGCTATGTGGAAATGCCTGTGGATAAGAAGTTTGAAGCCGATGGCGAGACTATTAATAAAGAAACAGCCCTTGAGATGATTGAGCGTTTTAATACACCCGAAAAAGTCGCTCAGGGCATGGCAGAGCTTAGAGCAGCATGGGATAGTCTGCTTGGTATTTTAAATGTTGATACACCTGATGAAAAGGTTAACCGTATGGTAAATATCTGGAATCAGTATCAGTGTATGGTCACTTTCAATCTCTCACGCTCTGCTTCATATTTTGAATCGGGAATAGGACGCGGAATGGGCTTCCGCGACTCAAATCAGGATATTTTAGGTTTTGTACATCAAATTCCCGACAGAGCAAAGCAAAGAATTATAGATATTGCGTCAACACAGCTTGAGGATGGCGGTTGCTACCATCAGTACCAGCCATTAACCAAGAAAGGTAATTCGGATATAGGTGGAGACTTCTCAGATGACCCACTTTGGATGATTTTATCTGTATCTGCTTATATTAAGGAGACAGGCGACTGGTCAATCTTAGACGAGCAGGTGCCATATGACAATGATGAGAGTAAGGCCGCTTCCCTTTTAGAGCACCTTAAGGTTTCTTTCTATCATATAGTGGATAATTTAGGACCTCACGGACTCCCTCTGGCTATGCGTGCCGACTGGAATGACTGTATAAATCTTTCCTGCTACTCAGACACCCCCGGAGAAAGCTTCCAGACCTATACCAATCCTAAGTTTGCTGCTGAGGGTGGCTATTCAAAGGTTGCCGAGTCAGTAATGGTTGCTACCTTATTTACTTATACCGGACCTAACTATGTTGCTATTCTTAAGCATTTAGGCAGGGATGAAGAAGCGTTAAAGGCACAGGCTGAGATAGATAAAATGAAGCGCGTTGTTATGGAGCATGCTTTTGACGGCGACTGGTTCTTACGTGCCTATGATGCCACAGGAGCCAAGATGGGTTCCAAGGAATGTAAAGAGGGCAAAATATTTATAGAGCCTCAGGGCTTTGCCGTAATGTCTGAAATCGGCAAGGATGTAGGCGCCGATATAAAGGCTTTGGAGGCTGTTGACAAATATCTTAATACAGAGCACGGACTTGTACTTAATAATCCTGCTTTCTCGAAATACTATATTCAGTATGGCGAGATTTCTACGTATCCCGGCGGATATAAGGAAAATGCAGGTATATTTACTCACAACAATGCATGGATTATATGTGCAGAAGCCTATGCCGGACGTGGAGATAAGGCCTTTGAGTATTATTCAAAGATTGCTCCTGCCTTTACAGAGGAAACCTCTGATTTACACAAAACAGAGCCATATGTATATGGTCAGATGATTGCAGGTAAGGATGCCTCAAACTTCGGTCAGGGTAAAAACTCTTGGCTTACAGGTACCGCCGCTTGGAATATGGTAGCTATTTCTCAATATATTCTGGGTATTCAGGCTGATTTTGACGGGCTTCGTATTGACCCATCAATACCTGCCTCATGGAATGGCATGAATGTTACACGTAAATTCAGAAATGCTACATACGAGATTAAAATTTCTAACCCTCGTAATATAAGCAAGGGAGTTGCCAGCGTTTCTGTAGACGGAAAGGCAATTCAGGGCAATCTTATTCCTGATTTTGCAGACGGAAATACTCATACTGTTGAAGTAATAATGGGATAAAACCAATTAATACATAAAAGCATACCTTTTTACCGGCGAAACGATTGCGTTTCGCCGGATTTATTTTAAGTATTGTATCTTACATAATTTCCTGCGGGGATTGCTATAAACCCTAGGTTGTTGTATACTTTTTACGGTTATTATTAATTGAAAGGAAGCGTCCAAATGACACAGTCAAGAACACATACATGTAACGAGCTTAGGAGCGAACATATAGGTCAAAAAGTAGTATTAGCAGGCTTTTATGACAATATGCGTAAGGTAAGCAAAAATTTAGGCTTCTTAATTCTCAGAGACTTTTACGGCACAACCCAGTGCGTAATTGAAACCGAAGAAATGATGGAGAAGCTAAACGGCATAAACAATGAGTCCACCCTTTCTATTACAGGTATTGTAAGAGAAAGATCAAGCAAAAATCCTAACCTGCCTACAGGAGATATTGAAGTTGTACCTGAGAGTATTGAGGTTTTAGGAAAATGCAGATATAACGAGCTCCCCTTTGAAATTAATCGTTCAAAGGAGGCAGATGAAGCAGTAAGACTTAAATATCGTTATTTGGATTTAAGAAATCCTGCCGTTAAGGATAAAATTGTGCTTAGAAGCCAGATAGTATCAGAGCTTAGACAGGCTATGATATCTCATAACTTTTTAGAGATTACCACTCCTATTCTTACCTGCTCCTCTCCTGAGGGCGCAAGAGATTATTTAGTTCCCTCCAGAAATCATCCGGGTAAGTTTTATGCTCTTCCTCAGGCGCCCCAGCAGTTTAAGCAGTTGCTTATGACCTCCGGCTTTGACAAATATTTCCAGATAGCTCCTTGCTTTAGAGACGAGGATGCCAGAGCCGACCGTTCTCCCGGAGAGTTTTATCAGCTTGATATGGAAATGTCCTTTGCCTCACAGGAAGATGTATTTGCTGTTATCGAGGATGTACTGCCACCTGTTTTTGCTAAATACGGTGTTTATAAAAACGCAAGTACTGCTCCTTTTAAGAGAATTTCTTATAGGGATGCAATGGAGATATATGGTTCGGACAAGCCTGATTTAAGAATCGATTTGACTTTGCAGGATGTTACAAATACTTTTGCCGGCTGCGGTTTTGGCCCCTTTGATGAAGAGGGCATTGCCATAGAAGCTGTAAAGGTAACAGATTTTTCTGCCACCAGAAAAGTAATTGATAAGATTATGTCCGATGTAGAGGTTGCTACCGCCAATAAAGGCTTTTGGTTTAAATTGGATGAAAGTGGTGAAATTGCCGGCGGTATAGCAAAGTTTTTACAGGAGCGCAAAGCTGATGTGATTTCAGCTCTTGACCTAAAGCCCGGCGATTTTGTAGGACTTACCGCAGGAAAGAAAGCTGATGCTTTAAAAACTGCCGGTGTCCTTAGAAAGCTTTTAGGCGCAAACAGCGAAAACCATATGAAGAAAGATTGTTATGAGTTCTGCTGGATTGTTGACTTCCCTATGTATGAAATAGGCGAAGAAAGCGGAAAGCTGGAGTTCTGCCACAACCCGTTCTCAATGCCACAGGGCGGTATGGATGCTTTAAAGAATACAAATCCTCTTGATATCCTTGCTTATCAGTACGATTTGGTGGTAAATGGTGTAGAGCTTTCATCAGGCGCTGTGCGTAATCACGACCCCGAGATTATGATTGAGGCCTTTAAGATGGTAGGGCTTGGAGAAGATGATGTAAGAGCAAAATTCCCTGCCATGTATAATGCATTCTGCTATGGTGCACCTCCACACGCAGGTATTGCTCCGGGCGTTGACCGTATGGTAATGCTTATTGCAGGGGAAGAAAGCATACGTGAGATTATTCCTTTCCCTATGAACAAAACTGCACAGGATGTAATGATGGGTGCTCCTGCCGAGGTTGATCCCAGACAGCTTGCAGATGTGCATATAAAGCTTGATCTGCCAAAAGAAGAATAATTTAGTTTACATAAAAAGGCAGTGATGATGGACAATCCAAAATCATTGCCTTTTTTATTATATTTTATAATGGGGGTAGTATGAAATACGATAATTATATTTTTGATTTATATGGCACATTGGCCGATATAAAAACCAACGAAAAAAAGCCATCTCTCTGGAAGAAATCTGCTGAAATCCTGACAGCTATGGGCTTTCCATACAGCCCCAAGGGTTTGCAAAAGGACTATTTAAGCTTTGTAGATGAAGAAGCCAGAAAAATAGCTCCATACCACCTAAAGCCCGAAATAGAGCTTAGAAAGGTTTTCAGACAGCTTTTAAGCCCCTGGTGCCCGGATGAAACCATAGATAATTTTGCCATTACATTCCGCATACTTTCCAGAGAATACATCTATACCTATGAAGATACCCACAAAATTCTTAGCACCATAAAAAAAAGCAAAGGAAAAATATATCTTTTAAGCAACGCCCAAAGCTGTTTTACCGTTCCGGAGCTTAAGTCCCTTGGAATATATGATTTTTTTGATGATATATTCATTTCATCAGATATGGAGTGCGCAAAGCCTGACCCTGATTTTATGGATATGCTGCTTAAAAAGCATAAGCTGGATATAAGCAAAAGTATAATGATAGGTAACGAAAAAATCAGCGATATTGCCATTGCAAATAGTTTTGGCATGGACAGTATGTATATACATACACTTACATCCTCAGCTTATTCCAATCCCTCCGATATTGCCGCCACCTATATGGATTTAACAAGTGGCGAGCCCACTCTGGAGTTCTTTAAAAATGCTTTGGATTTATAGGATGATTAATAGAAATATTTCATAGTTTCAGCAAGAATTTCAGATGATTATCTTAACGAAAGGTTTAAGTAGTGTCTGCTCAAGCGAGCAGACACTACTTAATACATCAAACTTGGCAAGTATAACCTGCCTGAAACTATCTATAGTATATCATATTCGATAACAAAGTGCCTTACCTGCAGTACACTACGCGTCCGGCGCTGTTTGGAAAGCAACATTTTCCCATCGCACTAGTGCATCGTTTTCTAAATAACTGCACCATTTACGCAGAATATTTTTCTGAGAGTGCCAGTCAAAAAACGTAGGCGTAGCGGGCTACGCTGAGGATTTTTGACTGGTGCTATCTGGAAAATAGGCAAGTAACTATGGT
>JBHAJK010000008.1:0-26240 GCA_041826605.1 Lachnospiraceae bacterium | reverse complement strand
TTAGAGCGTAATATGACTTCCGAGCGTGTTACTGCTACCATGATCTCCCGGGCAAACAACGGTCTCTGGAATGGTGGCCGTATTCCTTTTGGGTATTCCTATAACTCTGAGACGAGGGAGTTTTCCGTAGATCCGGATCAGGCTCCGGTCTGCCTTGCTCTTAAAGACTACTATCTGGAGCATAAGTCTCTGGTGCGTACTGCCCGGTATCTTAATTCTCTTGGCTACCGTACCCGTGCTGGTGTTGAATGGACACCTACGGCTGTCTGGATCATAGCCTCCTCTCCGTTCTATGCCGGGATATATCGTTATAACCGCTATCGTGGCACAGACCGCCGCACGGTCAATCCTGAGGATGAGTGGGTTATCATCCACGACCACCACCCGTCTATCTTCACTCTTGGAGATCATGAAGCTATGCTTGCTATTCTGGATGAGAATACACGGAATGTCTCAAAGGTTGGTGAGCGTCACATGGGTCAGAATGTTCATGTGTTCTCTGGAATTTGTTACTGTGGTAAGTGCGGTAATAAGATGGTCTCTACTCCCGGGCGGCTTCATGCTGACGGATTCCGAACATCAAATTACAGCTGTCCTCTCCGACGCCGTTCTCACGAGTGTGATAATGCTACTGTCAACGATATAACCATCGGGGAATTTACGATTAACCTGATTTTGAATATGCTGAATGCAAAGACCAGGTTCTCTGAGATAGATACCCCAGGAGATCTCGAAAAGAGATTGCTTATCGGCTCTACTTTCCGGGATGTAGCCCATATTGACGATAACGGCTTGAATGAGTTATTTAATCTGCTCTCCCGGTACCGCTCCGATGATTCTTTTACCATGAATCTCAAAAAGCCTCGAAAGAAAAAGGCTGCTGTTGATCCGGAGGTTGAAGCTCTCCGCAAGGATAAAGACAAATACGAGCGAGCATTGAAGCGTCTGCAGTCATTGTATCTCTATTCTGAGGATGCTATGTCAGAAAAGGACTTTATCATCCAGAAAGCTGAGATCACCGAAAATCTCTCTGTCATCAATTCCAAACTCGGTATGATGCAGCGTGATTCTGCCGCTTCTCTCTCTGATGAGGATTTTGTAAGACAGGCAAGCCACCTCCTGATCTCGAAACAGCTTAAAGACCGTCAGTATATCTATTACAAGAATCTGGCAAAGAGTGTCGCTCCTGAGATCCTGCAACAGTATATGACAACCATCCTCGATAACATTCAGCTGATAGATGGTCGGGTGTCCTGCGTTGTATTCCGAAACGGCCTCTCTCTGAAATTCTCATACAAGCCATAAGAAAAGCCGGGAGCTCATTGCTCTCGGCTCTTTTTCACTCTCCTTACATTTGTAAGATAGCGGTGTTAAAGTATAAACATTGCATCCCCAAAGCTAAAAAAGCGATATCTCTCTCTTACAGCCTCAGCATATGCTTTTAATATCTGTTCCCTGCTTGCAAAGGCAGACACCAACATAAGCAATGTGGACTCCGGCAAATGAAAATTGGTAATAAGTCCGTCCAGTACCTTGAATTTATATCCGGGATAAATAAAAATCTCCGTATTTCCCTCGCAGGCACTTAAATTACCCTTTTCATCAGCAGCGCTTTCCACTGTACGACAGGCAGTTGTACCCACGCAGATTACTCTGCCGCCATTTTTCTTTGTATCATTAATGATATCCGCAGATTCCCCGGATACCATATAAAATTCCGAGTGCATATGATGATTTAAAACATCCTCCACCTTAACAGGTCTGAATGTTCCAAGTCCCACATGAAGAGTCACATAGGCAAGTCTTACACCCTTATTTTCAAGCTTTGATAATAGCTCTTTAGTAAAATGAAGTCCCGCTGTAGGTGCCGCCGCACTACCCTCATATTTTGCATAAACCGTCTGATAACGGTTCTTATCCTCAAGCTTTTTTGTTATATAAGGAGGCAGGGGCATTTCCCCCAGCTTATCAAGGATTTCCTCAAAAATCCCCTCATATTCAAAGGCAACAATCCTGTTACCATCCTCCAAAACCTCTTTTATCTCTGCCTTTAAAAGTCCATTACCAAAGGAGACTCTGGCTCCCACTCTAAGCTTTTTTCCCGGGCGTACCAGAGTTTCCCACTCCCTCTCGCCCAGCCTTTTAAGTAAAAAAATCTCCACAGGTGCCTTTGATACATTTTCCTTACCACTATCTACTGTTATATCAGTACTTGTATTTTCCTTAACCCCCAGAAGTCTGGCAGGAATAACCTTGGTATCATTTAATACCAGGCAATCTCCCGGATTAATATAATCCAGGATATCTTTAAAAACCTTATGCTCTATACTGTTTTTTGCCCTATTAAGGCACAGAAGCCTTGAAGAGCTTCTGTCCTTTATAGGCTCCTGAGCAATAAGTTCTTTAGGTAAATCAAAATAAAAATCAGATGTTTTCATTAATTACAATCCAATCCTGTTAAGAAATGTTTTGTAACCGGCAAATGCCTCGTATACATCAGCCTTGCTTACAGCCTCCCAGGGAGCGTGCATATTAAGCACCGCAACACCTGCATCAATTACATTCATACCATATAGTGCAAGGATATATGCGATTGTTCCGCCACCGCCTACATCTACCTTTCCAAGTTCCGCTGTCTGGAATACAATATCATCCTCATCCAAAATTCTTCTGATATCTGCAATATACTCTGCATTGGCATCATTTGAACCGGATTTTCCTCTTGAACCTGTAAACTTGTTAAACACAAGTCCATTTCCTAAGTAAGAAACATTTTTCTTTTCAAATTTATCTGCAAAATTAGGATCAAAGCCCGCATTCACATCAGAGCTAAGCATATGGGAATTTGCCATAGCACGTCTGAGTAAAATATCGCTGTAATTGTCAACTGTCAGGTTTATAATCTCTGCCACTGCATTTACAAAGAATTTCGACTGCATACCTGTAGCACCTACAGAGCCGATTTCTTCCTTGTCCACTAAGATACAGCAGGCTGTTCTTTCAGGAGCTTCCACCTCCATCAATGCTCTGAGAGAGGGATATGCACATACTCTGTCATCATGACCGTAGCCCAAAATCATACTGCGGTCAAAGCCTGCTTCTCTTGCCTTTCCTGCGGGTACAACCTCTAATTCGGCACTGGCAAAATCATCCTCATCTATATCATATTCATCCTTTAAAAGCTTTAAAATATTTGCCTTAACCGCTGTCTTTTCTTCCTCATTCTTACTGTCCTTTAAAGGAATATTGCCAACAATTATATCAAGCTGCTCTCCCTCTATAACCTCGGAAGCCTTTTTCTCAAGCTGCTTTGCAGCCAGATGAATAAGCAAATCAGAAACAAAGAATACAGGATCATCCTCATCCTCGCCTATATTAATCTCTACCACAGTACCGTCCTTTTTCACAACAACACCGTGTAATGCCAGGGGAATTGTTACCCACTGGTATTTCTTAACACCACCATAGTAATGTGTATCAAGCAGTGAAAAACCGCCATCCTCATAAAGAGGATTCTGCTTAATATCAAGCCTTGGGCTGTCGATATGAGCTCCGAGAATATTCATTCCCTCTTCCATTGGGCGCTTTCCTATAACAAATGCCGCAATGGACTTGTTCATCTGTGTTACATATACCTTTGTACCGGGTGTAAGCTTTTTCCCCTCCTTAATAAACTTATTAAGGTCTGAATAGCCTGCATCCTCCAACATACATACAGCTCTGTCACAGCACTCACGCTCTGTTTTACACTCACTGATAAATTCAATATATTCCTTTGCGAATTTATCTATTGCCTTGACTTTCTTGCTGTCGGCATTTTCCCATACGTTTTTATTATTCATATTATTTACCAATCCTTTCCAAATAAATGTGGTTTCCCACACATTACTGGCGTAATTCTATCCCAAGACTTTCCAATCCGTTTAAAATCTTTTTCATTGCGCCGTTAATATCATTTTCTTCCAATGTTCTGTCCTTTGCGCGGAAAGTAATGTTATAAGCAATGGACTTATAACCCTCCTTAATCTGCGCTCCCTCATATATATCAAACAGACTTAGTGACTCTAGTATCTTACCGCCACGCTGTCTGATAACATTCTCTATATCTCCTGCCAATACCTCCTTAGGCGCTACCATTGAAATATCACGGCTTACAGCAGGATATTTTGCCACACCCTCATATTTACGGGCAAATGTTGCAAAAGGTACCACATTGGGCATATCTAATACCGCCACATATGCCTTTGTCTTTATATCATAGTTGTCAGCCACCTCCGGATGAACCTCTCCTAAATATCCAAGGACTGTACCCTTATATATAATCTGGGCCTGACGTCCCGGGTGTAAGAAAGACTTTCCGGCATTGGGGTCATAAGTAAACTTCTCACTAAGCCCCACTGTCTCCAAAAACTCTTCTACAACGCCTTTCATTGTAAAGAAATCTCCATCTCCATAAAAGCCTAAGGTAAACTGCATACGCTCGTCAGGACTTTCTGTAAGGGGCAGACTCTTTGGCAAATAAATATTTGCCAGCTCATAAAGTCTTACACTCTTATTTCTTCTATTATAGTTTGTAGCTAAGGATGTCAGCATTCCGTTTAAGGAAATAGTTCTCATAATCGAGAAATCCTCTCCCAATGGGTTGCTGATAGTAATGGCATTTCTAAGAGCATCTCCCTCCGGTATTCTTAATTTATCAAATACCTTGGGACTTTCAAAGGAGTAGCACATACCCTGGCTAAAACCTCTAAACTCCGCAACTGCCCTTGCCTTTTGCTCAATTCTCTGTTTAAAGCTTACCTTACCTGTGGTAGCTTCTCCCTTAGGCAGAGTTGATGGCACCTTATCATAGCCATAGAAGCGACAAACCTCTTCAGCCAAATCTGCAATACCCTCTAAATCCTGTCTGAATGATGGGATTGTAATCATATTTGTATTGGCATCATAATCAAGCTCTAATCTCTTAAAGATTTCAAGCATAGTATCGGCAGTAATATCTGTTCCTAAAAGATTGTTAATTCTATCAGGCTTAAACTCAATTTTGTTAAGCTCCTTTATGGGGCTGCATACATCCACCACGCCGCTTACAACCTCGCCACAGCCTAATTCTTCGATTAAGGCACAGGCTCTGTTAATAGCCTCCATTGCATTTGCAGGGTCAAGACCCTTTTCAAATTTTCCTGATGCATCTGTTCTAAGTCCCAGTCTCTTTGCAGACTTACGAATATTTGCTCCGTTAAATGTGGCAGCTTCAAAAAGCATGGTCTTTACATTGTCGGTAATCTTGGAGTTTTCTCCACCCATAATACCGGCAATACCCACAGCCTTTTTACCGTCATTTATCATTAATATATCCTTATCCAGCACTCTTTCCTGACCGTCCAAGGTTACAAACTTATCTCCGTCCTTTGCACGCTTAACAATGATTTTTCTTTCCTCAATCTCATCCAAGTCAAAGGCATGCATAGGCTGTCCATACTCTTCCATAACATAGTTTGTGATATCCACAATATTGTTAATGGGTCGTATTCCACTGGCTGACAGACGTCTTTGCATCCACTCAGGAGAGGGTTCAATCTTAATATTTTTAACCACCCTTGCACAGTATCTGCTGCAAAGGTCAGTATCCTCTACCTCTACAGATACATAATTATTAACATCCTCCTCATTGCCCTGCACCTTATTTGAGGGCATTACAAATTCTTTTTCAAAGGTAGCCGCAGCCTCTCTGGCAATTCCCAATACACTGTAGCAATCCACTCTGTTTGATGTAATTTCATATTCAAATACAGTATCGTGAAGCCCTAAAAGACCTATTGCATCCTCTCCCGGCTTTACACTGTCATCAAATATATATATTCCATTTTCAGGCGCCTCCGGGTAATATTCAGTAGTTGAGCCCAACTCTTCAATACTGCACATCATACCGTTACTTGGTACTCCACGCAGCTTTCCTGCCTTTATTACAATACCATCCTTAGGCATTGCTCCGCCGTCATGGCCTCCTGCAACCTTTCCGCCATCCAATACCACAGGTATTTTCGCGCCCTCAAATACATTGTCCGCACCGGTTACAATCTGTGTTATTTCATTACCCACATCCACCTGACATACAATGAGCTTATCTGCATCTGGATGTCTTTCGATTTTCTTAATCTCGCCTACTACAATTCTATCCAGATTTTTATCAAGATTTTCAAAATACTCCACCTTTGTTCCCGAAAGAGTAAGCTTATCCAAATATTCCTGAGGTGTGCACTCAAGCTCAGGTACATATGCTTTTATCCAACTTAATGCTGTTTTCATTTATATTCTCCAATCCAAGACGATTGCGTATCCGCCTATTATTTTTCTGCTTATGATGCTAATTTATTTATTAAAACTGCTTTAAGAAACGTACGTCATTTTCGTACAGTAATCTCATATCATCAATTTCATATTTTAAAAGCGCAATACGCTCCAAGCCTACACCAAAAGCAAATCCGCTATATTCTTCCGGATTAATACCGCTCATTTTAAGTACGTTGGGATGAACCATACCACAGCCTAAAATTTCAATCCAGCCTGTTCCCTTACAGAAACGACAGCCGCTACCGCCACATTTAAAGCAGCTTACATCCATTTCTGCCGATGGCTCGGTAAAGTTGAAATGATGAGGTCTGAATCTTACCTTTATATCCTCTCCGTAAAGCTCCTTGGCAAATTCTGCCAAAGTACCCTTTAAATCCGCAAAGGTAATATGCTTGTCAATAACAAGTCCCTCTATCTGGTGGAATGATGGAGAATGGGTAGCATCCACCTCATCCGAACGGAATACTCTTCCGGGTGCAATCATTCTGATGGGAAGCTTGCCCTTTTCCATAACATGCACCTGTGTACCCGATGTCTGGGTACGAAGAAGAAATTCACTGTTTATATAGAATGTATCCTGTTCATCCTTAGCAGGATGGTCCGCCGGGATATTAAGTGCCTCAAAATTATAATAATCTGTTTCTATTTCAGGTCCCTCAACTACTTCATAACCCATTCCGATGAAAATTCTCTCCACCTCTTCCTGGGTTATTGTATTGGGATGACCGTGCCCCATATTGCTTCTCTTTGCAGGTAAGGTAACATCTATTACCTCACTGCGCATAAGGGCCTCCCTCTTAAGATTTTCCATCTTTTTCTGGGCGTCCTCTAATACTCTTTCAATTTCCGCTCTTGTTTCATTTACAAGCTGACCGATTTTAGGTCTATCCTCAGGCGAAACATCCTTTAAGCTCTTTAAAACAGTTGTAAGCTCTCCCTTTTTTCCAAGAAAAGCAACTCTTGCCTCATTTAATACCTCTAATGCATCAGCTCCCTCAATTCGAGCAATCGCTTCCTGCCTGATTTTTTCCAATTTTTCTTTCATAATATTCCTTGCCTTTCCTATTTTTGCTTAGTTTTTTCCTGCTTTCTTCTATAAAAAACTTTTATAATTGGTTTAAAATATCTATTTAAATTTGCTCCTATGAGCAAAAGATACATACTGAAATACAGCCAAAACATAATAACCACTATGGTTGACAAACTTCCATAGGAGCCAAAGCCTCCAAAATATTTAATATATAGAGAAAACGCCCATGAATATATCTGCCATCCTATCGCAATAAGAGCCGCTCCCGGTAGCTGATATGCCAGCTTTAGCTTAGTATTTGGAATAAATGTATAAATCAGTGTAAATAAAATCGTAAGTATTATCCAACCGAATATAAAACGATAATTACTGAAAAAATGCATTAATTTCAAGCTGTCCGGAAATATGTTGCCTATAAATGAAGCCATATTCTTTGAAAAGAGGGACAACGCAAAGGTGGATATAATTGCAAGCAAAGTTACCAGGGTATAAAAGCTTGCCTGTAGCCTTATAATTACAAAATTTCTTGTCTCTATTACCCCATGAGCCACATTTAAGCCCATCTGTAATGCCACCATTCCCTTACCGGCTGACCATATGGCAATTACCACCGCAACAGGCAGAACTGCCGTTGCCATATTATACATCTGGTTAATAAATGCCACTGCAAAAATATGCATACTGTCAGGCAAAAATTTAACCGCCAGCTCCAGTATCATTTCCTCTGTTATAGGCGTATAGGTCACAATAGAACAAACCACCAACAGCACAGGTGCTATTGACAGAAAGAAGAAAAACGCTGTACTGGAGGCATATGCAGAAATATTATCTCTCTGCAGCTGCTTTCCGAAATCATAAAATATAGAACATAACTTTCTGCTCATTTGCCCTGAAAACCTCACAAAAACATCTGATAAGCCACCGTTTATTCTATATTACCACTCTCATATTGTCAATGTACCCAATCAAAAAGAGCAGCTTTCGCCGCTCTCATTTGCCAGGAACCAGGCTCCTGTATTTTGACTCCTAGCGTATTGCTAGGTGGGTTACCGCAATCTGACTTCTGTCTTCCACTGCAAATTGGAGGCTTGACATCCACCAGACGATATAGGAGTCCCGTTTAAAGTAAATGTAGGTTCAAAACATCAGGTACACCCTCTTCCCGGTTACCTCATTATACCATTCCTTTTGCTCCTACACAAGACTCTCCGCCATCATCCTGGTGTATGCATATTTATCTATTCCGTAGTCGCTTCTCAATATATGGAAAAATTCTCCCGGACTTAAATCCGTTCCCACCTTTAACGCAAGCTCATGTATCTCCCTTGAACTGCCCTTGAATGCGTCCTCCATTCCCTTTGACATTCTGTATGCGTTTCTGGGCAGCGCTATCCTGTCCACCTGCTTGGTTATCTGCCTTGTCCCCTCCACAAAATATCCGAAGGCTTCAACTCTTAAATCAAGCGCCTCATCAAGGAGTCTCTGCTTATCAGCTCCCGTAAGCTCAAGAGCCTGAGCATCCAGTGCCTTTGCCTGTATTTCAAGAGCGTCACCACGCCTGTACCATTCGTTTCCCTTATGGGCAAGGGTATGCCTGTTCATTCCAAGCCCCTTAAGTTCCCTTGAATGCTGGCTTTTATCTATCATTCCTCCCAAATCCATATATGCCTCAGGGTCAAGCACTATCTCCTGTCCCTTCATTCTCATGGGCTGTACATAGGTTATATCCAGCTGCTCCTTAAACTTAAGTGCATCCTCTATCGTATCCGCATCAACTCCGAATACCTCCCTATAGAGATTCCGTGCAATAGCCTTTTCTGCCACCTCCTTATCAATTACAAGGTATATGCTCTCCTTTGAAGACGACAAATCTCCGTCCAAATCCGTCATTACCGTTTTACCGGAAATATATGCGTCGGTCCTTGAACGGTCGGTATAATTTATCTCCGTCATGGTCACATCCAGATCCTCGGCTGTCGTTTTCCCCGACAACTCGTCATAGCTGCTGTTTGAGGTAGCGCTTGATACATACAGATTGCTCCTTGTTTTTCCAAGCTCCACTGCCAAATCATCCAGTGCCTTATCCAGAGCTCTTTTCTGAATGCTGTTTCTGTAGGTGTTAAAGGTCATGCGGATGTCGGCACCTGCACCTCCCTCCAGTCTCTTCAGGGCTTTCATTGAATTCTTATCCGACCATATCTCCAGCGCTCTTTTTTCCATTTCCTTTTTTGCTCCCCAGAAATCTCCTCCCTCTTTTCTTGCTGCAGCTACCTTCTTTTTAGCCTTATCAAATTCCCTTATCTTCTCCATTCCCCTTTCTCTTGCTATATCCGCTATCTCCTCGGCTTTAAGCTCATCGGGCGTCATTCTTGCCCTTCCCTTGCCAGCCCTTCTCTCGGCTACGGTGGTTTCCGCCCTCTGTTTTGCGTCGGCTTCAAGCTCCATGTTCCTCTTTGCGGCATTGCCCGCCGCCCTTGAGCTGCTGTTGGTGCATACTCCTATATTTTCAAGCGCCTGCGAGGTTCCCTTATAAAGGGAGCTATTTTGCTTTAATGCGTCGTCCGCCTGGTCCATTAAGTTTCTGTAGCCCTTTGTAATGCTTTGCGCCACATCTATATTTGTTTTGAAAACCTTGTTTATTCCCGCACTTACGGCCTTATTCCCAAGCTTTAGTCCGCCGCCGATAATAAGTCCTTTTACTTCCGAAACCGCATATTCCCTTGCTCCCAGTGCAATTCCGTCCCAAAAGCCAAACTCCTCATCTCCCTTGCAGGCAAATACTGCCTCTTTCATCTTCTCTCCCGTTTCCATGGCAAAGAATATATGCTCCGAATATCCCGCGGTACATACACCAAGTGCGATTCTTCCCAGCATTCCTCCGTTATCCCGCATACCCTCCAAAAATGCATATGCCGCCTTTAAATCATCCGCAAGGGAAAGCTTATAGCTTTCAGCATTCGCTGCAAGCCTTTCTCCCTTTATAAAGCCCGTCCATACCTCCATTACGTTATTTATCTGATTTACATCATATCCGAATCTCTTATCATATCCGTTAAGCATACGGTCTATTAAATCATGCAGTGAAAACAGCTGATACATATATGAGTCAAGAATCTTTCCCTTTATTCCTATAAGCATATCCTGCACATGCTCATCCCATTTAAGTATTTTTCTTTCCTCTCCCGCATTCATCTCTTCAAAGCGTCTTATGGGCATGCTGTGTAAAAGTATGTTCTTTTTTATTTCATACTCCTTTTCCTTATAGGACGCATATACGGTTATATCGGCACGCACTCTTATTGGCGGGTCAAGCGACGCCGACGTGCAGCAAAGCTTTATTATCCTGGCTCCCTTTTCATCAGTCCTGTTTGTTCCGAAGGCATGTATGCCCAGCGACCTTACCATTTCCTGATGGCGCTCGCCCACATTTTCAGAATGCGCCATCACGGTGTTGTCGACCTTTGTCGCAACCACTTTGCAGGGTTTCTTACTGTCAGGTATTACCGATACCCTTTCTATCTCCTGCTTTTCATCGTTCCACGTCAAAAGCAGCAGGTGTCCTTCGGTAATGCAGGGCTCCAAATCCTCCGAACGGATATTTCCCGCCCTTCCCGACATGGCAAACGAGGCGTTCAATGCTCCCTCATAGCCCGCCGCAAGCATGGTTGCCATGGGATTTAGACCCATAAGCCCCGTAACCGACATGCTGTCGGACATTTCAGAGCCTACCGCCCTTACTCCCGCCATTTCGTTACGATATTCCTTTACACGTAAATAACAGCCTAAAGCATTGCCCTCAAGCAGCAGCGTCAGTCCCATATGTATTCGATACAAGGGCAGCTCTGCCTCAATGCTTTCCTTATCCGTCCTTGCATTTACCTTAAGCATATGGATATGGGTGGTGCCCGCCTCCTCTGCATCGGTCATCAACACATCCTTTATATAGGCGTTATATACATCCTCAACCTCTTCATGGGGCTCAATCCTCACCTCATATGCAGCCCTTACTTCGGCTAAAGGTTCAATAACGGCACTTACCTTATAGTCTTTGCCCAGACCAACAACTCCGAAGGGTATGCACAGTTCCTTTTCGTAATGAGCCGGCAGTCCCTTGTTTTCATCCGCAAAATTAATTGCAGCCTCTATCAGATTGAATACCACATGTCGGGTATAAACGCCTCCCTCTCCCTTAAAGCTGAAAGTTACCGAGCCCTCGCTCATCTCGTTTCCATCAGGCACCGATACCCATGCCACCTTATATCCGTTTTCGGTAAAGCCACCGTCCTCAACCTTCAGGACGTTATCCCCGGAGGATACCTCTATCCTGCGGCTTAAATCGTCCCTTTCCCTCTCAAACCCTTCAGAGGTTATTTCCACAATACGGGCATAAACCGCCCTTGGCTCCTCTCCCTTTTTAAGGCTATTTCCGAAGTCCTTGTTTACATACATCTTATAGCGTGAGAGCCTTTTGTGCTCAGAAGTCTCTGAATTTTCAGACTCCCCACCATTATTTCCTCCCTTTTTACTCTTGCCGTCACTGCCCGATGCCATAGCCGCTCCCACTCCCGCCGCCGCAACAGCAGCAGCTCCTGCCGCTGCCGCCGCTCCTGCGGGAACTCCGCCTTCTTCATCCGTGGTACTTACATCATCCTTTGACGTATCCCTTACTATATCCGAAGCTATGGCCGTTCCTTCATCCTCACCGGTATTTTCCTCCGCTGCGGTATAATCCGTCTGTGCCGTCCCCTGACCGATTCCCACATAATACAGTTCAAACCGTACTGCGCCTCCCCCCACTCTGAACATCATTTTTCTTCCCTTTTCAGGTTCAAGACCGACCTCAGAGTAATCATGTATAAAGCGCTGTGCACTGCCTCCGTCATTTATGCGCTTGCCATTGAGAATTTCCTTTTTTCGTTCGCGGCTCATTTCCCTGATTTGAACCGCTGTCCCGTCAGGTTCTTCGAAAGTGCGCAACTGTACCATGGGACTTGAAAATAGCGCATTCTCTACATACTCATATCCTTCCGTGGAATAACTGCTTTCAAACTCTCTTACGGTTGTTTCAAATACAAGCTCTGAAGCCCCTATTTCCGTTCCCGGAGCAACGAGGGCAAATTCACTCCAATAACTGCTTTCTCCTGCATATTCAACGGTTTGATGTATAATCCAACTTCCTCCGTTTTCATTAAAAGGTTCCGCATAAAGAGTTAGACCTGTTGTTTTTGAAGCCCCTACCTCTTCATCGGAATCTCCCCTAAAATAATATATCTGTATCTTATCCAGAGCCCATCGCGGAGTATCGAAGGAAGTGCGTGTCTTTGTTTCATCAAAATCAAATTCTCTTAAAAGCACCTTGTCGGATTCGGTCTCCAAACCCGACAGATCATATTCTTCCGCCAAATCGCTTAAAGTTTCCCTGCTGTACCCATGGGCTTCAAGCGGCATTATGCACAAAATAAAAATTGTATAAAGCGCCCCTATAATAATCTTCCTAATCGATATATTGTGTTTTTTCAACTCCGTACCCCCTTCCTCAATGCATATCCGTATTTATATTAATGAGCATACTACGACAGCCTACACTTACTCCGTAATTTTCACAAAACATAATCCACTCATCTTACTCCTTAATCCCGGCCTTCGTACACCTTTTCACAATATAATCCCATACGAAATCATAATCACTTTTGCTCTCTCTCAAACGCAACCGTTCCGTCCTCACCCAAGCCGTCCGCAATTAACACGATTCTGTTTTCATCTGTTGCTCCTACGGGCATTATAAATTCATATACCTCCCCATCAATATGTATAAGGAATATTCTTGCCCTGTCATAGTCATACAGCGCCCTGGGACTGTCAATCAAAAAATAATATGTGCCGGCAGCATAGCCCGCATTCATACCCGATACAGCTGCAAGCTCCTCCCCTATGTCAAGTTCAATGCTTTCACCGTCTCCGTTAAATGTCAGGCTGCCGTATTCGGAAACATAAATTCCGTCATGCGGTACCAATTCTTCCTTACTGCCCGGCACCTTCGGTGCTCCGTCCCTTTTATGGCAGGCAAAAAGGCTTCCCATAACAACCATCATTAAACTGCATAATATTCTTTTTTTCACAAACCCTCCTGATAAAATATGGAAATATTCTATATATTGATTATAATATAAGCATATAGTATACACATATGTGACAAGTATTTTGTCAATGACAGTTTTGGTCATCGAAACACGGAGGATTTGTAATGAACGGCAACAGATTAAACGATATTTTAATGTATTTAGATGCTACCAACGGGGAAATTGCCGCACTTGCTAATTTTGACAGGACTAATGTCAGCAGGCTCAGGAGCGGTTCACGAAAAATTTCGCCGCAAAGCATTACAGCCCTTAAGCTTGCCACCGCCATATATTCCTTCGCCAAGGAGCATTCTCTTCTTGAAAAGCTCTGCGATTATCTGGCTGCGGATTTCCGCCTGCCGGAAATCGATATCATAAATTCCATAAAGAGCCTGCTTTTTCAGGACATTCCTCTCTCCTTTTCAGAAAAAGCCGAAGCACGCTCCGCTTATAATGAAATTGTTTCCATTTTCGGACACCGTCTTGATAAAGTAATGACTCTTAGCGATATTTCAAATATCAGTTTGAGCCGGCTGATGCATATAGACGCTTCC
Organism: Lachnospiraceae bacterium; assembly: GCA_041826605.1. Lineage (GTDB taxonomy): Bacteria > Bacillota > Clostridia > Lachnospirales > Lachnospiraceae > Colinaster. The sequence continues at coordinate 12,186 of JBHAJK010000008.1, read as the reverse complement.
CTGATAAGCCGTTTCAGAAACGGTCTGCGGATGCCCGGCAGCCGTTCCGTAACAGCCGAAAATTTAGCCGATATTATTTACAAACGGATATTGAAGCAGGGACGGCAGAACGCTTTGGCGGATATTATGCATATATCTGCCAAAGCGCTTAACGAAGAAAGCTTCTTTGCCTGGCTGTTTAACAATAATGATTTGATTAATGCGGATGTTAAGGAGACTTAAAGCGTCCTTACCGCTGTTTCGGCCTTTTCTTCCGGGAACAGTTTGTACGGAACCGGGGATTTTTCATTTGATATTTCGGATTTTATAAAATCCGATGAACTCCCGTCCTCTTATTTCGGTATGGACGGTCTGAGATGTTCCGTTCTTCGCTTTCTTTCAGAAGTAATTTGAAAAGTGCCTGCGGGATATCACTTAAGCCCTCTCCATAATATCTCTTGCTACAAAGACACCGCTGGCGGAAGCATGCGACAGCGAATGTGTTACACCGCTGCCGTCGCCTATAACATACAGTCCCTTATATTTCGACTCAAGGCACTCGTTTACGGAAACCTCCATATTGTAGAATTTAACCTCCACACCATATAAAAGAGTATCGTCATTTGCAGTACCCGGAGCTATTTTATCAAGCGCATAAATCATTTCAATAATACCGTCCAGAATACGCTTGGGAAGTACAAGACTCAAATCTCCCGGCTCTGCCTTGAGGGTGGGAGTAACAAAATTTTCTTCTATTCTCTTTTTGTTACTTCTGCGTCCCCTTACCAGGTCCCCAAAACGCTGTACTATAACACCGCCACCCAGCATATTTGAAAGTCTTGCAATACTTTCGCCGTATCCGTTACTGTCCTTAAAAGGCTCTGAAAAATGTTTTGCCACGAGCAGTGCAAAGTTGGTATTGGCAGTCTGCTTTTCGGGATCTTCATAGCTGTGTCCGTTAACGGTTATAATACCGTTAGTATTTTCATTTACCACCGAACCCTTAGGATTCATACAGAATGTTCTTACACTGTCTTCAAATTTCTCTGTACGATAAACAATCTTACTTTCATACAGCTCGTCTGTTAAATGAGAGAAAAGCTCTGCCGGCAGCTCCACACGCACACCTAAGTCCACGCGATTGGATTTTGTGGGAATGTCCAACTCCTCGCATACCTTTTCCATCCATTTACTGCCGCTTCGTCCAACTGATACGATACAATTTTGAGCCTCATACTCTCCCTTATCCGTTATTACCTTATATCCTCCATCTAAGACTTCAATATTGGTAACAGGCGTCATAAAGAAAAAATCCACCTTGCTTTTAAGCTCATTATAAAGATTTTCCAAAACAATATAATTTATGTCTGTTCCCAGATGCCTTACAGATGCATCCAAAAGCTTAAGCTTATTCTGCATACATGTTCTCTTAATACCTGTATTGGCTGTGGAATAAAGCTTTGTACCCTCTCCGCCATAGGCAAGATTTATCTTATCCACATATTCCATAAGACTAAGAGCCTTTTCTCTGCCAATGTATTCAAAAAGAGTGCCGCCAAAATCATTGGTAATATTATACTTACCGTCCGAAAATGCACCCGCACCGCCAAAGCCACTCATAATAGAACAGCTTTTACAATTTATACAGCTCTTAATCTTTTCTCCGTCAATGGGACATTTTCTTTTACTCAATTCATTTCCCGCCTCAAAAACAGCTACCTTTTTATCTGTCTTTGTTGCCAGCTCGTATGCAGCAAAAATACCTCCCGGCCCTGCACCGATTATAATAACATCATATTTCATCTATGATTTTCCTCCAACTCCATACAAATTAAGCAATACTATTCACAACCGAAAGGATAATGATTATTATTCCTACAGCCAGTCCTGCAATAGTAGGAATATTTAATAATAATCTTGGATGTTCAAATTGCTCTTCCCCATCTTGCTTTTTTAATAAATCTCTCTTATATTCTTCCAAACGTCCCTCTGTTTTAGCCATAAACTCAAGACATGGAATTGACGCTGCCAGTCCTGCTACTGCCATCACAAAATATATTACCAGCGCAATAAGGAGTACGCTCTTCATATTAATATTTTCCATCGCTTCCATCATGCTGGTTCCATTATTTGCCATCATTGTCTGGCTTGTAAGTAGTGCTACCATATTTACTAAATTAATCACTACATGCATTATGATTGAGGGAAAAATACTTCCTGCCGCTTTATTAGCTAAAGCAAAAAACACACCAAGCACAAAGGCATAGCCCATCTGGTTCAAATTCATATGTACTATTCCGAAAAACAGTCCCGAAATCAGTCCCGCTCTCAATGAAGAGGTAATCGCATCATATCTTTTGGCAAATACACCTCTGAATACAATCTCCTCACATATAGGCGCTAAAACTGTAGATGCCAGTAATGTGAAAACTGTAGATGAAGTAGAGCCTGATACTTCCTCCATTACTGTTACCACAGTATTTGGCACCACGAACTGGCTAAGCACGTTAACAAATGTAAAAATAGGCCACACTGCCAGTGTCATTAATAATGACAACAAAATTGTTGCGGGACGAATTTTTCTAAATCCTAATTGTCCTCTAAAAGTTCCCTCTTTTGCAGGCAGATATATAAATGCCGGAATTACCAGAAATACCTGTGCCATAAATACACTCATCCAAACCGGAACGCTTATCATACCCTGTAGCACCACTCCAAGAATAACTCGTATTAGAAGAGACATACCAATACTTACTAATAAAATACTTAAATATAAGCCTCCCAGTCCATTTGCTTCTTTTTGTTTTAATTTCAAATCCATTTTCTCTCCTCCTCTGCGCCACATCGCAAATTTTGTGTATTTCACACCTTGGTATCTCTACACCTCGTCGCAAATTTGGTGTGTTTCACACCTTACTCTGGCTCCTCTACGCTGTTACCTGATTTCCGGTATACAGTCTGTAATACTTTCCCTGTTCCTTTATAAGCTCATCATGGGTTCCGCGTTCAATTATGCGTCCCTGTTCAAGCACCATAATGCAATCCGCATTTTTAACAGTACTTAATCTATGGGCAATAACAAAGGTGGTACGTCCATTCATCAGCTTATCCATACCCTCCTGAACAATTCTTTCTGTACGGGTATCAATACTTGATGTTGCTTCATCCAAAATAAGCACCGGCGGATTGGCAATAGCCGCTCTTGCAATAGCCAGAAGCTGCCTCTGACCCTGACTTAAATTGGCGCCATCCCCTTTAATCAAGCTGTTATAGCCATCCGGAAGTCTTCTTATAAAGCCGTCAGCATTGGCAAGCTTAGCTGCTGCCTCCACCTCTTCCATAGTGGCATCCAGTTTTCCGTATCTGATATTATCAGCAACCGTTCCTGTAAATAGATGGGTATCCTGCAATACCATTCCCATGGACTTTCTCAAATCATCTTTCTTTATCTTATTAATATTGATGCCATCATACCTGATTTTACCATCCTGAATATCGTAAAATCTGTTAATAAGATTTGTAATAGTAGTCTTTCCTGCACCGGTAGAGCCTACAAAGGCAATCTTCTGTCCCGGATTGGCATACAGCTTCACATCATGGAGGACTATTTTTTCATCATTATATCCAAAGTCCACTCCGTCAAATACTACTTCGCCTCTCCATTCCTTATATTCCACCTCTTTGCTTTCCTGATGAGTGTGCTTCCACATCCATTTTCCTGTATTCTCAGTGGTTTCCGTAATCTGCCCGTTTTCATCATTAACATTTACTAAAACCACATAGCCTTCATCCTTTTCCGGCACTTCATCAAACAGCTTAAAAATCCTGTCCGCACCTGCCATTGCCATTACTACAGAGCTCATCTGCATAGCAATCTGGTTTATAGGCATATTAAAGCTTCTGTTAAAGGTAAGGAAGCTTGCCAGTCCTCCAAGTGTCAGCCCTGTCCATCCGTTTAATGCAAGAACACCACCAAAGACTGCACAGAGTACATAGCTTATATTTCCTATCTGACCGTTTATGGGACCTATAATATTTGAAAATTTATTGGCATTGTTGGCAGAAGCAAAAAGCTCCTCATTTAATTCATTAAACTCCCTCTTGCATACCTCTTCATGGTTAAAAACCTTTACCACTTTCATGCCATTCATCATTTCTTCAATATATCCGTTGGCAAGACCCACGTTTTTCTGCTGCTCCACAAAGTATTTTCCAGAAGCCGCACCTGCCTTTTGGGCAAATACCAGTGTCACTCCTACCATAAGAAGAGTTAGCAATGTAAGAGGAATACTTAAAATAATCATACTTATAAGCACGCTTACAATAGTAAGAGCACTGTTAATAAGCTGTGGCAAAGTCTGACTTATTATCTGGCGCAGAGTATCCACGTCATTTGTATATAAGCTCATTACATCCCCATGGCTATGGGTGTCAAAGTATTTTATAGGAAGCTTCTCCATATGAGAAAACATATCATCTCTAAGATTTCTCATAAAGCCCTGGGTAACCTTAATCATTACCTTGTTTTGCACAAAGGCTGCCAATATTCCTATAGCGTAAAAACAGGCAACCCTTGCCATAGCTCTAAGTAAAGGCTCAAAATCAGGCTCCTCCACATCCAGTAAAAAGGGCGTAATATAATCATCAATAAGGCTCTTGGTAAAAAGTGTTCCCTGCACATTTGCCAAAACACTTATTATAATCATCAGCACTACTACTCCTAGCAGCACCCCATAATCCTTGAATACATATTTTAAAAGTCTTTTAAATATCTGTTTGGAGTTTTCCACCTGCGGCTTAACGCCCCTGGGTGCTCCATGTCCCATTCCTGCCATATCAACCTACTTCCTTTCCGGCTTGTGCATTTGCTTCGTCAAAGTCGCCACCGCCATAAGTCTGGGACTCATATACCTCACGATAAATATCATTTGAAGCCATAAGCTCCTCGTGAGTTCCAAATCCGTTAATCTGCCCGTTATCCATAACAATTATTCTGTCAGCCTCTTTAACTGAGCTTATTCTCTGGGCAATAATAAGCTTTGTTGTACCCGGAATATATTCCTTAAAGGCCTTTCTGATTTTAGCATCAGTAGCCGTATCCACCGCACTTGTACTGTCATCCAAAATAAGTACCTTGGGATTTTTAAGCAATGCTCTTGCAATACAAAGCCTTTGCTTCTGTCCTCCCGATACATTGTTTCCACCCTGCTCTATATGAGTATTAAAGCCCTCAGGCATTTCCTCTATAAAGTCCAGTGCACAGGCAATTTCACAAGCCTTTCTGCACTCCTCATCTGTAGCGGCTTCATTGCCCCAACGAAGATTTTCATATATGCTTCCCGAAAATAAAGTATTTGCCTGAAGCACCACTGATACTTCTTTTCTAAGAGCGTCCATATCATAATCCCGCACATCTACTCCGCCCACACTTACTTTTCCCTTGGTTACATCATAAAGTCTGCTGATTAAACTAATCAAAGTAGTTTTTGCGCTTCCTGTAGAGCCTATTATTCCAATAGTTTCTCCACTGTTTATCTTTATATTAATATCTTTTAGTACAGGCTCATTAGCATCTGCCTTATAGGAAAAGCTTACATTATCAAATTCAATATCTCCGTTTTTTACTTCAAATACAGGATTTTCCGGATTTTTAAGCTCGCTCTCTTCGCTAAGCACCTCATAGATACGGGAAATCGAAGCAGAACCCATGGATATCATAATAAACATCATAGAAAAAATCATAAGACTTATCATAATATTCATACAGTATGCCAAAAGAGACATAAGCTCTCCCGTTGTAAGGGAGTTTGCCACAATAAGCTTTGCTCCCACCCAGGAAATAAGAAGAATACAGCTATATATGGTAAGCATCATAGCCGGCATCTGGTATACTGTGGTGCCCTCTGCCTTGGAGAATATTTTATATATGGCATTTGAAGCCTTTTTAAATTTCCCTATTTCTTCCTCTTCTCTTACAAAGGCTTTAACCACTCGTATAGCGGATACATTTTCCTGAACCGACTCATTTAAATCGTCATATTTAGGAAATGCCTGTCTGAAATATCCCATAGCGCGTCTAAGGGTAAAGAATAAAAATATTCCAAGGACTGCTACCGCAATAAGGTATATTATTGCCACTCTTGGCGATATAATAAATGCCATAACAAGGGCAATAAGCATACTCCACGGAGCACGCATCATCATTCTTAAAAACATCTGATAGCCCATTTGCAGGGTATTAACATCTGTTGTAAGCCTTGTTACAAGTCCTGCGGTACTGAATTTATCAATATTTTTAAAGGAAAAGCTCTGAATATTTTCAAACATTGCCTTTCTTAAATTTTTAGCAAAGCCTGTTGCTGCCCTGGCTCCGAAGAAGCCTCCGCCAAGCCCGCCAAGCAGTCCGATAGCTGCAATTATAAGCATTAATCCACCGGTTTTAATAATATGGCCCATATCTCCTGCTGCTACGCCCTTATCAATAATTGAAGCCATAAGGTAGGGAATGAGCATTTCCATTGCTACCTCCACAATAATGCATACAGGTGTGAGGATTGAAACCAGCTTGTATTCCTTTACCTCTTGTAAAATTCTTTTTATCATCTTAAATTACCTCTTTCTTTGCAGGCTCTTGTTGTCAGCACTTAACAGCCTTTCGCAAAAAATGGTGTGCTTACTGCACACCAAAGTAAAAAGCGATTATATAAGCGCCCATTAAAGTCTTTGCTTCAAACTTTAATTGACAGCTTATTTAAACCGCCCTTTTGTTTCTATCGTTCTTCTATTGGTATATATTCCTGGTCAGTACAAAGAGTTCCGTAAGCGGGACGGATAATCTTTCCATTATTGGAAAGCTCTTCCATACGATGAGCTGCCCAGCCCGAAATACGGGCAATAGCAAATATTGGTGTATATAGCTCCAGCGGAAGTCCCAGCATATGATATACAAGACCTGAATAAAAGTCCACATTTATACATACGCCCTTATACATCTGTCTTTCCTCTGCAATTATCTGAGGTGCCAGCTTTTCTACAGTGCTGTAAAGCTTGTATTCGTTTTCCAGCCCTTTTTCCATTGCTAGCTTTTCTACAAAGCCCTTTAGTATTTCTGCTCTTGGGTCTGATTTAGAATACACCGCATGTCCAAGACCATATATAAGCCCCTGCTTATCAAAGGCTTCTCCCCTAAGCAGTTGTCTTAAATAGCCTGCTATTTCCTGTTCATCAGTCCAATCTCTAAGGGTGTCCTGCATATCCTCAAACATCTGAACCACCTTTATATTGGCTCCTCCGTGTCTGGGTCCTTTAAGCGAACCGATTGCCGCCGCTATTACAGAATAGGTATCGGTTAGGGTTGAGCTTACCACATGGGTAGTAAACGAAGAGTTGTTACCGCCACCATGCTCCATATGGATTACAAGACATATATCTAAGATTTTAGCTTCCAGCTCCGTATATTTCTGGTCAGGACGAAGTATATGAAGAATATTCTCCGCCGCAGATAAATTGGGGTCCGGCTGATGTATAATCAAGCTCTCATCATCATGATAATGCTTGTAGCTGTTATATCCATAGATTGATAGCAGCGGGAACAAACTAATGAGTTGCAGGCACTGTCTAAGTACATTTGGCAGACTCACATCATCCTCATATGGGTCATAGGAATATAATGTAAGCACGCTCCTTGCCAGAGTATTCATCATATCCTTACTTGGCGCTTTCATAATAATATCTCTTACAAAATCTGTAGGCAGAGTTCTGTAATTTGATAAAAGTGCAGAAAACTCCTTTAATTCCTTATCATTAGGAAGCTTACCGAAAAGCAATAAATATGTAGACTCCTCAAAACCGTATTTACGGTCATTATCCGCAAAGCCATGACACAAATCCTTTACATTATAGCCACGATAAAAGAGCTGTCCGTAATCCGGCACTCTTTCTCCATCCACAAATTTATAAGCTCTTACATCCGATATATGAGTAAGCCCCGCCATGACTCCCTTTCCGTTAAGGTCACGAAGTCCCCTCTTAACATCATATTTGATATAAAGCTCAGGTTCAATTTCACTGCTTATGCGACTTATTTTTGCCAGCTCTGCTATCTCAGGTGTTATTTCAGCATATTTTTTATAATTCATAGTCCCTCATTTCCATCTTTAATAGTATTTCCAGCACCCGTTATTATTCTCATAAAGTGCAGTACTAAATTATTTTAGCATATAAAAAAGTTAATCAGCAAGGAAGTTTATACTTTGTTTATAGTTTTTTAAGCCAATTAAGCTCTTCCTCAGACAAATATGGAGCAAGCTTTTCCACACAAGCCCTGTGATATGTATTTAAAAGTTCAATCTCCTCTTTATTAAGAATACTCAAGTCCACCAAATCCATATCAATAGGAACCCATGTCAAATTTTCAAAGCTTAAAAACTGCCCATACTCATTTTCTTCTTCCGCCCTTACTAAAAGAGTATTTTCAGTTCTTATTCCATACTGTCCCTCAATATACACTCCCGGCTCATCCGTTACAGTCATACCCGGAACAAGTACTGCCTCTTCCATATCTCCTATATATTTCCAACGAATATTCTGCGGTCCCTCATGGACATTTAAATAGCATCCCACTCCATGACCCGTACCACATTTATAGTCTATTCCTCGTTTCCACAGTGGTTGCCTTGCCAGGATATCAAGGTTTCTACCGGTACAGCCTTTAAGCCATTTGGCATTCATAAGAGCCAAAAAGCCCTTGAGCACATATGTGAAGTCAGCAATTTCTTCTTTAGATACCTCTCCCAATGCTACTGTTCTTGTAACATCCGTAGTCGCCCCAGGATATTGACCGCCACAGTCAGTCAGTATCATACCTTTATTATCACATATTGCATGACTTTCCTCTGTAGCCTCATAGTGCATCATTGCTGCATTTGCTCCATAGGCTGCAATAGTAGTAAAGGAAAGTCCCATACAGCCCTTAACCTCACTTCTTAAGCCGTCTATCTTCTCCATTGCTTCCAGCTCTGTAAGTTTTTTATGCTCTCCGTTTTTAAGCCAATAAATGTATTTTGTCATAGCCGCACTGTCCTTGACAAAATATTCTCGCATATTCTGAATTTCCGTTTCGTTTTTAACCGCCTTGAGCTCTAAGGTTGGATTTTTTCCATTAATAATCTGTTCCTCCCCACAGCCCTCACTTATTGCTTTATAAGCCATAATGCTTATTTCCGAAAAATCAACCAGAGTTTTTCCCTCGTAGGGATATTCCTTAAGGAATTTAAATACATCACCATATTCACAGATAACTATATCAAAGGCACCGGCATAGCCCTTTAATGCTTCACTTACAGCCTCAGACTGGACAAACAAAAAGCTTCTTTCCTTAGTCACAAAAGCATAGCTTAATGCCACAGGATTAAACTTCACATCGTTTCCCCTTATGTTGAAAAGCCACATTATATCATCCAGCTTACTTAGGAAAAATTGATTACAGGCTTCCTTTTCCATAGCCTCTCTGACCTTGGTAAGCTTTTCTGCCACATCTGCACCTGCAAAGGACTTATCTAACAATCTGATGCGCTCCATAGCCCGTTTAGGTCTTTTACCTGTTGTCTCCCAAAGTTCCCCTGCTAAATCCTGCTCTATTACTATTTCAGGTAATTTCTCTTCGGATAATCCTGCTTTTTTTGATTTATTAAAAAGCTCCTCTACCTGTTTTTTAGGAATGGTTCTTCCGTCAAAGCCTACTCTAAAGGTTTTTTCGCTGTTCTTTGCTACCTCTGCCACATATTCCCAAACAGTAGGAGTGTCAGGCTCTCCCATTTTCATCATAGTTATTTCACTGCCCGATAATTCCTTTTCGCACTGGATAAAGTATCTTCCGTCAGTCCAAAGCTTTGCATCCTTCTGCGTTACCACCAAAGTACCATTACTGCCTGTAAAGCCTGTAAGCCACTGTCTTATTCTATAATGCTCTCCCACATACTCCGAATTATGGGAGTCCGCTGTAGATACCACATAGACATCCACATTCACTTCCTGCATTTTTTGTCTTAAATCCAATATTTCCTGCTTCATAATAATCCTCCATTCTGAAGAGTAAGCTAATATAACCTATCTGTTTAGGCTTTCATCATATCATATTAAAACGGAGTACCGACTACTCATCCTCGATACTCCGTTTACCAATCCTTAAATCACTTATGAAAGAAACTCCAGTATGGAAGCTTTCATTTCATCGATTTCTATTACATCCTTATGCTTGATATCTGCTGTTTTAAGCTCTTCAACCGCCTTAGGCACAGCCACATTTGAAAGCTTTGAAAGCGTATCGCAGAGTTCAAAATCATTGTCGCTAAGCTTACCATCTTCGATTGCAGCCATTACATTTCTGGCAAATTTAAACGGACTTGCTGTTGACGCAATAATAGTCTTTGTGTCATCATTTGAAGCATTTCTGTACTGCTCATATACAAAGCTTGCTACTGCGGTATGTGTATCAATCACATATCCTGTATCCTTGTAAAGCTTCCTTATCTGACCCAGGGTTTCTTCTTCTGTGGCAAAGCCTCCGTAGAAATCAGCCAACCTCTCTTTCATATCAGATGTGATTTCATATTTACCCTGACTATTAAGGCTATCCATAAATGCCTTGTTCTTTTCAGCATCTTCGCCTGCAATAAGATATATAAGTCTTTCTAAATTACTTGAAATAAGAATGTCCATAGACGGACTGTTTGTAAGAGTAAAGTCTCTGTTTTTATCATAAATTCCTGTTTCAAAGAAATCAAAAAGTACCTTGTTTTCATTTGAAGCACAGATAAATTTATTAACGGGAAGTCCCATCTGTTTTCCTATATATGCTGCCAATATATTTCCAAAGTTGCCTGTTGGCACGGCTATATTGACTTTCTCTCCCTCTGCTATTCTGCCCTCTTTTAAGAGCTTTACATAGGAGAATACATAGTAACAAATCTGCGGAACTAAACGTCCTATATTAATGCTGTTTGCCGAAGAGAACTGATATCCCTTAGCAAGAAGAGTATTTTTTAACTCTTCATCAGCAAACATCTTCTTAACACCTGTCTGGGCATCATCAAAATTTCCCTTTATTCCGATTACCTTTGTATTTTCTCCTGCCTGAGTTACCATCTGCATTTCCTGAATGAAGCTTACTCCACCCTTTGGATAAAATACTATAATCTTTGTTCCCTGAACAGAGTCAAATCCAGCCAAAGCTGCCTTGCCTGTGTCTCCCGAAGTTGCTGTTAATATTACAATATCATTTTCAATATTATTTTTCTTTGCAGCAGTTGTCATTAAATGTGGCAATATCGAAAGTGCCATATCCTTAAAGGCAATAGTAGCTCCATGAAAGAGCTCCATATAGTACGCATCCTCTGCAAACGCCAGGGGCACAATTTCTTCTGTATCAAATTTGCCATCATAAGCCGAATTTATGCAATGTGTCAGCTCTTCCTTTGTAAAATCAGTGAAAAACAGCTTCATTACCTCATAGGCAACCTCTCTGTAATCCATATCCTTAAGCTCTTTAAAGCTTTTATCAAGTGTAGGTATTTCTGTAGGCAGGAAAAGTCCTCCCTCCTCTGAAAGACCTTTAAGTATGGCATTTGACGCCGTCACTCTAAGTTCACTGTTTCTCGTACTTTTGTAAAAAATCTCTTTCATAATACCTTACATCCTCATTAAAATTATATATTACACTATCCACCGCATAATCTGCCGGTGGGATAAATCGTCCACCGGACGATTTATTATACCAGATTATGGAGAAGTCCACAATTCTAGAGTTTTTACTGCCATATACTCCATATACTTCCTTATACTTCCTTATGCTTACTTCCCTAACTCCCATATGTTTCCATATCATAAACCTTGCTTACTTCTGGCAGTCAAATTTATTTGTATTCTACTGCCAAGTATATGTTTTGTAGGCTATCTGGCTGTATAAATTTCCCCTAATTACTTCCGCATTTTCACTTCCATACAAATTTGGCAGTATATATTCCCTTTAATTACTTCCATATTTTAATTTCTGCGCAAACTTGGCAGTATATATTTCCTTTAATTACTGCTACATTTCCGTGTTTATCAAATTATGTAAGTATATATGTAGCAAAAATTACTGCTATATATTACATTTTTTTTTAAACAGCAGTAAATAAGCCAATTTTTTACTGCTATGCAGAATAT
>JBHAJK010000007.1:0-55231 GCA_041826605.1 Lachnospiraceae bacterium | reverse complement strand
GGACTATATTCAATTGTCACAGGATTTAGTCCGGATTTAGCATTTGTTATACTGATAATAGATACTGCTCTGATTGGAATAGCCGAAGAGGGCATGTACAGAGGGATATTGCTTGGTGCAATGGCAAAAAAGATGAATCCCCTTCTTGCCATACTTCTGTCCTCAGCGCTGTTTTGTGCATTACATTTACTAAATGTTATAGGCGGCCTGTCAGTCTCTGAGCTAATTGGGCAGCTTGGTTCAACCTTTGTTATGGGAGTGTTTTTAGGAGCCATGTATTTGGACACACGAAAAATACTCTTTCCTATAATTTTCCATTCTCTCTGGGATTACATATTGCTCAGCGGCAGCCTTGAAGAAGTTCAAATTATACCTATAGTATTGATAGGTGTGTATGTTTTAGAGGTATTTATTTCCCTTATAATAATAATTAAACTGCTAAGGAATCCCAAGCTGTATTAATAATTATGCTAATTAATCCGGCTTTGACATATATTCTAAGACATCATTTATTTTCTAAACGCCCATACATAATGAAAAAATACAGATAATTTAATAGTATAATTCCGTTTTTTTAATAGACGAAATATGAGGATTAGATATATTCCCACAAACGGCTCGAACACTAAAAAGGCCTTGGACTTGTTCACATAAACGGCAAAATAGCCAAGACATTCAACCTATCGTGTTGAGCCATGTGGAGACGGTGGCTCTTCTGTCCCAACTCCGTCAGAAAGCGGATGATTATATTCATGTAGATGCAGCCGAGTCAGAAGATACTTTTGCTGAGACCAAGGCTACATATGAGAAGATAAAAATATGTGGCTGAGAGCAATGATGGAATGAAAGTTTCAAATCTTTATATTGCGTAGGTAAAGAGAGCAATAGGGCTAGGAGGTACTGCTGAAAATGATAAGCGGGAAGGTATTAAGCAGACGATAGCTACCATTTCTGAATTGAAGAAATATGAAACTCAGGTAGGACAGCTTAAAAATTGGATTGATGAATGTGTTAGAAAAAAGTATACCTTATAAAAGTATTGTAGTTTATGTGAGCTGGTGTGAAGATAACCCGGAGAAACCGAGGGCTTATCCATGTGAAAAATGCCGGTTGTGAATACGGAGAATATGATAAATGAACAAAGAAGAATTAATAAACATATTAAAAGAACGTTTTGAGAAATATCCTATACGTCATCCTAAGCTTAGCTGGAGTGACGTGGAGGAAAAGCTGACAGATGATAAATGCGATATTTTAATAAGAATGGAAGAGACAGAGGGGGAACCGGATGCGATTGTTATGCCGGATGGTAGTCTTGCATATATGGACTGTGCGGCGGAAGCACCCAAAATGCGCCGCAGCCTTTGCTATGATAGGGTGGCATGGAACTTGCGAAAGGCAAATAAGCCGGCAGGCAGTGTGGAAGAAATGGCAGAAGAAATTGGTGCAGAAATATTGGATGAGGCTGATTATATGTTTTTGCAGAGTCTTGGAGACTTCGACTTGAAATCCCAGGTATGGATAAAAACAGCCGGGGAATTTCGGGCAAAAGGGGAAGCTCTGTTTGGAAATAAGCGAAATAATAGAACTTTCATATATTACAATGGGGCTGAGTCTTACTATGGAGTAAGAGGCTTCAGATGCAAATTGAAATTATAGATATTAAAAAGCTTGTGTTTATAAAAAATAGGTCAGATAAAGTTATAAACCATCTGACCCATAAAGCGGTTAAGGAGATATAAGTACATTCACTGAAAACAAATTATCCTTAGCCGGATATGTCATACAACTGTATTAAATGAACTTAGAAGAGCCGGTAAAAATATTTTATACGTAGTGGCAAACAGTGGATATTATAAGGATGCATTCGCATCACAGTCAGGTATGAACAGAATGACTATGATTTTTGTGATTGTGGATGCGACAGCAACATTACTTACGATTATAACGGTTATATTTATTATAAAGATAGGAAGAAAAGAGGAAACCATTCAGATTTTGAATGAATAGGCAAATAAAAGCATCTTTAAAGGAAAGGGCTTGAACCTAATTGGTTTTATGAGATAATATACACAGTGAAGATATGGCTTGCTATAAGTAAAAACTATAGCGAGCCATATTATTCCTATATTATACAAATACCAAGTGAAGTACTATGATAAGGATGTAATCAAAATGCAGAAACAGATTAAGCAAAGAATTGCAATGAAAAATACATCGGAAAGGAGGGAGCTGTGTCGGAGATAGTAATAAAAAATCTTAGTAAAGAGTTTGATGCAAAGGATGGCACAGTGGAGGCACTTAAAAATGTCAATCTCTCCATTGAAAAAGGCGATATATATGGAATAATCGGCCTATCCGGTGCAGGAAAATCCACCCTTGTGCGATGTATGAACTTTTTGGAGATTCCTACTGAGGGTAAAGTGCTTATCGGTGGAATGGCACTTGACGAATTAAGCAAGAAAGAGCTGCAAAGAGAGCGTGAGCACATTGCCATGATTTTCCAGCATTTCAATCTTTTGTCACAGAAATCTGTTCTGGAAAATATTTGTTTTCCAATGTATATCCAGAAGAAGAGCAAAAGGGAAGCCAGAAAAAGAGCCTTAGAGCTTCTGGAAATAGTAGGTCTTAGCGACAAGAAAAATGCTTATCCCTCTATGCTTTCAGGAGGGCAGAAGCAGAGAGTTGCCATAGCCAGAGCCTTGGCAGGAGACCCCAAGATACTGTTATGTGATGAGGCAACAAGTGCTCTTGACCCTCAGACAACTTCATCTATTTTACAATTACTCAGAGATATTAATGAGCGCTTTGGTATTACCATAGTCCTTATAACCCATCAGCTTTCGGTTGTAAGAGAAATATGCCGAAATGTTTCTATAATGAAAAATGGCGAAATAGTTGAAAGCAATACGGTAGAAGAAATATTTGCACATCCCAAGTCGGACGTGGCAAGAGAGCTTATAAGCAAGGATTTCCTTACAGAGAGCGATAGCGAAACGGAAAAAACTGAGAGACGCATAAAGCACGGAGACAGGATTAGAATTGTATTCTCTGAAAATTCAGCCTTTGAGCCGGTAATCGCAAATATGATTTTAACCTTTCAGGAGCCGGTCAACATCCTAAGAGCAGCCACTAAAAACGTAGGTGGTATTGCCAAGGGAGAAATGATATTGGAATTTAAGGAAGACAGCACCAAAAAAGAGGAGATGAAAGCATATATCCGTAATTGCGGTGTGGAGCTGGAGGAGGTGATAAATAATGTGGACATCTGAAGTAAATGCAATGATTATAAAGGGCATAGGTGAGACATTATATATGACCTTGGCGTCTACAGCACTGGGCTACCTGTTTGGTTTGCCCTTGGGAGTTGTTTTATCCGTAACAGACAAGGAGGGACTGGTGCCAAATAAGGCAGTTTACAAGGTACTTGATGTTATTGTAAACATTACCCGTAGTATTCCATTCCTTATTTTACTTATACTACTGATACCCTTTACAAGATTTTTTATAGGAAAGAGTACAGGCTCTACTGCAACTGTCATTCCATTAGTGGCAGCGGCAATACCCTTTATAGCCCGAATGGTTGAGTCCTCAGTAAATGAAGTGGACAAGGGCGTTATAGAGGCAGCAAAGTCCATGGGAGCAGGTACTACACGAATAATCTTAAAGGTACTTTTGGTGGAGGCAAGGACATCATTGGTTACAGGCTCCACCATAGCACTGGGAACAATCCTTGGTTATTCTGCTATGGCAGGTACAGTAGGCGGTGGCGGACTTGGAGATATCGC
This sequence comes from Lachnospiraceae bacterium, assembly GCA_041826605.1. Taxonomy (GTDB): domain Bacteria; phylum Bacillota; class Clostridia; order Lachnospirales; family Lachnospiraceae; genus Colinaster. The sequence goes on along the minus strand of JBHAJK010000007.1, from coordinate 51,443 downwards.
TGTCAGGTACGGATATTATCGTTATCAATCAGATATAATGATTGTTACGGTTGTGTTACTTATTGTGCTGGTACAGGTATTTCAGAGCATTGGAATGTTTGTGGCAGCTAAAATAAATAAGAGGAATAAATAGTTTTAAAGAGACCTTGGTCTCAAAAGAGGAGAATATTATGAAAAAGAAATTGTTAACAGTATTACTTACAGGAACAGTATTTGCGGCAGTGCTTGCCGGATGCGGAAAATCAGCGGCAGGCGAGGCTACAGGTGCCGTGACAGAGAACGCTGATGGAGCAGGAGAGCAGGCAGAAGTAAATGAGAGCACAGATAGCGCCGTTGCAGGAGAACTTACTACAATAAAAATAGCAGCTTCTACAACACCTCATGCAGAGATATTGGAGCAGGCAAAGCCTATTTTGGCAGCACAGGGTTATAACCTTGAAGTAGTTGAGTTTGCAGACTATGTGCAGCCTAATGAGGTAGTAGAAAGTGGCGAATATGATGCCAACTACTTCCAGCATCTTCCTTATCTTGAGAGCTTTAATGAGGAAAAGGGAACAAATATTGTAAGCGCAGGCGGCATTCACTATGAGCCATTTGGAATTTATCCCGGTTCAAAGACATCTCTTGAGGATATTGCAGAGGGAGATACAATCGCCATTCCTAATGATACAACAAATGAAGCAAGAGCACTTTTACTGCTTCAGGACAATGGAATTATAACTCTTAAAGAGGGCGCTGATATTAAGGCTACAATCAATGATATTGCAGAAAATCCTTATGGAATTAAGTTCTTAGAGCTTGAGGCTGCACAGGTAGCAAGAGTTGCTCCTGAAAATGCATTTGTGGTGCTTAACGGAAATTATGCTTTGGATGCAGGCTTCTCTGTAGGAAAGGATTCTTTAGCGCATGAGCTTTCAGACTCAGTTGCGGCAAAGACATATGTAAACATCATTGCAGTTAAAGCAGGCAATGAAAACAACGAGGGAATTAAGGCATTAGTAGATGTTTTAAAATCAGATGAGATTAAAAACTTTATAAATGAAAAATATGATGGTGCCGTAATTCCCTTTGAATAAAGAACGGATACGGGGTGAAAAGAGGTCAGGGGCTGCTGCACGGCTTTAGTGCGCAGCCCTTTAATGTTCCGTTTTCGGCATCGTTTCGTAAAGATTTCGTAAAAAGCATATTGTAGTGTAAAAATTTGATAAAAAAGCTATATTTTAGTGTAAAGTTTCGCAGATAAATTTCCGATAACATATACAGAATTTTAATATTATTTTCATTTATCAGGAGAAATTAATAGTTATGAAGCTTAACCGGACATTTATAGCAAGGGTCACAAAGGGATTGCTGGCTGCAGCGGTTTTTGTATGCTTTTTGTTCAGCAGCAGCTTGCCCGTACATGCAGCGGATATAACGCATAAGGCAAATATATCGAGGCTTACCATGGGAATAGTAAACGGAAGCACGGTTACTCCTATTGTCAACAATGGAGTGGCTGAACCGGGTGCTCCGGACATAAAGCTGGGAGATACGGTAAAGATGCAGTACTCATGGTCGATTCCCGCCTCCCAGATGTCGGGTATTTCAGGAGGAGATTACTTTACCATAGAATTGCCTAAGAGTGAATATATAAGCTCCATTGCGGGCACCTTTGATATAAAGGACGGCTCGGGAACGATACTTGGCACCTATACCATAGGCGGAGGAGTAATAACAGCTACCATAAATAACACAGGAGCGGCTCAGGCAGCACTAACGGGAGGATACTTTACAATATACGGAAGTGCCATAAAGGCAGGCGATAACGTATCCATACTCTCGGACGGCAGCGTGACAATAAATATTAAGCCGGGCGGAGGCGGTGGCGGAGGCGGCGGAAATGATGCCGGAAACGCAGCGATTTTGGACAGCAAGGTGGTCTTTACCAAGGACGGCAAGCAATATCCGGGAAGAAATGAATTAAACTGGCATATGAACGTAAACTATGACGGTCTGCGAGAGATGATAACCGGAAATCCTGTAACGCAGAAGGATAATGTGGTGCTGGTGGATAATCTGCCGGCGGATGTTACTGTCAGGAAAAGCAGTATTTATATAAGCACTCCGTTATTTGTGCCGACGCCGACTAATGAGATGAGCGGCTATTCTATCACGCATCTTAGGGTGCCCTATGTGCTTTTGACACCCACTGACGGAGAAAGCTACGGAGCTTTTCATGACAGGGTAAAAAACTACGGCTCGGTCTGCGTGGGCGTATACGAGGAAAACGGAAAGAACGCCATTATCTTTGGCTTTGGTGATTTGCCGGGCAACGGCCTGACCTATGTGGGTCTTATGGGCGGACAGAATAAGTTTGATGAGCTGGTGGATGGTGCCATTGACACCCCTCCTCATAATATAACCGCAGCTCAGGGAAACAGGATGAAGCTGGTGTACGGCAGCTTAAGCGGCACTACCGGAGGTCAGATTGTGGGCTTTGACGTATCCTTTGATACCACGGTGGACGGAGAAAGCGGAAATTATTCCAATTCCGCCGACTTAAACTGGGATACGGGAACTGCCACAGATACCGTGCTGACTCTTGCCTTTAATAAGGTAGATGCAGGTATCACAGGTGATGAAAAGGTATCAGTACGTGTAACAAAGGCATGGGTGGGCGGCTCTGAGTCCGAGGTGACCGTAATATTAAATGCCAACGGAACGGAATATAAGAGAAAGACAATAACGGCAGCCGACGGCTGGAGCTATATATTTTCCAAGCTTCCCAAGTATGACACTTCGAATAATCTGATTGATTATACGGTTACGGAGCTGCCGATATCGGGCTATACCATGTCGGTTACGGGGAGCGCTTCGACAGGCTATACTGTTACAAATACAAAGGGGGGCGGGACACCGGGGACAACGCCGGCCGTAACTCCGGGAACAACACCGGCCGTAACACCGGGAGTAACACCCGGAATAACTCCTGGCGTATCTCCCGGCTCCGGTCTGTCACCTCAGGGAGAGGATACGGCATCAGGACCAAATACCTCCTATAAAAACCCTGCCACGGGGGATAACACAAGTATGACCTTATGGATTTCGCTGATGATTTTCTCCGCCATACTGATAGGGGTGCTTATGGTAGTTGCGCATAATGGAAGAAAAAAATAATTATGACTGAAAACAGAAAATTTAGAAGAGTCTGCCTTGTGGGCATTATACTTGCGGAGATTCTGTTTGCATTTTCGCTGTTTATGATTTTTCGTATTTACATAGAAGGACAGCAAGAGGCGGAGGCCTTTGAAAGATTAGCTCAATATGCCGTCGGAAGTAAGGGCAAAGGTATTTCCGTTTCGGAGATTATGGCGTATAATACATCTGAGGAGCAGGGTACGGAAACGGCAGCAGCAGATGTAAGCGACCCTGAAAAAGCGGCAGAAGAAATAAAGGCTGAGGATGAGATTGACTATAGCCTTTACTCCGATATTTATGCCGCAAATAAGGACTGCGTAGGCTGGCTTACCGTTAATAATACAAGAATAAACTATCCGGTCATGTATACTCCGGAGGAGCCCGATTATTATTTAAGAAGAGCCTTTGACGGACGGGCTTCAAAAAGCGGAACGCCTTTCATCGGAGAGGGTGGAAGCATAGACAGTGATTACTTTGTCATATATGGTCACAATATGAAAAATTCCACTATGTTCGGTACGCTGAATTACTATGCAAGGGAAAGCTTTTACTCGAATAACAAGGTATTTTCACTGTTAACCAGAGAAGGGGAGCGGAAATATGAAATATTTGGTGTCTTAAGAAGCAGGATACCCTATGATGACGAGGATGTTTTTCGTTATTATCAGTATACGGGAGAGCTGTCGGAGGAGGATTTTTCGGCACTTACAGGCTGGATTAAGACCTATGAGCTGTATGACACCGGTATAACGCCGGTGTATGGTGAGAAGATTTTGATTTTGTCCACCTGCAGCTATCATACCAAAAACGGAATTTTTATAGTTGCCGCAAGAGAGATATAAATAAATATAAGGTTGGTAAGCTGCATTTGTCATATGCAGCTTACTTTTTATGAAAAGAGAAGGGCGGATATGGAAAGATTTATAAAAAAATATATAAGAACCGAAAAGGCGGCATATTTAAAGGGGCTTAAGTCTGCTGTGGCGCTTACGGTGCTTTTTGGGTTTACGGCGGGTCTTTGGGCGTGTGATGGCTCCATATCGGCAGAGAGCGACAGGGAACCTGAAGTGATGCTCAGAGAGGAGGCTGTTACAGTGGAGGGACTTGCCTCGGACCATTCCTTTTATTTTATTGCAGACTCTCATATTTCCCTCTGTGATGAAAGGGACGGTGAGCTTACGGACAAGGCCGCTGCCAGGGCCGCAGGCTTTAAATGGGGGGAGAGTGAGGCGTGGGAAACCTTTGGCGCACTTTTGGACGAAACAGAAAAGAACCCCGGAGAAACCTTAATCCTGGGCGGTGACATAATAGACTCAGCCATGTATGCCTCCATAGATTTTGTCAGCAAAGAGCTGGAGGAGCTTAATGATAATTACATATACCTTATGGGAAACCATGATTTTGAATACGGAAACGAATATTTTTCCGAAAGAGCATATTCGGAGTATCTGCCCAGACTTGAGGCGCTGCATCGGAAAAGCTCCTATCAGCAGAGGGATATGGGAGAATATATTATTTTTGCCGCAGATGACAGCAACTCACAGATTACGGAGGAGGCTCTGACTGCCTTTAAGGAGGTATGGGCTTCGGGAAAGCCGGTGGTACTGGCTCTCCATGTGCCGATTGAGCCGATCACGGGGGATAATTCCCTGACGGAGGCCTGCATTGAAAAATGGGGAGCAAGCCAATCGGGAGGCTCCAAGGTTACCATGGGAGTAAATGGCTGTTATCCCAATGAAATAACTCAGGAATTTATATCAGCGACACTGTCTGAGGACAGTCCGGTGGTTCTGGTGCTGGCAGGTCATATACATTTTTATCATAAGGATATGCTGAATGATAAGATACCTCAGATTGTGACAGGGGCAGCCTTTGAGGGCGAGGGATTATATATAACATTGAAAGCTGAGTAATGCTTATATATAATGAAAGGATAAGCTGTTATTCTGAAAGAAATCGTCACGTGAATTTGAAAGAAATTGCTTGCGCGTATTTGAAGGAAACGCTGATGCGCATCTGAAAGAAATCGCCACGCGTATTTGAAAGAAATCACCTGTGCGAATTAATTTAAACTTCTTAAGCTTATATTTTGAAATAGAGAATTATTATAAAAATACAAAAGAGAGGATTCAGGCAAAGCCTGAAAACGGTAAGGGTTAATTATGAAAGGTACAGTAGTTTCATCATGGATTCAGTCATGCAGAGGGTTATTTGGAGATGAGGCGGTAAATAAAGCCTTAGAGAAATATAATATGCCTCAGGATAAAATATTTACACCCTTTGAAGATGTAGAGGATAGTGTTGCTAAAGGACTTGTTGATACCATAGGAAACAGTATGAATAAAAGCCATGCTGAAATATGGGGACTTATGGGAGAGGAGAACATTAAAACCTTCAGCACCAATTATCCCGGATTTTTCCGCCATGAGAATGCATATGGCTTTTTAAAGTCCATGAATGATGTGCATATGATTGTAATGCGAAGAATTAAGGGAGCAGTGCCACCTATATTGGATATGCAGCCTCTGTCTTCAAATACTGCTATGTTTATTTATCGCTCAAAGAGAAAGATGGGGGATTATTTGGCAGGTCTGCTTAGCGGAGTAGCAAAATATTTTAATGAAAATATTACAATAGAGGTAAAAGAGGATAATGAAAGCGAAATTCATCTGCTCTTAACCTTTGAAAATGAAATTACATCAGTAAAGAAGTTTGGAATTAATAGGCTTCTTTCGTTGGGATTAATAAAGAAAACATCTTTAAAAAGCGGACTTTTAACAGCAATTATAACAGGAGGGATGGCAGCAGTACTTTTTGGCGAGCCGATTAAGGCGATTGTAATGGCAGTAATCGCGGGAGCTGTAACATTTTTATCCAATATGCTGCTTCAAAAGCCCTTAGGACTCTTGAGCAAAGAGCTGAAAGCCATGTCAGAAAGAAATTTTGCATCACATACAAAAGTCTTGTATGGGGATGAGTATATGGATGCTTTAAATGAAATTTCCGATATAAAGGAAACTATTGGCAAGGATTTTATTGACTTCAACGGTATGGTTGATGAAATGTATACATTTAATGGTTCTCTATCAGGTATTTCAAATACAATGCGTGATACCTCTATTGATATAAGACAGGCACTTGAGCAGGTGGCGGAAGCGGCTATTAAGCAGTCAGCCGACACTGAACACCTTGTGGGCGTCCTTAACGGAAGTATTGAAAGCATTATGGAAATTTCCAAGGAAAGTGAAGAAAACAAGGAAGATATTGAAAAGGCAGTAACAGATATTGATACAAGCTTTAAAAATGTGCAAAATACCGCAGCCTCTCTACATGGAGTTATGGAGGAATTTGGAGAGATAAAGGAGGGGGCAAGAAACCTCCTAGACAGTGCTGATAAAATAACAGAGATTGTGGCAATTGTTTCGGGAATTGCAAGACAAATAAATATGCTGGCATTAAATGCATCCATTGAAGCATCACGTGCCGGGGAAGCCGGCCGAGGCTTTGCAGTGGTAGCAGAAGAGGTGCGCAGACTGTCGGTGGATACAAATCAGGCAGTTGATGAGATTAATGATAGCCTTACCGCATTTGCAGGCAGTGTAAAGGAAGTAGCCAAGGGAATAGATACACAGTATGAGGTATTAGCATCTGAGAACAGAACATTAACAAATGCAGTGGAAACCTCCCATGCTTCCAATAGCAACTTAAAGGGTGTGTCAGAGGTGCTTGTAGAGACTTCAAAGCATCTTTCTAAAGAGGCGGATACCCTTTCCTCTCTATTTGAGAATATTAATCGCCTGGTGGATACTACTGAAGAAAATACAGCTTCAACAGAGGAAGCAAGTGCAAGCGTATCTCTTTATGTGGAGCAGATTAGTGCCCTTTCAGAGCAAATTGGAGTATTTGATGGATTAATCGGTAATTTCCAGTCAGCTCTAAAAGAATATAAAATCTAAAGCCACGTAAATAATAAATAGAATAATTATGGATTGTTAATGAATATGCAGGATGAATATTTAAAATTCAGAAAAACTTCGGAAAAATTAATATGCCGTACACCTGTATTTGATGTAAAGGTACAGCACGAGATAGCACATACAGGCTTTGAGGGGGACTATATATCCGTGTCAGCTCCCCATTGGCTGGTAGTAATACCCGCCATAGATGGAAAATTTGTGATGGTAAGACAGTGGCGGCATGCTATGGAGCGGATTACTGTGGAATTTCCGGGTGGTGTGGGAGAAGCAGGAGAAGAGCCTGAAATAGCGGCAGCAAGAGAACTGAAGGAGGAGACAGGGTATCATGCTGATAAGATTACACACTTAGGTACAGTGAGCCCCAATCCGGCACTTTTCTCGAACAGACTCCATATTTATCTGGCAGAGGAGCTTACGCAGACGGGAGTATTAAATCCTGATGAGGATGAGATATTAGAGGTAATGGAACTTCCAATAGAGGAAGTCCTTAATAATTTTGGCTCTTTGGAATATACTCATGCTTTTACAGGTACGGCAATAGCTCTTTATTTAAAACATTTAAGAAACAGGGATGCAGTATAAGCATCCGGGAGAAATTAGATATAAAAAATGAATCAAAAGGTTTTAACAGTTTTAGAATATAACAAAATAGTAGAGAAATTGGCTGCCTTGGCCTCTTCCCCGTTAGGTAAGGAAAAGGCCTTAAAATTACAGCCGTCATCAGACATTGAAAGGATAAACAGGGAGCAGGAGGAAACAGCCCATGCTCTAAATCGTCTTTTTAAAAAGGACAGAGTGTCTTTCGCGCACAATAAGCCCTTACTCAGAAGTATTAAAACTCTGGAAATAGGGGGTAGCATTTCGGCACCAGAGCTGATTTTAATTGCAGATTTTTTAGATAATGTGCGACAGGTAAAGGCCTATGGCAAAGAGGAGAAAGAAGAGGACAGGGATGTACTGACCGAGCGCTTTGAAGCCCTTATGCCCAACATTGCTTTAGCAGATGAAATACATAGGTGTATTTTATCAGAGGATGAAATCGCAGATGATGCCAGCAGCAACCTGAAATCTATAAGACGAAATATAGCGGCTACAAATGACAGGATAAGAAGCCAGCTTAACAGTATGTTAAATGGCTCATATCGTACCTATTTGCAGGATGCTGTTATTACAAATCGTAGCGGAAGATACTGTATTCCGGTTAAGGCTGAGTATAAAAGCCAGGTTCCGGGTATGGTGCACGACCAGTCCTCTACAGGCTCGACTTTATTTATAGAACCCCAGGCAGTAGTAAATCTGAATAATAAAATCAGAGAGCTTCTGCTGGAGGAGGAAAAGGAAATAGAGATAATTTTAGCAGAGCTTAGCGCAAAGGCCAGCGAAAAGACAGAGGAAATCAGTGCAAATCAAAAGCTTATGACAAGCCTTGACTTTATTTTTGCCAAGGGCAGGCTTGCAATGCTGCACAATGGTACAAAGCCTGAATTTAATGAAGACCATATTATAAATATCAGGCGTGGCAGGCATCCTCTGCTTGATAAGGATAAGGTAGTGCCTATTGATGTACGACTGGGAGATGATTTTGACCTGCTGGTAATTACAGGTCCTAACACAGGAGGAAAAACAGTTTCTTTAAAAACGGTGGGACTTTTGACTCTTATGGGACAGGCAGGACTTCATATTCCGGCAGGAGACAGATCACAATTATCCGTATTCACAAAGGTATATGCGGATATAGGGGATGAGCAGAGCATAGAGCAGAGCCTTTCCACCTTTTCCTCACATATGAAAAATATCGTGGCAATCCTTAAAAATGCAGATAGAAACAGCCTGTGTCTGTTTGATGAATTAGGTGCGGGAACAGACCCTACCGAGGGAGCGGCACTGGCAATAGCTATTTTGGACCACCTCCATTCAAAGGGCATCAGAGCTATGGCAACAACACATTATAGCGAGCTGAAAGTATATGCTTTAAGCAAGACAGGTGTGGAAAATGCCAGTTGTGAATTTGATGTGGAGACCCTTTCTCCTACCTACAGACTGCTGATAGGTATTCCCGGAAAAAGTAATGCCTTTGCTATTTCAAAACGCCTGGGACTTAGGGAAGATATTATTGAGGAAGCCAAAAAGCATATAACCGAGGATAAGGAAAGCTTTGAGGATGTGATTTCTGATTTAGAGAGTAGCAGACGTACTATTGAAAAGGAAAAGCGGGAAATCTCGGAATATAAGGAAAAAATAAGACTTCAGAATGAAGCTATTGAGAAGAAGCAGTCCAAGATAGAAAATGCAAGGGAAGAGATACTGCGAAAGGCCAGAGAAGAGGCTGCGGATATTTTGAAAGAAGCTAAGGAAGTAGCAGACGAGACAATAGGGCTTTTCAGACAGGCAGGAGAAAATGCTTCTATAAGGGAGCTTGAACAGGCAAGGGACAGAGTAAGAAATAAGCAAAAGGATAATACAGGAAAGCTGGCAATAAAAACAGGCGAAAAGCCGGCAAAGCAGCTAACAGCCAAGGATATACGCCTTGGAGAGGATGTAAAAATTCTATCCATGGGTCTTAAAGGTATTATCAGCAGCATGCCTGACAGTAAAGGAAATATTACTGTTAAATGTGGCATTATGAACACTAAGGCTCATATATCGGATTTGGTGCTGATTTCGGATAATTCTGTAAATACCGGAAAGAATAGGGTAAATAAGAGTAAGCCTGAGCTTGGAAAAATAAAGATGAGCAAATCCTACTCTATTTCCTCTGAAATTAATCTTCTGGGAAAAACTGTGGATGAGGCAATATATGAGCTGGATAAATATTTGGATGATGCCTATTTAGCCCATGTGCCAACAGTTCGCATTGTACATGGAAAGGGAACAGGAGCCCTGAGGGCGGCAGTTCAGAGAAAGCTTAAAAACACAAAATATGTGGAAAGCTTTAGACAGGGAGAGTTTGGCGAGGGAGACGCCGGGGTAACTATAGCAAAATTCAAGGAATAATGTGGAGAAAGGGAGTAATATGGTAGCAAAACAAAAGATAATGATAGTGGATGATGATAATAATATTGCGGAGCTGATAAGTCTTTATCTCACTAAGGAATGTTTTGAAACAAGGATATTTAATGATGGAGAGTCGGCACTGACGGGCTTTGATACATTTGCTCCCAATCTTATACTTTTGGATCTTATGCTTCCCGGAATTGACGGATATCAGGTATGCAGGGAGATAAGAGCGAAGAGCCAGACTCCCATAATTATGCTGTCTGCCAAGGGAGAGGTTTTTGACAAGGTATTGGGACTTGAGCTTGGGGCAGATGATTATATGGAAAAGCCCTTTGATACCAAGGAATTAGTGGCAAGGGTCAAGGCGGTACTCAGACGCTATAAACAGACCCCTGAAAATGTGGTTAATTCACAGGTAAAAAGTGTAACATATCCTGAACTGGAAATTAATTTGACTAATTATTCCGTGATTTTTCAGGGCAGAGGAATTGATATGCCTCCAAAGGAGCTGGAGCTTTTATTTTTCTTAGCTTCATCTCCCAACCATGTATTTACCAGAGAGCAGCTACTGGATCAGATTTGGGGATATGAATATATAGGGGATACACGTACTGTTGATGTACATATAAAAAGGCTTCGTGAAAAACTAGGCGACCATCAGCAGTGGCGCATAGCTACAATATGGGGTATTGGCTATAAATTTGAAGTAATAGGTTGACATAATTTATGCGAAAAACATTGTATGTAAAATTCGTACTGGCATATTTAATATTTGGTGTTTTTGGATTTGTAATGGTGGCTACCTTTGCCTCAAGTATGACCTTTGAACAGCTAAAAAGGGAGAAGTCTGAGCTTTTATATAATGAGGCAACTCTCATTGCCAATACCTATGCTACAGACCTATATAATAATGAAGCCTCATTGGATTCGGTAAAAAATCAGCTTGATGCACTGGGAACCTATATGAATTCCGTAATATGGATTATAAATCCATCCGGAAGAATGATACTGGACTCTTCAAAGCCATTGGATGTGGAAAATCAGGTGGTTATTGAAAATTTTGACCCGACTGTAACAGCGGGCTCATACTACACAACGGGTACCTTTTTTGACAGTTTCGAGGACGAAAGGCTGTCAGTATTTGCGCCGATTACAGCAGAATATAAGGTAAGAGGATATGTGGTAATCCATACATCAATAGAAGAAATAAGGCAGAGTCGGGAAAGTCTGCTGTCTATTTCCTATATTTTGCTGGTGCTATTGTTTTTGCTGTCAATGATTATTCTTATTTTCTTTACAGAGTTTGTATATGTGCCCATAAGACGCATAACTGATGCCACGGAGCAGTATGCGGCAGGAAATATGCACTATGAATTCACGGTGGACTCGGATGATGAAATAGGTTATCTGGCGGCCGCCCTGCAATATATGGCAAGGGAGATATCAAAGGCAGAGGATAACCAAAAGAAGTTTGTGGCAAATGTGTCCCATGATTTTCGCTCGCCCCTGACCTCTATAAAGGGATATCTGGAGGCTATGATAGATGGCACTATTCCACCGGAGCTACATGAAAAATATTTAGGAATTGTATTAAACGAAACGGAAAGACTGACAAAGCTTACCAATTCACTCCTTACCCTGAACAATTTAAATGTAAGAGGGGTGGCGTTGGAAAAGAGCATATTTGACATAAATAAAATAATCAGAGATACGGCTGCCTCGTCAGAGGTGCTTCTAAGGGCAAAGCATCTTTCAATACAACTGGTGCTTACAGGAAATAAGATGTTTGTTGAGGCAGACATGGGGAAAATACAGCAGGTATTATACAATCTTTTAGATAATGCAATTAAATTTTCTCATAGCGACGGAATTATTAAAATAGAGACAAGTGTAAAGCATAGTAAGATTTTTGTGTCGGTTAAAGATAATGGAATAGGTATACCAAAGGATAGCCAAAAGCTTATATGGGACAGGTTTTACAAAACCGATTTATCCAGAGGAAAGGACAAAAAGGGCACAGGACTGGGACTTTCCATAGCTAAAGAAATAATTAATGCTCATAATGAGCATATAAATGTTATTTCTACGGAGGGAGTGGGAACGGAGTTTATCTTTTCGCTACCCATGATTGAAAGCGAAGAGGACGAGTAAATTATTTATGAGAAGTCTAAAAATTCTGTGAAATCTATTGCCCGCGTGCGTACGGTGGTGTATGATTAAAAACATATTTGAAGGTTGCAAATTTGGAGGATATATATATGGATTCAAGAGAGACTTTATTGAAATTACGCCAGGATATGGGACTGAACAGGCGCCAGTTTTCTGAATATTTTGGTATTCCATACAGAACAATACAGGATTGGGAGCTGGGAAATCGAAAAATGCCGATTTATCTGCTCAGATTGATGCTGTACAAAGCTGAAATGGAAAAGCTGTCTAAGTAAATAAACATTTTAGATATTTGTCAATGGGGATATGCTACGCTAGCATATCCTTATCTTTATTAATTATTATGAGAGGGCAGAAAATGAAAATCGGATTTGATAATGAAAAATATTTAAAAATGCAGTCAGAGCATATACGGGAGCGAATTGGAAAATTTGACAATAAGCTATATCTGGAATTTGGTGGAAAGCTTTTTGACGATTTTCATGCATCCAGGGTATTGCCCGGCTTTAAGCCTGACAGTAAGCTTAAAATGCTTTTGCAGCTAAAGGACCAGGCGGAAATAGTCATAGTTATCAGTGCAGAAGACATTGAAACAAACAAGATAAGAGGAGACTATGGCATTACATATGACCTGGATGTCCTAAGGCTTATGGATGCCTTTTCTGAAACAGGGCTTTTGGTAGGAAGCGTTTGTATTACTAAATATAATGCTCAGCCCGGGGCGGATGCCTTTATGGAAAAGCTGAAAAACCTCGGAATAAAATCATATAAGCATTATAGAATTCCGGGATACCCATCGGATGTAGAAAGAATTGTAAGCGATGAGGGCTATGGAAAAAATGAATATATTGAAACAGAAAGACCTCTTGTAGTCATTACGGCTCCGGGACCCGGTTCGGGAAAAATGGCTGCATGTCTGTCGCAGCTTTACCATGAGCATAAAAGAGGGATAAAAGCAGGATATGCAAAATTTGAAACATTCCCTATTTGGAATTTACCTTTAAAGCATCCTGTTAATATGGCTTATGAGGCAGCTACAGCAGATTTGAATGATGTGAATATGATTGACCCTTTCCATTTGGAGGCCTATGGGGTTACCACTGTAAATTATAATCGTGACGTGGAAATATTCCCTGTGCTCAATGCTATGTTTGAGCAGATATTGGGAGAAAGCCCCTATAAATCTCCTACAGATATGGGAGTAAATATGGCGGGCAATTGTATTATTGATGATGAGATATGCCGTCAGGCATCTAATCAGGAAATAATACGAAGATATTATACCTGTCTTTGTGATTTAAAAAGGGGTAAGGACTGCTCAGCGGACAAATATAAGCTGGAGCTTATAATGAAGCAGTCAGGACTTACGGCTGAAAATCGCCCGGTTGTGGGGGCAGCCCTAAAAAGAGAAGAGGCTACCTGCCATCCGGCTACTTCAATTGAGCTTTTAGACGGTACTCTTGTAACCGGAAAGACTACAGATTTACTGGGAGCATCAGCGGCAGTACTGTTAAACTCACTAAAGGTTTTGGCAGGCATTGACCATGAGGTGCATCTGGTGGCACCAAGCGCCATTGAGCCTATACAGAAATTAAAGACTGACTATTTGGGAAGCAGAAATCCCAGATTGCATACGGATGAAATATTAATAGCATTATCAATTTCAGCGCTTAGAGATGACAATGCGAGACTGGCGCTGGAACAGGTGCCTAAGCTTAGAGGACTGGAAGCACACTCAACTGTATTTTTATCAAGCGTGGATGAGCAGACATTTAAGCGTCTTGGGCTTCATTTGACTTGTGAAGCCAAGTACGAGGAGAGTGGGAAAATATACCACAAACATTAAGGAGGAATGATGGATAACAATGTAAATAATTATGACGGAGGGGGTAATTACCCCGGCGGTGGCAACAGCAATCGTCCGGGTGGAGGAAACCGTCAGGGCGGTAGCGGTGGTTCGGAGCCACCAAAGAGACAGAGCCTCTTATTTTTACTGATTGCCTGTCTTGTAACACTGCTTTTTATGAGCTACTTTATGAAAGGCTTAAATGGCGCATCATCAGCAGAAATTTCCTATGACCAGTTTGTAAAAATGGTAGATACGGGGATGGTATCCTCTGTATATATAGACAGTAATAAAATTACTATTACTCCGGTTGTAGTAGAAAATGAGCTTAGCAAAAACACTGGCTTATTTGGCACTACACGTCAGGCTGCCATTACTTATTACACCGGTATAAGTGAAAGTAATGACGCTTTAACTGCCAGACTTTTAAAGGCAGGGGTTGAGATTAAAAACAGTATTCCTGATAATTCAGGCTGGCTGTTATCACTGCTTTTGACATATGTTTTACCCATAGCATTGCTTTGGGGACTTATGAGCTTTGCCTACAGACGTATGAATGGCGGTGGAGGTATTATGGGTGTTGGAAAATCCAATGCCAAGGTATATGTGCAAAAGGAAACAGGTGTTACCTTTGCTGATGTAGCAGGAGAGGACGAGGCAAAAGAATCCCTGGTAGAAGTGGTGGACTTTCTACATGACCCCAGCAAATATACAAAAATTGGTGCTAAGCTTCCTAAGGGAGCATTGCTTGTAGGACCTCCCGGAACAGGAAAAACTTTGCTTGCAAAGGCAGTAGCAGGAGAGGCACATGTACCGTTTTTCTCCCTGACAGGTTCGGATTTTATAGAGCTTTATGTAGGTGTAGGTGCTTCCAGAGTAAGGGATTTATTTAAGGAAGCTACAAAAATGGCTCCCTGTATTGTCTTTATAGATGAGATTGATGCCATAGGAAGAAGCCGTGACAGTAAATACGGTGGTGGTAACGAGGAACGCGAGCAGACATTAAACCAGCTTTTATCAGAGATGGACGGTTTTGATACTACAAAGGGAATACTGGTATTAGGAGCTACAAACAGACCTGAAATTCTGGATAAGGCATTACTTCGTCCGGGACGCTTCGATAGAAGAATTGTGGTGGAGAAGCCGGATTTAAAGGGACGTGTAAATATATTAAAGGTACATGCCAAAGGTGTGAAGATGGACGAAACCGTAGATTTTGATGAGATTGCTCTGGCAACATCAGGAGCGGTGGGTTCTGATTTGGCAAATATGATTAATGAAGCTGCAATAAATGCTGTTAAAGAGAAGCGGGAGTTTGTATCTCAGAAAGATTTGTTTGCAGCGGTGGAGCAGGTTTTAGTAGGAAAAGAGAAAAAAGACAGAATTATGTCAACCGAAGAAAGGCGTATTGTGTCTTATCACGAGGTAGGACATGCTCTTATTTCGGCGTTGCAGAAAAACTCCGAGCCGGTGCAGAAAATTACAATTGTACCCAGAACTATGGGAGCTTTAGGTTATGTAATGCAGGTGCCAGAGGAAGAGAAATATTTAAATACTGAAGCAGAGCTTAGAGCCATGCTTGTAAGCACATTAGGCGGACGTGCGGCTGAGGAAATAGTGTTTGACACTGTTACAACAGGAGCCTCTAATGATATTGAAAAGGCTACCGATATGGCAAAGGCTATGGTAACCCAGTACGGAATGAGCAAGAAATTCGGTCTTATCGGCCTTGCTACAGTGGAGAGCAGATATCTTTCGGGACAGGCTACTTTAAATTGTGCAGAGTCAACTGCCGCTGAAGTAGACAAGGAAGTGATGCAGATACTTTCTGAAAGCTATGAGGAGGCAAAGAAACTTCTTTCGGAAAACAGAGAGGTTATGGATAAGATAGCTGAGCACCTTATTGACAAGGAAACCATTACAGGAAAAGAATTTATGCAGATTTTCAGAGAACTTAAAGGTCTGCCTGAACCTGACCCGGATGAAGAAAAAGCAGCAAGAATAAATATGAAGTAGGATTTTAAAATCCTTTTGTGCCGGGTGGTCGCGTTAAAATGCGGACACCCGGCATTTTTAAGTTTTTACACACAATATAGTGGCGATGTGATAAAATATATCCAAATGGGAAAGTAATATAAAGGTGTAGGATACTATGTCAGGACAGCAGAACTATAATGAAAAATATAGTGAATTAGGCAGTGAAATAAAGCAATCAGTACTTAATGCTATAAACAGTGGGGATTTCTCAGGATTAAGCGATAGCGTGAGTAAGACTGTATTTACAGCTTTGGGAGATGTGGGAGCAGGTATAAACAAGGCTGCAACTAAAGCATCCCAGGGAATAAGCTTTTCAGAAGAATATAAGGTATTGCGACGTGAAGCCATTGAAACTGCCAATAGATTTCACGAAAAGCAGGAAGCAAATATAAGAAGAAACAAGGAACTGCGCGCTGCTACGGTAAGAAAGCCAAATCCTCCGGTAAAGTTTAATAGTATAGGTAGCGTATCGGGACCTATTAGTACTATACTTGGTGCAGGAACTTCTATTATTGCGGGAGTAGCCACTATTACCACATCTTTAGTATTTATAGGAGCTGCAAGTGTAGCGACCCTGGTTCCCCTGATATTTTCGGGAGCATTTACATTGGGCTCGGTAGGACTTATAGCATCCGGAGTAAAAAAACAGAGACTATATGAGAGGGCTAAAAAATATAAGGCTCTTTGTAGTGAAAAGATGTACTGTGCAGTGGATGATATAGCATCAGCCACAGGAATGGAACAAAAAAAGGTAGTAAAAGATATTAAAAAGATGTTGGAAAAAGGATTCTTTCCTGAGGGCTATCTGGATGATGATGCTACTACCCTAATGATTTCCAAAGAAGTATATGAGCAGTATCTTAAGGTTAAGGAAAACAGTGTTGCCATAAGTGAGGCAGAAGCAGAGGCAGAAGAGCTTTATCTGGACGAAAAGCAGCAGTCAGAGCTTAATGCTATGATGAGTGAGGGACAAAAGTACATTGAAAGGCTAAGATATCTGAATGAAGAGATTGTGGGAGAAGAGTTCTCAAACAAGCTAAACATTACAGAGGGGCTTTTAAATGATATTTTTGCAAGGGTAAGGCAATATCCTGAGCAGATGAAAAACTGTCATAAGCTGATGGATTATCATTTGCCCACCATGGTTAAGCTGGTGGAAGCATATGTAGAATATGACAAGGTAAATGTACCGTCAGCTCAGATAATAAAAGCAAAGGAAGAAATAGAAAAGACCACTGATATTATAAATCAGGCATTCACGGAGCTTTTAAACAGGCTGTTTCAGGACTCGGTATGGGATGTGACGGCTGATGCAAAGGTACTTAAAACTATGCTGACCCAGGAGGGATTGGCAAAGGATATGGTTGTAATTGACTAGAGAAATTTAGGAGGTAATAAAATGGCAGAAGAATTGATTGTAAAAGATATGATAACAGAGCTTTCAACTGAAGAGCAGAAAAAAGTGGAAAGTTATTTAAAGGGCTTGAACATAAAAGACACTCAGCTTGTATTAAATTATGGGGCAGGTGCACAGCAGAAAATTGCCAGCTTTTCTGAGACAGCTCTGGAAAACGTACGCACCAAGGACCTGGATGAAGTGGGCAATATGCTTACCGGTGTGGTAACAGAGCTTAAGAATTTTGATACCTCTGAGGAAAAGGGCTTGTTGGGGTTTTTCAAAAAGGGCGCAAATAAGGCAAATGCCATAAAAGCGAGATATGATAAGGCGGAGACAAATGTAAATAAGATTGTAAAGGCAATGGAAAATCATCAGATTACTCTGATGAAAGATGTGGCATTGTTAGACCAGATGTACGAGTCAAATCTGGAAAATTTTAAAGAGCTTTCTCTATATATTGTAGCGGGAAAAGAAAAAATCAGAGAAGCCAAGGAAACAGAGCTAAAAAGACTTATGGAGGTAGCAGAGGTGTCAGGTCTTCCTGAGGATGCACAGGCGGCCAGAGATTATTCCTCAATGATAGATCGCTTTGAGAAAAAGGTATATGACCTGGAGCTTACCCGTAATATTGCTATGCAGATGGCACCACAGATAAGGCTTATTCAGGCAAATGATACGGTAATGGCTGAAAAGATACAGTCTACCCTTGTAAATACAATTCCTCTATGGAAGAGTCAGATGGTTATAGCTATAGGCCTGGACCATTCTCAGGAAGCAGCAAAGGCACAACGACAGATTTCGGATGCTACAAATGAATTGCTAAAGAAAAATGCAGAGGCACTTAAGATGGCAACCATTGATACAGCTAAAGAAAGTGAGAGAGGCATAGTAGATATTGAGACTCTTACTCAGACGAATCAGACCCTTATTGAAACCTTTGATGAGGTAATGAAAATTCAGCAGGAGGGAAGAGCAAAACGTGCTGAGGCAGAAGTGGAGCTTAAGCGTATTGAAGATCAGATGAAAGCAAAGGTATTGGAGATTAGTAGGACATCTGTATGAAAAAGATACTGAAAATTGTATCTGCCATAATAATAATGGCTTTACTTGTTGTGGCAGGATATTTTGCTTATGTAATTACTACTTACAGTAGAATTGAGGATTTTTTAGAACTGGAAGTTACAGGTGTGGCTTCGTGGGATGGCGCTACAGTGGGACAGGAGTACACAGTAGTATCACAAAATATTGGATTTGGTGCCTATACTGCGGACTTTACCTTTTTTATGGATGGAGGTACAGAGTCCAGAGCAGCCTCAAGGGACAGTGTGTTAAATTGCATTAATCAGGCAGTTAACCGGATTAAGTCCTATAATCCGGATATTGTATTATTTCAGGAAGTGGATTTTGACTCTACAAGAAGCTACCATACTGACCAGCGAGAAATTCTGAGAGAGGCATTTTCGGGATTTTGTGGCACATATGCCCGGAATTATCATTCGGCATATTTAATGTACCCTGTTTTAGAGCCCCATGGTAAGAATAATTCAGGTATGCTAACTCTTTCAAATATGAACATTACAGAGGGACTTAGGCGTTCCTTTCCCATACCCACGGATTTTTCCAAGTTCCTGGATTTGGACAGAGCATATAGCATTAACCGTATTTCCATGGATAATGGAAAGGAATTGGTAGTATATAATGTTCATGCATCTGCTTACGCCACATCCGGAGACATTCGCAGTGAGCAAATGAGTATGCTTCTTAATGATATGCAGAAAGAATATGATAATGGAAATTACTGTATAGCAGGCGGGGATTTTAATGCCGACTTTACAGGCAATTCAGTAGCCACGCTAAATAATGGGATACAGTCGGATATGGGATGGGCACAGCCATTCCCGGTTAACCTGCTGACAGATAATTTGAATGTATGTGTAGATTATACAAAGGGTATCCTTGAACCCACATGTCGTAATTGCGACGTACCATATGAGGAGGGGAATTTTACTATTATAGTAGATGGTTTCATTATCTCCGATAATATTGAAATGACCTATTTGGAAAATGTTCAGACGGGATTTGTATATTCCGACCACAATCCTGTGGTAATGAAATTTGTACTAAAGGATTAGAAAATGTCACTAACAGGATTAGCTTTTATATTTCATTTTATACCAGCATTTTTGCTGGTATATTATATTGTGCCTATTAAAAAAAGGGGATTGGTGCTGCTTCTTGGGAGCCTTATTTTTTATTCCCTTGGGAGTCCAATAAGTCTCCTTGTTTTAGTACTCCTGGTACTTCTAAATTATTTTTATGCCGATAGAATATATAAACATTCAATATCAGAGGATGAGCCGTTGCCTACGCCTGATAAAATTGCAAAGCTATGGCTTATAGTGGCGATTGCAACAGATGTGGGAGTACTGTTTGCCTTTAAATATCTGAGAGTGATTTTGGAAGCCTTTGGCGTACCGTTTATTACTAAATTGGTCTCTATAGCAGAAATATCAAATATTTTAGGCGCATTTACGCAGAGGCTTGTAATTCCTTTGGGAATAAGCTTTATTATTTTCCAATTATTAAGCTTTGTAATTGACATGTATAGAGGAAAATATGCGGAGGGAGTGAGTTTATATCACTTTGCCATATATGCAACGATGTTTCCTCAGATTTCATCGGGACCTATTACGAGATATTCGGATATATGTGAAAATATTGAAAGACCAAATTATGTAAATCCCAAACTGCTGGAAGAGGGGATAATTTATTTTGTTTTAGGACTTTCATATAAGGTATTACTGGCAGACAAAATAGCCGCTCTTTGGAATGATGTTTGGAGAGTGGGCGCATCAGGTATAGATACAGCTTCTGCATGGCTTGGAGCCTGGGGATATTCCTTTGAGATATATTTTGATTTCTTTGGATATTCTATGATGGCTATGGGAGTGGCAATGCTCCTGGGCTATAGACTGCCTGTAAACTTTACGGAGCCATATTCACAAAAGACCATGACAAGCTTTTGGAGAAACTGGCACATAACTCTGGGCAGATGGTTTAGAGATTATTTGTATATACCTATGGGTGGAAACAGAGGCTCGGGGCTTAGAACTATATTTAATATATTTATTGTTTGGATGTTTACCGCCATATGGCACGGAGCTTCCATAAATTTCCTTTTCTGGGGGTTATTTCTCTTTGCAGTTATTTTTACAGAAAAATATATTACGGGAAAGTGGCTTGAGAAAACAAAGGTATTAGGGCATATATATATGCTTTTGCTCATTCCTGTAAGCTGGATGATATTTAATATTACAAATCCCATACTGCTTAAAGAATATTTAATGCGTATGCTTGGTCTGCCTGTGGAGGGAATGGTAATAAGTGGATTAGCTAAATTCTATTCTCTATGCGAGACCTACTGGTGGCTGATGCTTATATGTATCCTTTTTGCCACCCCGTATCCAATGAAATTTATTAAGAAATATCAGGGGAAATTCCTTGTAAAGCTTATGCTTTTTGTGGCATTTTGGTATAGCATTTACCAATTGGCAATATCAGGAAACAATCCCTTTATTTATTTTTCCTTTTAGAATACAAGATGACTATAGTTGATACAGAAAATAAAAAAAAGAAGAGGCTGCGTTGTCCTCTTTTTATAGTGATGAGCCTTTCCATAATGACTGCATTTATAACAGGTATTGCAGGAGAAATTTATTTAGGCAAAGCAATTAATTTTATATGGGAAGAGCCGGTATTTATCTCATTTGCAAAAGAGGTTGACATAACACAGGCGAAGAAGGCAATTAATCTGGCTATATATAATATGACCGGAATTAGTCTGCCGGGGCTTGGGAATGTATATACAGATGGGGCGGATGAAAGGGAGACTTGGAGCGCTCCCACTGATACAGAGTCTTCGCCGGAGGAGGCTTTGGCAGAAGAGGCTGAAAAAGCCATTCTGGAAGCAAAAAGACTTGAAGAAGCCAAAAAAATTGCTGAGGAAGAAAAACAGCTTGAGGAAGAAAGACTGGAACGTATAGAGGCCCGATACTTAGAGGAATACGGTCAGGAGCCTTTTAGTATAGAGGAAGACGGGATAACCAGATATGTGAGCTGGAATGACAATCCTGCCCGCTCTCGTTACTACAAAAACCTTAATATAAGACCTGTCAGTACAGCCTATGATTTTAAAGCCGTGGATGAGGACTATTATAAAAACAGCATTTTTATAGGGGATTCCAGGATGCAGGGACTTCACGATTATTCAGGCTGGAGTGAGGTAACCTTTTGCTACAAGGTGGGGCTGAACGTATATAAGATGATGACGGATACGGTGCGAACAAACGAGGGAAAGTCCACTGTGCCCGATATGCTGTCAGCACGCCAGTATGAAAATGTATATATAATGCTGGGTATAAACGAGCTTGGAATGGGTGTGCCATCTGACTTTGCTACAGCTTATCAGAAAAATATTGAGGAAGTACGAAAGCTTCAGCCTGATGCAAGAATTATTATTATGGGAATAATGTTTGAGTCGGCAGAGTATTCAGATGCCAATTCTGTAAATAATAATGACAATATAAACGCCCGAAATGCAGCTATTGCCAGATTGGCAAATGGCGAGGATATATTTTTTCTGGATATGAACCCTGCGGTAAGTGACGGTAGCGGAGCGCTTCTACCCGGAATTACCTTTGATGGAGTACATTTGCTGGCAAAGTACTATAGCCTTTGGACGGACTTTATGTATAGCCATGGATATTAATCAGATATTTGATTTAAAAACTATTAGACAAATGGAGGCACAATGTTTGACGGATTAAAAATACTTATATGGGGATATGGCAGAGAGGGCAAATCCACAGAGGATTTTTTACAAAGAGTATGCAATCCTGCATCAGTGGAGGTTTTTGAGGGCTCAAGGGCGGAAATAGATGAGGATAAATATGACCTGATTATAAAAAGTCCGGGTATTGTAATGGAGGAGGACAATCCTAAGTATACTTCACAGACTGAGATATTTTTAAATAAATATGGTAACCGGGTTATAGGGATAACGGGTACCAAGGGTAAAAGCACCACAAGCGCTATGCTCTTTTCGGTGTTAAGCAAGTGCACAAACAGGCCGGTACTGCTTTTAGGAAATATCGGCAATCCCTGTTTGGACTACTACGATGCTATGACGGAGGATACAATCCCGGTATTTGAAATGAGCTGTCATCAGCTTTGCCACAACAGGGTATCGCCCCACATAGGCGTATTTTTAAATCTCTTTGAGGAACATCTGGATTATTATAAGACCTTTGAAAAATATTTTGCTGCCAAATCCAAGGTGGCTCTATATCAAAAGCCGGAGGATTTCCTGTATGTAGGAAGTAATGTGCCATTTATTGAAAGTAAAAGCAATAAAACTGTAATTTCTCCGGATAATATAGGGAGCTATGAGCTTTCAATAGAGGGGGAGCACAATAAATACAATGCAGAATTCGTATATAGAATTGCAGTAGAACGCTATGGCTGTGACAGCAAAAAGGTATTAGAGGCAATTCGTGATTTTAAGGGCTTAAGCCATCGTCTGGAATATGTGGCTGCAATCGGAGAGGTACGATTTTTTGATGACTCCATTTCCACCATACCGGAGGCGGCAATCAGTGCACTGCTTAGTATTAAGGATGCAAAAACACTGCTGATAGGCGGTATGGATAGGGGAATAGATTATTCCAAGCTTACTGATTTTATGAAGTCCCATAATGAATATAATTATATCTGTATGTATGCTTCCGGAAAGAGAATATATGACGTGGAGGGAATATCAGAGCTTCCTAATGTGTATTTTGCAGAAGACTTGGAAAGTGCAGTTAAGCTGGGAATAGAAGTGACGGAAAGAGGGGCTGTAATATTGTCTCCGGCCGCTGCATCCTATGGGTATTTTGAAAACTTTGAAAAGCGTGGCGAAGCTTTTAAGGAAATTGTAGCAAGGGAAAAGGCAAATTAAAGACTCTTTGAATATTGATATAAGGCTGATGGCGGAGAATTAATGAAAGAAAGTATTAGAAAAAACTGGTATATATATTTAGCGGCTCTTGTATTAGGTGCACAATTTATGGTTTTTATCATATATAGGGAAAACAGCTATATTCAGGTACACGATAATCTGGATTTGTTTGTGGCGCACTATCAAATGATTAAAGCCAATAATGCCTGGTTTGGAGGAAATGTAAGTCTGCCAATGCTGCATGGGATTTCCAGAGATTTGCTGGGCTCGGAATTTTTGCTCTACAATGTTCTCTATATAATATTCCCGCCATTTGTAGCATATATGCTGGGCTATGGGCTTAAAACAGCTATAGGAATATTTGGATTTAATTTGCTTTTCAAGGATATATATGGAGAGCGCTATGTAGAATATAGACCGGTGGTAGTGCTCTGTTCCTTGGGCTATGGACTTATTCCCGTTTTCCCCACATATGGAATAGCATTTACCTCTGTTCCCATAATTATATATCTTGTAAGAAAACTGTATTTTACTAAAAACAGAGTCTTATACCTTGGAGTATTTCTCTATCCGCTGTTATCCTATTTTTCCTATTTTGGAGTGTTTATACTGGCATATATGTGCCTTGTATTAATAGTGTGTTGGATAAAGGATAGAAAATTTCCTGTCACTATCTTAAACTCCATAATTTTGCTTACAGCAGGCTATGTGACGTTTGAATACAGATTGTTTAGAGCAATGCTTCTTGATAAAACAGTTACAATCAGAAGTACTATGGTAAGAAATGACCTGCCACTATTACAGGCATTAAAGTCGGGTGTTACTGAATTTGTAAATGCTTCTTTTCACAATCAGGATAGCCATGGAAAATTTATTCTATATATTGTAATTTTAGCAGTAGCTATAATTAATATAAATTATATTAGAAACAGGAGCTTTAAAAAGAAGATTTGCGAACCTTTAAATTTAGTATTTGGCGCCATTGTGCTCAACAGCTTTATTTTTGGGTTTTGCCGGTTTAAACCCTTTATAAATCTACTGGAAACACTGGTTCACCCATTAAAGGGCTTTGATTTTTCAAGAGCCGTATTTTTAAATCCCTTTTTATGGTACGCGGCATTGGGGCTTACAGGAATAAAGCTTATAGATAGTAAAAAACAGCTTTATAAATATATGGCCTATGGAATATCCATAATCGGACTTTTAGTAGTTATGTTAACCCCTCAGGTATATAACGACTTTTATAATACGGTATATAATCAGGCATACATACTGATTAAAAATAAAGAAACCTCTACCGTAAATTATAGGGAGTTTTATTCAGAGTCTCTTTTTGAAAAAATAAAAGAGGATATTGCCTACACGGGAGAATGGTCGGTAGCATATGGATTTCATCCGGCAGTGCTCATATACAATGATATACATACTCTGGATGGGTACTTGGGCATGTATTCTCAGAAATATAAGGATAAATGGTCTGAACTTGAAGCGCCTGCATTTAAAGGCTCTCCCTCGTTGGAAACCTATTATGTGGAATGGGGAGCAAGGGTCTGCCTCTATTCGGGCAGTGATGAAAATACCTATGCGCCTATGCGCAATTTGGAGCTTTCGGATAAAAGTCTGAATTTGGATATGGACATATTAAAAGAACTGGAGTGCAGGTATATATTTTCCAGAGTGGAACTAAATAATACAAAGGAATTAGGTATAGCTTTAAAGGGAGTATATGAGGAAGAAAATTCCCCATATACCATATATGTGTATGAGGTGCCATATTATGAATAAAGACAGAAAAATGTTATTTTTTGACATAGACGGAACACTTATTGATTTTAATAATAAGCTTAGTGAAAGTGCTCTTCCTGCTCTGGCTAAAGCCAGAGCAGGAGGAAATGAAATATTTTTAGCCACAGGCAGGAGCAGGTGCCAAATAGATGAAAGGCTGGAAGCCTTTGGTTTTGATGGCATGATTACTGCCACCGGTGCTTATATTGAATATAAAAATAATGTAATTAACACCCACTATATTCCTGCCAAAGAGCTGGGAAAAATAGTGGGCTTTTTTGAAGAAGAAAAAATTCCATATATTATGCAGTGTACGGAGCATATGATTTTTGCTCCATTTTGCAAAGATAAAATACATGAGCTTTTTGGGGAGAATTATGTAAAAATTATTAATTCCACTCAAAAGCTGGAGGACATTATGGTAATGGAGGAAATCCTCCCTAATCTTACTAAATATAGAACGGCGGAAAAGTTTTGCTATTATGATGCTCCCTTTTCTATAGAAGAAGTAGAAAAAATTCTTTCGCCCGAATTTACGGTGGAAGAAATGAGCTTTGGAAATAGGGGAATGTCCTCAGGGGAAGTGACAATGGCAGGAATAACAAAGTCATATGGTATTCAAAAGCTGATGGAACGAACAGGAGTACAAATTGAAAACGTAATAGCCTTTGGGGATGGGGCAAATGATAAGGATATGATTGAATTTGCAGGTGTCGGTGTAGTTATGGGAAACTCATCGGAAAATTTAAAGAAAATAGGGGATATGGTAACAGCTTCTATAGAAAAAGATGGTGTGCCTAAAGCACTTATTAAATTGGGAATTATCGAAGCATAATTTAAAAAATAAAAAGAAACTAAAGAAAACTAAAAATAAAATAAAAAGAAATAAAAAAAGCAATGATGCTATTAAAAAGTACAAATTCAAATTTGTGTAAATGTGATAATATACAAGCATATCTGATAGAGTTTTTGGATAATTTTTAGAAGAAAGGAGAGATGGGGGTGTTAAACATTGTTTTGACCAGAATTGATAATCGATTGGTACACGGGCAGGTTGCTACTCAGTGGTGTGGTGCGATTGGTGCAAATCTTATCCTTGTTGCAAATGATGAAGTAGCAGGAAATAAGCTCAGACAGGGGCTTATGAATATGGCGGCACCTAGCTATGCGGCTATGCGCTACTGGACTATCGAGAAAACCATTTCAACAATTCACAAAGCATCTGATAAGCAGATGATATTCATTGTGTGCGAGACGCCACAGGATGTACTGCGACTTGTTGAAGGCGGCGTACCTATTAAAAAAGTCAATATCGGAAACATGCACATGGCTGACGGAAAGCGTCAGGTGGCAGGTTCTGTCGCAGTAGACGACTACGATGTGGCAGCATTTGCAAAATTGCGTGAGCTTGGTGTAGAGCTTGAAATCAGAAGAGTTCCTACGGAAGCAACGGAAAGTATCGAAAAGCTTTTTAAGTAAAAGGTTTTGAAAGGAGATTAAGGAATATGGAATTCAATGCCATCCAAATTTTATTGGTTGCGGTTTGGGTATTCATTATCGCAATCGACCAGTTTAACTTACTGGAATCGCTGTATCAGCCCATTGTAACCGGTGCAGTGATTGGAGCTATTTTAGGAGATTTACAGACAGGTCTTGTAGTTGGTGGTACATACCAGCTTATGACAATCGGTAATATGCCTGTAGGTGGAGCTCAGCCCCCCAACGCAGTTATCGGTGGCGTTATGGCAACAGTATTTGCTATATCATCAGGTCTTGAGACCACAGCAGCAGTTGGTCTTGCAGTACCTTTCGCATTAATTGGACAGTACATGGTTACTCTCCTCTTTACAGTAATGTCCCCTCTTATGTCAGTGGCTGATAATCTGGCAGAAAAGGGAGATACAAAGGGTATCAGCCGCCTGAACTATATGGCTATGGCAGCTCTTGGACTTCTTTTCGCAATCGTATGTGTAGCCGGATTACTCGGCGGAAGTGCTTTAGGAGAGACTCTTAACGCATTATCAGAAAAGTACGGTTGGTTCATGAGAGGACTTGGTGCAGCCGGCGGAATGATGAGATTCGTAGGATTTGCTATACTTCTTAGAATTATGCTTTCTAAGGAAATGTGGGGTATTTACTTCGCAGGCTTTGCTCTTGCTACAATCATCGGATTTATTCCTCAGCTTAGCGGTGCAGCACTTATTATCATTGCTATGTTCGGTATCGCAATGGCACTCAATGACTTCCAGACAAGAGTGGCAATTAAGAACTTAGCAGGAAATGTAGACGGAGGTGATTCAGATGGCATCTAATGCAACTTCTTATAATAATTTGAATCAGGCAAAGCCGCTTGATAAGAAAACATTGAATAAGATGGTTTGGCGTTCCCTCAATCTTCAGGGTTCTTTCAACTATCAGAGAATGCAGGCAGCAGGTTGGTTACATGGTATTCTTCCCGGTCTTGAGAAAATACATGGCGATAATGAAGAAGACCTTAAGCTCTCTATGGAGCACAACCTTGAGTTTTTTAATACCCATCCGTTCCTTGTAACATTCGTTATGGGTATTGTACTTTCATTAGAGCAGCAGAAAGCAGATATTAATACAATCCGTGCTGTACGTGTGGCAGCTATGGGCCCTCTCGGTGGTATTGGAGATGCTATTTTCTGGTTTACTCTTGTTCCTATTGCAGCAGGTATTACAGCGAATATGGCTTTGGCCGGTTCTATAGCAGGCCCAATCCTCTTCCTGTTAATATTCAACCTGGTACAGTTTGCAGTAAGATTTTGGCTGATGCACTGGTCGTATGACTTGGGTTCAAAGGCTATCGAGCTTCTTACAGCCAATGCTAAGGAATTTACGCGTGCAGCTTCTATGCTTGGTGTATTCGTAGTTGGTGCTTTAACATCTAACTATGGTGGAACCACTGTGGCACTTGAGATTGCAAATGGAGATAGCCCCATTGTTATTCAGAATATCTTAGATGGTGTTTTACCTAAGCTTATTCCTTTGACAATTACACTTGGTCTTTACTTCTTAATTAAGAAGAAAGGCTGGACACCTGTAAGATGTATCGTTCTCTTACTGGTTATCGGTATCGTTGGAGCATTCTTCGGAATATTCTAATAAGCGAATTTAAATATACGCAGGAAAAAGCGGCATCCCCAAAAGGATGCCGTTCTTGTGTTTAAGACTAATTATAAAATATATGTATTTGATAAATACATTAAAGGTCAAATCAAGCTTTTCCGTCACTGCCTACTACAAGAATTTTGCCCTTTACATATTCTTTAACATTATCTCTACCTACAGCACAGTATTGCTTGGGGTCAATGGCATCCGGCTTATTGGTTAAGAAATCCTTTACTCCCTGCGTAAATGCAATTCTTAAATCAGTAGCATAATTTATTTTACAAATTCCGCGACGAATACATTCTCTTACTGTCTCATCAGGCACACCGGAGGTTCCATGGAGTACCAATGGAATGCTTACAACACTTTTGATTTCGCTGAGTCTGTCCAAATCAAGCTTGGGTACACCCTTGTATACACCGTGAGCTGTACCTATGGCAATTGCTAAAAAATCAATTCCGGTTTTATCAGTAAACTCTACAGCATCTGCGGGTTCGGTATATCCACCGTTTCCGCCATCCACATCATCTTCCTTGCCGCCAACCTTGCCAAGTTCTGCTTCAACAGGTACGCCGGCAGCGTGACACATATCTACCACGGATTTTGTTATAGCGATATTTTCTTCAAAGGGAGAATGAGAGCCATCAATCATAATTGAGGTATATCCTGCTCTTAAAGCCTTTGCAGAAATATCAAAGCCATTTCCATGGTCTAAATGAATGGCTACAGGAACTGATGCTTTTTTAGCAGCGGTAGAAGCCATTGCATAGAAATAATCAGGGTCTGCATATTTAAGGGTTGATGAGGTGGTCTGCATAATAACAGGAGATTTAAGTTCCTCGGCAGCGGCTACCACAGCCTGTACCATTTCTAAATTTTCAACATTGAATGCACCCACGCCATATCCGTATTTTTGTGCATTAAGTAACATTTCTTTAGTAGTAACTAACATAAAATTCCTCCATTCCGAAGTGTAAATTGACAAAGCGCAGAGACAACCTTCTAGAAATCACTGCGCTGTCAGTAGGTTATATTTAATTTATAGCATATTCATAGTCAGTTAGGAAGTTGACAACTCCATCTTTTGCAAGAGCCTTTGGCTCTAAGGGTAAAATTCCGTCCCTGACCTTTAAATAGGACAGTGGCATATATTGATGTAGCATATTCATAGGGATAGTAACATTTTTTAAATTATTAAAAAGCTTATCTATAGCAGAAACCACCTCCGGCAAGCCTATATAATAGCGACAACGGTCAGAGAAGCTATATTTTCTTGCTATATATAGTGCCAGTTCATCTCCGTGATAATGCCTATTCCAATTATTAGGGGACTCAAGCATTACCTTTTCCAAAATTTCTATAAAATCAGACTGCAAATCCTTAGAAATAAGCTCTTTTTCCATCAGGCTAAGTGAGAATAATGCTTCCCTTAGTCCATAAGTCATGGCAGGTCCCACCTTTAAAATGGCAATTCCATCCTCCACCATTTCTTTTAGTGCTTCTTTGCTCTGGTAATCTGTGGAATGTCCCTCTAAACAGATTTCAGGGTGCTTTTTTAAAGCTGCTGTAAGCAGGGCTGCATTTTCACGATTGTAAGTAAATACCCGGTCATCTCCAAATTCCACACCCGGCTGAACAACAACTGCAATCACATCATTTATGCCCTCTGATACACCGGCGGACTCAAAAGCATTTATATAGGCGGTAAGAGTGTCCTCTAAAGCCTCAGGCGTGGTAACAGCCAGTGTGTCCTCGGCTTCGGTAGCGCCTCCGGGAATGGGTACTTCACTTCCTATAATGAATACAGGGCGCATGGCCTCAGGCTTTGTGATTTTTAATTCTTCAAAGCCTTGCATAGCAGCTTTATAAAGCGTGGCACCTCTCCTGGCAATAGTATCTGTTGATAAAAGTCCCTCAGGGTCATTCGATACTTTCATACTGGTATCAAGATGTATTTTAGTAAAGCCTGCCTTTGTATATTGATATACCAGCTCTATGGAATTTGCCATAGCTTCTGCCTCAGGTAGGCTTTGCCAGGTAAGAGGTCCTAAATGGTCTCCTCCTAAAATAAGCATTTCTTCGGGGAAACCAACACGCTTAGCAATATCCAGAGTCATATTATAGAAATCTTTAGGCTGCATACCTGTATATCCGCCAAATTGGTTTACCTGATTTGCGGTAGCCTCTATTAAAACAGGCTGACCTAATAGCTTTCCTCTTTCCATAGCGGCTTCAAGTACCATTTCGTTGGCACTACATACTGAAGTTATCCCGCATTTTTCTCCAGCATTGCGTCTTTTTAGCATATTTTGTAATGGGTGTAACATATATCCTCCTATATAAAATTAATTTAGTTACTGCGTAAAACTTTCCCCTTAAATATACTTATGCGTTGACTATGCTTCTTTTAGCTGTGCTATACCGCGACAATAGGTCTGCAATACAGAATAGTCGTCATTTAAAACAACCAAATCTCCATCAAGTCCGGCTCTTATAAATCCCTTTCTATCCTGGATGCCCAGACAGCGGGCAGGATTGGCAGTACATGAATTAAGTGCATACTGGAATGGAACCATGGCTTCTTCCACCAATATTCTAAGTCCCTCGTTGATGCGGAGGGTAGAGCCGGCCAGTCCTCCTGTTGCGGTAAGATGTGCACTTCCGTCCTCATATATCTCAATCTCATTTCCGCCGAAAATAAATTTACTTCCGGCAGGAGAGCCCTTAGCCATTAAACAGTCGGAAACCATTATGGAGTAGTCGGGACCCTTTGACATATAGTAAAGATTTAAAGCGGCATGGGTAGAGTGATTGCCATCACATATAATCTCTCCATACATAGAACGAATTCTCATGGCGGCGCCTACAAGTCCGTTTGCTCTATGATTAAAAGGACTCATTCCATTGTATACATGGGTCATTGAGCATGCGCCGTTGGCATATGCCATAACAGCCTCATCATATGTAGCAGCAGAATGTCCTATACTTACTACAACGCCCTGTTCCTTTAGATGCTTAAGAAGAGCAAAATCCTCATCAGTCTCTGTTGCCATGGTAATGTATTTGATATTTCCCTTTGCTGCCTTTTGATATCTGTCAAATTGCTCAATACTTGGCTTAACAATGTATTCAGGTGGCTGAGCGCCCTTGTATACCATATCAAGGTATGGTCCCTCAAAATGTATACCCAATATTTCAGCACCCTCATAGCCCTCTTCCATAACTTCAGCTACATTGGCAACAGCATTTGTCAAAACTTCCTCACTCTGAGTAATAGTAGTAGCAAGCAGTGAAGTAACACCCTCCTTTACAATGCCCTTTGTCCAGGCTTTAAGTCCATCCTTATTGGCATCGTTAGTATCGAAGCCAAAAGCACCATGGCAGTGAATGTCAAGAAAACCGGGAACAATCCTAAGGCTTCCATAATCTCTGTCAACTTCCGTGCTTCCATAGGGAATAATGGAATTTAACTTTCCATCCTTTAATTCTATGCAGGCAGGAACAAACTGGTCTGCAATCCATACTTTCTTACTTTGTATCCACATAAATACCTCCATATAAAAACTGTTTGTGAATTTATTATATCCCAGCGCAATTTGAAAAAATTTGCACTTTTTAAGTAATTGATTATCAGTTTTAGTGGGGATATTGTGTTTTATAAAATAAAAGCGATATACTGAATTATGAAAAGAAAAAGGAGGATTTCTGAATGGATATTTTTGGAATTGGACAGGAACAAATGACGGCCCTTTCGGCGGTATTCACGTTGCAGGAAATAAGGCAGCAGCCTACTACTTGGAAGAAAACCTGCGCACAGCTTAAAGAAAATAAGGAAGCTCTTAAAAAATTCCTTGCACCGGTTTTAGAGGCAGCAGACTTTGATATTGTGCTTACAGGTGCAGGCACCAGTGAATTTGTGGGAAATTCATTATTTCATTCATTGGCAGAAAAATACAATCATAAGGTAAAGTCATATGCTACCACCGATATTGTACCCTCGCCGGAGGATTTCTTATCAAAGACAAAGCCTACCCTGCTTATTAGCTTTGGACGTTCAGGAAACTCTCCTGAATCAGTGGGAGCAGTAGAGGTAGCAGAGGTAGTATGTGAAAATATTTATCATCTGTTTGTGACATGTAATAGTGATGGAGAATTGTCACATTTTGCAGATAAAAAAGACAATTGCTTTGCATTAAACCTGACACCTGAAACTCATGACCAGTCATTTGCCATGACATCCAGCTTCTCCAATATGTATTTAGCAGCATATATGGCACTTAATCTTGACCTGGTGGATGAGATAAGCGATGAGATGGAAAATGTATGTAAAGCTACGGATGCATTCTTGGAAAATGATTATAAAGCTATAGAGAATATTATCAGGGATTTTGATTTTGGAAGAATTATTTACCTTGGCAATGTGGCATTAAAGGGAGTGGCGCAGGAATCAGCTCTTAAGATGCTAGAGCTTACTGCCGGTAGAGTAGTGACAATGTATGACTCGCCCATGGGCTTTAGACATGGCCCTAAATCTATTATAAGTGATGATGCTCTTACAGTGATTTATATGAGTGATGATGCCTATAGACGCCAGTATGAAATAGATTTACTTCGAGAGATGGGACCTCAGCGAAAGGGAAATAAGATTGTGGCAGTGGTAAATACACCTTGTAATGAAATAGAGGGTTTAGTGGATTACACTGTAAGGATAGATGCAGAAAAGCCAATGGAGAATATTTATCTTGGACTTATGTTTATTACATTTGCTCAGACACTTGCAGCACTTAAATCCTTGAGTATGGACATTACACCGGATAATCCCTGTCCTACAGGAGAGGTTAACAGAGTGGTAAAGGGAGTAACTCTTTACCCATATAAGGTAAAATAAGGAGCAGAACAATGATAGGACTATTAATAACAGGACATGGACATTTTGCGACAGGTCTTGGCTCGTCGTTAAAGCTTATAGCAGGAGAGTCGGACAAAATAGTAATGGTTGATTTTGAAGAAAATCATTCAACAGCAACTCTTAAGGCAAATTTGCATAGTGGATTGGATAGGCTTACCGACTGTGATGGAGTAGTAATTTTATCTGATTTGCCGGGTGGCTCTCCCTTTAATAATGCGGTGGAGTGCTGCTATGAAAGACAAAATCAGAAAATAGAGGTAATTGCGGGTAGCAATCTTCCTATGATTGTGGAGGGCTTTACCATGATTGAGGATTTTGATGAACCAAAGGACCTGGCAATGGAGCTACTCAACAGTGGTAAAGACAGCATTGTAATATTTGAACTTGAAGAGCATCAGGACGATGCAGACGAGGACGGTATCTAATATGAGTATAAATTGGGAAGTAATTTTGTGGACATGTATAACCTTGGCGGTGCTTATGGGAATTGCGGCAATGGCAATAGCCATAGTTTCGGCCCGCTCATTAAAAAATCGCAGAAAGCAGATGGAGGAAGTACATACTACCCTGAAGGTTGGAAGCAGAATAATGTTTTCCGGGGGAATTTACGGCACAGTGGTTAAAGCCGGAGAAGAAGAGCTGGATGTAAAGATAAACGGTAATACTATTATAACTATTTCAAGATTTGCAGTTCAGTCTGTAGAAAGCTAGATATTTAAAGGCAACTATTAATATATTATGGGATTAGAAAGGGGACTAATTAATTAGTCCCCTGAGGTTACACCTACTGTGGCAATAGCTTTTTAGAATATTCGCTAGGTGCGATATTGTACTTTTGTGTAAAGGTGCGTGAGAAATAATGTACTGAATTAAAGCCCATCATAAGAGCGATTTCACTGACGTTATATTTCCCACTTAAAATCATATCCCGGCTTCTGCTAAGCTTTAAGTCGCTGATATATTTTTTAGGCGTTGTATCAATATTTTCCTTAAATAAAAGCTGCATTGATGAACGTGACATTGAAAATTTTTGGCAGAGCTCTGCAATAGTTATGGGCTCGCAGATATTTTCATCAATAAAGGCTATAACGCGCTCCATCAGCTCATCCTGATAGGTCTGCCTTAGGCCGGGGATTGGGATATCGGGCGCCTTGCCTACAAAGCTATCTTGTACTAATCGGATAATAATTTCCTGCAATATGCAAATCATCAGGCTATTAGTGTATGGAAGCACCGAATCACTTTCCCGCACAAAGGTTTTCATAAGAGAATGTATTTTCTTATCATAACTGAATTTGCGATTTAAGATAGCACGGTAATCCTGAGGATGCTCGTCAGACTGTTCAATATCCATTGAAAAAATTATAGTCACATATGAACATGAATTATCATTTGGTACAGATTGGTTGTGGAATTGCCCGGGAGCATATAATATAAGCTCATTTTCCAAGAGCTCGTAACGCTCTCCCTCAATTTCAGTTATAAGGCAACCTCTATCCACAAAGGTCAGCTCAAAAAAGCTATGTGTTTCGCCTTTGAATTGGTAGCCGGAGCTTCTGATATTGTAGTAGTAGCCATGAATTTCTGAAATCCTGATACGGGGCAGAATACGCTTGAAAAAATATGATGAGGGCAGAGCAACCATCTTGTAGTTAAAGTCAATGGGCATCAGCATTCTATAGGATAGAGAGGAAGTAACAGATACTATATCAAAATAGACTCCGGGCTTTATCCGTATAAACCTGTGGATAGAAAATTCTTCGAGCATTGCAGAGTCAGGCTCTGAGCCTACCAGGAGGCAACCCATACCATCCTTAATTTCTATAAAAACTTCACTTTCAAAGTGATACAGATTATAGATATTACGTCGGGCGGGAGTTTGCCAATCCCTGCCGATATATCCGGGAGTACCCTCCATAGAATGCTCATACACCGAACCGTATTTTGTAAAATGTTCAGATGAAGTTTTCTTTTGCACTGTTTAGTCCTTCCTACAGCAAAATGCCATCAGAAATAATATTAAAATTCTGTAAAATAGCTTACTTAATAATGATATCACAGACAAAATAGAGATTCAAACAAAATGGAGAGAAAAATATGACAATTAGACTTCTTGAGGCTTGTGCTGATAGCGCAGCATCTGCAATCGAGGCTGCAAAGGGCGGTGCGGAAAGAGTGGAGCTTTGCGCCAATCTGATAATAGGAGGAACTTCTCCCTCTGAATTTTTATTTAGACAGGTACAGGAAAATACGACTCTTAAGATTAGACCTCTTATAAGACCAAGATTTGGAGATTTTTGCTATGATGATTGGGAATTTGAGGCTATTAGAGAGGAGGTAAGACTTTTTAAAAGATTGGGCGCTGACGGTGTAGTGGTAGGTATATTAAGGCCGGATGGAAATCTGGATATGGATAGAATGAAGCTTCTTATGGAAGACGCTGAGGGTATGGGAGTCAGCCTCCATAGAGCCTTTGATGTATCCATAGAGCCCTTTAAGACTTTAGAAGAGTGCATATCCCTGGGAATAGACACAATACTTACAAGTGGTCAGGCGGCAACAGCATGGCAGGGGAGGAAACTGTTAAAGGAACTTAATGAGAAAGCAGCAGGCAGATTAA
The DNA here is from genome assembly GCA_041826605.1 of Lachnospiraceae bacterium. Classification (GTDB taxonomy): domain Bacteria; phylum Bacillota; class Clostridia; order Lachnospirales; family Lachnospiraceae; genus Colinaster. The sequence continues at coordinate 15,394 of JBHAJK010000007.1, read as the reverse complement.
GGATATTGGCTGGTTCAGGTATAAATGTTGCTACGATAGAAAAAATGATTGAGGAAACCGGAATTTATTCATATCATATGTCAGCCAAAACTGTTTTGGACAGCAGGATGATATATAGAAAAGAGGGAGTCCCCATGGGGATTGGAGAAATAAGTGAGTTTGAAATATGGCGAACATCAGCCGAAGAGATAGCAAAAGCTACAAAACTTATCTATGGCTGAATATTAAGAAAATATTTGTATATTACAGCAACCGGAATTATAATTTAAATTAGGAAACTATAAGAAAATGTTATTTTAAGGGAGGATTAGAATGAAAACATTTGATTACACAGTTAAAGACCCTGTGGGAATTCACGCAAGACCGGCAGGATTGCTTATTAAAGAAGCAAAATCTTACGGGGATAAGATTACTATTACAAAAGCCGGAAAGAGTGCAGATGCTACCAGACTTATGGCGGTTATGGGACTTGGAATAAAGCAGGGAGAAACTATTACAGTAGTTGTTGAGGGAGAGACAGAGGAAACTACCTGCGAAAATATCAAGAAATTTTTTGAGGAAAATTTATGATTATATTAAAGGGCGAAAAAATATTTAACGGTATTGCAATAGGTAAAATAAAATTCTATGCAAAGTCTGAAAATACTATAGTCCGTGCAAAAGTGACTGATACAGAGGCAGAGATTAGCAGATATGAGGAAGCCAGAAACAGAGCGATTGCTGAACTTAATGCTCTTTATGAAAGCTCATTGGCATCATTAGGAGATGGGGCGGAGATTTTTAATGTTCATTCTATGATGCTGGAGGATGATGATTATAATGACTCGGTGCATAATATTATAACTACTCAGGAAGTAAATGCAGAGTATGCGGTGGCTACTACCAGCGATAATTTTTCTGATATGTTTGACAGTATGGATGATGAGTATTTCAGAGCCCGTAGTGCAGACATAAAAGATATTTCGGAAAGAGTAATCCGTATTCTTTCAGGACGTACGGAGGACAACTTTGCGTGGGATGAACCGGTTATTATTGTAGCGGAGGACTTAGCTCCATCTGAAACGGTTCAGATGGACAAATCAAAGCTGATGGCTTTTGTAACACATTTAGGCTCTGCCAATTCTCACACAGCCATACTGGCACGTACGATGGGAATTCCTGCAATAATTGGTGCAGAAGTTTCTAAGGATTTGAACGGACGTATGGGTATTGTAGATGGCTATGAGGGAGCGTTTATTATCGACCCGGATGAAAAGACCATGGAGAAATACCTGGGCAAAAAGGCTGCTGATGAGGATGAAAAGAAACAGCTTTTACAGCTTAAGGGCAAGGAGAATGTGACTCTTAGCGGACAGAAAATAAATGTATTTGCCAATATAGGAAGTCCTGCGGACTTATACTCAGTACTTGAGCACGATGCAGGCGGTATAGGACTTTTCAGAAGTGAATTTCTATATTTGGAGTCAGGCGATTATCCAAGTGAAGAAGAGCAGTTTGCTGCCTACAAAAAGGTTGTTGAGACTATGGGAGGTCGTAAGGTTATTATCAGAACCCTTGATATAGGTGCTGATAAGCAGGCTGATTATTTCAACCTGGATAAAGAGGAAAACCCCGCTTTAGGACTTCGTGCTATCAGAATATGTCTGACGCGTCCGGAGATTTTCAAGACTCAGCTTAGAGCCTTATATCGTGCTTCCGCATATGGAAATCTGGCAATTATGTACCCGATGATTATTTCTGTGGATGAAATCAGACAGATAAAGGAAATCTCCAAAGAGGTACGCCGTGAAATGACGGAAGCGGGCATTAAGATTGGAAATGTGGAAGAGGGTATTATGATTGAAACCCCTGCCGCAGTTATTATTGCCGATGATTTGGCAAAGGAAGTTGATTTTTTCAGTATAGGTACAAATGACCTTACTCAGTATACACTTGCTATTGACCGCCAGAACAGTAAGCTGGACAGATTTTATAATCCGCACCACCCTGCAATATTAAAGATGCTTAAAATGGTAGCCGACAGTGCTCACAAGGCAGGCATATGGGCAGGCATATGTGGAGAACTGGGAGCAGATACAGAGCTGACAGAATACTTCCTTGAAATAGGAATGGATGAACTTTCTGTTTCTCCGGGTTGTATACTGCCACTTAGAAAAATAATAAGAGAAATAAAATAGGAATTATAAACTTCAAAATGCCGTGGCTTGCTTTATTTGTGCAAGACACGGCATTTTTGGGTACTAATTTCTTAATCATACCGTTATAATAGATGAATTTTACATAAATATATGCTAATATTGTCTACAGAGCGGAAACACAATAAGCTGAAATATACTTAGGGAAGTATTGCTGGAGGTAATCATGAAAAAGATTATTGTCACAGGCTGTAACGGACAGCTTGGAAGAGAGATTAACAAATTCTATGCGGATAAAAGAGGTATTGAGTTTATAAATACTGATGTGGAGGATTTGGACATTACTAATATTGAAGAGGTAATGGAGCTTTGCAGAGCTAATAATCCTTATGCAATTATAAATTGTGCGGCATATACCGCAGTTGATGATTGCGAAACAAATCAGGATGTTGCCTTTAAGATTAATACATTGGGACCCAGAAATCTTGCTATAGCGGCAATGGAAACAGGGGCAAAGCTTGTACATATATCTACAGACTATGTGTTTGATGGCACAAAAGAAACTCCCTATGTGGAATATGATATGGTAAATCCTCAAAGTGTATATGGAATTACTAAAAAAAGAGCGGAAGAAATGGTAAAGCATTTCTGCCACAGATATTTTATTTTCCGTACCGCGTGGCTTTATGGAGATGGTAAGAATTTTGTGAAAACCATGTTAAGACTTGCGGAGGACAGAAATGAGGTTACTGTTGTAGGCGACCAATATGGTACACCTACCAGTACTATTGAGCTGGTAAGAGCTATTGACAGCCTGTTGTTTACCGAGAATTACGGTACATATCATGCCACCTGTGAGGGTAGCACCGACTGGGCGACCTTTGCCGAAGAGATTTTTAAGCTTGCAGGAAAGGATGTTAAGGTTAATCGTACAACAACTGAGGAATACGGTGCTTTAGCTAATCGTCCCCGCCATTCTGTACTGGAAAATTATATGCTTAAAATGGTTAATGGATATGACTTTGCAGATTGGCATACAGCCCTTGAAGTATATATGAAGAACTTATTGGGATAATATGATTATGGAAAACAGTAAATTTGCTTCAAAGAAAATATTAAAAGCAATATTTATTGCTGTTATAGTGCTGCAAGTAATTGCAGCATTATATTTTTGCGAGAAAAAACAGGGAACTCACTATGATGAAAAATATTCTTATTATTCATCAAATGTGACAAATGGCTTGCATCCAAGTGATGGGGAATGGATGTCAGGGGAAGATATCAGAAGAGAATTTTATGTGTCTGATGGCTATGAGTTTAATTATAAAATGGTTAATCTTATGCAGACCTATGATGTTCACCCTCCACTTTATTATAATGTGTTACATACAGTATGCTCTCTGACACCTGGGATTTATTCAAAATGGCAGGGACTTTTAGTTAACATAATATTTTTTGTTTTAAGCTTAATAATTTTAGGCAGAATTGCAGATATACTTGGGGGTAAAAATCCCTATATAACATTGATTACAATGGCTTTATTTGGCTTTTCTCCTGCTATATACAGCGGAGTTACCTTTATAAGAATGTATATGATGCTTACATTCCTATGTCTGCTCAGCTTTTTAATTCATCTTAAAGCATTGGAAAAGGATGAAGCAATTGGTGCCAAATTCTTAATATATATGGTAGCAACCACATATTTAGGCTTTTTAACCCACTACTATTTTATAGTATTCTTATTTTTTGAAGCGGCATATATGAGCCTTTATCTGCTTTTTAAGCAGAAAAAAATAAAAGCTTCTTTTATTTATGGAGGGTGCGTTACAGGAGGCCTTCTATTGGCGGTAATAAGCTATCCTGCCAGCTTGCGTCATATTTTCAGAGGCTATAGGGGGACGGAGGCAATAGGTTCATTCTTTGATTTGGGTAATCTAAAGGATAGGGCCGGATTATTTATAGGGCTTTTACAGGAATATTTGCTCTGCAATACCTTTTATATTCTATTGTTGGTGCTGTTGGTTTTATATGTATCCTATGGATATATAAAAAAGACTAAAAATTTTATTTTGTCAAAGGAAATGATTTTTTTAGTAGCAGTAGTCTTGGGATATTTTTTGGTGGTATTAAAGACGGCTCTTATGAACTATGAGGAAGCGGTTAGATATGAAATGCCGGTATATGGACTTATGATTCTTCTTATAACTTCCGGAATTGTAGGGCTGTTAACAGAGCTGTTGCCAAATAGGGGAAAGACAATATCCATTTGTATTTTTACTATGGTACTGGTATTTCAATTTGTAGGACTGGCGTCAGACAAGGTACTTTTTATTTATCCGGAGGAGAGGAAAGAGCGGGAATTTGCCGATATACATTCCAAAGAGGATATAATCTATATATACAATCATACAAACCAGTGGATGATTTGGGACAATGCAGAGGAATTAAGCGAATATGATAAAATATATTTTATGGAGATGAACAGTGCAGAAAATCTGTCAGATGAAAGTCTGTTAAACTCCAACCGGATATATGCTTATGTAATGCGATATGAAGCCGCAGATGAAAGGCTTGAAAAGGTAATAGAAAGCAACCCCAATATAACTAATGCGGCATTGATTGAAAAGAGGTTATATGCAGACATCTACGAACTCAGATAAAAAACTTAAAATTGCAATGTTGGGCCACAAGAGAATTCCCTCAAGAGAGGGAGGAGTGGAAATTGTGGTGGAGGCATTGTCCAGCCGTATGGTAGGCAGGGGGCATAAAGTAACCTGCTATAATCGTGGTGGGCATCACGTAAGCGGCGGGGAATATGACAGAGAATACGAAAAAAGATATCGAGGCATAAGGCTGAAAAAGGCCTTAACCATTGATAAAAAAGGTTTTGCTGCCTTTACCGCATCTATATCGGCAGCATTTTGTACTATGTTCGGAAGCTTTGACGTGGTGCATTTTCACGCAGAGGGTCCCTGTATTGCCTGCTTTTTGCCCAAAATCACAGGGAAACGTGTTGTGGCTACAATACATGGACTTGACCATAAGAGAGCAAAATGGGGACGCTTAGCTAAAGCTGTAATTATGGGCGGCGAAAAGAATGCGGTTAAATACGCGGATGAAATAATTGTACTAAGTGAGGGTGTGAAAAAATATTTTTTGGACACCTATGGAAGAGAAACTGTGCTTATACCAAATGGTATAACAAAACCGGATTTGGAAGAAGCTGATATTATAAAGGATAAATGGAAACTAAAAAAGGATGATTATATCCTGTTTTTAGGGCGTCTTGTGCCGGAAAAGGGAGTTCATTATCTTATAGAGGCCTATAAAGGGCTTGAAACAGACAAAAAGCTGGTTATTGCAGGAGGAAGCTCTGATACTACCGAATATATGGAGGAGCTAAAGGCCTTAGCAGAAAACAATAAAAATATTATATTTACAGGCTTTATACAGGGCAGTACCTTAGATGAACTTTATTCTAACGCCTATGTATATGTGTTGCCAAGTGATTTGGAGGGTATGCCTTTAAGCTTGCTTGAGGCAATGAGCTATGGAAACTGTTGTCTTACCAGTGATATTGAGGAATGTGCCGCAGTAATTAAAGATTATGGTATGACCTTTAAGGCAGGAAATATAGAGGATTTACAAGAGAAGCTTAATACCCTTATAAACAGACCTGAAATAATCGAGGAATATAAAGTCAATGCGGCTGATTATATTATCTCAAAATATAATTGGGAAGATGTGACCGATAGAACCCTGGAGCTGTATAGAGGGAATAAAGGCTTCGTTTAATGGAAGTAAAAAGCTTTGCCTAATGAACGGATAAATTATGAAAGATAATATTTCGCTTGTTTTTACGGGAGATATCGGCTTTGATCGATATATGGACAAAAAATGGGAAGATGATAATTTTATATCTAAAGAAGTGCTTGAGTTTCTTCATAGCGGAGACCATGTAATTGCCAACGTGGAGGGCCCCCTTGTGGACTTGGAAAATAATAGTGAAACAAGGGGTACTGCCCAGCTTTTACATACTATGAACCCATCCGCCATAAAGGTTTTAAATGATATTGGGGCAGATATATGGAATATTTGTAATAACCATATAATGGATGCGGGACAGGAGGGGCTGAATTCCACCCTTAGTTATGCTGATAAAAATAATTGCCTTACCATTGGAGCCGGAAGAAATATTAGTGAGGCATCAAATCCCGTTATAATAAGTGAAGCGGGAGGAATCGGACTCTTTGGAGTGGGCTATCAGAGAGCCTGCAGACCGGCAAAGGAAAATGAGGGAGGTTGCCTTAGCTGGAGTGATTTAGAAACAATACAGCAGACCATTGATAAAATAAAAGAAAAATGTCGTTGGTGTGTAATTGTCGCTCACGCAGGCGAAGAATTTACGTCACTTCCAATGCCCTATACAAGAGAGAGATACTTAAAATATTTGGAAATGGGTGCTGATATAATTGTGGCTCATCATCCCCATGTACCAATGAACTATGAATTGGTGGGAGAAAAGGCAATATTTTATTCTCTGGGAAATTTTATATTTGATACTGATTATCAAAGAGCCCAGTTTAATACTGAAAAGGGCTTGCTGTTAAAAATAACTTTCAACTCTGAAAGCTATGATTTTGTACCTCTTGGAATAGAGATTGACCGTAATAAAGGACGGATATTAGCCGGTAAACTGCCCGAAATTTTTACTGATGTGCAGGAGAAAGACTATAAACTTTTAGTGCCTCTGGCTGCAAAAATGCTGATTACAGCTACAAAGCGCCAATGGAAATATCTCAATCCCCAAAAGTTTGCAAATGCTACGGAAAGCGACTGGGAAGAGGATTTTTCCAATCCTAAGCGCAGTGGACGCGTACCCGGAGAGACACTGGACTTCTTTATAATCTGTCCCCTGGCAAAAGAGGCGGAAAATGAAGCCTGGAAAAGCAGTACCCTTGAAGGAGTAAAGGAATATATATTGGAGCAGATGTAGGGTGGCATTTTGCCACCCTACCACTTCTTTCTATACACAAGAGGGGTCATACCCTCGGATTTGCTAAAAACTTTAATAAAGTATCCGCTGTCTGAGAAACCACAGGCAGTGGATATTTCTTCTATGGAAGACTCTGTAAAGCGTAGCATATATTTAGCGTGGGAAATTCTTATGGCGCTTAAATCTGCAATAAGAGTAGAGCCATACGCCTTTTTATACTCTCTTGCAAGATGAAATTTGCTTATATAAAATAGGTTGGATAGTCCCTCTAAAGAAATATGCTCGCTGTAATGAACAGTTATATATTCGCGAATATCCCTTAATTTATGGGACATAGACGCATTTTTAACCGAAGCATTTTTGTTTAATACAAATGCAGAGGTAATAAGGTCAGTCAGGTATTTATTGGAAACAATTTCATACGAGGCATCGGGGGAGGCACATATTCCATATAGCAGTCTTAAAATCTCCAGAAAATCTCCTGTATTGTCCGGATGAAATATATGGGAACATCCATTATCAAGATATCTCTTATAGATGGATAACAGCTCCTTGCCATAAAAGTGAACCCAGTTAAGCGTCCAAGGGTCATTGGCACTGCTTTCGTGGGAATAGGGCTGATGGCAGTCTACAAAAACACAGTCCCCTGCCTTTAAAGTTACAGTTTCTCCCAAATATGAAAAGCGTCCGCTTCCCTTTATAACCACCAGAAATAAAAAGGAGTATATATTATTTCTGGTACTCACATGGGGGGAGCGACTGGTAAGAGTACCGATTTCCTGCACATATAAAAGATGCTCTTTGGCGTAAGAGGATACTGTTGGTATTATTCTGTTTGGTGTAATAGATGAAAAATCCATAGCAATATTTTACCATTTAATAGCAATTTAATTAATTGTATACAGCTTTTATTCAGTGTATACTGTAACTTGCTAAAAAGCAATAAAATCAAGTATAGGCTTTAAAAGCCGGATTGGAGAGTATATGAGCAATATTGCACTTATTACGGGAGTTACAGGACAGGATGGCTCTTATCTTGCTGAATTTCTGTTGGAAAAGGGATACGAGGTGCATGGACTTATTCGCCGTCATTCTACCCGGAATACGGAGAGAATTGACCATATTATAGAGGGACCCTACAATAATACAAAATTTTTCTTACATTACGGCGATACTACAGATTCTTCGGGACTTATCAGACTGGTATCAGAGATTAAGCCTACAGAGGTGTATAATCTGGCAGCACAGTCCCATGTGGGAATTTCCTTTGAGGTACCTGAATACACAGCAGAGGCCACAGGAGTGTCTACTATTAAGCTTTTAGAGGCAGTAAGACTCTTTGGCGGTTCCTGCCGCTATTATCAGGCATCTACTTCAGAACTTTTTGGCGGTTTGCCTGAGACAGCACCTCAGAGTGAGAAAACACCCTTCTACCCTAAGAGTCCATATGGTGCGGCAAAGCTGTATTCATATTGGATTACTGTAAATTATAGAGAGTCCTACAATATGTTTGCCTGCAACGGAATTTTATTTAATCATGAGTCGCCACGCAGGGGAGATAACTTTGTTACACGTAAAATCACATTGGCTATTGCAAATATTCTGGCAGGTAAGCAGGAAAAGCTTTCTTTAGGAAATATGAATGCCAAAAGAGATTGGGGCTTTGCAGGAGATTATGTGCAGGGTATGTGGCTTATGCTTCAGCAGGATAAGCCGGGAGATTATGTACTTGCCACAAATGAGACCCATACTGTAAGGGAGTTTGTAGAGGCTGCCTTTAGCGAGTGTGGCATTAATATTAAATGGGAGGGAACAGGCATTAATGAAAAGGGAATTGATGCCGATACAGGCAGAGTGCTTGTAGATGTAAATCCTAAATTCTATCGTCCCGCAGAGGTGGAATTCCTTTGGGGAGATTGCACTAAGGCAGAGAATGAACTGGGCTGGAAGAGGCTGGTAGATTTCAAGGGTCTTGTATCGATGATGATGGATGCTGACCTGAAAGCGGCTATTAATTTAAGCTGTGAAGAATATAAGGCACAGAAAAAGGCTTAAAGAAGTGATATGTAAAACATATCACTATAGATAGGTATATCAGCATATGATTTATGTACTTATAAATTGGATTTTTATAGCTATAACTTCATATCCCATAGGTTTTTTCATATTTAAACTGCTTATGAGAGGAGTGCTGCCTGCGGAGCTAAAGCCGCAGGCAGTTTTGAGTGAAACCGATACTGCGTTAAGGAGTGATAAAAAGGCGTATTATGAAAATATGCTTAGTATGCTTTTGGGCTTGGCGGCAGCTACAGCTTATGCTCAAATATGGAGTCTTTTTAGTGGAGTAGGACTTGGGGCAGTTATAGGCTTTATATTGTTGGCACTGGGAACGCTATATATTAATTGTCAGGAAATTTCGGGAAATATTACAAGGCTATTTAGGTCTGTGTCAAATATTAAAAGGTTAATTGGTACAATACCGGTTCTCCTTTTTGCCTATGGAACATCCCGGGGCTATATGCATTTTGACACCAATTTATATCACGCTCAGGCAATCCGGTGGATAGAGGAATATGGCATAGTATATGGACTTGCAAATTTGCAGAGCAGATTTGGATACAATAGCGCAGAGTTTGCATTAAATGCTCTTTTTAGCTTTAAATGGCTTTTAGGACAATCCCTGCATACCACAGCGGGCTTTATAGCATTATTATCAGGCTTGATAATGGTTGACATAAAATCTATAAAAGGTAAAAAGCTGATAAAAGATAGGAAGCCAATAAAGGATGGGCGGCTTTATATCTCTGATTTTATAAGAATGGGGCTGCTCTTTTATCTGGGGCTTATATTTTCAGAGATGATAAGTCCGGCTTCTGATTACTATGCCCAACTGCTTATTTTTGACATAATTATTTTATGGCTTGATATAGTCTGTGAAGTGGAAAAAAATACTGCATTTGATATGCAGAAAAAAAAGGAATATAAGGCGGCATATCAGGGTGTTTTGTGTTTGATTTTAGTTTTTGGAATTACCATTAAGCTTAGTATAGGATTACTTGCGTTGCTTGCGCTTATACCGGGGCTTTATTGGATAGGACAAAAAAATATAAAGGCAATATTAACCTGCCTTGGAGCAGGACTTGCCATTTCACTGCCGTATTTTATACGAAATTATATAATTTCAGGCTGGATTTTATACCCCTCAACAATTTTTCGTCTGGGTTCTCCCGATTGGCAAATCCCCATAGGAGAGGCACAGTATGATGCAAAAGAAATAGGTATGTGGGGAAGAGGCATTACGGATCCCGACCTGTGGCGGGAGGTAACGGCATTTAACTGGATTAAAAACTGGTTTGCGGCTCAGGGCAGTATGGATAAGCTGCTTCTTGTAGCTGCGGCAATATCCGCAGTAATCATTATATTTTTGATATTGTACAGGCTCATAAAAAATAAAAAAGATACAGGCAGGACTGAAAACCTTTACATACTTGCAATTCTTCTGATAGGAGCTGCATTCTGGTTTGTAAGCGCACCTCTTGTAAGATATGGTTATGTTTATCTATTGATGCTTCCTGCCTTTACTGTTGGAGTTATTCTGACTGAATATATGGAAAAGACAGCTATAAGCATTAGAGGAGCTAAAATTCATATTGCAAATATTATTTTTATAATACTGCTTTTGGGAACTGTTATATTCCGTGGGAAGAGCTTAGTGGCAGATATTATCAGAACGGCGGATTATGATTATTATATAAAACAGCAGGATTATATAGACGGTAATGCCTTTAACTATGAAATAGAGGGTGTTAAAATATATGTAGCTGATGACAGCGGACAGATAGGTTATTATAAATTTCCCTCTTCTCCGGGAGTGCGAGAGGATATTGAGCTTAGGGGAGAGGATTTAAGCAAGGGCTTTAGAAAGAAACAGGAGTAAATATGGCTGGACTTGAAAAAAATCATAAAATTTATGTGGCAGGTCACAGAGGCTTGGTGGGAAGCGCGATAGTTCGTTCTCTAAAGCGCTCCGGCTATACAAATATTGTGGGGCGTACTCACAGTGAGCTGGATTTAACAAATCAGGCAGCAGTAAGAGCTTTTTTTGAGGAGGAAAGACCTGATGTAGTAGTTTTGGCGGCAGCTAAGGTGGGTGGTATAAATGCCAACCAGACTAAGCCTGCGGAATTTGCCTACGAAAATATGCAGATACAATGTAATGTAATACATTGTTGCCATGAATTTAATGTAAAAAAACTGCTTTTCCTTGGCAGTACATGTATATACCCTAAGCTGGCGCCACAGCCCATACCGGAGGATGCTTTACTTACAGGTCCTTTGGAAACTACCAATGAAGCCTATGCCATTGCAAAGATTGCAGGCCTTGAAATGTGCAAGTACTATAAAATGCAGTACGGGGATGATTTTATAAGCTGTATGCCCACAAATCTTTATGGACCATATGATAATTATGATTTAAGCGGAAGCCATGTTATGCCTGCAATGATAAGAAAATTTCATGAGGCAAAGGTAAATGGTACACCCTCAGTGGAGCTTTGGGGAAGCGGAACTCCTCTCAGAGAGTTTTTATATTCTGATGATATGGCTGATGCCTGTGTATATTTGCTGGAAAATTATGATGGATTGCAGCATGTAAATATTGGAACGGGCAAGGAGGTATCTATCAAAGAGCTGGCAGAGGCTGTAAAAGCTACTGTAGGCTACGAGGGAGATATTATATGGAATAGGGATATGCCGGACGGAACCCCAAGAAAGCTTACAAATGTAGATAAGCTTCATTCTCTTGGATGGCATCACCGGGTGGAGCTGGAAGAGGGCATTAAACTGGCATATGAATGGTTTAAGGAAAACATAGATGTGGCTCGCAAATAATATATAAATCGATTAACTTTGTAACGAACACAAAACTAATGAGGTATGGATGAAAACATTTGGTGTTATTATGGCAGGGGGTGGCGGAACCCGTTTTTGGCCTTTAAGCAGAAAAAGCAGACCTAAACAGTTTCTTAATCTTTCAGGCAATGAGACTATGGTTATGGAGGCGGCAAGGCGTCTTGCTACCGTAGCAAATAAGGATGACATTTTTGTGGTAACAAGCAATAGCCACAGAGCTATGACTATAGAGCTGACAGAAAGCCTGCTTCGACCGGACCATATATTAGGGGAGCCGGCGGCCAGAAATACGGCGGCATGTATTGGCTATGCGGCTATGGAAATAGTTAAAAAATATGAAGACGGAATAATGGTAATCGTTCCCAGTGACCCGTTTATAAGGGATGGGAAAGAATTTACGAGAGTATTAAAGGCGGGAGTAGAGGCGGCAATAGACACTGACAACCTTGTCACAATAGGGATAAAGCCCACCTTTCCGTGTACAGGCTATGGCTATATAAAGACTGATTCCAATAGCGAAAATAATGGTGTGCGAAATGTGGCAGAGTTTGTGGAAAAGCCCGATTTGGAAACTGCGAAGGAATATTTAAGCAGTGGCGAATATGCCTGGAACAGTGGAATGTTTATATGGCGAGCTGCCACAATTCTTAAATATTTTGAAAAGCTTCTTCCTGATATCTATGAGTACCTTATTAAAATCGGAGCTGCAATGGGTACGGATAAAGAGGCAGAGGTTATAAATGACCTTTATCCGCAAATTCCCAAGATTTCCATTGACTATGGAATAATGGAGAGAGCTGACAATGTACTTATGCTGGAGGGGGATTTTGGCTGGAATGATGTGGGAAGCTTTGATGCGTTAAAAGATGTTTATGGCACTGATGAAAAAGGCAATGTTATTATGGCAAATGCTCATACCATAGATAGCGAAAATTGTATCCTATATGACACCGGAGAGGACAGACTGGTAGCTACTCTTGGAGTAAGTGATGTGATTGTGGCTGTAACCGATGACGTGGTACTTGTCTGTGACAAAAACAGAGCACAGGATATTAAACTTTTCCCTGAACAGTTGGAAAAAGAGGGAAAGGTTAAATTTTTATAGATAAGCTTTACGAGGGGAAGCTTTAAAAACTGCCCAAATAGACATTTCTTCCCATATATGCTAGAATAAAAATGTTTTAGTATTGAGAGGAAACCATGGGAAATCTTGGCATTATAGTCATTTTGACACTGCCATATATGGCAGGTTATATACTGAAAAATATTATGAATAATAAAGAAATCAGTCAGATAGAGACCTATCTTATTGGTTTCTTTTTTGTGCTTTTATTGCAGGGTGGCATATTTAGCATAGGTAATCTTGGTCTAAATAAAAGCTTTGCCCAAATAAGCAATACTATGTGGATTATAACAGTGGCAATTTTTGTACTCTTTTTACTGCTGGTATTCATAAATATGGGGAAGCGAATTAAAAAGGGACACCATGATAATGTTTATCACGCAAAATGGCACAGACAGGACCTGATACTTTTAGCCTTTGTAGTACTTGTAGGACTGGCGGTGGTTTTTAGGGTAATAACTCTAAAAGACTATCTTAGAAGCGACTTAATGCTTGCGACTGTGCGAACCACCATATCTACAGGCACAATGTTTGAGTATAACCCCATAATCAGTCAGCCATTTACTCTGGGGCTTATTTCGTCCAAGAAAATAATTACCCTGCCGCTTTATTATGCCTATTTAATATCTTATTTTGGAATAGATGAGATATTATTGCTGTATATTGTATTATCCTTGCAGACCATAATGTGTGCATATTTTGCCTGCATATCCTTTATGGTACCCATAATAAGGAACAGGCGCAAATCTTTAATATTTGCTTTCTTTTTAGGCACAGTATTGCTCAGCGGAGATTATTACAGTGGCACTGTGGGCACCAAGCTTTTGTGGCATGGATATTTGGGAGAGTCTATTGTGGCAGCAGTGATGATACCCTATGTAATGTATGTTATTACTGCATGGTACAGACAGGAACGAAACTACCGGAGAGAAAATGCAGATAATAATAATACTTTGGCTAAAACAGAGGAAGAGCGTAGCAAAAAAAGCAGAATTAGAGAAAGTATACATATTTATGTAGTAAATATTTTGAAGCTGTTAATATGCCTTGGGGCATCTTTGTTTATTACGGGAATCACGGCAGGATTTTTAATTGTGGCTATTACTATTGTTATTTTAGGTATATGCAGCATAAGCAGATTTATTGTAGAGGAGGTGGAGTGATGAGTTCTATTTTTTCTACAATGTATGATTTATTTCAAAACAGTAAGCTGTCAGGAAGCTACTTTTTGCTTTTTGCCCTAAGCATTGTGATTTTATATACGGTAAATAATGGGAAGAACCGTCAACTGTCCATTTACCCAATGGTCCTTACGGCTATTGTGGTGGGTAATCCATTGACCCTTTGGCTGCTGTCCCTTATATTTCCTGTGGTAGGAAATTATGAGCAGATAGTAATGCTGCTTCCAATGCTGATATATATACCCTTTGGTGCCTGCGAGCTCATTAGCAGTCTTAAAAGTCACAAGGAAAGGGTTTTGGTAGGAATATTGCTGTTTTTCTTTATTTCCGTTTGCGGGAATCTCTTTGGAGTATTTGGGGGCAATACCAAAACTTCAGAAAATTTCTATTCCGAGGAAAAAAAGCAAATTATTGCAGAGGCAAATCGGGTTGCAAAGGAAGATGGACTGGTGCTGGCGGATGATGAAATACTGCCATTTTTAACCTCCTATGGAGAAAATATACCCTTGCTTTACGGACAGGATATGATGATGTTCAATGCGGATTTGGGGATTATGGATATGTATGATGACGGCATTATTCAAATCCATAATATGATGTGGACACCTGAGGAGAATTTTGATTACATTGCTTATATGGCTGAAATATACGGATGTGATATAATAATTATCAGACGATTTGATAATGCAAAGGTTTTTACAGGCAATTACAAAGTTATAAAAAATACGGATAACTATCTGGTATATGGTAGAAAATAATGGAGGCACAAATGTTATTAAGCGTTGTGGTACCCTGCTTTAATGAAGAAGAGAATATTTCTTTTTTCTATGATGAGCTTATGAAAAACCGGAGCTTTTTTGAGAACAGGGAACTGGATGTAGAAATTATATATGTGGACGATGGCTCAAAGGACGGTACTGTCAGGGAAGTGAAAGCGCTTAAAAGCAGGGATGACAGAGTGAAGCTTATAAGCTTTTCAAGGAATTTTGGAAAAGAAGCTGCCATCTATGCCGGATTTGAGAAAGCACAGGGAGACTATGTGGTAATG
>JBHAJK010000006.1:0-37495 GCA_041826605.1 Lachnospiraceae bacterium | reverse complement strand
TGCACCATTTACGCAGAATATTTTTCTGAGAGTGCCAGTCAAAAAACGTAGGCGTAGCGGGCTACGCTGAGGATTTTTGACTGGTGCTATCTGGAAAATAGGCAAGTAACTATGGTGTAGTTAATTTAAAAACGAGGTACTGGTACGCATCCTTAGCGGAGCGTTTTATATAAAGTAAAAGGGCCACATTGTGACCCTTTTAAATAATAAATATTTCTAATTTTCAAAGCCCATCATCCTTGCCATATCTTCCATCCTTTCAATGGGAAATGGAGGGTTGGCTACAGGACGCATAGCTATAGACATAAGCTTTATTGGGTTATCATCTGCCGCTACCCTGTTTGAGCTTAGCTCGCCACATCTTTTACAGCGATGTATTATGGACCATTCTCCATTATTTTTAACCCATACGGATATGGGCTCCATAATGCCCTCACATTCGCTGGCTCTGTCTCCCGGCTCATTATCCACATGTAAGCTTGATAAGCAGTTGGGGCAATGATTTCTGTGCTCGCTGGCAGCGCCCTCAGGTACACATTCTTTTCCACAGGATGCACATATAAATGTTTCATTGCAGGCGTGGTTTACATAATATCCTTTTTCTTTTACTCTGTCTTTCATATAAATCATCCATTCCAAAGCGTAAAGTCTTAAGCATTAAATAAGTTCCATAGCACTTTTCTGCCCCCTTGCGACGCTTCCACACAAAAGGATGTGTAAATATCAGCATAGTTTATAACGCGACTATTAAAGCCAAATTCTCTTAGCCCATAAGCCAATCATTACAGCTAAAGCAGCATCATCCTTGTAAGTCCATAGCCCAGTACCACTATTCCCAGTACTATTCTATACCAGCCGAATACCTTGAAATCATGCTTTCGTATATAGCCTAATAGCATTTTAATTACTATTATAGAAGTAATAAAGGCTACAATAGTGCCTGTAAGCAAAATCACAAGTTCATCGGGGGTAAAAGAAAAGCCGAATTTTACAAGCTTAAGCAGACTGGCTCCCAGCATTACCGGTACAGCAAGATAAAATGTGTATTCAGCCGCTGCCATTCTGGATACGCCAATAAGCAAGGCTCCTACAATGGTAGCTCCTGAACGGGAGGTTCCCGGGAATATAGCCGCTACTAACTGAAAAATCCCTATTAAAAGAGCCGTATCATAGCCTATGTCTGCAATACTGTTAATCGTAGAGCTTTTCCCTTTATTACGATTTTCTACTATGATAAAGGCTATACCAAATACTATAAGGGCTATTGCCACACACCAGAAGTTATAAAACAGTGCCTCAAAGTATTCATCAAAAAGCACTCCCACTATTGCCGCCGGTACACAGGATACCAGTATATGAAACCACATAATAAAGATATCCTTTTTAATCCAGGCACCTATTCCTTTATCCGACAAGGGTACCAAATTATCCTTTTTACCAAAGGGAAACAGCTTTTTCCAAAAAATTATTATAACTGCCACTATGGAGCCAAATTGTATTACCACATCAAATACATTATAAAATTCAGTAGAAACATTGAGCTTCACTATTTCATTTAGCAAAATCATATGTCCCGTACTGCTTATGGGCAACCACTCCGTGATGCCCTGCACAATACCAAAAAGCACTGCCTTTAATATTTCAATCATACTTCTTATGCCTCTTTTCTACAAACTCCCTGTGCTTTCTGGATACAAGCTCCATCCAGATAGTTGGATGGAATAAAATAATCAAGGGGAACAACTCCAGTCTTCCGGCCAGCATATCAAACATAAGCACATATTTAGAGAAGTTTGACATAAATCCAAAATTTCTTGCAGGACCTACTTTTTCCAATCCCGGTCCTATATTATTGAAGCATGCCGCCACTGACGTAAAGCTGGTGGTAAAATCCTCGTTTTGAAAGCTTATCAAAAAGAATGATATTACAAATATCAGTATATATGTCATAAAATATACGTTTACAGAACGTAGCATAGCATGGTCGGCCATCTTGCCCTCGAATAATATCTTCTTCACGCTTCTGGGATGGAGATAGCTTCGTATTTCCTTGCTAATTGTTTTTCCCACTATAACAAATCGGCTGACTTTTATTCCTCCGCCTGTACTGCCTGCACATGCTCCCACAAACATAAGTGTTACCAAAACAACCTTTGTAGTTGTGTTCCACATATCAAAGTCGGCTGTGGCAAATCCCGTAGTTGTAATTATGGAGGCTACCTGAAAAGCAGATGCCCGCATGGCATCTCCCATGCTTTCGTAAATACCTCGTATATTTATAAATATAATAAGTATGGAGCCTGCTATTATGCCTAAGTACCAGCGCACTTCTTCTATCTTAAAGACATCCTTAAATTTTTTCATTATAATAAAGTAGTAGGCATTAAAGTTAATTCCAAACAAAATCATAAATATGGTAACTACCCACTGAATATATGCTGAATATCCTGCCATGGAGTCGCTTTTTATACCAAATCCACCCGTTCCTGCGGTTCCAAAAGCAGTCGCTACCGCATCAAATAATGGACAGCCTCCCAATAAGAGTAAAATAACCTCTAAAAAGGTTAATGCCGCATATATATAATAAAGTATTCTGGCTGATGACTTTACCTTAGGAGTTATCTTGCCCACGGAGGGACCCGGAGATTCTGCTTTCATCAGATTAATAGTGGAGCCACCACTTAAGGATACAATGGACATAAGGAATACAAGTACTCCCATTCCACCAATCCAGTGGGTAAAGCTACGCCACATAATCGCCGCATGGGACAATGCCTCCACATCCGATAAAACGCTGGAGCCTGTGGTGGTAAAGCCGGATATTGTCTCAAATAAGGCATCTGTATAGGAGGGAATTTCTCCCGTTATATAGAAAGGAAGCGCTCCTATAATACTTAATATAATCCAGCTTAGACTGGTAGCCACACAGCCCTCTTTTAAATATATAGTCTTATCCTTGGCTTTTTTTAGGGTAAATAATATACCCGCCAGGAAAGAGCATATGCCTACTATCAGATATGCAAAGCCCTCTTTTTCCCCATATATAAGTGCCACCAGACAGGGTAGCATCAAAAATACCCCTGCTATCTTCATCACATGGCCTAAAATGACTCTAACCATCGAACTATTCATAAATATTCCATTCTTTCATTTCAAATCTTAAGCTGTTTGTAGCCGGGATATTCAAAACCGGTCAATTAAGCAAGTATATCCTGAATATCTCTAAGTCCTCCGTGGGTGGTTACAATCATAACCGTATCCCCGGGTCTGATTACGTCTGAACCTGAGGGATAAATAATTTTAGCTCCACGAAGTATAAAGGCAATCAGAAGATTGTTTTTAAGCTCCAGCTCTGCTAAAGATTTGCCTGTTACAGGGGATTCATGCTCAATCTTAAATTCAATAGCCTCAGCCTTTGACTCAAATAAATATCGGAGAGTCTCAATATCACAGTCCATAGAATTCTGTCTTGCCCTTACATAGCCGATGATTGCTTCCGCAGTAAGGTATTTGGGGAAAATAACACTTCCCAGGTCCATATTCGCCACAACCTCTTTAAAATTATTACGTGCCACCTTTGTAATAACCTTTGCAGAAGATACCTGCTTCGCATGGAGACTCAGCAAAATATTTTCCTCATCTATACCGGTAAGAGGAATAAAGGCCTGAGTCTCTTCAATACCCGCCGCCTTTAATACCGACTCGTTTGTTCCATCATCATTTATAATAATTGCTTTTGGTAGCTGCTCGCTTAGCTCCTCGCATTTACTTAGATTTTTCTCAATAATTTTTACCTTTATGCCATGCTTTGTCAAAGAATTAACTAAATAGTAAGTAGCTTTTCCTCCACCTATAATAAGCACATTCTGAACCTGTCCTGTTCTGAGTCCAATACTTTTTATAAATTTTCTCAAGTCAATTCTGGCAGCCACAACGCTTATAAAGTCGCCACCACGAAGTATAAACTGTCCTGATGGAATATGTACTTCGCCATTTCTCTCAATAGCACAGATGACAATACGGCTTGTAAGCTCCTTGTCTATATCCATAATACGCTTTCCGTCCAACTGATTTCCCTCAGGCAGCCGGAATTTAACCATATCAACAAGACCATGAGCAAAGGTGGTTATTTCCTCTGCCATAGGAAGTGTTAAAATTCTCAGCATCGCCTGGGCCGTTTCCAGCTCAGGATTAATAATCATCTCAAGTCCCAGCTTGTCCTTAAGATATGCCGCCTCTTTACTATATTCAGGAGTTCTTACTCTTGCAATTGTGACGCACTGTCCCTCTCTTTTTGCCACAGTACAGCAAAGCAGATTAAGCTCATCCGAGTCTGTAACCGCAATAAATAAGTCTGCACTTTCTACGCCCGCTTCTATCTGGACACTGTAGCTGGCTCCATTTCCTGCCACACCCATAACATCATGTATGGATGTTAATGCCTGTATTTTTGCTACATCATTATCAATAATTGTAATATCATGCCCCTCTTTGTTAAGCTGTTCTACAAGAGTAGCACCTACTTTTCCATAGCCTACAATTATAATTTTCATACCTGCTTTAGGTTCGTTTTTATTAAACATTTTATCCTCACATTGCGCATACTCCGCTAGATTATATCATATGGTTAATATATACCTTTTTAGGTTTTTCGGCAATCCATCCACCCTATAATCAAGCAAAAAGAGAAAAAAAAAGCGTTGCCTAAGGGCAACGTTTCTTTTGGGGTTAAGAGAGAAATACCCCCGATTGGGGTTAATAGCCAGCCGTGCCAGCTATTAAGGAAGGTATTTCTTTCTTATGGGGTATAGCAAAAAACTACAAAATGTATTGGGGGGTTACAAGAAGTATAATACATCTCTTTACCCCATATAACAATATCTCACTTCGACAAAAATCACAAAAATATGTTTGTCATTTTGTGCATTTTTAACAATGCCCTGTGTATTTAATATGAAAATGAGCCTATTTAGTGTGGTTTTTATAAATATCTACATGGTCGTATACACAGCGCCATGCGCTATGAGCATTGGCAGTCACGCATATATACGGAGTTCCCGACTCACTTTCTCCATAGCTTACCGCACAGTTACCCGACTGTACCACATAACCCGTCTTGGCACTTGTAACCTCTCCACCGCAGTCCTTGTCCTCTATCCTGCGCAAAAACCAGTTGGAAATAGTTATTCCCTCAGGATGCTCTGCTGTTTTAGAGGTGGTATATTTCTTTGCCGAAAGAACCTGCCTGCAGAAATCACTATTAATGGCTTCGTTCATAATAATTGCCATATCATAGCAGGTAGAGTATAAATTTGCATCATATACGCCTACAGTATTTGTAAAATGAGTTGTTTTATCAATTCCTAAGTTCGCGCACTCCTCATTCATCAGCTCCACAAATTTTTCCTGAGAGCCTGCCACATAGATAGCCAACTGAGCCGCCGCATCTCCACCGGAGCTTAAAATCGTGCCGTACATTAAGTCCTCTACAGTCACAACCTCCCCCACCGAAAAGCCTACGCTACTACAGTCGTTAGAATACGAAAAATCAGTGGCTTCGATGCTTATTGTAACCTTATCCTCCGGATTGCTTATATGTTTTGATGCCACAAGCAAAGTCATAACCTTTGTCATGGATGCAGGTACAATTCTTGCCGTATAGTCTTTCTGCCCCTCTATGGTATTTGTAGCAAGATTTACCAAAATGGCATTGGCACTCTGCATATTATCCCCTGATAAAAAGTCCATATTATCAGCTTCCGTATACTTATATGTTGAAGAATTAGATATATCCCCATATAGAGCTTTAGGCTCTTCTACAGCTTCTTCTGTTTCTATATCAAGCTCACTGGTATCAGCAGCCTGTTTTTCTGCTTCCGCCTCTTTTAGCACCGTCTCTTTAGCATTATTTTTCCGGCTCTTTCCAATTATATTAACACCAACAGCAATTACTATTGCCAAAAGACCTATTATTATAGCAGGTATACCTATTTTAATAAAAATTCTTCGTCGCCTTAAGGCCCGCTCTTTTTCCCGCTTCATGCGGGAAAGCTTTTTCTTCCATTCTGCCCGCCTTAAGGCCTCCTCATAATCGTCATATTCTTCATTTTCTTCGTAGGAATGGTACATCTGACAGTTTCTTCCTTTTAATATATTTTAGTACTATCGCACTCTTAGGCTCTAATATTATCTCTAATACACCCTTAGAAGCCCTTTGCCTTTTTCCGCCCGGAGTATGCTTTCCACCTGCTGTCTTAAGCAGGGTATCAAAGGCTATATTCTGCCCCTCTCCCAATATCCATACCGGAAGCTTATACTCCATAGCCACATCCATATTATTTACTATGGTAAGAGTTATATTATTATCTTTCTTTCTGCCATAAGCTATTGTCCCCATGGGCGTGGGCAGTGGAATAAGGGAGCCTGTTTTAAGCTCCTCATTTTCCTTATGAATTTTTATAATATCCTTATGGAACCTTAGCAGCTCTGCATCCTCATTTCCCCAGGGATATACTCTGCGGTTATCAGGGTCGGTAAAGCCCGCCAGTCCTGCCTCATCTCCATAATATATGGTGGGCGCTCCCTGCCAGGTCATCTGCATTACAACAGCTTCCATAAATACGGCCTTATTTGCATTTTCCGATGCGGCTTCTTTGCCTAATTCAAATACTCTTCCGGCAATGCCTGTGGTACGGGTTATAAATCTGGAATGGTCATGATTTGACAGTTCATTCATAGCTGATAAAAGTCCGTCATTTGTGAATTTTGCCCCGCACTCCCTCATACTCTTCCAGAATGTGTTTTGGTCATTTATAAGCTCCGGCTGCAGGCTGTCATTATGCTTTTCCATGCCTGTTAAGAACCAGCTTACAGGCTCCATAAAGGCATCATAATTCATTACCGTATCCCACTGAGTGCCATCCAGCCACTCTATAGGATTTCCATAATGCTCCGCTAAAATAATGGCATTGGGATTAGCCGTCTTTACAGCATTTCTGAAATCTTTCCAAAATTTATGGTTGGTCTCTTCGTCCCTGCCTAAATCCGCTGCCACATCCAGGCGCCAGCCATCTGCACAATAAGGCTCTGACACCCACTTGGCTGCGACCTTTAAAATATAATCATATAGCTCTTTATTGGAATAGTTCAGCTTTGGCAGGGTATTATAATCCCACCAGCCCTCATATTCATCACTATTCTCTTTAAAATAAAAATAATCTCTGTAAGGACTGTCCTTGGATACATAGGCTCCTTTTTCATAGCCATCTGCATTTTCATAAATTCTCTCTGCATCCATCCATTTATTAAATGAACCACAATGGTTGAACACTCCATCCAATATTACTTTCATTCCCCGCTCATGGGCCTTTTCTACAAGCCTTGCAAAAAGTTCATTTGATGCCTCAAGATTTTCCTTTGTAGCAACACGGGTTATGAATTTTGTTGCCTTATCATTTCCCTCTGTGGCAGAAGAAAGAATATCTCCGCCATCCTTTAAAATCACACCAAAATGAGGGTCTACATAGTCGTAATCCGCTGTGTCATATTTATGATTTGAGGGCGATACAAAAATCGGATTAAGATATATTACCTCCACGCCTAAATCAGCGAGATAATCCATCTTGTCCATCACTCCCTTAAGGTCGCCACCATAAAATTCTTTCAGTCCCGTTTCTATATCCTCATTCCATTCCTTTTTTTCCACAAGACTGTCAATATATTTATATTCTCCGGATACCACGTCATTGGACTTGTCTCCATTATAAAACCTGTCCGTATATATCTGGTAGAATACGCCACCCTTTGCCCAATCCGGCACTGTAAAGCCGGGAATAATGCGGAATGCAAATTCCCACTTAGGCTCCTTTTCTATACCTCTAAAGTCATAAATACACTCCTCATCCTCCAGGGTAATATGAAAATAATATGACAGAATTTTTTCTTTTAAAGTATAGCTGCACTCCAGATAATCAAATCCATTAATATTCTTTCCCTGCCTGCTCAAAGTCATTTCCACCCGACAGTCTTTTGATACAAGCTCTGCTTTTTTTACACTATTATGTACTACTCTAAGCTTAATATTTATACTATCCCCGATTGTCGCTCCTGTGGGAGTCACATATTCCTCTGTGGTATCACTGAATATTCCGCGTAGTATATTTAAATCTGCCATAAGCATCCTCCTGTAAATAAGGCGCATCCATATGGATACGCCAATTATACATTTTATTTAACGAAAGGTGGTACTAATACTAACGTTATGCAAATAAAGCCTCAAACTCTTCTCTGCTTATTCTTTCTTTTTCCAATAAAAGCTTAGCACTGTTATCAAGTATATCTCTATGGGCTAAAATCATTTCCTTAGCCTTTTTATAGCAGTCATCAATAATCAGCTTAACTTCCTTGTCGATTTCTCCGGTTATATATTCACTGTGGCTTCTTGGATGTGCCAGGTCCCTACCAATGAATACTTCCTCTTCGTCATCATCATAATTAATAACGCCGATATTATCAGACATTCCATATTTTGTAACCATTTTTCTGGCTTCTCTGGTAGCGCGCTTAATATCGCTGGAGGCTCCGGTTGTAATATCGCCAAATACAATATCCTCTGCAATACGTCCGCCTAAAAGCACCATAATATCCTGAAGCATCTGACTTTTTGTCAAGAACATTTCGTCCTTTTCCGGAAGTGGCATTGTATAGCCTGCCGCTCCTTGGCCTGTGGGGATAATGGATACTGTATACACGGGTCCTACATCCGGCAGAAGATGGAATAATATGGCATGTCCCGACTCATGGTATGCCGTAATTTTCTTTTCCTTATCGGAAATAACTCTGCTCCTCTTTTCCGCACCTATGCCCACTTTAATAAAGGATTTCTTAATATCCTCCATAGTCACAAAGGCTCTACCCATTCTGGCTGCCACAATAGCCGACTCATTAAGGAGATTTTCCAAATCTGCTCCCGTAAAGCCTGCTGTGGTCTGAGCTACCTGCTTTAAATCCACATCCTCTGCAAGAGGCTTGTTTCTGGCATGAACCTTTAAAATCTCTTCACGTCCCTGCACATCAGGAGCACCCACACCAATTTTTCTGTCAAAACGCCCGGGTCTTAAAATAGCCGGGTCAAGTATATCTACACGGTTAGTAGCCGCCATCACAATGATGCCCTCGTTAATGCCGAAGCCATCCATTTCTACCAATAGCTGGTTTAAGGTCTGCTCACGCTCATCATGACCGCCGCCCATGCCTGTACCACGGCGTCTTGCCACTGCATCTATTTCATCTATAAATACGATACAAGGGGCATTTTTCTTTGCATCAGCAAATAAATCCCTTACTCTCGACGCGCCCACGCCTACAAACATTTCCACGAAATCCGAACCGGATATGCTAAAGAACGGCACATTTGCCTCTCCTGCCACCGCCTTTGCCAGCAGGGTCTTACCTGTTCCCGGAGCACCCTCAAGCAAAATTCCCTTAGGTATTCTGGCTCCTACCTTTGTATATTTCTCAGGAGCTTTAAGGAAGTCTATTATTTCCTCTAAATCTTCCTTTTCTTCCTGTAAGCCTGCAACATCCTTAAGAGTGGTTTTGGTCTCCGTATCCATTTTGGCACGGCTTTTTCCAAAATTCATCATTTTGGCATTTCCGCCGCCTCCTCCTGCTCCCATCATAAAGAAGAACAGCATACCCACGGCTACTATGGATACTATGGGCAGCATATATTCTGACAGCCAGTTTGCCTGAGGAACGTTTTCCACATATGGGTCTATGCCATATTCAGACAGGGTTACCTGAAGTGCCTCTACATCAGTTACATTCAGTGTTCTGGTTTCATCTGAAGTCAGTTTTATGTTGACCACACCCGTGGGAACCTCTTTGTTAGGCTCTATAATAACCTCTTTTACATTTCCTGCCTGTAAATCAGCAGTAAATTCTCCCATAGTATATGTTCTGGAAATATTTTTTAACGAATTCTGCCATATAAAAATCAGTCCTATTCCCAACAGCAGAAAGAAATATATATTAAATGCTTTTGTATTTTTGTTCATTACTGTTCCTTAATCGAAATTAACCACACCTATATATGGAAGATTACGATATTTCTGGTCATAATCAAGTCCATAGCCTATTACAAATTTGTCAGGGATTTCAAAGCCCACATAATCCACAAATACCTCTACCTCACGTCTGCTGGGCTTGTCTAACAGAGTACAGAGTCTGATGCTTGCAGGATTTCTCTCCTTTAATACCCTGGGAAGTCTGTCCAGAGTATTTCCGGAGTCAATGATATCCTCCACAATAATAACGTCCTTGCCCTCTATTGAGTCGCTTAAGTCATTTATTATTTTTATCTCTCCTGTGCTCACAGTACCGCTTCCGTAGCTTGATACTTTCATAAAGTCAATTGACACAGGCACTGTAATTCTCTTTGCCAGCTCACATGCAAAGAAGCTTGCTCCCTTTAATATACATATAAGGAACACCTCTTTACCCTCATAGTCCTTGCTTATTCTTGCTCCAAGCTCGCTTATTTTTCTGTCTACTTCTTCCTCTGACAGCATTACTTCAATATTTTCTGCCATAAATCTCTCCTCAATTTTTATATTATTTTTCGGCATTGCCGAGTGTTTACAATTTGTCAGTATGTACTAAGCTAACTTCCAAAATCGTTTTTGTGTTTTCGTCTACTCTGTACTTAGCGCTTATTCTATATCCCAAAACCCATATAATATGCTCGCCATCTGAAAGCAGTGGCAAAGTGTCACGTAAATGCCTTGGAATTTTTTCATTAATCATATATTCCTTAAGACTTTTTTTCTGCCCCGCA
This sequence comes from Lachnospiraceae bacterium, assembly GCA_041826605.1. Classification (GTDB taxonomy): domain Bacteria; phylum Bacillota; class Clostridia; order Lachnospirales; family Lachnospiraceae; genus Colinaster. The sequence continues at coordinate 26,658 of JBHAJK010000006.1, read as the reverse complement.
TTATTTACAATAAGGTAATCTCCCTGTTTTCTCGTTCTAAATACAGGCGAACACTTTATTTTATCATAATCAAAGAACTTCGTATACTTAATATCTTCAAATAACCTTTGTCCACAATGGGGTGTTTTCCGTAGCTTTACTATAGCTCCATTCCAAAGCTTTAGCCTTACCTCCTCCTCCATTTTCGTGGGCAACAAAATTTCCATGGAATTGGATATACTAATAGCTGTCCCTGTAGTGCTAACAATATTATTGACTTTATTTCTTTCCAAATAAGAGGTTCCGTATAAGCCTGCTTCTTTGCCACTCCCCACTACTATATAATCATAGGACGCTACTGCTTTTAAACCGCAGGGCAAAGCTATCTGCTTTTCTCCCTGAGTTTGCAATAAATTTAAAATACTGTTTATATGCACTCTGGAAATATCTTTTCTCCCGGGAGTAAGCTTTTCTAATACCTTTAACAGCAGCTCCCTTGCCATGTAGGGATTTAATTCAGACAGCCTCTTTCTATCTATCTGTATATTTTGGTTTTCTTCATTAACAATACATATATCCCCAAAAAGCTTTTCAATCTCACTGCCTATATATTCCTCCAGTTCCAGCATATCCCCTGCCATATTGCTGATATGCTCCACCGCTCCTGCATTTATTTCCTTTTTCAGATATGGAATAGTATTAAGCCTGATACGATTTCTGGCATAATCCTCTGTAAAATTGGTTTTATCCGTTTGATATGGCTGATTAAGGGAATATAAATACTCCTCTATTTCAGTCCTTGTTACATATAATAGGGGTCTTATTATATTATCCGATACCGGTGGGATGCCTGTAATACCATGCAGTCCCGTTCCCCTGCAAAGGTTCAAAAGCACTGTCTCCGCCAAATCATCCCTATGATGTCCCACTGCTATTTTATGGGCTCCTATTGCCTTTAATTCCCTATATCTGGCTATTCTGCCCGCTTCCTCCGTAGAGAGATGCTCTCTTTCTGCCAGGGATGGCACATCCACCGCCACGCATTTAAGCTCTACCCCATGCCTGGCACAAAGCTCTTTGACAAACTCCTCATCCTCTCCGGCTTCTTTTCTAATCATATGGTTTACATGCAGTGCTTTTATTGTGAAATCTACAGTTTTTTTATATTCACACAGCATAAGAAAAAGTGCTACCGAATCTGCCCCTCCTGATATCCCCACAGCTATGGTTTCACTATCATTAATCATATTATGCTGTTTTAGTGCATATTCTACCTTTGAAAGCATATCTTCACTCGTTTAAAATGGGCGGCTGCCTTAAGCCACCGCCCTGCTACATCCTATTCTTCTTTAAAAACTATTTCATTTTCGCTTACAAGCCCCAGCTTTTCTTTTGCTGTCTCTTCCGCAAATTTCTTGGTCTTAGTGTACTTCTCATACTCGTCCAGCTCTTCTTTGCGTACTTCCTCAGACTCTATCTGCTCTGAGAGGCTTGCTTTTCTGGCATCATATTCAGCCTGCTTCTTTTTAAGATTATTTCGTCCCACGGAAACAATAATTATAAGCAGAATAAGTACAATGGTTATAAGCACTACCGACACTCTGTTTTGACGTTTTTTGGTACTTCTCACAAGATATCTGTTTTTCATATATATCTGTAAAGCTCCTTTGCATCGTCCTTTCTGACTGTTTCCTCCACCGCCAGAACCTCTACATTTACATCCTTGTTTCCAAATTGTATGGAAATCTTATCCCCTACCTTTACATTTGTTCCTGCTTTTGCCACATTTCCATTGATAAGCACTCTGCCTGCATCGCAGGCCTCATTTGCCACAGTTCTTCTTTTAATAAGGCGTGATACCTTAAGATATTTATCTAATCGCATATTCTCATCCATTCCAAAATATAATAATTCTTCTTTCGCCTACATAATACCACAACTTTCCCTTAAAAGTCAGTTCAAAATAGCAGGCTTTTTAATGGATTTATCCCCATTCTCTCCCATTAAGGTATGTTTAAAAATATTTTTATCGTAATTCGATAATTTTTTATTGCTTTTATTTATTTACTGTGATAATATCAAATCACAGTTTATTGTAATACAATAAATTTTTGTTGAATTTTAAATGCCTACAAAATTCACCACAAAATTTTATTGGCTACAGTTTAATCTAATAATATATTGAGAGGAATTATTGCTATGAATATTTCTAAAATTTCAAAAACACTCAAGGCTTTTATTATAGGTACAGCCGCTTTGGAGCTTGCTCTTTTAATTTTTGCAACACCCTGGATTGGGCAATCTCTGGTTAGCGCTGCTCCTGACTATGCTGACTGCTATTATCCATGGTTGATTTTTATATGGGTGGTTGGCATACCCTGCTATATAGTACTGGCTTTCGCCTGGAAAATTGCCACTAATATCGGAAGCGGCAATGCATTTTCATTTGATAACGCCCGTCTATTCGGATATATATATGCAGTTACCATTACTGACATAATTATATTTGAGATTATCAACATTGCATTTATAGTAATGAATATGAGCCATCCCGGCATCTTTATTATTTCACTGGGTGTTTCATTTGCCGGTATCGCCTTTGCCGTATGTGCCAAGGTATTAGCAGCTATGTGTGAAAATGCCGCACAGCTTAAAGAAGAAAACGAACTTACAATATAAAGGAGGCTCATATGAACGAAAAGGATTTTGAAGAATTAAGGGGCGAGCTTATCTTTAATATTGATGTTATGCTTGCCAAACGTAAAATGTCTGTTACAGAGCTGGCAGATAAGGTTGGTATCACTATTGCCAATATGTCTGTTTTAAAGACCGGAAAGGCAAAGGCTATTAAGGTATCTACACTTATTAAGATTTGTGATACACTGGATTGTCAGCCGGGAGATATTCTTGAATTTAAAAGGAGGGAGTTATAATGAACGACTTAAAGGTAAATGAAAATATATATGCTGTAAAAAATGAACTGCCACCTGAGAGCCCGCAAAAGATGGAGGCACTTAAAGATATGCAGGAGGAAAACGCCGCACTTTTTAAACAGTATGGGATGCTCTCTCTGATTTATGGATTATTTTTCTCTTTCTGTCTTTATAAAGCTGACTTTGGCATTACCTATACACTATTTGTATTAGGCAGTCTTGTATTTTTAGGTATTACAGAAGCCTGTACTCAAAATAAATCAAATTATACCTGGAAAGATTTCCTCTTTGGAGAGTCCGGTAAATTTGGCATAAGAAGCTTTTACATTATATCCATTTGCCTTTTGGGAATTTCCATGTTTCTTACAAATTCCTATGCAATTAATGTAATGAGCTGTCTTGGAATATTTGTGCTGACCGGCTGTCTGCTATATATAAGCTATCTGGGACAGTCAGGGGATGCTCCCTCCAAAATTGCTCTTTCCATTATGAAAATAAGCTTCCTGCCCCTTATTAAGCTGCCAACACCATTTCAGGGCTTTAGTTCTTACGGCGCAAGCAAAAAAAATGATGGCAGTATGGAAGCCCGAAAGAAAATAAATGCTATTTTGCTGGGTATTTTAGTTGCCATACCGGTAGTTTTTATCATAATTCTTCTTTTAGCAAACGCAGATATTATTTTTTTGAGGTTTATTGAAAATTTCTATATCGATATAAGTATTGCCCGGTGGGTGCGACATTTTATCGGCTTTTTAGTAATTGCACTTATAGGATTTATCAGCTTTTACTGTATTATGGCATCACTGCGCCCGGAGGAAGAAACCTTTAGCAGTATAAAAACTACCTCCAATAAAGCCAATCCTCTTATTATGATACCAATGGAAATTGTACTTGCACTTATCTATCTGGTTTTCTGTGCAATACAGTTTGTATATCTTTTGGGTCATGCCACTCTTCCTGACGGGTACACCTATGCCAATTATGCCCATGAGGGATTTTATCAGCTACTCTTTGTATGCCTTATAAACATATTTATTTCGTCTCTTGTAAAGAGCAAATTTGAAAGACATACTTTACTAAGTATACTTACTTTAATTATATGTGGCTGTACATATATTTTAATTTTCTCCAGCGCATACCGTATGATTTTGTATGTGCAGGCATATTCTCTTACCTTTTTACGTTTCTTTGTACTTTGGTTTTTAATAGTGCTTGCCATTAGCCTCAGTATATTGATTGCAGGAATTGTAAAAGAAAAAATAAATATAGCCAAAAGCTGCCTGATTGCAGGCACTATTTTGTATATAGTCTTTGCTTTTATTCGACCTGATTATATTATTGCAGATTATAACCTAAGGGCTTCCGGTGAAGTATTTTATTGCTACGATACAGACTATATAATTTATAATCTGTCCATGGATGCCGTACCCGCCCTTATTAAGCACGGACAATCTGAGATTGCCCAAAAAAAGCTTGATATTTATGTAAACCATTATAATAATAGTTCAGATTTTGGCTATTATGATAAGGAAAGCAATGTCAACGCTCTATCAAAAATGCTTGAAAGCTTTAAACACTTTAATTTAAGCATTTATATAGCAAAACGTATGGTAGATGTATAATTAAACTCCTTTGTTTATTATTGAAGCCATAAGCTTAATGCTTTAAGCAAAAAGGAACTGTGCCGCCCCCAAGCGTCAGATTTTTTAGGTCTGACTTTTGATGGTCGGAACAGTTCCTTTCGTCTTTTAATTAAATGTATTTGCTACCGCCTCCGGGAATAGTTCATAAATAGATTTTCCCATTCTCTTTTCAAAATCTTCCTTGATTTCAAAAAGCTTCTTCCATTTCGCCTGAGTAGTCTCATTGATGCCATGGCGCATTGCCACATCAATAAGTCTTTTTTCAAGTAAACATATTCCCTCCGGTAAGGCTATGCTGTCACATAACTGAATCAGATAATCATAGTCAGTATATTCACAGACTTTAAGTATTCCCTTTATTTCCTCATATATTTCCACTGAACAATCATTTGCCCCACTGTAAAAGGATATATCATTAATGGGAAATGAGTGTGTAATACAAATCTGAGCTATATCCGGACAGCCCTTTTCCATAAAATATTTATATCCGTCATATATATGCATCATACTCGTTACACCCATATATCTTCCTATATCGTGCAACAGTCCATATACTCCTGCCTTTCCGGCATCCAGTCCTACTGCCTTAGCAATAGCTACTGCCGCCTTTGATACCATCCTGGAGTGTTCAGACCAAGGACCCGGATTACGGCTATTAGCCCATAATAAAATCTCTTCAGCCTCTGCTATCTTCATATTCTCCCCCTATCACATACTGCATTTTCCTGCACATATCAGTCTTCCTGAGCCTCTGTCAAAGAGCAGAATATCCTCTCCCTTTATGCTGAAATTTGTTTTTTCTCCGATTTTAAACAAAGAGTTACCAAATACTACGGAGGTAAGGAGATAATCCCCTACACGAAGCTTGATTGTGGACTCCATACCCGTAGGCATGGCTCCATAGATTTCTGCCTCCATATCCCCTGTTTCTGACAGGTGTAAAAATTCAGGACGTATACCTACAACAAAGTCTCCGTTTTTAGCCACCGCTTCCTCTTTCAGCGAGTAATCCTCTTCACAAATCTTTGCTATATGATATTTGAATACCTCATCCTTATTGGATTTTTCTACCGCGCCCTTTACCTTAAGCTTTTCTTCCTCTGCCTGTGCCTCTCTTGTAAGGGCCGCGTCTCTTTCTATATACCAATTATGTAGGTCAAGCTTTTCATTAGGCATATAATTTATTTTTGCTCCGTCAAAGGCTGTTAATTCAATAGAGCCATCCGCAGCCTGCCTGCCCGTAGCTTCCACGAAGTTTATAGATGGATTACCCACAAAATCTGCCACAAATAAATTATTAGGCCTGCCATATACCTTTAATGGCGCCTCATACTGCTGTAATACGCCATTATTAATAAGGCATATTTTTGTAGCCAGGGTCATAGCTTCCATCTGGTCATGTGTTACATATACAAAGGTGCTTCCTGTTTCCACATGAAGTCTTTGAAGCTCATATCTCATTTCCAGTCTTAGCTTTGCATCCAGGTTAGAAAGGGGCTCATCCATAAAAAGCACCTGGGGCTTGGGAGCTAAGGTTCTTGCTATAGCCACTCTCTGCTGCTGGCCACCTGACAGCTCCGCAGGATATCTGTCCATAAACATACCGATTTTTACAATTCTCGATACTCTTCTTACAGCCAAATCCACTTCTTCCTTAGACAGCTTTCTTACAGAGGTCTTAATCTTACCATTTTCCATTACTTCACAGGCATCATTTAAATCCTGCCCCTTGGCCTTATAAGCAGCAATAATTCCATCCATTTTTCCGGTAAGACGGGCTGCCATATCCTTAGCCGCCTCCTCAGGATTTCCTGCTGTATGTATTTTATACCCATATAGAGCCTTTGCAGAATACATAGATAGGGTAAAGCTGTCTATAAATTTAAGATACACTTTCTTTTCATCAGTCTTTCCGTCCTTGTCCTTGCACTCTTCTACAAGCTTCACAATTTCTCCGGGTCTTTTGCAGGCAGCTATAAGTCCCTTTAAGCTAAGAGCTTCACTATCTACAAGCTCCATTTCCTCTTTTATATTGCTAAGTCCAAAGGAAATATTCTGATATACAGTCATATTGGGCCATAGCGCATAGTTCTGGAACAAAAAGCCTACCTTTCTTTTGTTGGCAGGTATATTAATGCCTGCTTCGCTGTCAAATACCACTCTATCGCCTATTTCAATTCGTCCGCTTGTAGGTGTTTCCAATCCGGCAATCATACGAAGTGTGGTGGTTTTTCCACATCCTGACGGACCTAAGAGCGTAATAAAGGAGTTGTCCTCCATTACAAGATTTAAATCATCAACGCCATAGAAATTTCCCCAGCGTTTTGTTACATTTGTTAATTTAATTTCCGGCATTTTATTCTCCTCCAATACCCTTATCCAGACTTGTGCCTGTAAGCTTATTTACCAATGTGTTAAAGAACAGGATTGATATTATCAGAATTAAGTTTATTGCACTTGAAAATGCATACAATCCCATTTCATCAAAATAATCCAATGTGGTGGATAGGATGAAGCCCTGAGTACAAAGCAGTAAAAACAGTGACAGCTCCCTTAAACATGTCATAAACGGAAGCATATAGCCGTTTATAATGGATGCCTTTTGAATAGGAATAATAATTCTGAACATTCTCTTATGCCAGGGTAAATCCTGTATAATGGCAGCCTCTTCTATTTCTCCCGAAAGCTGTAGCATTGAATTCAGTGAGCTTCGACTGGCAAAGGGAATATATTTTATAACACCCGCGATTATAAGCAAGGTATAAGTATTAAATAAATTTATCTTCTCATTTGAAAACAGTATAAAGAATGCCGCACCAACTGCAAGAGAGGGCATTAAATATGGCAAAAAGGCTACACTGTTTACATAATTCGCCCATTTGCTTCTTCTGTTCTTTGAAACTGCGTATCCAATCAGAGTTCCAATGGTTCCTGCTATAAGCGAACAGCTAACAGCTACCTTTAAGGTACCCTTAAAGGCGTGCCAAATGGTGTAGTTATATAAAATACCGGGCTGACCGTATAATGCACCTGCATTATTGTCATTGGTAATCCACCATTTTAATGTAAGAGCTCCCATATCCCTGTTATACAGGAAGCTGTAGTCTCCCGGATTTGGTAAAAATGTTTCCAGAGCAAAGGATATAATTGGGAAAATACTGGTAAAGAATGTTATTACGATAAAAATAATTGCTACTGCATATTTTCCTACCTTACCAATATTAATCTTAGAGGTCTGACCTGATTTTCCCGTTACCGTGGTATAGTTCTTTCTACTCTTCAAGCTGGCCTGGTTAAGCAGCATAATTGCCACACCGAAGATAACCATTATAATCGCAAGAATACTTGCCTCTCCTGTATACTTTGAGTTTAAGGAAATATACTTGGTAGAAAGAGTGGTAAGTCCCAAATAATGGGGTACAGGATAGCTTCCCATTGCGCTTCCGAATACCAGCAGGATAGTAGATAAAATTGCCGGCTTTACCATCGGAAGTGTTACTCTAAGCATTATCTTCCACTTAGGTGTATCTAAAATAGTAGCTGCCTCCTCCAGATTTGCATCCATATTTCTAAAAATACCGCCTATAAGAATATAGGCAAAGGGAGCATAATGAAGTCCTAATACAACCGCACTTGGAAACATTCCCATACACACCCATTTAGGTGCTGTAAAGCCAAAAAGTGAAGTGAGCAGACCGTTGGAGGTCCCTGTTACAGCGTTGCTGTTAAAAAGGTTCTGCCATACAACTGCCAATGTCCACTGGGGCATAATATAGGGCAGTATAAATATGGAGCTTAAATATTTTCTGCACTTCATATTTGTTCTTGTTACCAGAAAGGCAAAAAGTCCACCAAACAAAATAGAAATGGTACAGGTAAGTACTGCCAGAAATACTGTGTTTGTAAGGGGCATCCAGAGATTTGTTCTAGCCAGCTTGCTTGTAAACAAATCAATATAATTTATTACGGTATAGCCCGATGTTCTTTTTGTTAAATGAGCATCAATAGTACCGGGATGGATTTTAAAGGTGTCCTCAACAATGGCAATAATGGGTGCCACTGTAGTAAAAGTCAGTAAAATTCCAAACACTATTAAGATAATATTGTGAGGCTTGGAAAAATAAGTTTTTACTTTATTGAGAACAATAGCCGACCCGCTTTTGCTGCTTTTGGCATTTTCATTCATCAAAAACTCCTTTTCTTTTAAAAATTCCCCGCGGACCTGTGCCCACGGGGAACTAATTATTCACTACCTGGAATTACCGACAATTTATTCTGCCGCCCCACTGTATTTAGTCAAAAGCTCAATCCAGTTACCAACTGTAAAGGAAACCGAAGCACAATATTCAGGGTCTTCCAATACAAGCTCGCCGTCTGTTGTCCACCAGTCATAGCCTCTGTCGTTCTTGCAGTCAAATACGTTTTCTCCGCTTTCGTTATAACCGCCCTTGCTGTGACCGTAGGTTGCCTCTGTTGCTGCTGCTACTTCAGGATTTGCAGAGTATCCGCCCATATCCTTGCCCCATGCGCTAAATCCATCCTCAGTACATGTCATATAAGCAATAAATGCACATGATGTCCAGGGAAGCGGAGAGTTGTTTGTAAGGAACAGATAATGGCAATATCCATAACCGCCAATTCCCTTATAATCATCCTGGTAAGCTGCCACTGTAATATTGTTAAGAGATACATCCGAAGACTCCTCTACCGAACGGAGCTTTGAATATACTAATAATCCACACTGGTCAGTTGCTGACTTGCTTACAAGAGTATTACAAATAGGACCGTCATCTGTCTGAGCGTTATAGCTTTCTACCCAAAGCTTAATCCATGCAAGTGCATACTTTCCGTTTTCTCCAAGGCCTAAATCTCCGGCATCTGTAGCCATAGCATCGATTGTAGGCTTGAAATATGCCTGTTTATCTGCATCCAAAGCATCATAAGCATTCTTTAAAAGCTGTGCATATTTATCTTCTGTAAGCATATAAAGGAAGTTTTTACCTACGATTTCAGAGTCAATATCCATATACAGGGCGTGAACACCTTCTCCCACGAAATCCCAGCAGTTTTTAAATTCTGCACTTCCTGTATTATTAAACTCAAATACCTTATTTAAGGTCTGGAGTGGTAAAAATCCACTGTATTCATCAGCAGTAGTACCATTTGCCTCAGCCCATTCCTTAGGGATATATGTCTTTAAAATACCTGTTTCCACCATCTTTGACTCAATCTGATTTCCATCCTGAATAAGAGTCATTGCAAAGGTTCCAGTGGGCTTTAATGAGTCTGCTGAAAGCTGCTCAAAAATCTTATTGTTCTTAGGCTGCTGCCATTCAAATTCCATATTGTAAGAAGAGTCTATTGACTGCAAATATTCAATAAATAAAGGCAGAGCTGTCTTTCCACGGCTGGAATTGCCCACACCATAGAATGTCTTTCCGTTTGACTCCTCAATAGCTTTCTTAGCCAGCTCCTCAAGGGTCATACTTTCAGCTTCCTTAATAATCTTCTCTATTTCTGACAGATTTTCCTCAGCCACTTCCGCTACCTCTGTCACTTCTGCTTCCTTTTCAGGTACTGCGCCTGTGTCTCCCGCAGGAGCTACCGTTTGCTTTGCACCACAGCCTGTAATCGCTGCTGCTGCAAATATACTTGCCATTAATAAAGATATTATTCTCTTTTTCATTTTATCCTCCCATACATTTAACCTGACCGGTACCTGTCACTTGATAATTAAATTATAGGGAGTCTGTGTGGTAAAATGAATAAGACAAAGCTGATATAATTTGTTATTTTCTGATTTTTATACAAAAAACTTTATTGTTCTTCTTCTTTTTTGTGCAATATTCTTCTATTTTGATATTCTGAGGGTGTTATACCAACTATTTTTTTGAAATTGTTTGAAAAATAGGCAATATCTCTGTAGCCTACCTTTTCTGCCACCTCATATACCTTATTTCTCACGTCATTTAAAAGCTTCATTGCCGCCCTCATACGTACTCTGGTAATATAAGCCGCCACCGTATAATCTGTTTCTTTTTTAAATATATGGCTTAAATGCCCCTCACTAATCTCAAGCTCGCCGGCCACAGCACCTACACTTATATCGCTGTCGCTAAAATGCTCATTTATATAGGCAAGAGCCTCCATAACATATTTACTTTTATCATTGCTCTTAAGCTCTAAAGATATAAGCTCCGGCTCGCTGTTTCTCTCCTTTTCAAGCCTTTCTGTAATCCTGCCTACCGCAGCCTCTAATTCTCCATCCTGAAATGGCTTTAATATATAATCCGCCGCCAGCAGCTTCAAGGCACTCTGCGCATAGGAAAACTCCCCGTGAGCTGTAAGAAATACCACCTGCACATCATTCCCCTCATCTCTAAGGGCTGTGAGCATATCTATACCGTCCATTTTGGGCATTCTGATATCGCAAATACATATATGGGGATTGTATTTGCGAATGACTTCCAATCCCTCCAGACCATTTGCAGCCTCTGCCACCACCACACAGGACAAGCTGTTCCAGTCTGTTTCCATCACTATTCCACGGCGTACAATCGCCTCGTCATCAATAACCACTACCTTATACATTTTCTCTCCATTCCCCAAAGGCTCCAAGTCACTTATCGTTACAGCTTTTAGCTTATTTTAATAAACTTTTGGTAAAAGTACCCGCACTTCTGTGCCACCGCTTATAGGCTTTTGAACTTTAATGCCATATTCGCTACCGTATTTCAGACAGATAATGGTGTCTACATTGGCGACACCTATATGCCCCTTTAGATGCTGTCTGTTTCGATTATTTATTTCCTCCATTATGGCTTCATCAATACCACAGCCATTATCATATATTATCGCTACAATATTATTCTCTTCTGTTTTAACGGTCAGGCGTACAATTCCATCATCCTTATCCTGCAAACCATGAATTATTGAATTTTCTACAATGGGCTGGATAAAACGTTTAGGTACCAGATACTCCTCCAAGCCCGCTTCAATATCCGTTTCAAAAATAAATTTATCACTGAATCGAATTTTCTGAATATCAATATAGCAATTTACAAATTCCAATTCCTTTTTAAGAGGAACAAACTGCTCAGAAGCAATACTGCTCCTTAAAATTTTAGCAAGACTGGCTGAAAGTGTAGCAATCTCCGCTATATGATGTTCCTTTGCCACCCATTTAATAGTATCCAGGGTATTATATAAAAAATGAGGGTTTAGCTGAGCCTGCATCAGGGCAATTTGAGATGCGTTTATCTCATTCTGCTGCTCTATCTTTTCCTCCATATATTCCGAAAGCTCTCCTGCCATCACATTAAAGTTTTCACTCATTTTTCCAAATTCATCCGCTCTTCCACCCGGCACCCTGACAGTAAGGTTTCCGGTCCTTACCTCATTCATAGCATTATTTATTACATTTATTGGCATAATGAATTTTTCACTGAAAACCGAAGCTGAAAACAAGCATAATATGGAAATTACAAAAGCCATGGCAAATAATACCTGATACATATTTTTTAATGTAATAGGGTCAAATATTTCGGGACTTAAAAGCACCAGATACAGATTGCTCTTATCTATTTTGGAGACAAACATATTGTTGGAGGTCATCCCCCTTTTAAGCTTTTCTCCGGAAAGAAGATAATTTCTTACAAACTCCCCTGCATTCTCCTTTTCTGCAATATCATCACGGTAGACTGTTTCCCAATAGGAGTCCATCACAATCATACCGCCTAAATTTCTGCCGATATCATTTAGGATTTTATCAAAATGCTTTTCCTTTAAGCTTATTACCACATAGCCCACAGTCGCTTCATCCCTATCCTTTAAAGGCATAGCACTATGGAATAATATATCCTCTGACTTTCCAATATCATTTCCCCTAATAAACTCCAAATCCTCCCCTGAATAATCTGCCACTCTAAGCACACCCCAATATAGGGGCAATTCCATACTCTCACGGCTATTGTCAGTGGAATATACACACTTTCCATATCTGTTATATATCTCAAATCTGGCGTATTCCTTTACCTCAAAGGACTCCCTGTAAAATTCTGAATATGCCCTGTTTCTATTCCATGAGTCCGTGGTATCAATACCGTTTATTATGGTTTTATTTTTGCTTATCTTAATGGCAGTCTCCTTAAAGCTGCCAAAATAGCTGTCCATTGCCTCCTCTGCCATAACTGATTGAGCTATTATTCTGTCCTTGTATTCGCCTCTGATTTTTGCTTTCATCATCTGGATCAGAAGAGAGCCTCCTAATATAAGAGGTATAAGGGCAGTAAATAAAAAGCTTAAAAAAAGCTGTCTTTTTACAGATTTTTTAATCCACCTTATCATTTTCCTCTGCCCCCTTATAATAGTCTTTCCATGCGGCAAGTAAATCCTCTCTATTATTTGCTGCCCAGACAATACTGTAGTCCACAGTTAAAATATCCTCGGTTTTAGGATTTTCCCTGTCAGGTACGTCAGTTCTAACCGTTCTTCTGCAAAAATGATTTACAATAAGATTTTGCACATCCAGGCTTACGGTAAAATCCACAAAGGCTTTGGCATTATCCAAATGCCTGGCATTTTTAACAATGGCAGTTCCATCAGGCACTATACTTGTGCCATCCTTGGGATAAATTAAAGTTATCGAGCTGTCTTTGGCAATTCTCTTTTCCGCTGTCTCCTCCAATATTATGCCTACCAGTTTTTTGCCTGACTCCACATCATCAAGTACTGCTCCTGAACCTGATGAAAGATAACCTGCAAGAGAGTTTGCAAAGGCTTTTATAGTCTGGGTGGATATTTGACTGCTGGATTGAATAGCTGTGCACAGGGCAGTATAGCAGCTTCCTGAGGTTTCGGGGTCTGCAAAAGCAATCTTTCCATTCCATCTGTCCGTTAATAATTCCTCCCAGGTCCTTGGCGCCGCCACAGGGTAAACCAGCTTATTATTATATACAAATACTATGGGCAGAGCTGAAAAAGGAGTTACACTGTCATCCTCCACTACATATTTTTCATTAATAAATTCATAATCCTGTGGTTTATAGGGCATAAAGCAATTACTGTGTAAATAGTAGCTTTCAAGGCCTCCGCCAAACATAACATCACAGGCTGTTCCACCTTTTTGCTCTATCTCATCCATAAGAGAATATGTATCTCCCGCCTTTACCTCTACCACTATACCGGTGCGTTCTTCAAATTCTTTTATTATAGGGGCATATACCTCCGGTTTATGAGAGGTATATACCGTAAGTCGCTTTCCCTCATCAATTGAATAGTATTCCATATCCCTTTGAAATACACCACATCCCTGCAAAACCATGGTTATACAAAGGATGAGCCCCACAAACATTCTCTTCATATCTTTCTCCGATAGCAAAACAGCCCGGAAAAATTATCTTTCTCCGAGCTGTCTGTTTTTATTACCTTTATTTTGGTTTACTTATAATTAAGCGTTAACCATATCCTTTAAAGCCTTACCAGCCTTAAACTTAGGAGCCTTAGAAGCTGCAATCTTCATAACGTCGCCTGTCTGAGGATTTCTTCCCTCTCTTGCTGCTCTCTCTGAAACTTCAAATGTACCAAATCCAACTAACTGAATCTTTCCACCTTTCTTAAGTTCTTCAGCAACTGTATCTGTGAAAGCCTTAAGAGCTGCCTCAGCATCCTTCTTTGTGATTCCTGCCTGCTCAGCCATTGCTGCAACTAATTCTGTCTTGTTCATGGAAAATCTCCTCCTATGTAATACATTAATGTTGTGCGTCTAAAAAAACGTCTATACTATATATAGCCCTTTTCGCTCCCAATGTCAACGAATTTTTCTCCTTTTATCCCCATTTTTCGTGGGTTTTGGGGATTTTACTCACTTTTTTCCAAATCAGCAAAGGAGAACGTTTCATCCCGCTTAGAGGTATCTGTGGAAATTGTATAGCTTCTTGTTACATATCCATCTTTTCTCAGGATAATTTCGTGGTTGCCACTTACCTTTGTAAAGCTAATGGGCGCTATACCTATATAGTTTCCATCCACATATACTTCAGCTCCTGCCGGACTATTAACTGTTACCTTATATCCGTCTACCGTAGTGGCATCCGTGCTGTTTACTGCCGGCGAGACCTGTGCCTGCTTCGGTGCCTGCACGCTGTCAGTAGGGATGGGGGTTATACCCGGCGTGGGAGTAATCGGTGTGATTTCCTTTTCTAAAGTTATTTCCAAAGTAGCATTCTCCTGTCCCACCTTTATATACTGGGTAAGAGTCTGATACCCCTCCGCTCTTACAATAAGCTGATGAATACCGTATGAAAGCTGAACGGGTACTGAGGTATCAACCTCTTTTCCATCTGCATAAACCTGAGCTGTATCAGGTGTCAGCACCATTATTATATTTCCCGACTTATAGACATCCTCATATGCCACATCTCCTAAGTCAACTTCTGTTTCTTTGTTTTGCTCAATCGTAGCCGTTTTTACCACGGTAACGCTGTTTTTGCTTAAGGTTACATCATATGTCCCTGTGGGAACGGTAATCAGCATATCCTCCCCTACTTTTCGGATTATTTTTGAGCCTACTTCAATCCAGCCACCCTCAAAAAGGCTATAATTTTTAAGCCTTAAATATCCATGCCCCTCTTCTATGCTAATGCTACACACTTTTCTGTCAACACCCCTTATTTTTAAGGTATCAACAGAGCTTATATCCATCAGTTCAGCTTCCTTTAAGCCCGCATAGACCATAAGACTGCTGTCAAATCTGTATTTACTGCCATTTATAGTCATCTCCCCCATATTTTCATCTATGGAAAAGCTGTTAACACCTGAGTACTCCCAGGCATCAGGAGATATAGTCATTGTATTTAACAGCTTTTTTGATTTTAAAAAAGTTATGTCAACTAGGCTCCCCACTTCTACCTGTTCCATGGAAATTGAGCCGCCATATTTATCATAAAGCTTGCTGGCTCCATCATAGTTTAGGGTATATTGCTTATTCAGGCTTCTGTTAATAAAGGTAAGCGTTTTATTCTTTGTATCTTTCTTTATAAGCAGTGCTATATTGTCTGCACTGTCATAAGTACCTGATTTTGCTATAATAAAGCCGGTTTCAGAGGATGCCGACTCTTCTCCTGCCTGCTCACTCATAGGCGCACAGGCACCTGCTGTAAGCATCAGGGATATTATCATTCCATATGCAATTTTTAAGCCAAGCTCATTAATTTTCATCTTCTATATATTTCTTTGCTTCCTCTAGCAGAATATCACTGTTGTTTTTAGACGGGTCATCAATTACAAGATTTAAAAGTCTTTCCAATATATTCCCGATATGGGGACCCGGACTCACTCCAAGAGCTATTATATCCCTGCCTGTGACCTTAAGCTGTTTTAAGGTAACAGCATCCCCTGCCTCATTTATCTCATCATATAGCTGCCAAAGCTTTTCAAGCTTTTCCATCTTTTCTTCGTACTTATAGTCTGACTGTGCACCTATATCAGCTTCCTTAACCATTAGCAGTAGCGGAAACAGTTCTTCTCCTACCTTATTAATTGCACGCCTTACTGCCTTTTTATCTGTTTCAATATATCTGTCGTGATTTCTTACCAGCTTTTCTACTTTAAAGAGAGTATCATTGTCAAAACGGAGTCGCTTCATAATACTGTGTGCCAGCTCCCCGGACACCACATCATGTCCATGAAAATGGTCTTTTCCCTCTTCATCCGTTACCTTACATACCGGCTTTCCCATATCATGAAAGAGCATTGTATATCTTAATACCTTATCATTTTCTGTGGCTTTCATACTCTGTATAGTATGCTCTCCCACATTATATATATGATGTGGATTATTCTGCTCACATTCCATGCACCTGTCAAATTCAGGCAATACCACAGAGGTTATGCCTAGCTCATAAGCCTTTCTGATATAATCAGGATTATCTGAGATTAATAGCTTTGTAAGCTCAGTATTAATTCTCTCTGCCGAAATATTGGCAAGATTTTTGTGCAGTGCCTTAATAGCCTTTCCTGTTTCCTCTTCAATCTTATATCCAAGCTGAGCTGAAAATCTGACAGCTCGCATCATTCTAAGGGCATCCTCTGTAAATCTTTCCTTTGCCACTCCTACGCAACGGATTATTCCATCCCGAATATCCTCCATACCACCATATTCGTCTATAAGTCCCTCTGTATCATTGTATGCCATAGCATTTATAGTAAAATCCCGGCGTAGCAAATCCTCCTTCAAATTGGCTGTAAAGGTAACCTCCTTGGGATGCCTGCTGTCCTCATATACACCGTCAATCCTATAGGTCGTAACCTCATAGCCTATGTGGTTTCTAAGCACTGTTACGGTCCCATGCTGTATTCCCGTATCAATCGTCACTTTAAATAGGGCTTTTATCTCCGGTGGCTTGGCACTTGTAGTAATATCCCAGTCATCCGGCTCCTTACCTAAAATAGTGTCCCTGACACAGCCTCCTACAGCATAAGCCTCAAATCCCGCTCCCTGTAGCACATCTATTATATATTTTACGTCATTTGGTAATTTTATAGTCATAGGTTGATTTTATCATAAATATGAGACTTTAGACTAAAAAAATAGCAAAAGCTCCAAATATAAAATTTGAAGCTTTTGCCTTTTGATTAATGGAAATAAGCAGTTTCCTGCCCGGTATTTAATTATGATAACTTCTTGTCCTTGTTTGCAAGGATATCAAATACTACAGCACCTAAGAGAACTACGCCCTTAACTACTTTCTGCCAGTTGGCATCAACGCCCATAAGGGACATACCAAGGTTGATTACACCAATGAGGGTTGCACCGATTACCATTCCAAATACTGTTCCTGCACCACCATAAGCAGATACACCACCTACTACACAGCCTGCAATAGCATCCATCTCATAGTTTGTTCCTGCTGTTGAGTTGGCAGCCTGAAATCTTGCGATAACAACATATGATGTAATTACTGTAAGTACGGCCATATTCAGATATGCAAAGAACATAATCTTTTTAGTGTCCACACCTGAAAGTCTTGTAGCCTCGGCATTTCCACCGATGGTATAGAAATAGCGTCCAAATACTGTCTTTGAAGTAATAAAATTATAAATAAGTACAATTACAACTACCCAGATAAGTACCGTAGGAATACCGCCTGCCTGTGCCAGCTTGTATGCAAAAAGCATAATTGCCGCTACAGTAAGTACTGTTTTTACAATTAATGAAGTAAATGAGTCAGCCTCATAGCCCTTTTTAATCTTATTTGCTCTTGTTCGTACATTTATAAAAACTACAATGGCACTGGCTACAATGCCTGCAATCAGGCAAATCCAGTTAAATCTGTTTATAGGTGTTGAGAATACCTTTCCTGAGAATATCTTTAAAAATCCCTCAGGAATAGGAGCAATACTTCCTGTTGTACTATTAGCACTCAATATTGCTGTTCCCCATCCTCTAAAGGCAAGGAAGCCTGCCAGTGTGGCAATCCAGGGGGGGATATTAATATATGCAATTATATATCCAAGAGCACATCCATAGATAACACCTACTGCCAGCATAAGGAATACTGATGCCAATGGGTTAATTCCCTTAACAACCATTAGCACACCGCCAACAGCACCTACGAAGCACACAAATGCACCACAGGAAAGATCAATGTTTCCTCCTGTAAGCATACACATAAGCATACCTGTTGCCAGAATATATACATATGCATTCTGTGTAATCAAAGCATTGAAATTCATTGGCTGAAACATCTGTCCGCCTGTCATAAAAGTGAAGAAAATATATACCAGGACAAGGACTATCAGCATTGCATTTTTCTTTAAAATTTCTGCATAATTATTCATTATCAGCCTCCTCCTTTACTTTTTCTTCTTATTGGACAATACATCAAAAATAATAGCCACCAAAAGTACAAGACCCTTAACCACCTTCTGATAGTTGGCATCCATACCCATAATACTCATACCCTGGTTGATAACACCCATAAGGACAGCACCGATTACTACACCGAAAATACCACCCTCGCCACCATACGCGGAAGCTCCGCCGATAAAGCAGGCTGCGATTGCGTCCATTTCGTAGCTCTGTCCAAAGGTGGGCTGTGCCTGTGTAGCTCTTGCCACAGTCAGAATACCTGCAAGACCTGCCATAAGTCCCATATTGATATATGCAAAGAAATAAACCTTTCTAGGGTCAATACCTGAAAGCTTTGTAGCCTTTTCATTGCCTCCTACCGCATAGAGATAGCGTCCCATGGTAGTCTTTGTTGTAATATAAGCATAAGTTAAAAGCACTACCACAATCCAGATAAGAGATGTGGGAATACCCTTGTAATGAGCCAGCTTATAGAATACCCAGATAACCAGAGCTCCTATAATAACCATTTTTATAATCTCTGAGTATAAAGGTGTTACCTCATATCCCTTTGCCTTGGCGCTTATTCTGTTTCTGATAACCATCAGGGCGTAAATCAGGGCAATTACAATACCCGCCACAAGACAGGTCATATTGATGGCACCACCATCTAAAAAGTCCGGCACATAGCAGTCTGCGCCACCACCAAATACATTTAAAAATGTGGTGTTGCTGATACCTACTGTATATCCCTCCAAAACCACGTTTGAAAGTCCTCTGAAAGCATACATACCTGCCAGTGTTGCTATAAAGGGAGGCACCTTTATGTAGGCAATCCAAAAGCCCTGCCATACACCAACTAAAGCTCCGCCTATAAGCATTACTGCCACTGCCAGCCATACATTTATATTTTTGCTCATCATAACAGCGCCGATACCACCCATGAAGCAGACTACCGAGCCCACCGACAGGTCAATATTACCGCCTGTTAAAATACACAAAAGCATACCTGCTGCCAGCACAAAAACATAAGCATTCTGAGAAATCAGGTTATTAACATTCTGTGCAAATAAAATTTTACCGCCTGTATTAATATGGAAAAACAGAATTACAAGGGCAAGAGCGATTACCATAGTGTATTTTTTTAATACATCTGCGATTTTAATACTTTTCATTATTCGCCCCTCCCTGACTTCAAGATGCAAGCCATAATACTTTCCTGGGTAGCCTCACAGGAAGCCATTTCTCCCACAAATCTTCCTTCGTTCATAATATAAATTCTGTCACTCATCCCTATAACCTCGGGAAGTTCTGAGGAAATCATAATAACAGACTTACCTGCTGCCACCAAGTCATTAATAATGCAATAAATCTCGTACTTGGCACCTACATCAATACCTCTTGTAGGCTCATCAAGAATAAGAATATCCGGGTCCGTAAACATCCACTTTGCCAGAAGCACCTTCTGCTGATTGCCTCCTGACAGATTGCCTACCCTTTGCTCTACTGTGGGAGTTTTGGTCTTAAGCTTGTCCTTGTACTCCACCGCCACCTGATATTCCTTATCCACATCAATCACGGCTTTTCTGCTGACTCCCGACATATTTGCCAGAGAGGTGTTTATCTTTATTGAGTTGGTAAGCACAAGTCCGTTGCCCTTTCTGTCCTCAGTAACATAGGCAAGCTTTGCTTCAATGGCTTCTCTGGGGTTTTTAAGTACTGCGGGCCTGCCGTTTATCATAAGAGTGCCCTTAATGTCGCTTCCGTAGGAGCGTCCGAAAATACTCATAGACAGCTCTGTTCTTCCTGCACCCATAAGACCGTAGATGCCTACAACCTCTCCCTTTCTGACCTGAAGATTTACATTGTCCACAACCTTTCTCTCGGTGTAAACGGGATGATAAACACTCCAGTCCTTAACCTCCATATTGACACTGCCTATTTCCACATTGTGACGCTTAGGGAAACGATCGGTAATCTCTCTGCCTACCATACCCTTGATAATACGGGCTTCGTCAATAGCCTCACCATGGTTATCCAGGGTTTCAATAGTTGAGCCGTCACGTAAAACCGTGATTTTATCAGCTACATATACAACCTCATTCAATTTATGAGTAATAATAATCATTGTCATGCCCTGCTTCTTAAATTCAAGCATTAAGTCAAGCAACGCTTTGGAATCCGTTTCATTTAAGGACGATGTGGGCTCATCAAGAATAAGAAGCTTTGCCTGCTTTGCCAATGCCTTTGCGATTTCTACCAGCTGCTGCTTACCTGTACCGATATCCTTGATGAGAACTCTTGAGGATTCTGAAAGTCCTACCATTTTAAGGTACTTATCCGCCTCACTATAGGTTTCATTCCAGTTAATTGCATTTTTTCTTCCACGCTCATTGCCAAGAAACATATTCTCGCCGATAGACATCTGGGGCACAAGCGCCAGTTCCTGATGAATTATTACAATTCCCTTCTTTTCAGAGTCCTTTATATTCTGAAACATACATACTTCATCATCATAGATGATATCACCTTCGTATGTTCCAAACGGATAAATTCCGCTAAGTACATTCATAAGCGTTGACTTACCGGCTCCGTTTTCTCCCACAAGCGCATGGATTTCTCCTTCTTCAACCTGAAAGTTTACATTATTCAATGCCTTTACGCCCGGGAAGGTTTTGGTGATGTTCTTCATTTCCAGCAATATCTTAGCCAAGAAACTCCCTCCAATCCATTAATCCTATAAAATAACCCTATTTACAAACAGGCGGGTAAATACCCGCCTGCTTATCTTTAATTTTAAAGAAATGCCAATCGGCAATCTCCTTTCAGTTCCAAAGCTTATTTCAACTGATCTTCTGTGTAATAGCCTGAGTCAATAAGAAGCTCTTTGTAGTTGTTTACGTCTGCAAATACAGGCTCGCAAAGGAATGAAGGGATAACACCTGTTCCGTTATCATATGTTTCCGTATCGTTTACGTCAACTGTTGCGCCTGTAAGTATCTGACCAACCATCTTTACAACCTGTGAAGCAAGAGTACGTGTATCCTTGAAGATAGACATTGACTGCTTTCCTGCCAGCATATTCTTAACATTCTCAATATCACAGTCCTGACCTGTAATTACAGGGTATGTACCGTTATAGTTAGCTGCTAATGCGTTCTCAACACCCATAGCTGTTGAGTCATTTGAGCAAAGCCATACATCAATGTTTGTTCCGTCAGCATAGTAAGATGAAAGAATGTTCTCGGCTCTTGACTGAGCTGTTTCTGTTGCCCATGCAGGTGTAGCAACCTTTTCAAATTCAACCTGTCCTGAAACTACATTAAGCTTGCCTTCGTCGATGTACTTCTGAAGAACATCCATAGCTCCCTGATAGAAGTAACCGGCATTGTTATCACCCGGGTCACCGGCTGTGATTTCCATATTGAAAGGACCTGCTGCATTTGCAAGGTCAAGGGTCTTTTCAATGTATTCGCCCTGCTTTGTACCTACCATGTAGTTATCAAAGGTAGCATAGTATGAAACCGCATCAGAGTTCATTAAAAGACGGTCATAAGCGATAACAGGAATACCTGCTTCCTTAGCCATATCCAATGCTTCACCAAGTGATGAGCCTTCGATTGCCGCAATAACAAGCACGTTTGCTCCTGATGAAATCATGTTCTGAACCTGAGAAACCTGTGTCTGTACGTCGTTTGAAGCGTACTGAAGGTCTACCTCATAGCCTGCTTCCTTAAGCTGGGCTTCCATATTGGCACCGTCCTGGTTCCATCTCTGTAAGTCCTTTGTGGGCATTGAAACGCCTACCTTTGTGCCTGCCGCAACTGCTGCCACATCTGTTTCTGCTGTGTCAGCCGCAGGTGCTGCCTCTTCCGTAGTAGCTGCAGCTTCCTCTGCCGGAGCCTTAGAACCGCATCCTACGAGTGCAGATGCAACCATAGCTGTAGCAAGTAAAATACCTAAAAACTTTTTTGACATTTTCTTGTCCTCCCTAGTTAAAATACCGGGTAACTGTTGTTACCCCTGTTACACCTATTAATCTACCATAATTTATATAGCATCAACTTGCTAATTTCTTTAAATTTTTAACAAATTATGAACTCATTATTAACAAAGTAGCACAATCTTGTTACCCAAATAACAAAAATGTGCTACTCCCTTTATTCCTGTTTATCCGGAACATTCAGATATATTTCATTTTTCTGATGATATTTTCCCGTTATTACCGTATCCATATTATCTTTTGTTACGGCTATGGGAGCAAGCTTTTCATAGGGAACATCATAGCTGCCGTCATTAATTGTCTCCCTTACGTTGAGCGACACTCCCAATGCCATATCCACTGACATCTCCGCCGCCAGCTTGGCAAGCTTCTCCACCGGCTTATAGACAGTCATATACTGAGTTCCCTCCACAATTCTCTGGCAGGCCTCCAAATCCGCATCCTGTCCCACTACACATACCTTGCCGCCAAGACGGTTTTCCATTAAGGCTCTTATTGCCTGCGCTGCAATATTGTCATTGCCGCACATAATTGCATCCGGTATCCTGCCCGAGGCTAAATAGGCGCTTGTTACCTTAAAGCCGTTCTCAGCCACCCAGTTATCGCTGAACTCCGCATAGTCTATAACAATGTCTGTAGTACTGATGACACTCTCAAAACCCTCCTGCACCATCATTACATTATTATCCGTAGGCGAACCCTTTATCTGAATAATGTTTCCGCTGTTTCCAATTGCCTGCTTTATATATTTTCCCATAAGCTCCCCAACCTTTTCATTAGCTATGGAAATATACAAATCCACATTGGCGTCCCTTATAAGTCTGTCATAGGCAATTATCTTTATTCCCTCTTTCTTTGCCTTTGCAATTACATCAATCAGGGCATGGTCATCTATTGCGATTATTACAATCACATCCATCTTTTTGCCGATAAAATACTCTATCTGCTTTATCTGGTCTTCCACTATGCCGTTGGCATTTTGCACGTTTACCTCTGCCCCTAATTCAGATGCCTTGGACACAAATAAATCTCTTTCTCTCTGCCAGCGCTCAATTACTAAAGAGTCTATGGACAAGCCTATAGAAACTCCGGTATTTTCTCCGGCATCATTGGTATTTTTGCTCTCTTCTCCGCTTATGCAGGCTGTTAGCGCAGACAGCAATGTTAACAGCAATATTATTGCACCTATTTTTCTGGCCTTTTTCATAGTCCTACCTTACCCTTATCCCCATTTTAAAGATTTTCTCTATACTCAGTTGGTGTCAATCCTGTTACCTTTTTAAATATACGACTGAAATAATTGGGATCCAAATACCCACAGCTACTGCTTATATCCTTTATGCTCCTTGACTGGTCGCGCATAAACTCCTTTGCCTTATCCACTCTCACAGCAGTTAAAAATTCCACAAAGTTTTCTCCCTTTTCCTCCTTAAACAGCTTACTAAAATAATATGAGCTTAAATTAAGCTCCTTGGAAATATCCTCAAGGGAAATTTCCCTGGAATAATTGTTCTCAATATATTCTACAGCCTGTTTAATCAAATGATGGGTATGGTCTGAGGCTCCCTTATTAATGGATATTGCCGCATTTTTTATCTTGTCCATATACCAGTTTCTAAGGGTCATCGGGTCATTGGCATTAAGGATTTCTCCCAGATAATCCTTTCGGCTCTCAAAGCGATATATATATCCACCCCCGCTTCTATACATATCCGACTCAGCCCGAAGCACAAATTCCAATGCCTTAACTCGGATACTGTTTATATCATCATTATATTTATCCACCATCCAGTCAAAAAATCTGCCAGACTCTAAAGCGCACTCGTCCACATCTCCTTTTTTTAACCTGTCAAACATTTTCTCTTCCAGCTCTATGGGGTAGCTGCCCTCATAGGATACTGCAATGGGCAAATCGTCCACATGTGCTACACTGCCCGTAGTGGAATAAAGAGCCTTTAATGCTCCCTCATAGGAGTCCAGACAATCCATAAGCTTTACCACATTTCCTATTCCTATTCTATAGGTAATATCATCTGTGGCTGTTTTCATTGTGCGGACTACAATTCTGGATTTTTCTATTATCTCGCCCCTTGTCTGATAGTCCATATAATCCTTATCATATGGTATCAGCACAGGAATTTTATTGCCCGAAACACTGCCCACAATAGCCTCTGCAAAGGTATCCTTTAAAATCTCCCTTACTTTATTGTAATAAGTAGTCTGGGCTTTTACTGCACTTCCTATATTATTAGTCATGTGATTATCCTGCTGGGAGTCTCCAAATACCACAGCCATCATATAGCCCTGTTCACTATTAAGTCCTAAAAGACTTCTGTAGTTTTCTATATCCTCGTCAAAATGCTCCTGAAAAATAAGGGAATATATAAATCCATTTTCTATTATGGGAAGCACTGTCTCCAGTCTTTCCTTGGTCTGTAGCTCCCTCCTGCGCCTTTCCCGCTTTTCATCCAGTTCCTTAATCGCCTGATTAAGCACTGCGCCTATGGTATTTTTATTAAAGGGCTTATTCAGATATTCCATTACGCCTAAATTTATAGACTCCTTGGCATAGTCAAATTTATCATAGGCAGTAAGCACCACGAAGATAACAGAGGGCAAAAATCCTCTTATTTCTTTCATTGCATCGATGCCATTGATACCGGGCATCTGTATGTCCATAAAAATAATATCCGGTCTGAAATTTTCTGCCATTTCAATAGCCGAGCGTCCTGATTTTGCAGTTTCTATTTCAAATTGTCCCGAATAATTCTTTTCAATAAGAAAAGAAAGTGAATTTAAAACAATCCCCTCGTCATCTGCTAAAAGTATTCTATACATTGTTTTCCACCTCCGCCACAGGTATTTTAATTATAAATTCGGTACCCATTCCCTCGCCTTTGCTTATAATTTTCATAACATCCTTTCGTCCGGTAAAAATCCGCAAACGTTCAATAACATTTCCCAGTCCTACACCATTGGAATTTGAGTTGTTCTCATCTGATATTTCCGACGCCTTACCCTCTAATATCTTCTCTATCTTTTCCTCACTCATTCCTATTCCATTATCTTTAACAGATAAATATACAAAGTCCTCATCCTTTGTAATTTCCAGTTCAATATGTCCCTCCCATTCAATATCCCTTATACCGTAATTAACTGCATTTTCCACAAGGGGCTGAAGAACCATACTTGGAATGTTTACATTTAGCACGCTCTCATCCACCTTACGGGTATAATTTATCTCTCCTGTAAAGCGCACATTGAGGATGTATATATATTTATCTACCAGCTCTACCTCTTCAGCTATGGACGCACCCATATTTATCTTCTTTATATTGTATCTGAAAAAATCAGCCACATTCTGTATGAAATCAGTGGTTTTATCAGCTCCCTCCATCATTGCAAGCTGTGCTCCTGCATTGAGGGTATTAAACAGAAAATGTGGATTAATCTGGGCCTGCAAGCTTCTTAGCTGTACCTCTTTCATACGACTTTCCATTACCAGCTCATGCTCCTTTAATTCATTCTCTCTACGTATACTCTCCCTGATTTCAGCTATATAGAGCTGTAGTCTCTGCACCATGCCTGCAAAAGCCCCGGACATTATGCCTACCTCATCCTTACCCTCCGACTCTTCAATAATCACTTCAAAATCCCCCTCAGCCACTTTATTGGCAGCTATTGATAATTCCTGTAAGGGCTTTGTCAGACTATGAGTAAGAATATATAGCACAATTATGTTAACCACTCCTATTGCCATAAGGATAATAATAGAAATGATTTCCATATATTTAAGGGAAGACAGAAGTACATAGTAGCTGTCCGTATTATATTTAAATTGCTCATTATTCAGGGAATAAATACAATTTTGCAAATCAGCATAAATCACTGCGGAAAGCTCATAATTAGCACGATATTTCTCTACATTTCGTCCGCGCTTTGCCATAATGGTTTCATCCGCAAGACTTAAATATTTATCCGATTGATTTTTTATATTTTTTTCCATAATAGCTTTGCTGCTATTTAATTTTCCCTTGTTTAAATCCTCCAAAAGTCTGCGGTAATCCTGGTCTGCACGATAATAATTATTAAGGGCAGTAGTACTCTTGTTCTCCAGATATTCTCTTACGGAATTTTGAAGCTCCGTCAATTGCTCAGACAGAGAATTGAGCATAACATTACTGGCGTAAGCTTCATCAATTCTGGCTATCATAGAATTTACGCTGAAATAAATATATATATTTATAATTA
>JBHAJK010000005.1:0-27891 GCA_041826605.1 Lachnospiraceae bacterium | reverse complement strand
TATCTCACATTTGAGCATGACGAGTTTACCATGAAGCCCACCCTTGATGAAAACGGGCGGCTGATACCGAGGGAGGATTACCGCATTTCTTCCCTTAACTGCGGGGGCGAGGATTTCGCTGTTGCCTGTATGCGAGCCAATCTCCGCTATGAGAAAAACCAAAAACGGGAAGATGTGAAAAGCCACCATTATATCATCAGCTTTGACCCACGGGACGGGACAGACAACGGCTTGACCGTAGACCGGGCGCAGGAGCTGGGCGAGCAGTTCTGTAACGAGCATTTTCCCGGACACCAAGCCTTAGTCTGCACCCACCCGGACGGGCATAACCACAGCGGCAATATCCATTACCGTAATACCAATTACAACCAAAATTCATAGGAGCAAAGGATTCCCAACCCATGCCATCCTAGATTATATGGGAGGATTAGATGAGGAATCAGCATCCATGGCTGAACAGATAACTACAATCAGCCGTAGTAAGTTGGTACGGTACATAGGAAGCCTGACTGAGAAGTTTATGGTGGCAAGAATAGATAAGACCATGCTTATCCAATTGGGGATGACGATACCGGAAAGTACGGGGAAGAAATCAGCGCCTATTGAAGTACCTATTTGGCACAAGGCATCGCTAACTGTGGAAGAGGCAGCGGAGTATTCCAATATCGGCATAAATCGTATCAGAGAGCTTTGCAAAGAGCCTGGAACGAATTTTGCGTTTCAGATAGGAAGAAAAATCTTGATTAAAAGAGAAGCGTTCGATGAGTATCTCCGCAATGTTAAGCTCTTGTAGAGCTTTTTCACAGGGGTGCTATGCTTGATAATATGGCGTTTCTGTGGTATTTTAATACTCGGCGTAAGAATGCTTCTTTTCGATATTTGAAAGGAGGTTTATCTTATGGGCAAAGACTTGAAAGGTCGTGAAATAGGCGAGGGTGTCAGGCAACGAAGTGATGGTTATTTCGTAGCCCGGTTTACAAATCGCAGTGGAAAACGAGTCACCAAGTACTTTGATAACGTTACAGATGCCAAGAAATGGATTTTGACTGTTAAATATGAAGATATGACTGATGAACATATTGCTCCGCAGTATTCCATGACGGTAGATGAATGGTTTGAGTATTGGATTAAGAATTTCAAAAAAGATTTATCTCCCAATACAATTAGAAACTACAAAGAACGTTATTTTAGAAATGTAAGAGAAGTAATTGGTGATATGCTTCTTTCAGAGGTTAAGGGAGTACATTGTCAGAAAATCTTGAATGATATGCGAGACACGTATTCCAGAGGAACAATCTATCAGGCATATATTTGCTTAGGTACCATGTTTAAATGTGCACTGAAGAATGAGCTGATAGAGAAGCATCCGCTTGACTCTGTTGAATTGAGGCTAAAGAATATGAAGAGGAAACAGGTTCGGGCACTCACAATCGAGGAACAGCAGTTGTTCCTTCAAAGTGCTGAAAAGACTCGAATGTCAAAGCAGTTTCGACTCATATTAAACACTGGACTTAGAACCGGAGAATTAATCGGACTCACATGGGACAACTTCGATCGAGCCAATAGGATTCTTACTATTGATAAAACGATGGAGTATCGGCATGAAAGAGGAACATGGCGAGCAGGTCCTCCAAAGACAATGTCTAGTTATCGTAAAATTCCACTAACTGATGAGGCTTATGATATACTCATGGAACTTTACAATGGCAGAAAGACGCGGAGAGAGGATGAAAGCCTTTCTCAGGTACTGACGTTTGTTGATCCACGAAATGGAGAAGAACGTGAAGTATGTATGAGAGATTTAATCTTCATTAACTGGAGAACTGGTAAGCCAAATAAGAACTCCACCTATGACAACGACATCTATAAAATATGTGCTAAAGCAGGGATAAAACCCTTTTGTATGCACGTATTGAGACATACTTTTGCTACCAGGTGTATTGAGAGAGGAGTTAATCCTAAATCTCTTCAGAAAATCCTAGGGCATGTACAATTGTCCACAACTATGGATACATATGTACATGTAACAGATGATTCCCTTGAGCTTGCAATGAAACAATTTGAGGCTGCGATTTAGCCTTAAATTTTTTGGCAAAAATGTTTGGGGAGAAAAGTTATAATCAAAACTTAGGATTGCTGGAACAATTGGAACAAAAATTAAGGAAAAAAATACAAAGAAATCCCGTAAAATCGGGCACGGAGGAAATAAAAATGAAACTAGGAATTGTTGGTCTTCCCAATGTGGGGAAGAGTACACTTTTTAATTCGCTTACAAAGGCGGGAGCGGAGTCGGCAAACTATCCGTTCTGTACTATTGACCCCAATGTGGGGGTGGTGGCAGTTCCGGATGAGAGAATAAAGCAGTTGGGAGAGCTTTATAATACGAAGAAAGTCACACCGGCTGTTATAGAATTTGTGGATATTGCAGGATTGGTAAAGGGAGCATCTAAGGGCGAGGGCTTGGGAAATCAATTCCTTGCCAACATCAGAGAGGTAGATGCCATTGTTCATGTGGTAAGATGCTTTGAGGATACAAACATTGTGCATGTGGACGGAGAGATAAACCCTGCAAGAGATATTGAGACTATTAATTTTGAGTTAATCTTTTCCGATATTGAAATCTTAGAGAGAAGAATGGCTAAGACTGCCAAGCAGGCAAAAATGGATAAGGTGGCTGCCAAGGAATATGAACAGCTTGAAAAGCTAAAGGCTTATCTTGAAAGCGGAAAGATGGCAAGAACCTTTGAAGTACCGGAGGATGAGGATTTGCAGGAGTATTTTGCTTCCTATAATTTACTTACAGCAAAGCCTACCATATATGCTGCAAATGTGGCAGAGGATGAGCTGGCGGAGGATGCGGTAAATAATCCTTATGTGCAGTCTGTACGAGAAATGGCTGATTCAGAGGGCAGTGAGGTATTTGTAATTTGCGCTCAGATTGAGCAGGAGATTGCAGAGCTGGATGAAGATGAAAAGCAAATGTTCTTGGAGGACTTAGGCTTAAAGGAGTCGGGGCTTGATAAGCTTGTGAGAGCCAGCTATAAGCTTTTAAATCTTATGAGTTTTTTAACAGCAGGAGAGGATGAGTGTCGTGCATGGACTATTAAGGTGGGCACAAAGGCTCCTCAGGCAGCAGGAAAAATCCATACAGATTTTGAAAGAGGCTTTATTAAGGCAGAAGTTGTAAATTATAAAAATCTTTTGGAACTTGGTTCACTGTCGGCCGCAAGGGAAAAAGGCCTGGTAGGCATTGAGGGCAAGGACTATGTTGTTAAGGATGGAGACGTAATTTTATTCCGATTTAATGTTTAAGGAAAAATTAAGTAAAAATTAACAAAATTTAATGAAACTTTTCAGTGATATTTTATATACATTTGAAGCGACCACAAGATATTGTGGTCGCTTTTTTGATGCGCCACAATACCATCCATAAAAACCACTAAAAAGCTGTATTTTCAAGGGTTTATGCTTTGTGCCCATAACTTTTTAATCTTGAAAATAAGCGCTTAAAACTATATAATGTGGTTAAAAGTGGTTGAAAAGGGTAACTAAGTGGTAGAAAGTGGTGGATATGTGGAATAAGTTAGTGGATAACTTATCCCCCGCTGAGTGGTGATTAGTATGTTCATGGGCGAATACAATCATACAGTTGATGCAAAGGGACGATTAATTGTCCCGGCAAAATTCCGTGAATCACTTGGCGAAGAATTTGTAGTAACCAAGGGACTTGATGGATGCCTTTTTGTGTATGATATGGCAGAATGGACAGCCTTTGAGGAAAAGCTAAAAACCTTACCTATAACAAATAAGGATGCCAGAAGCTTTGTAAGATTTTTCTTAGCAGGAGCAACTACAGTTGAAGTAGATAAGCAGGGAAGAATATTACTCCCCGGAGTATTGCGAGAATTTGCCAAGCTGGATAAGGAAGTTGTACTTATCGGTGTGGCAAGCAGAGTGGAAATCTGGAGCAAGAACCGTTGGGATAACACAGCAAACTTTGATGATGTGGAAGATATTGCCGAGCATATGGCAGAGTTGGGGCTTAGTATTTAATGAACTTTGAACATAAATCAGTTCTACTGGAAGAAACAATAGAAAGTTTAAATATAAAACCGACAGGCATTTATGTGGATGGAACCATGGGAGGCGCAGGTCACTCTTTAGAAATTGTAAAACGCCTTAAAGACAATGGACGTCTTATTGGCATTGACCAGGATGAAGCAGCTATTAAAGCCGGAACAGAAAGAATAGGAAGCAATCCACAGGTCACAATTATAAGAAGCAATTATTCCAATATGCCAAAGGTATTAAAAGATTTGGAAATATCAGGTGTTGATGGGATTTTGCTTGATTTGGGAGTTTCTTCATATCAGTTGGATACAGAAGAGCGAGGTTTTTCATACAGATATGACACGGCGCTGGATATGAGGATGGACAGACGCCAAAGCTTAACTGCTAAGGATATAGTAAACAACTATACAGAGAAAGAACTTTTCAAAATCATAAGAGATTATGGGGAAGAGCAGTTTGCGCAGAATATAGCAAAGCACATTGTGGCATATCGTAAGGATAATGAAATAGAAACAACCTTTCAGCTAAATGAAATTATAAAAGCTTCAATACCGGCAAAGAAAAGGCAGAATGGTCATCCATCAAAAAAGACTTTTCAGGCAATAAGGATTGAGTGTAACAGGGAGTTGGAGGTTCTTAAAAATTCGTTAGAGAATATGATAGAGCTATTAAATCCAGGAGGACGGCTTTCCATAATTACCTTTCATTCTTTAGAGGATAGAATAGTAAAGCTGGCATTTAAAAATGCGGAAAATCCTTGCACATGCCCGCCTGAATTTCCGGTGTGTGTATGTGGAAATAAGAGCAAGGGAAAAGTGGTAACAAGAAAGCCAATAATTCCCAGTGATGAGGAAATGGAAGAAAACAGCAGAGCAAAGAGTGCGAAGCTGAGAGTATTTGAAAAAATATAACAAAAATTAAAACGACAGGGGCAGATGCACATGAGTAATCGTCAAGGAAGACAACTTAATACCAGAGAGAGGCGTGATTACTATATAGAAGGTAACACGGTCAGAAAAACTTCCCCTGCAAGAAGAGACGGGGTGCAGCTTGACAGAAGAGAGCATGCTGCAAGAAGAAATCGTGATAAAGCACGTTACATGAACTTCGGATATGTGTTATTCTTAAGCATAGCGGTATTTATAACAGCTCTTACATTGCTGGGTTATATTAAGGCTCAGTCAGAGCTTACTATAAGTATAAAGAATGTGGCAGCCTTAGAACGCGAGTTAAATATATTAAAACTTTCTAATGACGAGAAACTGGTAAGAATTAATGCTTCCATTAATATGGAGGAGATTAAGAGAATAGCAGTGGAGGATTTAGGAATGACATATGCTAAAGAGGGACAGGTCATTGTAATTGAGAGTGAGGGCAATGACTATGTAAGACAGTTGCAATCCCTTAATTGATGGGAGTTTTCTGAGTGAACGTAAATAAAAGACAGGGGAATAACAGGGGAAGAAAATTTAATAGAAAAATGCAGGAAAAGCTGGTAGTATTTTTTATTTTAATACTACTGGCTTTTGCAGGATTAAGCTTCCGTTTAATAGAGATAACAAGAAACCGGGGACAGCAGTATAAGAAGCAGGTACTTAGCCAGCAGAAATATGACAGTACCACAATTCCCTTTAGGCGTGGAGATATTTTAGACTCATTGGGAAATAAGCTGGCTGCAAGTGATAAGGTATATAATCTTATTGTGGACAGTAATATGATAATTTCCAAGGAAGATTATTTAGAGCCTACTATGGAGGCGTTGTCTGCCTGCTTTCCAAGTCTTGATATATCTGAAGT
This sequence comes from Lachnospiraceae bacterium, assembly GCA_041826605.1. Taxonomy (GTDB): domain Bacteria; phylum Bacillota; class Clostridia; order Lachnospirales; family Lachnospiraceae; genus Colinaster. Next base: position 22,023 of record JBHAJK010000005.1, on the reverse strand, counting down.
AAGAAAATATATAAGCGATAATCCAAACTCAAAATATTACGTGACATTAAAGCAGTTGACCTATGATGAAATAACGTCCTTTTTGGAAATGCAGAATAACACCAAGGAAAATCCTAATATTAAGGGCATATGGTTCGAGGAGGAGTATAAACGAGTATACCCCAATAATGAGCTGGCTTGTGATGTGATTGGTTTCACAGGAAGAGATAATACAGGCTCCTATGGATTGGAACAGTATTATAATGATGTACTGAATGGCGTAAACGGCAGGGAGTATGGTTATCTCAATGACAGTGAGACTTTAGAAAGAACTACCATTCCTGCGGTGGATGGCTATAATATAGTCACAACAATTGATGGAAATATTCAGCAGATAGTGGAAAAATATTTGTATGAATTTAATGAAACCTACAAAAATCAGGCTCGTACAGGAAATGGAGCCAGAAATGTAGGCTGTGTTATTATGGACGTAAATAATGGTAATGTGCTTGCTATGGCAAATTATCCTAATTTCAACTTGAATAATCCCAGAGATAAGTCAAAGCTCATAGGTTCTCAGGTAGTAAATGAAAAGGGAAATATTGATTATGCGGCAGAATATATTACCGAGGAAAATATCGATACACTTTTGGCAGATGATACTGCTGTATATCAGAATTTAAACTATTTATGGAAGAATTTTTGTATTTCTGCCACATATGAGCCGGGCTCAGTAGCAAAGCCATTTACAGTGGCGGCAGGTCTTGAGTCTGGGAAAATGACAGGAAATGAGTATTATACCTGTAATGGTCAGCTTCATGTAGGCGAGCATGATATTAAATGTCACAATTACAAAAAGGGTGGAGACGGAACTCTGTCTGTAAAAGAGTCCATAGAGCAGTCCTGCAACGTTGCCCTTATGCTGATGGGACGTCAGATGGGCAAGTCTACTTTTTTGGAATATCAGGAAAAGTTTAATTTTGGACTTAAAACTAATATTGATTTATACGGCGAGTCACGAACCGGTTCCCTTGTATTTAATACAACCACAATGGGAGATACAGAGCTGGCTACATCCACCTTTGGACAGGGATATAATGCTACTATGATACAAATGATAGCAGCCTTTTCTTCCCTTATAAACGGTGGTTATTATTATGAGCCACATGTTGTTAAGCAGATAACTGCAACAGATGGCTCTATTGTGGAAAACATAAGCCCAAGAGTAATTAAACAGACGGTATCCGCTACAACCTCTGCAAAGATTGTGGAATATTGTAATGGAGTAGTGGAAAATGGTACAGGTAAAACAGCAAGACCTGCGGGATATGCTATAGGTGGTAAAACAGGAACAGCCGAAACTGTTCCCAGAGATAAAATTAACTACGTTGTATCCTTTATGGGATATGCACCTGCTGACAATCCTCAAATAGCTATTTATGTGGTAGTGGACAGACCTAATGCGGTTTTCCAGGATGATGCCAAATATGCTACAAGAATTGTGAGAAGTATTCTTACAGAGGTATTGCCATATTTGAATATATATATGACAGAGGAGCTGTCTGAAAAGGAACAGCAGGAGATAGATGCTCTGAATATTACAGTTAAATCAGCAAATTCCAACGAGGATGAGGGAAGCTCATCTGATGAAGATTTAGATTATAATGAAGATGGTACTATTAACGCCCATGGTGGGGATGTGACCTCTTCAACACCGGTAACACCGGAGGAAATGGAGTCAGATAATGTGGATACAGCGCCTTTAACAGGAAGCTTGCTTAATACTGAGACAGGAAACAGTGTCAGGGAGGATTCGGGCAATGAGCCGGAGTAGGGAAAATCAAAGACAAAAAGGATATATTGATTATACCCTCATATTTATTATTATTCTTCTGCTGGGCTTTGGGCTTATAATGGTATACTCCACCAGCTCTTATGAAGCGTCTATGACAGCTTCCATAAAAAATGACCCTATGTATTATCTTAGGAAGCAGGCGGGGGCAATGGTGGCAGGAATGTTTGCCCTGGTTATAACATCCTTAATTCCCTACCATTTTTGGGAGAGGTTTGCAGGTACGGCATATGTAGTGTCTGCCATACTTATAGCTCTTGTAATAACACCGTTGGGCTACGAGGCAAATGGTGCCAGAAGATGGCTTAGAATTGGTATATCAGTACAGCCGGCAGAGATTGCAAAGCTTGCCATGATTTTGTTTTTGGCAGAATTTGTATGCAGATTGGGAAATAATATTAGACATAGAAAGGGGTTTGCAGCCGTGCTATTATCTCCCGGAATTATATGTCTTATGGTGTGGCAGATTACTGATAACCTAAGCTCTGCCATTATTATATTGGCTATAGGGCTGGTTATGCTTTTTGTAGCAAGTCCGGAGTATAGACGATTTATATTGCTGGCACTGGCGGGCGGAGCAGTTGTTTCCCTGATTGTGTTTGTAATACTTAAGTTCAGTGAGTCTACCTTTTTTGGTTTCAGAGGAGGTAGAATAAAGGCATGGGCTGATTTGGAGGCATATTCATCAACTCTTGGATTTCAGACGCTTCAATCTCTATATGCCATAGGCTCCGGTGGCTTTTTTGGCAAGGGCTTAGGACAGAGCACACAGAAATTGGGCTTTGTTCCGGAAGCACAAAATGATATGATATTCTCAATTATATGTGAGGAGTTAGGACTCTTTGGAGGGTTCTGTATTATTGTGCTATTTATTTTACTGCTTTGGAGACTTATGGTTATTGCCAATAATGCACCTGATTTGTATGGTGCTCTTTTGGTGGTAGGAGTAATGGGGCACATTGCGGTACAGGTAATTTTGAATATTGCAGTAGTTACAAACGTTATTCCAAATACAGGAATATCCTTGCCCTTTATAAGCTATGGAGGTTCATCGGTTATGTTTCTGCTGATAGAAATAGGCTTGGTGTTCAGTGTATCAAGAGCTATTTATTTCAGAGAAGACTAAGTAATATATGTCAGATAAAGATACAAAGAAGAAAAAGAAAAAAAAGAAAGCGCCTGTGCCGGAAAGAGGACAAAAAGCTATAGTGCCCAACAAGGCTATGGCGAAGAAGACGGTTAGAACAGGTGCAGAAAATAAACCTGTAGGGTCAAACAAGGCTATGGCTAAGAAAACGGCTAGGGCAGGTGCAGAAACTAAACCTCTAGAGTCAAACAAGGCTATGGCTAAGAAAACGACTAGGACAGGTGCAGAAAATAAACCTGTAGGGTCAAACAAGGCTTTAACAAATAAAGTCGGTAAGACAAAGGCGGCAAAGAAGCCGGTTGTTTCCAGCGAGAAAGTGGTAAAAAAGTCTGCGAGCAAAAGGACGTATGAAAACACCTCTGCCACCCTGCGATCCATTGAGCGTCAGAAGCGTTTGGAACAAACCTTACCTTTAGGAAATTTAACTGCTGAACTTCCGGTTTTAGGCAGAGGCTTAGATGCACCTGAAACATTGCCCTGGAAGCAGAAGAGTAGAAAGCAAAGGGATTTTAGAGAGTTTGGCAGAGGGCTTTTTAAAAAGCTGGGAATTATGGCAGGAGTAGTACTGGGGATAGTAATTGCGGCAATAGTAGTCTTAAATATATATACTGTTGATACGGTTATTATCGAGGGAAATGCTCATTATACAAATGATGAAATATATTCCATGGTAATGGGAGAGAGTAAGCTTTCTAAAAATTCATTATATCTGTCTTTCAAATATAAAAATAAGGATATTAACACCATTCCCTTTATTCAGACTATGAATGTGGAGATAATTGATGCTTCTACAATAAAAATCACAGTTTACGAAAAGGCCGTGGCAGGTTTTGTAGAGTATATGGGAAGATATTTTTATTTTGATAAGGATGGAACAGTCATAGAGTCATCGGACAGCACGACTAAGGGTGTTTTGCAGGTAATGGGACTTAATTTTGACCATATTATTTTATATGAAAAATTGCCTGTTGAAAGCGATGATATATTCAAGCAGATACTTGATATGACAAGGTTGCTTGAAAAATATGATATTGAAATGGATAAGCTTTATTTTGACTCTTCATATAATATGACTCTTTATTTGGAAGATGCACGTATAAAAATAGGAGATTTTACAAATATTGATAAAAAGATAATAAAGTTTAAATCTATTTTGCCGGATTTAAAGGGGAAAAAGGGTGTTTTAAGGCTGGATACCTATGATGGTAGTAAGAATTTTGTAACATTTGAGGAAGATAAGTGATTAAATATTGGTTTTTTGTTAAAAAGCCATTGCGTATTCCTTGAAATAATTATATGATATACAGTGTGTATTTTAGTAAAAGGAGGATGGTCCTTTGATCTTAGTAGAGAATAATGAGGCGGAAAACGGCGCACGAATACTTGTAGTAGGTGTAGGTGGTGCCGGAAACAATGCTGTTAACAGAATGATAGAGGAAAATATTACAGGAGTAGACTTTATCGGTATTAATACTGATAAGCAGTGGCTACAGAAATGTAAGGCTCCCAGACTTTTGCAAATTGGCGAAAAGCTTACAAAGGGTCTTGGTGCCGGAGCAAAGCCTGAAATTGGAGAAAAAGCGGCTGAAGAAAGCTATGATGAGCTGGCTGAGGCATTACAGGCATACAATATGGTTTTCGTTACCTGTGGTATGGGTGGTGGAACCGGTACAGGTGCAGCACCTGTAGTGGCTCGCATTGCCAAGGATATGGGTATTTTAACAGTTGGTGTTGTAACAAAGCCTTTCCATTTTGAAGCAAGAACCCGTATGGAGAATGCTATAAATGGTATTGAAAAGTTAAGGGAAAGTGTTGACACACTTATTGTCATTCCTAATCAGAAAATTCTTGAGATAGTTGATAGACGGACTACTATGCCTGAAGCCTTTAAAAAGGCGGATGAAGTTTTACAGCAGGCAGTACAGGGTATTACAGACTTGATTAATGTGCCATCTATTATTAACCTTGACTTTGCGGATGTACAGACTGTTATGCGCGATAAGGGCATTGCTCATATAGGTATTGGTGTAGGTAAGGGAGATGACAAGGCTAAAGAGGCTATTCAGCAGGCGGTTGAATCTCCACTTCTTGAGACAACAATAAAGGGTGCTACAGATATTATTTTAAATGTTACCGGAGACATCTCTATGTTTGATGCGGATGATGCCGCAAACTATATTATGGAGACAACAGGAGAGCAGATAAATCTTATCTTTGGTGCAATGTATGATGACAGTCAGACAGACTACTGTAAGATAACTGTTATTGCAACAGGTTTGGATGAAGTAAAGCCCGGAATGATTGGTGGAAGAGCAGCTCTTTCCGGCAGATCGGGATTTGCAGGACGTCCTGTGGCAGGAGTTCCTACTCCAAGACCTGCACAGCCGGGTGCAGTTACAGCGACTACAGCTCAAAGAAGTGCAAGTGTACCACAGCAGGCAGGAACAGCGGGCTCACAGCCCCCTCAGCCTCAGGCACCACGTAATTTTGGACAGAAGCCTATAGATATTAAGAGCAGGGTAAGTGCTCAGGATTTGCAGATACCCCCATTCTTAATTAAAAAATAATATATATGTAGATTGTAAAGTGCCGGAGTTTAGACTCCGGCGATTTTTATATAATAGAAAATGCAAAGAAATTTCCTATTATATAAAAATCGCCGCTGCGTATGCACATTCGCGCGATAGGAAAATATTGCGCACACAACCGCGCTCGGAGCATAGTGTCTTGCAAGCAAGAAATTTTATGCTATAACAGTATATAACAGTTGACAACAGCTATATACTGTTATATACTGTTTGCGGATAACATACACATGGAAATGGAGGATGAAATGCATATTATCTTAAATAATTCTTCTATGGTACCCATATACGAGCAGATAATGGAGCAGATAAAGTCATCTGTTGTGAGTGGGAAGCTTACAGAGGGTAGTGCACTGCCATCTGTAAGAGCATTGGCGACAGAGCTTAAAATAAGCGCTCTTACTGTTAAAAAAGCCTATGACAGGTTAGAGGAGGAGGGCTTTATAGTGACGGTTCATGGCAAGGGTAGCTACATTGCCAAGGCCAACACAGAATTGGCTCTTGAGTCTAGGAAACAGGAGGCTGAGCGTGGCCTGGCAGAAGCACTGGACAGATTAAAGCTTATGGGAATGAGTAGAGAAGAAATATATACATTAATAGAGGTTTTGATGGAATAGTTTACGGAAACAGTGAACTAAAGGAGGATTACATGATTAAGATAGATAATCTTACTAAAGAATATGGAGATTTTAAGCTTGATATAAGTATGGAAATTAAAGAGGGTGGTGTATCAGGTATTGTAGGAAGAAATGGAACAGGAAAAAGTACTACATTAAAGGCGATATTAGGACTGATTAAGTCTGACGGAGGGAATATATCCATTTTAGGAAAAGTTCCCAGAGAGTTGTCTCCAAAGGACAGACAGAATATAGGGGTAGCCTTTTCGGACTCCGGATTTTCTTCATACCTTACCATAAAGGATATTATAAAGATACTTAAAAATATGTATGAGAATTTTGATGAAAAATGGTTTGTGTCACAGTGTGGAAAATATGCTTTGCCCTTGAATAAAAAGATAAAGGATTTTTCAACTGGAATGAGTGCCCGACTTAGGGTCTTAGCTGCCTGTAGCCATGAAGCGAAATTATTAATTCTGGATGAACCTACGGCAGGACTGGATGTGATTGCAAGAAATGAGATATTGGATTTACTCCGTGAATATCTGGCAAAGGACAGTGGCAGAACCTTGCTGATATCTTCTCATATTTCGTCAGATTTAGAGGGATTATGTGATGATATTTATATGCTGAATGATGGCAGGATAGTGGTACATGAGGATACTGATGTTATTTTAAGCTCATATGCGCTGTTAAAGTTAAGTGAGGCTATGTATGAGCAGATTGATAAAAAATATATACTGCGCACATCCAAGGAAAGCTTTGGATATTCCTGTCTCACAGACAGAAAGGATTTTTACTTGGAAAATTATCCGGAGATAGTGATTGAAAGTGGCGGTATTGATGAACTTATAATTATGATGTCAAAGGAGGCGTAGGGTTATGAAAGGTTTACTTACAAAGGATTTTTCACTTATGATGCAAAGAAAAAGCTATTTTATGCTTATATTGGCATTAGGAATAATGATGAATTTTACTATGGAAAATGGACTTTTTATTACCGGCTGGATGATTGCGATAATGTCCTTATTCTCCATTAGTACTATGAGCTATGATGAATATGATAATGGTCTGCCCTTTTTAATGACATTACCTATTTACAGAAGAACATATGCTCTTGAAAAATATTTGTTTAGCTTTATTTGTGGCAGTGGCGCATGGGTGGTATCAATGCTGCTTATCCTTATAAGAGCGATAGTGAATGGAAATAACATTAATATTTTAGAAGAATTAATGGGAACAGTCGTTATTGTACCGATAGCCCTAATATATTTATCAACCTGTTTACCCTTTAATTTCAAATTTGGAGTGGAAAAGGGGCGTATGATTTTATTTATAGAGTGTGGAGTAATAGGCTTAATTCCCTTACTGGTAAGTAAAATATTTCCTGATTACATAAAGCTAAAAGCTGTTTTTGACAGTATGGGGATGGTTAGTCTTGGAATAATGCTGTGGATTTTGTGTATAATCATAGCTGCTGCTTCTGTAGTTGTAAGCTGCAAAATTATGGATAATAAGGAGTATTAAATATTTTCAAAATCCATTATATGATATAAACTATATGGGGAATTCAAATATCCTTATGGAGTATAATTTAGAACAGGCAGAGGTCTTAATGGAAAAAGAAAATGAAAGCTCCCTTGTATGGGAGGAAGTAAGTGTAGAACATATTGTAAGTGATGAGTGGATTGATTTTAGAAAATCCGCTTATCGTTTGCCTGATGGAAATGTTTTTGAACCTTTTTATACCTATAGTCGAAGAGATTATGTAGTAATCGTGGCAACGGATGAAGAGGGAAATTATATTTGTGTGAGGCAGTTCAGATATGGTATAGGCGAGGTAACAATAGAATTTCCTGCCGGCGGCATTGAGCGAAAAGATGGCAGGCAGTATGGCAAATACGGTGCTAAGGATAAGGGGCTTGCAGAAGATGCCATTCTTGCGGCCAAAAGAGAGCTACAGGAGGAGACAGGTTATGTGTCGGATGAATGGACACATTTAATTACAGTTCCATCAAATGCCACTGTGGCTGACAATTATGCTCATATTTTTATGGCGAAAAATTGTAAATTGGTCTCAGACCAGTCCTTGGATGAAACGGAATTTTTAAATGTGAAGAAATATTCGCCATCTCAGATTGAGGAGATGATAAATGGTGGAGATTTTAAACAGGCAATTCACATTATGGCGTTTTTATTGGCGACCAGGAATTAAATGGTAGCGTATGAAATATAAAAATATTACTCCCGCCATCTTTTTAAATCGACCAAATAGATTTATTGCAGAGGTTGAAATAGATGGAAAACGGGAGATTGTTCATGTGAAAAACACAGGCAGGTGCAAGGAACTTTTAATTCCGGGCTGTAAGGTGTGGCTGGATATGCCGGGAACACCCGGAAGAAAAACAAAATATGACCTGGTGGCTGTTTTAAAAGAGAATAATATTCTTATTAATATGGATAGCCAGGCACCTAATAAGGTGGCTAAGGAATGGCTGGAAAGTCAAAGCTTTGATGTGATTATACCTGAATATACATATGGGGCTTCCAGGATTGATTTTTATATGGAAAAACATATGGAGGGAAAGGAGCCGACACCATATTTGATGGAGGTTAAGGGATGCACCTTGGAAAGAGAGGGTATAGGATATTTTCCTGATGCTCCTACAGAGAGAGGGATTAAGCATATAAAAGAGCTTATAAAGGCAAAGGAGGCTGGAATTAATGCTATACTTGCCTTTGTAATTCAGATGGATGGAGTCACGGAAGTAAGAGCAAATATGGAGACACATCCTGAATTTGGTCTGGTGTTGGAGGAAGCCGGACGTGCCGGGGTAGAGATTTTATTTTTACCCTGTCATGTGGAGGAGGATAGAATTGAATGCATGAAAGGGATAATATATTAATGGAAATAGCAACATTTATATTATCAGCAGTAACCTCTGCCATAATAGATTTGAGTCTGTTTTCATTATTTTGTAAAATTTTTGTATCAGAAGATGTCGCTACATATATAATGTTATCCTCAATTTTAGCAAGGATAATTTCTGCCACATATAATTTTTTTATAAATTATACCTTTGTTTTTAAAAGCAATGAAAAAATCCCAAAGGCTGTGGGAAAATATATAATGCTGGCTATGATACAAATGATTTTAAGTACAGGACTTACGGTCTATTGGTTCGAGAAATTCTCATATCTACCTGAGGTAACGGTAAAGATAGTAGTGGATGGATGCATTTTTGTAACAAATTTTATTGTGCAGAAATATATGATTTTCAGGAAAAAACGTGATTAAAAAAATACTTATAAAAAAAGAATGGATTATAATATTTCTCACATTAATTATGGCGTTGGGTGCAATATTGGTCTTATCTATGGCGGGAGGAAAGCAGGTTGCAGTTGTTACCTTGAATGGACAGGAGTATGGAAGATATTCTTTAAAGGAAGACAGGGTTATAACCATAGAAAATGGAGATAATAGTAATATACTTGAAATTAAAGAGGGCAGTATCTGGATGAAGAAAGCAAACTGCCCCGATAAGCTGTGTGAAAAAATGGCTCATCTATCAGAAGACAAGCCAGGGGTAATAGTATGCCTGCCCCATGAATTAATAGTAAGTGTGGAGTAGGGCTTATATATAGGAAGTGCGCGAAGCGTATATTAAGATGGAGGTAGGAGCAGTGAGGTTTATAGAAATATTTTACCTTGCTACACTATATGGAAGCTTGGAATTAAAGGTATTCTGTAATCCTGAGGTTATAGTAATATTTCCGTTTTCTTCAATAAATACCACATCAAAATCATTTCTATGACTATCCCAATAATCCAGAGCCTTATCCTTACCCATAACAAACAGGGCGGTGGAAAGAGCATCTGCTACAATACCACTTTCACTTACAATAGTTACACTTATAAGTCCGGTGTCCGCAGGATAGCCTGTATCAGGGTCGATTATATGATGATATTTTTGACCGTCACTAATGAAAAATCTTTCATAATTTCCGGATGAAATAACAGCCTTATTTTCTACAGAGAGAGTCCCTATAATATCATCTGTACTCAGCTTTTTATTATCTGTATCGGGATTTTTAATTCCTACAGTCCAAAGGGAACCATCAGGCTTGCGTCCTAAAGTCTGTACATTTTGCCCAAGGGAAATGATTGCAGAGGTCACACCATTATTCTTTAAGATTTCAATTACTTTGTCGGAAGTATAGCCCTTTGCAATAGCGCCTAAATCAAGCTTTGCATTATCTTTCAGAGTAATCTCACTGGTGGATTTATTAAATATAATATTTTCAAGACTTGTTGAGGGAAGCAATTGCTCAAGCTCTGCTTCCTTGGGGACATAATAATCCCTGCCTGGAAAGCCCCAAAGCTCCACAATGGGATATATGGCTATATTAATGGTTCCCTCAGTATTATTACCCAGAGAAAGTGCTGTTTCTATAATGGTAGCAGTATCAGAGCTGACCTTACAATAGCCTGTGGAATTTAGAATGGAAATTTCACTATTCTCCTTTTCTGCGCTTAAAAGTAGGTCCAGACGATTGATTTCGGTCTTTGCAAGTTCAAGGGAATTATCGGCAAAGTCGCCATATGCTTTTAAAGACATATAGGTGTCCATGGCAATAAATTGCTTCGTATATTCTCTGGAGGAGAGTGCACAGCCACAAATATATATTAAGCTTAACAAAATAGAAATAGAGAAAATAATTTTTTTATTCATGGAGAATGTTTTTTATCCTTGTTGTTATAAGTCCGGATAGTAATCCGATTAAAGCACCGGTTATAATTCCGGCTATCCATAGGTATGGAAGAAGATAGAAAATATTAATACTTTCCACAATAATGGATGCAAGAAAAAGCTGTCCCACATTATGGGAAATACCTCCGCAAACACTGACAGCCATAATGCTTAAATTAAAATATCTTTTTAGAATGTACATTATAAAAAGGCTTAATGCGGCACCTGCCAAGGAATAGAAAAAAGTCATAAGACTTCCAAAGGTAAAGCTTACCAGTAGGATACGTATAATATTGATAAAAATCGCATCAGACAGGGATAATCTGTAAAGAGCAATCAGAACCACCAGATTTGCCAGTCCGGGCTTTATACCGGGGATGGCAATGAGAGGGGGAATTTGAGCCTCAACCCATGAAAGAATAAAGGCTAGTGCTACCAATACAGCACGAAGCGCAATTTTTTTTGAAATATTCTGAGACATAAAATTAATCTCCGCTATGTAAATGCTTAATAACATAAGCGTTTCTGCTTTTCTTTGCCTCATATAGAGCCTTGTCGGCTTCGTCAAAATGATGCACTGCTTTATTTGAATATATACACCCCATACTGACAGAGGCTTTTAGCTCAGGAAAATCATTAAAGCGTAAGCTTTCCACAGCATATCTTATGGCTTCAAGGCTTTGCTCAAGCTTATCATGAGAAGTATCGTGGAAAAGAAGCACAAACTCATCGCCACCCCAGCGAATAATAGCGTCAATAAACTGCATATTATCCCTGACAATTCTTGTAATATTTTGTAAAAGCAAATCGCCCATAGAATGACCAAAATTATCATTAATATTCTTTAAATGATCCACGTCAAGTAAAATCATGGTATCCACATTTTCAAGCTGTTTTAATTGCTCGTCAAAATATCTGCGGTTATAGGCACCAGTGAGGGTATCAATATACATTTTTTTATTATAATTCTGTATTGTAAGGATAAAATCATCTTTTCCATAGGCACCAAAAAGGGTGTCGTCATTGATTTTTGTAACCATTTCTATAGTATATGGAACACTTTCCACTTCTACATAGAGAGCCATTACAAAATAAACTTCATTTTCTACAAACTCAAATTTAGAAAGTCTGCCTTTGCAGGCATAGGCTTTTGATGAAATACAGTTTTCACAACGGCTGTTTTTATTCCAAACAGCATAACACTGATATTCTTTGGGAACGAAATTAGCATCCTCGTCAATATCATATTGTATAGTCATAGATACATCCACAAGTCTGACAATATCAAAAACTCTTTTTTGCTCAGTAATAAAATTGATTAGTTCCTTTTTAGTAAATTGCATGATGTGCCTCAAAGCTTTGGAATGATTATATTAAACTGCCAGTACATCATTTTATAAATAACTGCACCATTTACGAAGAATATTTTTCTGAGAGTGCAGTCAAAAACGTAGGCGTAGCGGGCTACCCTGAGGATTTTTGACTGGTGCTATCTGGAAAACAGACAGGTAACTATGGTGTAATTATTTAAAAAAGATGCACTAATAATTATAAGCAGAAAATGAATAAATAGCAATCGTACTTAAGCCATAGATTAAGGTGTGGACTAAAGAAAACAGGAGGGCTTTTACGCGGAAAGAATGTTGACAGAACAGCTACTTGAATGGTTTAATTAGGTAAAGTACTTTTGGATTGGAGAAGTTAAAAATTATGAGTAAACAACAGGAAATTCCCTATAAAATTTATTTAAGCGAGGATGAAATACCTAAGCAGTGGTATAATGTGCGCGCAGATATGAAAAATAAGCCGGCACCGTTACTTAATCCGGGTACAGGAGCACCTATGGGCTATGATGATTTGCGACCTGTATTCTGTGATGATTTGGTTAAGCAGGAGCTTGACAATGATAATGCATATATTGATATTCCTCAGGAAATCCGTGATTTCTATAAGATGTATCGTCCGGCTCCACTGGTTAGAGCCTATTGTCTTGAAAAGGCATTGGGAACTCCTGCTAAAATTTATTATAAATTTGAGGGTAATAATACCAGCGGAAGCCATAAATTAAATTCTGCAATAGCTCAAGCTTATTATGCCAAGAAACAGGGGCTTAAAGGTGTGACTACAGAGACAGGTGCAGGTCAGTGGGGAACAGCCCTTTCAATGGCATGCGCATATTTAGGACTTGACCTTAAAGTATACATGGTTAAGGTTTCTTATGAGCAGAAGCCCTTTAGACGTGAGGTAATGAGAACATATGGTGCAAGTGTTACACCATCTCCTTCAATGGATACCGAAATCGGAAGAAAGATTAATGCGGATCATCCGGGCACTACAGGTAGTCTGGGCTGTGCCATTTCAGAAGCAGTAGAAGTGGCAACGACCACAGAGGGTTATAGATATGTGCTTGGAAGCGTTTTAAATCAGGTACTTTTACATCAGTCGGTTATTGGTTTGGAAGCTAAAGCGGCCCTTGATAAATACGGTGTTACTCCTGATATTATTATAGGCTGTGCAGGTGGCGGTTCTAACTTGGGCGGACTTATTTCTCCGTTTATGGGAGAGAAGCTCAGAGGCGAAAAGGATTATCGCTTTATAGCTGTAGAGCCTGCAAGCTGCCCCAGCTTAACAAGAGGAAAATTTGCTTATGACTTCTGCGATACAGGAATGGTTTGCCCTCTTGCTAAGATGTATACCTTAGGAAGTGATTTTATCCCCTCTGCAAATCATGCAGGCGGACTTAGATATCATGGTATGAGCCCTGTTCTTTCGCAGCTTTATGCTGATGGCTATATGGAGGCAACAGCAGTGGAACAGACAGCGGTATTTGAAGCAGCTACTCAGTTTGCAAGAGTAGAGGGTATTCTGCCGGCTCCCGAAAGCAGCCATGCAATAAGGGTGGCTATTGATGAAGCCTTAAAATGTAAGGAAACAGGAGAAGAAAAGACTATTTTATTTGGTCTTACAGGTACAGGATATTTTGACCTGGTAGCCTATGAAAAGTATAACAATGGTCAGATGGAGGATTATATTCCATCGGATGAGGATTTGGCAGCAAGCCTGGCAAAGCTTCCTAATGTTTAAAACATCGGTAGTTTAGAAAAATTTAATAAATATATGAAAAGGTCTCTAAACCCACTATTTCAGTAGGATTTGGAGACTTTTTTATTATAAAAGATTAGCTGTGGCAAACTTACAGTATTGCTTTTTAATATATCCGGGAATAATATGGTTAATATAAATAAGGTAGAGCGTAAACTTACGCTTAAAACGGTGGATATATGAAACAATATACAGTAACAGGAATGAGTTGTGCAGCCTGCCAGACTAGAGTAGAAAAGGCAGTGGGTGCAGTGGAGGGTGTAACCTCTTGCAGTGTAAGCCTGCTTACAAACTCTATGGGAGTGGAGGGAAGCGCAGACCCCAATAAAATAATAAAAGCGGTAATAGATGCAGGATATGGTGCAGAGTTAAAATCAGGCAGCCTTGGGGATGCCGGCGGAGCTTTAAATGGGGATGAAGCCGCATTGGAGGATAAGGAAAGTCCTAAATTAAAGAAAAGGCTTATAGCTTCATTGTTCTTTCTGATAGTACTTATGTATTTTTCAATGGGACATATGATGTGGGGATTTCCCATACCTAAGTGGTTTGACAATAATCATGTGGCGATGGGGCTTGTTCAGCTTATTTTGTCTGCCATTGTAATGATTATTAACCAACGATTTTTTATAAGTGGATTTAAGAGCTTATTACATCGTGCTCCCAACATGGATACTTTAGTGGCAATGGGTTCATCGGTTTCATTTGCGTGGAGCACCTATGTGCTCTTTGCTATGACAGGAACGCAGGTAAAAGGAGATGAGGCGGCAGTAATGACCTATATGATGGACTTTTATTTTGAGTCCGCGGCTATGATACCTGCATTAATAACCCTTGGAAAGCTTTTGGAAGCCCGCTCAAAGGGCAAGACAACAGATGCTTTAAAAGGTCTTATGAAGCTGGCTCCCAAAACAGCGGTTGTGGAAAGGGATGGCATAGAGAAAACAGTAGCTATTTCGGAGGTAAATGCCGGGGATATTCTGATAGTCAGACCGGGAGAGAGTATACCTGTGGATGCAACAGTGATAGAGGGTACTACCGCAGTAGATGAGGCCGCTCTTACCGGCGAAAGTATTCCTGTAGATAAGGCCGTAGGGGATAGGGTATTTGCAGCGACAGTCAATACCTCCGGCTTTATTAAATGTGAGGCAAATAGAGTTGGGGAGGATACCACCTTTGCCCAGATTATAAAAATGGTTTCCGATGCTGCCGCAACAAAAGCACCTATAGCTAAGATTGCAGACCGTGTATCAGGAATATTTGTACCTACAGTTGTGGCTATTGCATTTATAACAACTTTGATATGGCTCTTTGTAGGTTCGGAGCCGGGCTATGCTCTGGCAAGAGGAATTTCAGTCCTTGTAATAAGCTGTCCCTGTGCGCTGGGACTGGCAACTCCTGTGGCAATAATGGTAGGAAATGGCGTAGGAGCCAGAAACGGTATTTTATTTAAGACTGCTTCAGCTTTAGAGGAAGCAGGAAAAACACAAATAGCTGTTCTTGATAAGACAGGAACAATAACTGAGGGAAATCCCAAGGTAACTGATGTTATTCCCGCAACAGATGTAGATGAAAAGGAGCTAATAAGCTATGCTGTAGCACTGGAAAAAAAGAGCGAGCATCCTTTGTCAAAGGCTGTGATTAACTATGCAGATGAAGTGGAAGCTTTAGCGAAAGTTAAAGAGGTATCGGACTTTAATGCTTTGCCAGGCAACGGCCTTAGGGGAACACTTGATGGTAGAGATTTGGTGGGGGGGAATCTTTCGTTTATTTCAAATGTGGTAAAATTAGAAAGGGATTTGGAAAATAGAGTATTTGCTTTGGCAAATGAGGGCAAAACTCCATTATTATTTGCACTGGATGGTAGATTCCTTGGTATAATAGCTGTAGCTGATACCATAAAGGAAAGCTCTAAGGATGCAGTAAAGCGCTTGGAGCATATGGGTATACAGGTAGTAATGCTTACAGGAGATAATGAAAGAACCGCCGGGGCTATTGCCGGTCAGGCAGGAATTTCCAATGTTATTGCAGGAGTGCTGCCTGAGGACAAAGAAACGGTGGTACGGCTGTTATCAAATCAGGGTAAGGTGGCAATGGTAGGGGATGGAATAAATGACGCGCCGGCGCTTACCAGAGCTGATATTGGAATTGCCATAGGTGCAGGAGCAGATGTTGCCATAGATGCGGCGGATGTAGTACTTATGAATAGTGATTTGGCTGATGTGCCGGCTGCCATATATTTAAGTAAAAAGACCCTTACA
Source organism: Lachnospiraceae bacterium (assembly GCA_041826605.1). Taxonomy (GTDB): domain Bacteria; phylum Bacillota; class Clostridia; order Lachnospirales; family Lachnospiraceae; genus Colinaster. Next base: position 5,732 of record JBHAJK010000005.1, on the reverse strand, counting down.
AATATTCATGAAAACTTATTTTGGGCATTTATTTATAATATAATAGGTATACCTCTGGCGGCAGGAGTGTTTATTAAGCTCTTTGGATTAACCTTAAATCCCATGTTTGGAGCAGCGGCTATGAGCTTATCAAGCTTCTGTGTGGTATCAAATGCCTTGAGGCTTAATTTTGTAAAGCCCAGGAGCGTAAAAGCTTATGGTAAAAAGGCTAATATATCAAAGGCACTTGTTTTAGATGACATAAGAAAAGCTATTAAGAAAGGAAATGAAAATATGAAAAAAACAATTTATGTAGAGGGAATGATGTGCGGACACTGCGAGGCACGGGTTAAAAAGGCTTTGGAAGCGGTAAAGGGAGTAAATAGCGCAGAGGTAAGTCATGAGGCAGGAACTGCGGTGGTGGAATTAAGTGCTGAGGTTTCTGAAGAGGTACTTAAAAAGACGGTAGAAGATGCTGATTATACAGTAAAGGTAATTGAGAGCTAATGGTAGCGGAATGTCCATATTCTAAGAAATGCGGTGGCTGTGATTATCAGGGTATGAGCTATGAAGCACAGCTTAAAAAGAAAAACAGGGATATGCAGATGCTTTTCGGTGGATTTTGCAGGGTAAGCCCCATTATAGGGATGAAAGAGCCCCTGCATTACCGCTGTAAGGTAACTGCAACCTATGGATATCAAAAAGGAAAATACATAGCGGGAGTTTATGAAAAAGGCAGCCACCGGTTGGTGGGAGTGGACGACTGCCTTATTACAAATTCCACTGCAAACGCTATAATTCTATCCGTCAGAGACTTGCTTAAAGATTTTAAGATTAAGACCTACAATGAGGATACGGATTATGGTTTATTGCGTCATGTCCAAATAAGAGTCGGGCAGAACACAGGGCAGATAATGGTGGTGCTTGTGTGTGGAAGTCCAATATTTCCAAATAAGAATAATTTTGTAAAGGCTTTAAGGCTTAAACATCCGCAGATAAGTACAGTGGTTTTAAATATAAATGATAAGAAGACCAATATGGTCTTAGGTCAGAGAAATATTGTGCTCTATGGTAAGGGATACATTGAAGATGAGCTTTGTGGTCTGAAATTCAGAATCTCTCCAAACTCTTTTTATCAGGTTAATCCTGTGCAAACCAAGATACTTTATGAGCTTGCTATGGATTATGCAGGGCTTACAGGTAAAGAAATTGTGATGGATGCCTATTGCGGAACAGGTACTATAGGTCTTATTGCAGGAAAGCAGGCAAAAAATGTTATATCGGTTGAATTAAATCCTGATGCGGTAAAAGACGCCATTACAAATGCTAAGGTAAATGGCATTAAAAACGTAAGATTTTATCAGGGGGATGCAACTCAATTTATTCTGGCGATGGCGGAGAAAACAGAGGAAAAGGAGCCTCCAAGGATAGACTGTATATTTATGGATCCTCCACGAAGCGGCTCCACTCCGGACTTTATAAAGGCAGTTTCCAAACTTAGCCCAAAGCGAGTAGTCTATATATCCTGTGGACCTGAAAGCTTAGCTAGAGATTTGAAACTCTTTGTAAAGCTGGGATACAAGGTGGATAAATTACAGCCGGTGGATTGCTTCCCTGTGACAGAACATACGGAATGCGTTTGTCTTCTTACCCGTTAAATGCTATAATTCATATATTGTTCTTTTTGGCAGTGATTGGGAGAGAAAATTACTGCCATTTTTATACAATTCTAGCCCAGAATGAAACTGACACGATATGAGCAGGAGACTATAGTAAACTTTAATGCCGAGGAACCGGACGCGATAGTTTACACCCGTGATAAGGCTGTTATGAGGCAACTTGATACGTTAGTTACCGAGTACCCCGATATCTTTAAGTGCATAGGTAAAACAGATATCGATAAGACCTATTCAATGCCTAACCCAATAGCCTATGGGATGCGTATTCATCTTTTTTAAATTGTAATGGCGGTGCAATCATCCTTGGCGTTAGGGAACGTGAGGACGGAAGCTGGTATACTACACATTTACAGAATGAAAATAAGCTTTTAAAGGACTTTTGGGACACAATTAATAATCGTAAAAAGGTTAGTGTCAATCTGCTGAATGAAGGAAATGTTGACACATATGAGATCGACGGAGATGTTATAATTGTAATCTATGTTCCTAAGGCAGATTGCGTATATAAGCCGGTTTACATCAATGACGATATTTTTGGTGGAACATTCCGGAGAGATCATGAGGGAGATTATCATTGCTCAGAAGCTGAAGTGCGCGGTATGCTTCGTGATCAGGCGGAAAAGAGTACGGACAGCAGAATTCTTATCAACATGGATCTTGATATTTTCTACCCTGAAACTGTTAAAAGCTTTCGGAGCCGACATATTGCAGTAAATCCTGATCATGTATGGCATAGACTTGACGATACTTCGTATCTTGAAAGAATTGGTGCTGCATCTATATCAGATGTTGACGGCAAACTTCATCCTACGGTTGCGGGACTACTGATGTTTGGAGAAGAGTATAAGATAAGGCAAGAGTACCCGGAATACTTTTTGGATTATCGTGAAATGCTGGATCCTTCTATAAGATGGACTGATAGATTTGAGTCCAGCTCCGGGGAATGGTCAGGAAATCTCTTGGACTTTTTCTTTCAGATGGAACGAAAACTCTTTAGAGACCTAAAAAAGCCATTTATGTTGGATGGGATAACCCGTGTAGATGAAACATCGGTTCATAAAGCCATTAGGGAGGCCCTTGCAAACTGTATAGCAAATGCCGATTTTAATTTTGCTCGCGGGATAGTTATTATAAAAAAAACCTGAGACCATAATTATTGAGAATCCCGGAAGTATTATTACCGGAAAAGCTCAGATGCTTAAAGGCGGTGTATCTGAACCAAGGAATAAATCTATCATCAAAATGTTCAATCTCATTCGTATAGGTGAGCGTGCCGGGAGTGGTGTGCCTGACATATTCAGTGTTTGGGATGATGAGGGCTGGATTTCACCTACAGTTGATGAGCTATATAAACCGGATCGGACGATTTTAACGCTTGCTTTTTCTAAAAAACAAGCGGCAAGCGGAAAAAACAAGCGGCAAGCGGAAAAAACAAGCGACAAACGGGAAAAACAAGCGACAAGCGAAAAAAACAAGCGGAAAAAACAAGCGGAAACGGAAAGACCGCTGATAATAAACAAGCTATAATTGAGTTCATTACTCAAAAAGGTATAGCCAAGACAGCGGAGATTGCGGATGCTGTCGGACTAAGTCAGCCTAGAGTAAGAGTATTATTGGCAGAACTATTTGCGGAGGGAATGATAGAACATCAGGGCGAAGGAAGAGCGAGAGCATATATACTTAAGGGATAATGCTGTTTCAGAGAGTTGATTTGATGAATTCCTCAAATGATAAAATATTATAAATTGCGGTTGGTGGATATAATCTGCCGACCGTTTTTAATATGCTATCTTTATTAATAAGAAACTTGACTGATAGTAAATATTATCATACTATGTAATAGTGATTATCAAGTGGAGATATAAAATTGAGTAAAGGTTCTAATAGAGAAAGAATATTGGATGCAGCATTAGAATTATTTTCTAAGAAAGGATACGATGGCACATCCGTAGAAGAAATAGCGACGGAGTGCGGATTGAAGGCTCCTAATCTGTACAGATATTTTAAGAGCAAAGAAGAGATTTTCGAGTGCATTGACAGTATGATTGAAGACCAATATAAGTCAACAATGGGAATGGGATTACATTCCATGCTTTGGATACATAATGCTGAAGAACTTAAGACATTTAGCATGCATCAGATTACATATACTCTGACAGATGAGAGGGTAATCAGGGTCAGAAAGATGATCACCATAGAACAGTTCAGAAATGAATTCTTAAGCAGAAAGTCCTCAGAGCACCAACCCTCCTTTATGCTTAAACAATATACAGGAATTTTCGCCGAACTTATTAAAAATGGTGAGATTCAGGAAGAAGATTCGGAGATGCTGGCATTGGAGTATGTATCTCCCGTGAGTTTGATGATTCAAATTTGCGATAGAGAGCCAGATAGAAAAGAGGAGATATTAAAGAAAATAGAGCGATATATTGATTACTTTATCGGAATACATTTTGTGAAAAAGCCATAAGTGCTTTCTAATGTTTTATCTTAAGGAGGAGTATGAAAAAATGGAACAAAAAAGAAAGACAACTTCAACACAGGCACTGGTTATCGCAATCATCGTATCGCTGATTTGTTTGGCGAGTTTTATATACGCCATAATAATAAGCGATAACATTGCTCCATTTGTCGGATGTGGAGTTGCTATGGTTTATTCCTGTTCGGTTCTCTTTTCACGTTATGCGCAGTTAAAAAAAGAAGAGGAGAACCAATAAGATGAGGAATATTGAATTTAAGGGAACATTGAAAGGGGATATAGAGCAAATATCCTCCGGGAAGCAGCTTCCGGAAGGGAGCGTGATGTTTAAAGAGCCGGAAACATCTGACAAAGCATTTCTACAGGGTGCTGTTTTTGCGGGTCCTCTCATGCTGGTGATGATGTGTATGGGAATTGTTAGGATCCTTTTAGCATTTGGTCGACCACATGGGTTGAAATTCGGGAGTTTTGTGATAGCTTTCATTGTTTCATTGGTTTGCGTTTATATTTCTCAGTATGTTCATGAATATATACATGCATTTATAATGCCTAAAGAGGTGAAAAAGCAGATCTATGTAATGTCGCAAAATCAGATGCTATTCGTATATGTTGAAGAGCCGATATCAAAAAAGGCTTTTATCATCAGTGTTTTAAGTCCTGCATTCATACTGGGAATAATACCTTATGTAATATGGATGTTTGTGGCTCCCATGATACCGATACCTGTAAGTCTTGGTGTTGTTATGTATTGCATATGTATGAGCGGATGCGCCCTTGGAGATTATCTGAATGCATTTAATTGTGCAAGACAGGTTCCCAAAGGGGGTAAAGTATTTAACAGAGGGTGGCATTCCTATTGGATACTCTGAGCAGATGACATTAATCGGAGATAGAATACTTAATGAGCTGAGGTGTGATAGTGAGAGACCGGATATCATCTTTATTTGCACTTATTGGTACTACAGACAAACAGGATTACACATCCTTGCTTTTCAATATTTATGAAGATGTGGATTATTATACGATTGAAGCAAGTTTTGATGATGATGCTTATGTCATAGGTCGTGAGGATCCGTTCATTGTATGCGAAAAATCTACGCCGTGGCAAAAGGTCGAGACTGACATTGGTCATACGTTAAAGTCAGAGATAAAAGAGAAAGAAGATGTATATAAACAGTTTGAATCCATATCGTATGGATTTGTTGATGGGGATCTGCATTATATCAGAAAGCCGAGAAAAAAGAAAAAGGAAGTAGTGCATTTTACGGCAGATGATTTTAAGGACTTTCCATCACACAAACTAACGGCGTGGTTATCAGTGTACCTGAAGGAAGAAACTAAAGAGAAATATAAAATGAATATGATGGAATTAATGTTTAAAGAACTATCCGAGGAGCAGCATAAGTATTGGCGTGAAATTCTGGCAGAAAATTTTGATTATAGAAAATATAATACCTGATAGTGAGCTATTCCGGAAGTTAAAATGATATAGCATAATTGAATATTGTTACCACAGACGGTGGCGATTGCTCTTAAGAAGATTATTCGTCCCCGTCTTTTTTTGTCCAAAAATTGCCGGAAACGGCAGAAAAAAG
>JBHAJK010000004.1:0-9882 GCA_041826605.1 Lachnospiraceae bacterium | reverse complement strand
CTCTCATATATCTTAGAAAATCGGGAATCTGATAATTTTGTTTTATCACATGGATTCCAAAGAGTCTATAAGTTTTAAGGAATAGTAGGTAGCTGCCTATAAGTTTCTTGTGTTACTTTACCACACATGAGCATTAGCGCCAGGGTTATCATTTCCATAACCCTCAAGAAGGTTTACAACGCCCCATACCCCTAAGCCTGCTCCAAGAGCGATAACAAGTGTCTGTAATACTGTGATTGCTGAATTGAAAAATGCCATTTTGATACCCTTTAGGATACTCGCCACTTTATGGCGTACCTTCATCCAACATCCCTTCATTCATTTCATAACCTTCATAATTCATACCTTCATCCGGAAGCAGCGAGCCTCCGAATTTTCCTTTCTGAAAATTTGATTAATAGTTTTGTCTCATGCTCATCTTCTGCGCTAAAAATGGGCATAATAATAGACCAGTACAAATCAATCTGGGCGTCCCAGAAGTACTGGTCTATGTAATATTCTTATTCAATTCTACAAACCCGAATTTATATTCTGATACCATTTTCATCAAAAGTTTTCTTAAGAGCTCTTTCCACAAACACAATTGAACCCAATATAGCCACAAGCTGTATTCCCTCAACAATAAGTGTCATATATCCAATTGCATTTTCACTCGAATGTGAAAAAGGTATCTGAATAATAATTGTCGGAATTAATAACAGCAATCCGAGTTTAAGCCACAACTTACCGCAATAATCATGTGCAAACTTCCATGTATCCATATTTTTTCTGGACATAGTTGTTCTGTATCCAATAATTCCATTAATTTCTTTTGGCGGATATTTGGACATAAAGAATCCACATATCAACATGACAATCGGAATTAATAAGTTACAGATAAACATCATAATATAAAACCACATATTTATTCTCCTTTGCCCAACAAATGCCGATTTGTCTTTCTGCCTTATTCTACTAATCCACCATGAAATACGCATTCATAAATCTGCGAATCCTTGTAGCAAATTATCTCTTTTCCCTGAAACCACTCAAAATCTCCTTGGATTTCACATTGATATGTGTAGTCTCCGTTTGTATATTTTTCAGGTCCTCGAAAAGGGTTGTTCTCTGGAACAAGAAGCAGTGCTTCTTTGAGAAAATCACCGCTAAAATTATCACCGGTAACTCTACCAATATAATTCATACTCCAGTATGGATTTCCCTTTATCCAAAGAGCTTCTTCTCCTGCAAACTTTCCAGCACCAAGGTAAGTATCGTAATACATATAATCCCCATCCTGATAACTCAAATCATGAGATTTTTCTCTGGACGAAGTTGTTTCAGCTCCTTTTCCTGCGTATGTAGCTTGCTTAGCCTTTATTAAAAAATCTACTAATTTCTTGTTCATATGCCCACCTTCAACTTCTAGTATTTTTTCTTCTCACTGCATTCCATTATACAAGAAATGCAGCAAGAAGAAATGCAATTTCTAAATTTTCACCACATCAAAAACCTCGCCAGGTCTGACTTTCAGCGTCTGATGCACAAACTGTTGGATATCCAACTTGTTTCTATCATCGTATTCCCCAGTCTCCTTAGTCATACTCGAACCCAAAACACTTTTTACCATATTAAGTTTTAATGAATTAACTTGACTTGGGGCTATCCCTCCACGACTTATTATCACCGTTTCATAGGTACATTGCCCCTATCTCTTCTGAGATAACTGCTCTATGTAACGTTAAATATTCAATTAGGTCGACAAACCGGAATTTGACTATTTCTTTTTCTTCGGTGCTGGAAGTTCATCATACATGGCTAAAAATAATTCCTTCAAAAAAAATCTATTATCAACATCATCTACTAACAACATTTCCTTTGCACCATCATATGGCAGTTCCAATGAAGCATTCGGCATCATCTCCCTAGCTCCTTTAACATTCTTCACAAGAAAACGATCATCATAAATACCGCCGACAATCTTTCCGCAATAATATATGATATACTCCCCCATCATCGCTTTATAAGATATATCATCTAATTCTGAAAGCTGCTCCAATATGAAATCCAAATACTCTTTACTTGATGCCATTTTACACTACCTTTATCATTATCATCTCCATTGGCTGTTCATACCCGGGAACATCTACGATGAATCCTCCGCAATCCTTCTATCCCAACTTGCGATAGAAGTGCTGTGCATCCTCATCGACCTGAGTGGATGTCATCAGCATCTCGTATCCTTGTGACTTCATATCCTTCTCCCAATACTCCATCATTAGTTTTCCGTATCCATTCTTACGATGTTCAGTGTCAATAAAAAGGAGTGTGCAAAACGGTGTATTATCCCAAAAAAAGATTATACCTGAGCACTCCAATGATTTTTTCGTCTTCAGTAAATACATACCCCTGCCCACATCTTACTTTTTCGGCAAACACAGATTCCGGCAAATGCTTATCGAGAGCATCCCTTGTAAATGTACTTTCTGCTTAATGTTTTCAGATATAAGTATAATATGATCACATATACCGCTACACAGATAATACCTTGTATGCTCAAAATTGTAGTTGAAACTGTATTTGCCCTTTCCAACGTCATTCCTTCGGAAGATGATACGATTCGCTCTATCATGCCTCCGGTCAACATAGAAATTAAATAATAAAGTACACTGATAATATATTTAATCAATCCTCTCCCAGCTACGAAACTGAAGATAACAAAAATCTGTCTCTTATAATCCCATTTGAATAAAAGTGATTGAAGCGCAAACAGTACAGCGAGATTGATAACAATCCCCATCACATCTCTATCTATCCCAAGAATCTCATATATAACAATATCTACTGCCCCTTGGCAAAGCTGCTAATATTCACATCAGAGCTCTGCTTCTTTATCAGGGATACAATCTGCTCCCTTACCTTTTCCTCATCATCACATACTGCTATATTCATAGAATCATTCCCTTCGTCATAGATTGCCTTATCTATATTATATCGGCAAAATAGTATCTGCCTATCATAGCCTTGCAGTGAACGACGCTTTTTTTGAAGTGAAATGTCTTCATATAGCAAAAAAGCCCGCAGCCATCGGCTCATCATCGACAACCACGGGCACCTTGCCTCACATAATTTTACACCCCAAAATATATCACAAACTTCCGCTCCCTCTGCGACCACCAGCATTTCCATCAGCCGCCTCATTTCGGGCACATCCTTAACCGCATAAGAAATAATTTACATTTAAATTCGGAATCTTATATCTATTAGCCATTTTTAATTTTTTTCTGTTTTTGGCTAATTCATGCCTCTAACAGCCAATCAGCTAAATCGACAATTTTTATACCTTCGTATTGGTATTCATCATTTCTTGTACGTGCGATAAGCATTTTAGGATATGCATCTTTTATCTGCAAAAGTGGTGAAACTTCTCTATCAAAAGTCTTATCATCGCTTATGTTATCGGATACTTGAATATAGATTTTTTCGCTACGTTTTATCGCCACAAAATCTATCTCTTTTTTATATAATACCCCGACATAAACCTCATACCCTCTGCGAAGAAGTTCTATAGCCACAATATTCTCAAGGATTCTTCCATAATCCATATTTCTTGTGCCGAGCTTTGCGTACCGAAATGTATGATCACTGAGATAATACTTATCATTACTTGATAAATATTTTTTCCCTTTGATATCGTATCTACGGATTTTATAAAATGCAAATGCATTGCATAGGTATTGCATGTACGAACCAACCGTTGTATGGTGGATTTTCTCATTCATGCTGCCAAGGACATTTGTAATATTCCTGGCCGATGAAAGATTTGAAATGTTATCCATAAGAAAATCTACAATTCTGTCCATCAACTGAGTATTTCTTATTTTATATTTCTGTCTGATATCCCTTACAATCAGAGTGTCAAATACATCTGCAATGTAATCATACTTTGCTTCCGGATTTTTATATAGATAAGAGCCTGCCATTCCACCTTCTTTAATATATGATGATAGGGCCTCATATCTGTCGCTCAAATCAAAATACCTGACATATTCCTTGAAGGAAAATGGAAAAACTTTTATTTCAAATGTTCGTCCGGTAAAAAGTGTGGCAAGATCTGAACTAAGCAAAAAAGCATTTGAACCGGTTATATATATATCATACTTTTCGGATACATGCAGTCCATTGATGGCCTTTTCAAAATCCTCACACATTTGAACTTCATCTATCAAAACAAAGTTCTGCATATTCTCTTTATACAAAGAGTTTATATGTTCATACAGCGCTCGAAAAGTGAGCAGTTCTTCAAACTCCGGCAGGTTAAAATTGATATGGATTATATTTGCATCTTGTATATTTTCATCTATATATTTTTTAAATGATTCCAAAAGCTTTGACTTTCCGCATCGTCTTACACCGGTAATGACTTTTATATCCGGGGTTCCTATTACATTGATTATTTTCTCCATATAGGAATTTCTTGGGATGAGCTTCATAATATCCATTTCTTTCCTTCTGTTTGATGAGATTATTCTATCATGTCTATTAGCCATTTTCAACTTTTTTTCGTTTTTGGCTAATAGAAGTATGGCATTAAAAAACAGCACCGGACATTTGACTATCCGATGCTGTGTAATCCATCTGCTAACCTGGGTCTCAATATAGCTTGTTACAAAATGAAATAATGTTGATATTTTTCTTCCGAATATCGAGTACCATACCGAGTGCCACGGGAGTACCATTTTTCTATAAATTATAATAATTTATAACAAGTTACATGTGAGAACAAATTACCACGAACCAAGTAAATATGCGGCTTCATAGAGTTTTATGACTCTTTATGGATATATATAAAAAAAGGCTTCAATACCTAGTTTCATTTTTATACCTCTTTCCCTTGTTTTTCGGGATTTCTCTTATAAATATAGCCTTTTCTGCGTATTCAAAAATACCACATAAATAAGTTATTTTCAAGTTTCTCGCTATAACTGAACATTTATAAATTATTCTTATATTTTCCTTTACCGCAAAATTAAGTATTTCTCCCTTGATATTGTAGGGTAACCACAATTATCTCTTTTTCTTTTCATCTATTCTGAATATTGCAAGATAGTTATCTATTATAAGTTGTCTATATCCTTTATCAGCATACTTACCCTCCTGTCATTCCTGATGTGACTCCGGAAAAGTATCTAATTCAATAATTGATTTCTTAATTCCATTAACTTGGCCTCTGGCATTTTCTGGTGCAAGTTTCTCATTTGCAGTATAAGCATAGATACCTTCAATATCTCTATACGCTTTCTTATGTAATTTAACCTTATATTTATCAAAAATATTTGTTCTCCAATTCTGCAAATGCATCCTTTGCATCTATTGTTTTACCGGTCTCACTACACTCTCTTTCAGCTTCAAAAATTGCTTGATCAATTTTATTAATTCGTGCGAACGTATCATATAACTCAGCACTCATTACTACTAAATCACTATATCAATTTTTAGTGATAAATATCGTTTCTTGTTGCTTATGTGTTAATTCAGATGTCTTACTTGTATTTCTCTAATCTCTAATTGACATAATTGTAGGCATAATTAGCTCCTCCTCTTTGTAATTGAAGTGTTGCATTATTATGCCGCGATGTGAATTTAATTATTCACATAAAACAAGCAACAACGCCATTTTAAACCTGCTTGTAGCCTTAACTGAATGTTTGCCGAATTTGTCAAATTTAAAATTCTCTCCGGCTTTTATTTTATGTTCCTCTCCCTCATATCCAATAACAGCCTCTCCGTCCAGTGCAAATATTAGTGCATCTCCCGGCGCTGCATGTTCCGACAAGCCCGTTCCTTTGTCAAAGCTCATAATCACAAGCTTCATATGTGGGTCATTTACAAGATCCATATTTACAATCCTGCCCTCCTGATATGGCAGCATATCCTTTAGTCTCAGGACTTCTCCGGCCTTTAAAATTTCATTCATTTTAGTATCCTCCTTTAATTCAATTTCTGTGTATATACTGTCATTTTCCGCACGTATACCAATCGGTTCATCAATCGGTGTAGCAAATATCTGACCTTTGGTTAAGGTACTTTCTTTTTTAGCATCATAGGCTGTTAAATTTCCCTCTGCCACAAGCCATAATTTGGGATAAGAATAGCTTTCTGCACTGATATCTGTATTAGCTGCCAAAGAAAAATGCGATATTGCAAAACCATTTTCAGAACTTACTGCTTTTGAAACCGTACATCCCGGTATGGGAATATTATCTGTTGCTATGGAAAATACCTTTCCTGCAATTTCTTTCATATTTAATAAACTCCTTTCTGTCACAGAATGTTTATGGTTAATAGCCCTATTGCCAGTAAGAAACTCCCCGACTGTTGTCTGGCTGCATTTCATACTCGGCTATATTCCATACTTATCCCTACTGCCAGTAAGAAATTCCCCGACTGTTGTCTGGCTGCATTTCATCCCCGGCTATATTCCATACTTGTTTTCTTGCTTACAGTATACTATTCTTATAAAAGGAATATGTTGTCTAAACCACAAAATTTGTTAATGAGGAAAAATATATGGATATGAATTTTTACAAAAAAAATATCCTGTTTCAGGGTATGTCCGAACAGGATATTGAAAATACTTTAAATTGTCTTAATGCCTATAAAAGAAGCTATCATAAACATGAAGCTATTTATCATGCCGGGTCCTCTACCTCCTTTGTCGGATTAATTTATAAGGGCTCTGTTATTGTGGAACGAAATGATTTCTGGGGAAATCGTACAATTCTTACCAGCTTTTCAGAGGGAGATTTTTTCGGAGAGGCCTATGCTATGAATTCTAAAGCCGTTATTCCTGTAGATATAATTGCCAGCGAAGCGACCACGGTAATATTTATTGAAATCGGCAGACTTGTATCACAATCATGCAATGTCCCCCATGTAACACAGCAGCTTATTCTCAATCTCTTAAAAATGTCCCTGCAAAAAAATATGTTTTTGTCCAATCGTAGCTTTTTACTTGCCTCACATACTATGCGAGAAAAAATCCTTGGATATCTGAACACTGTTTCATTGCAAAATCACAGTAAAGAATTTGAAATACCCTTTGACCGTCAACAGCTTGCGGATTTTCTAAATATCGAGCGTACAGCCTTGTCAAAAGAGCTTAGTAAAATGCAAAAAGAGGGTATTATCGAATATAAAAAGAATAAATTCAAGCTGCTTTCAAATTAATATATTAATATCAAAGGATAGCCCCAATCAGCTATCCTTTACAACCTTTTTAATCCATCCCTCATTAGTTGGCATAAATACTCGGTCCCACCAAAAAAGCCATAGCCCGGACCGCCCCAAGCTATGACTTTTTGAATATTATTTTTGAACATTATTTTATATTTCTTTTTTGAACTGTAATATAACTACTCCTACAATGCAAATAGCAATCGCCGCACCGCCCATTATATACAGCATTACCTTGTTCCAAAGAGAGTTTGTCTCTCCTATGGTTGTCGCACTATTATAGGCATTACTGCTTTCAGCCTGATTATCCTTAGCTGTAGAGGCGTTAGTGGCACTGTCAGTATTTACATCAGTGCTATTAGCCTCAGCAATACTTGTAATGTTCTGCTCATTTTTATCGGCAACAGATACATCCTTATTATCCGCATTATCTGCACCATCTTTAGATATTAATAAATTTGAGCTATTTCCCGTTCTCTTTTTGGTTTTTACATCTGTGGCAAGGCTTAGGGTTATATTATTTTCATTTGCCGTGTCAGCCTTTTTGCCATTAGTCTTAGCGCTTCCTGCATCTGCGCTTTCATTACCCTTGCGGATTTCAGCCTTGAAGCTGCAATTTTTAAAATTATTGTCAGTCTTGTATTCTCCGTATTTGCAATCTATCCTCTTTGGCACTTTGGCAGCAAAATGATGGAATACCTGTTCAATCCCACCATATGGTATATCAGCGGCTTTACCTGCCTTATCTTTCTCTTTTCCAGCAATATGATGAGGGTACAGCGCTATGAAACTCTTCATACAAACAGGATGTTTTTTGCCTATTGGGTGCTACTTGCCACTCTTTTCGGACTTCTGAGTATGCTCACTGTTATTTTTTACCTTATAGTATATGACAATTTGGACTTTACAAAGACCAGAGAAAGAAATAAATTTCTGGAAATGCAGGAGTTTTACACGGATGTTACCCTACAGCTTAACCACAATCCTTAAAAACTCCCGCAATGCCTCTGCTGTTATTACGCAATGTTAATTATACATATCCTCCAAAGACACCAGCCTGACCTCTCCCTTATCTGCCAGTTCCTTTAAACCTGCGGTAAAACCGCTCTTTGAGAAAATATAATAATGATATTTTTTTCCTTTACCGAAAACTCCGGCATATTCTTTAATAAGCTCCAATTCATCTACGCCAACCGGTTCATTTTTATACTTACACGAGCTGATAATATATTCATTCCCCTCTGAAGGAATTCCGATAATATCTATTTCCACTTCCTTTTTATGCTTTGCGTCTGTTCCCCACCACTGACCGATATCAGACAGTATAATCGGCACATCCTCTGCATATAAAAATAAATATTCCCTGCACATATCCTCAAAGATATGCCCCATATAATCAGCATAGTGCTTTTTAATAGCAGTGTCATAAATATGCTCTATTCTTCCTGCACTGATTGAAGATGTATTCTGAGGTACAAAACGATACCAGAACTTAAAAAAGTTATCTCCAATCGAATATATCGTTTTCTTTCCAGGCTTTTCAGTAATCGGTGTTTTTTTTATCAAAATCCCTAAGTCTGATAATACTTTCAGATACTTGGCACAAATAGGCGCTTCTATTCCTATTTTTGTGGCAATTTCATTGGAACGTGACGCTCCACCTGCAACTGCCGCAATAACCGAATTATAAATCGCCGGCTCCCTAAGCTCCTGCTTTAACAGATTTTCAGGCTCCTCAAATAAATAGCTTGATGTATTAAAAAGATTATTCTTTAATGCCACATCTACATCATCTGTAACAGACAGCTTATTAATGTAATGAGGTATTCCACCGGTAATACCATAAATAAATGCCTGCTGGTTTGGTGTCAGTGACGGATTAAATTCTTTCACTTCCTTATAGGATAATGCCTGTATCTTAAACTGTCCTGTTCGCCGTCCGTATAAAGGACTTTCATATCCCAAAACCTGATATTCCATAAAACTCATAGATGAACCGCATAAAATCAAAAATAACCGGCTATTTTTCCATGTATGGTCTATTATATGCTGCAAACGGGAGGATATGGATTTGCTGGCTCTTGCCAGATAGGGATACTCATCGATTACAAGTATCAGCCTCTCCTTTTCCGCCATACGGGTAATCTTAGCAAATGCCGCATCAAAAGACGGATAAACAGGAGGTAACTCTGTTCCCGGATACTCCTTTTCGTAAATTGCCTTTGAAAAAGCTTCAAGATTTTCCTGCTCTGAAGCATTCAGTGCTGAAAAGAAAATCGTAGACTTATCCTTGCAGAATTCATTAATAATGGCTGTCTTACCCACACGACGACGCCCGTAAATTACTATAAATTCAAATTCATCTCTATTATATCTTTTGTTTAAATCCTGAAGCTCTCTTTCTCTGCAATAAAACATAGTGCCACCTTTATCAACTTATGAGTTTTCAACTTATAAGTTGATTATATTGCTATTAACTATAAAAGTCAATATAACGCACTACTACAAGAGGCTACAAGAGACCTGCCACAATCCTTAAAAACTCCCGCAAAGCCTCTGCTGTTATACCCCAAATCGTACCCTCACTTGTTTTATAAAACCAAAAGGTTCTCTCTCTTTTTGAAAAAGGATAGCTTCTGCCTCCCGGAATCAGCTCATAGGGAAAAT
>JBHAJK010000003.1:0-54282 GCA_041826605.1 Lachnospiraceae bacterium | reverse complement strand
CTATAGGCAAAATACATATTACGGAGGACTTTGATAAGCATTTTGAACTGTATAAACATACAGTTGAGCTTGCGCATTTGATGGAAACTCCATACATCAGAATATTTAGCTTTTTTATTCCAAATGGAGAAGACCCGGAACAGTATCAGCACAAGGTATTTGAGAGAGTTGGAAAAATGGTTGATTATGCAGTTAAGCATAAAGTGGTGTTGTTGCATGAAAATGAAAAGGATATTTAGGAATAGGAAATATGGGAGCGGGGCATGCCAGACGTATAGCAAACGGAGATATAAAGGGTATGGCTTTAGTTGCGGTTGCAGACAGAAAGGAAACACGCAGACAGTGGGCGGCTAAGCATTTATCAGAAAGTATAAAAATATATGAAGAGGGAGAAGACCTTTTGAAAGATGCCGAGATAAATGCAGTATTAATAGCTGTACCTCATTATCAGCATCCGGAACTATCAATCCGAGCTATGGAAAATGGAATAAATGTAATGTGTGAAAAGCCTGCTGGTGTTTATACAAAGCAGGTACGAGAAATGAATCTATGTGCGGATATGCACCCGGAAGTAACTTTTGCGGTAATGTTCAATCAAAGAACCAATCCGGTATATATTCGTATGCATGATATGGTGCAAAGTAGAAAATATGGTTCTATTAAACGGATAAACTGGATTATTACCGATTGGTATAGGACCCAGCACTACTATAATTCGGGAGAGTGGAGAGCAACATGGAATGGAGAGGGTGGAGGTGTACTAATAAACCAGTGTATACATAATCTGAATATTTGGCAATGGATTGCAGGAATGCCAAAACGAATATGGGCTAATTGCAAGATATCGCAATACCATGATATTCAGGTGGAAGATGTGGTTGATATCCACGCAGAATATGAAAATGGAGCTATAGCCACCTTTACAACCTCAACCGGAGAATATCCCGGAACAAATCGAATGGAATTGGTGGGGACAAAGGGAAAAGCGGTATATGAAAGTGGAAAATTGACAATAACTTTTATTGATGAAAATATAAAAGTACTTACAAAAACTATGCAAGAGAGTATGCCTAATGTTCCAATAAAAATTTTTGAAGAATATCAAAAGGAAAGCGGGCATATAGGCATATTAAATGATTTCAGTAAGGCAATTAGAACGGGTTTAAAGCTATTGGCACCAGGAATTGATGGGATTAAAGGCTTGTCTATTGCCAATGCAGCATATCTTTCAAGCTGGACTGGAAAGTGGGTGGAGCTTCCACTTGATGGAAAAGAATATCTGGAAGCACTGAAAAATAAACAGGAAGAATATCAATCCACTACACAGATGGAAAAAGTACAAAAAACAGAGGTATTAGAAGAGTATGCAGACAGGTGGAGTATTAGATGGTAGTTAGAAATGTCACTTAAATTCACTACTTAAAAGTAGTATACTTGTGAGTGGTGAAATGGAGTAGCGTAAATATGATTGGAAGAAAAGAAGAGATAACACATCTGAACAATCATATAATGTCATTCCGTTGAATATCTTGTTATTTACGGTATACGAAGAGCTGGAAAAAATACAATACTGCAAGAATTTTCAAAAATACTACGACTATTTTTATCTATGTTAACCTATTATAATAAAGAAAATTAAAACGGCAGGTAAATATTAAAAATATATTTACTGCCGTTTTGCGTTGTCGTATATTATAATCAAAACGGCGTTGAGTGCGACGAAAATAGAATTAGCGACCTCTTTAGGTGCGTTAGCATTATAGGTAGAAAACGCGCGGAGGATGAATTTAACTGTATATGGCAGGAACTAATTAAAAAAGCAGTTAAAAATTTTGCAGAAAAATATAATCTTCAAATTACTTTCGACCGGAAGGATGATATATAGACTATGAATTATAATATTTCAAAAGAATTAAAAAATCTATCAAAGATTAGTGGCAATGTAGTGGGAAAAATTTATCCATTAATTAATCTGATAAATGGTTTGGCTAAATGTAAAACAGATAAATTGGTGTCAGTTAAGAGGTACTCAACTCTTGGTTATAAGGATGCCAAATTATCAATATTGATTATTGAACCTAAACATTGTACAGACAAAATGCCTTGCATAGTATTGTATCATGGTGGTGGATTGCTTATGAGAGCCTCGGCAGCACACTATCAGCTTGCTAAGTGGTATGCCACAAAGGCAAATTGTAAAGTTATACTGCCTGACTATAGATTACTTCCTAAGTATAGATACCCTGTGGCAATAGAGGATTGCTATAATACATTTGTATGGGTTAAAGAGAATTGTGAAATATTGAGTATCGACAGCAAAAAGATTATTTTAGCAGGCGATAGTGCTGGTGGACTTATAGCTTGTGCTGTAGCGGCAATGTTAAAGGACAGAAAACAAATATTACCAAGAGGAGTAATGTTGATTTATCCGGTTCTTGATAATGGCATGAATACAGAATCGATGAAAAGATTTGTTGATACCCCAATATGGGATTCGAACTGTAATAAGCTGTTCTGGAATTTATATTTGGATGGCTGTGATGTAAATAAGGCAAAATATGCAACAATATCAGAAAAAGTTTCTGTGGCGTCCTTTCCTGGAACATATATTGAAGTAGCTGAATTTGATTGCCTACGCGATGAAGGAAAAGCGTTCGCTGAAAAGTTGCAATCACAAGGTGTTTCGGTGAATTGTTATGAAATAAAAGGAACATGCCATGGATATGAGTCAGCGTTAAAAAGTTCAATCGTTTCTACATGTTTAACGAGACGTATAGAGTGGATTAATTCAGTTTTTAACAGTGAATAATATTATGAGTTAAGTGTTTTAGTCAACTTTTAGAGTAACTAAGCGTGACAAATCAGCATTATCAAACAGATTATGTCTCAGGATAATTATTACATACTAAGCAAATAAGGAACGGATGGATAATGACAAAATGACAAGATATAAAATAAGGACAATTATAGGATTTAGTATTGTATTAATGCTATTAGATGGATGCGGATATAAGCAAACAAGGGATAAGCAGGTTATATATAATGAAAAAGCTTTGAATATAAATAATGATGCAGAAGATAACAATGTAGATGATAACCAAGAGGAAAAAATCGATATAATTGAAGGCTCATGGGAGGATGGATATAAAATAGTCCTTAATACCTATAGAGAAGAAACTGAAAAAATAAATGAAAATGGTATATATTGGAAGTCATATTCTGAAATGCCTGAATTACAAAATGTAGATGGCACAAAAATAGAAACAGAATTCTGTACGCAGGAGGGGGCTTTTTCGTTTATTCTAAAGGATATTGATAGCAATGAAATTCCGGAGTTGTTTATATGCAGATATTTGAAAGAAACCGATAGTGGAGTGATATACCATATTTTTACATGGTATGAGGGGAAAACCATCGAACTTTTAGGCAACTTGGGATACAGAAGTGGAATATGCACCATATGTCAGGATGATTTATTGAGGGTAGAGATTTTTGGGAGTGCTAATGAGTATTGTAATATCTTATACTACCTGCCAAAGAATGGTACTGAACTAGAGATACTTGAGCAGTTTTTTTCTATGCAAAATACAGATGATGCTACAAAATCAGATTTCTTTTGGGTTTCATCTGATGATAAAGAAATATCTATTACTGAAGAACAATATATAGAATATGAGAAAAAATATGTTAAACAGGAGCTTAAATATATAGAT
The DNA here is from genome assembly GCA_041826605.1 of Lachnospiraceae bacterium. Taxonomy (GTDB): domain Bacteria; phylum Bacillota; class Clostridia; order Lachnospirales; family Lachnospiraceae; genus Colinaster. Next base: position 50,569 of record JBHAJK010000003.1, on the reverse strand, counting down.
GGTACACCGGAAAATATAGCAAATATAGTAGATTTGTGGGAGGAATGATGCACTAAAGTGAAATTCGAGCGTACAAAGTACAGTTGTATGGGGGTCATATAAATTGAATGTTTTAACATCAAAAAGCCATTATTGCTATCCGGCGGGATTTGTGCTTTAATAATGGCTAAAATAAAAGCGGAGGGAATTATGGTTAAGGATATCACTATCGTCAGTCTCTCAAGGGGAATACTCGGAGAGGATTTTATTAAGCATGAGCTGGATTTGGGAATAAAACGCCTAAAGGAATATGGAATAAATGTAAGATTTTCAGAAAACGCTCTTAAAGGTCCGGATTATGTGGAAGAGCATCCGGAGCTTAGAGCCAAAGACTTAGTTGAAGCCTTTAAAAGTGATACGGATATGATTTTATGTGCAATCGGAGGAGATGATACCTATCGACTGCTCCCATATCTTTTTGAAAATGATGAGCTTAAAAATACCGTTAGTAATAAGATTTTTCTTGGCTTTTCGGATACTACCATAAATCATTTTATGTTGCATAAGGTAGGACTTAAAACTTTTTACGGTCAGTCATTTTTAGCGGATATTTGTGAAATAGACAAGGATATACTGCCATATACCAAAAAGTATTTTGAAGAGCTGCTTACAACAGGTACTATTCATAAAATCACTCCAAGTGATGTATGGTATAAATCAAGAAGTGATTTTTCAGTAGAAGCTATGGATACGAGTATGGAAGCACATAAAAATAATGGATTTGAATTACTACAGGGAGAGCCTGTTTTTGCAGGGAAAGTACTGGGTGGTTGTATTGATAGCATTTATGATATTTTTAATGTCGACAGATATTCTGATACGGTGGAAATGTGTTGGAAATACGAGCTGTTTCCAGCTTTGGAGGATTGGAAAAACAGAATTCTGTTATTGGAAAGTAGCGAAGAGAAGCCGACACCTGAAAAATATGCGAAAATGTTACAGGCATTAAAGGATTACGGGGTTTTTGATGTAATTTCAGGAGTGCTTATAGGTAAGCCGGATGATGAAGTGTATTTTAAAGAGTATAAGGAAATATTAAAAAAAGTAATTAACAATCCGCTCCTGCCGATTGTAACAAATATAAATGTGGGTCATGCCACCCCAAGGTGCATCATTCCCTTTGGTGTAGAGGCGGTAGTGGATGTAAACAAGCAGGAAATAGTCTTTAGTAATAATCTTTAGTTCAATGGCGTTTCTTGCATAGATATGGGATAGTAAAAATATTAAAAAGATTATAAGAAATAGTTATGAGGTAAGGATGGAATCGTTTTTGGGCGAAGCCATCCTTAAATTTTGAAGCAATATTCGTCAACATTTCTTAAAAATCCCGACTTATAAAATAGTCGGGATTTTTTGTGACCCGGTCACAGAAGTTTGGTAATGTCCTTGGATATAATGTAACTAATAGCGGGAACATAAAAAAACAAGTAATAAGAAAATGAGGTATTTAATAAATGAGAACATTGATTATTGGAGGAGTTGCAGGCGGTGCGACAACGGCTGCCAGACTTAGAAGAATGAATGAGAATATGGAAATAATCGTCTTTGAAAGAGGGGACTATATTTCCTATGCCAACTGTGGATTGCCTTATTATATAGGGGATGTGATAAAGGACAGGGAGGCATTGCTTCTGCAAACCCCTAAGGCTATGAAAGATAAATTTAATGTGGACGTGCGAATTTCAAGTGAAGTGGTGGCAATACATCCCCAAAAACAGATAATTGAAATTAAAAACTTATCTACAGGAGAAATATATGAGGAAAACTATGACAATCTTGTTATAGCCACAGGTTCATCCCCCATAAAACCTCCCTTGCCGGGTATTGATAACCAAAGAATATTCAGCCTTTGGAATGTAAAGGATACTGATGCCATTAAAGAATATATTAAGGAAAAAGCCCCTAAAAGAGCTACGGTTATCGGCGGGGGATTTATTGGGCTGGAAATGGCAGAAAATCTTCATACAGTAGGTATGGAGGTAACTTTGATAGAATTGCAGTCACAGGTTATGGCGCCTGTTGATATGGAAATGGCAAATTTGCTCCATGAAAATATGGTTGAAAATGGAGTCAAGCTTCTTTTAGGCAAAGGAGTTTCGGGATTTACAGAGGGCAATAACGAAATAAGGGTGCAGCTTTCTACGGGAGAGGAAATAGGAAGTGATTTGGTTATTTTATCTCTGGGAGTACGACCTAACAGTAAACTGGCGGAAGAGGCCGGTCTTAAATTAGGAGAACGAAAAGGCATTGTAGTGGATGAAATGCTTCAGACCTCCGACCCTCATATTTATGCTGTAGGAGATGTTATAGAGGTTACAGGACTTGTAGATGGAAAAAAGACGATGATTCCACTGGCAGGTCCCGCAAATAAGCAGGGAAGAATTTTAGCGGATAATTTATCAGGACATTTTAAGAATAGAGAAAGGGCTTACAAAGGAAGCTTTGGAACGGCTGTTGTAAAGGTCTTTGACTTAAATGTGGCATCGGTAGGACTTAATGAAAAGCAACTTATATCACAAGGGCTTGAGAAGAATAAGGACTACTATACATTACTGATAAATCAGAAATCCCATGCAGGATATTATCCGGGAGCAACAACATTAACCTTAAAATTGCTTTTTACATCTGAGGGCAGAATTTTAGGAGCTCAGATTGTGGGAGCAGATGGTGTGGATAAGAGAATTGACACTATAGCAACCACCATGAGGCTTAATGGAAGTATTTATGATTTAAAAGAAATGGAGCTTTCATATGCGCCACCTTTTTCATCAGCTAAAGATCCTGTAAATATGGCAGGCTTTGTGGCAGAAAATATCTTAGAGGGTTTAATTAAATTTATAGAATGGAATGAAGTGGATGAGTTGTTATTAAAAGGGCTGAGAGATACGGTTATATTAGATGTTCGTGAGGATGTGGAGAGACTTGCATATTCAATTCCCGCTTCCTACCATATCCCTTTAGGGCAGCTTAGAAAAAGATTGGGCGAGCTTGATAAATCAAAACTGATTATTCCCTATTGTGCTGTAGGAGTGCGTTCATATAATGCAGCAAGAATACTTATGCAAAATGGATTTTCCAATGTGGCTACGCTATCGGGCGGAACCGGATTTTACAGGTCAATGCATTATGAAAAAAATATTGATGAACAATCAGATGCTACAGAAGAAAATATGGGCAATATAAATGCGATTAATGAGGAAAATATAGAAAATATGAGTTTAGATATAATGGCAAATAGGGCTATAAAGGTGGTGGATTGCTGTGGATTACAGTGTCCCGGTCCCATTATGAAAGTTAATGAGGCTCTTAAACAAATGCATGATGGAGAGGTACTACAGGTTTGTGCCACAGATAGAGGCTTTGCGACAGATGTATCGGCATGGTGCAGGAGAACCGGAAATACTATGCTAAAGTCAGAAAAGCTGGAAAAAGGATATCAGGTATATATCCGTAAAGGTACTGAAAATATTACCAATTACTCAGATGCGATAGAAGAGCAGGCGGGCATCAGGGCCGTTACACAGGAATTGCCACAGAATAAAACCATGGTGGTATTTAGCGGAGATTTAGATAAGGTATTGGCTTCATTTATTATAGCTAACGGAGCTACGGCAATGGGCAGACAGGTTACTATGTTCTTTACTTTCTGGGGGCTTAATGTACTTAGAAAGGACAAGAAAGCGGCGGGAGGTCTTGTAGTTAAAAAATCCCTTATAGAAAAGATGTTTGGGTTTATGATGCCTCAGGGAAGCTCGAAGCTCAAATTATCTAAAATGAATATGGGCGGAATGGGAACTGCTATGATGAAAATGGTAATGAAGAAAAAGAACGTAGACTCCTTGGAAGTGCTTATTAAGCAGGCAAGGGATAATGGTGTCAAGCTGGTGGCCTGCACAATGTCTATGGATATTATGGGAATTAGAGCAGAAGAATTAATAGACGGAGTAGAGCTGGCAGGAGTAGCGTCATATCTTGGGGATGCGGAAGAGTCCAATGTAAATCTGTTTATATAAGAATATTTGCAGGGAGATACACAACTAATATTCAAAAGCTAAAAATATATTAGAAAGGTCTGTAAAAAGCCATAAATTAAGGATGGAATCGTTTACTGCGATACCATCCTTAACTTTTATATTTCAACTACTATAAATTCATATCCTGCTTATTAAGCTCGCTCGTTGGTAATTTATATCTCAACTACTAAAAGCTCATATCCTGCAAGGGAAAGGCTACTGCCTGCTAAAGAGCGGTCTACATTGCTTAACAATATATTTTTAATTTCAAAGGGGAGCTTTATGTTTAACGTAGAGCTTTGGTAATTTGCAATAACACAAAGCTGTTTGTCCCCGGTTAATGTATAAACAATCAGATTGTCCACATCTTCAAATAAATAATCAAATTTTCCATATACAAGAGTATCTGAATATATAGGATTTTTCCTAAGAGCAATCAGTTCCGTATAGAAGCTGAAAATGGAATGTGCATCATTTTCCTGACCTGCTAAATTTATATCCTTATAGTTGGGATTTATGCGAAGCCAGGGAGTACCCTCGGTAAAGCCTGCATTTACCCCATCATCCCACTGGAAAGGAGAGCGGGCATTATCCCTTGTAAAATGCCCAACAGCCTTTAGTGCATCAGCCACACTTTGTCCTGCATTAAGAGCAGTCTGATACTCATCCTTGCTGGCGCAGTCATCAATATCCTCAATACTATCAAAAGAAGCAAAATTTTCCATACCGATTTCCTGTCCCTGATATATAAAGGGAAGCCCCGGAAGCAGGAAGTTTAAACCACCCAGCATCTTTTTGGAGGTTATACTTAAATCTTCCTTTGGAATATAGTGGCTGACACCTCTGGGTTCGTCATGGTTTTCTATAATATTTGAAAGAAAGCCTATTCCCTCTACACGCTTGTGAGCCTTTAAAATAGCTTCCTTATACTGGTTGGCAGTAACGGGAGCTTGGTCATACCAGCCGTTAGGGCTTTTGTTTATACCGGTTTCTGCAAAGTCAAACATAGTTGAGAAATACCCGCCATCTCCAATAAAGAGAGGTAGCTCATCATCCTTTTCGTTAAATACCTCGCCTACTGTAAAGGCATCATATTTGTGGAATGTTTCACGTGCCATTTCTCCTAAGAAATCTCCAATACCCTTTGCTTCGGCAAGCATATTATCAATACTTGAAAGACCATCCTCTCTGTCCACAGGATAATCAGCAAAGGGAAGCTTTTTCTTTATATTAATAATGGCATCAATTCTAAAGCCGGCAAGACCCTTTTCAAGCCACCAGTTAATCATTTTATATATTTCCTGACGCAATTTAGGATTTTCCCAGTTTAAATCAGGCTGTTTTTTATGGAACACATGAAGATAAATCTTATCATCATGCCCCGGCAGCTTATCCCATACAGGACCGCCAAAATAACTGCGCCAATTACAGGGGAGTTTATCTCCCTCCCTGTAATCCCTTATATAGAAGAACTCTCCATAAGGACCATCAGGCTCCTCGCATGCCTTTTTAAACCATTCATGCTCATCTGAGCAGTGATTTACCACTAAATCCATTACAATGTGCATATCCCGCTTTTTTGCTTCGGCAAGTAAAGTGTCCATATCCTCCATAGTGCCAAATACGGGGTCAATATTATAATAATCAGAAATATCATAGCCCTGGTCTGCCAAAGGAGAACAATATATGGGAGAAAGCCAAACTATATCAATTCCCAGTTCTTTTAAATAATCCAGCTTGCCAATAATTCCCTTTAAATCTCCTACGCCATCAGCATCAGAGTCCATAAAGCTTTTGGGATAAATCTGATATGCAACCTTTTTATTCCACCATTGTTTTTTCACGTCATAAACCTCACTTAAATAATTTTATAAGTCAAATATTTGTGGCATATTGCGACTATTAAAAATTAGCATAATATAATGGAGGGGTAAATAGGTTATGTGCATAACCTATATAATAGCTGAAAAGCCAAGGATGCTTTTATGTAGAATTTTTAGAATGCTATGGATAATCAAAAGAGCCTGTATTAAACAGACTCTCTTGATTGAAGCGACAGAGGCAAAATTTGATTTATACCCTTATATTCAGAATTTGTTAGCTGGGCTACAAGTTCATCCACTGCAAGAATGGCTTTGCCTCTAATATCCTGTTTGATTGTGGTAAGCGATGGGGATACCCAAAGGCTTCCGTAAATTATGCCATCAAAACCGCATATGCCGATATCCTTTGGAACGGAAAATCCGGAGTTTAAAATATAGCTCATGGCCTCCATTGCGCAGTAATCGGACAGAAAGAAAGCGGCAGTCTTATATTTAAAGGGCATATGGCGTACAAGCTCCTTATAATAGTTTTGCCTATATTCCCAGGTAGAGCCGATGATGCAAAGCTGTAGCTTATGCTTATTAGGAGAGTCGGACGCTCTCCATGCATCCTGCACACCCTCGAAACGTAAATGGTCATTGCCATAGTCCTTGTGGGCGCATACAAATATATTTTCATAACCGAGGGACAGAAGATGCTTTCCCATAATAAAGCCACCCTCTCTGTTGTCAATACCGATATTCTGTATGGTTGTACTTTGGGAGGGTATCTCATGGGCATCTATGGATACAATTGGCTTATTAATAAAGTGCTTAAGCTTTTCGCAGTTATTTGCGGAAAAGGTAAGAGCAATAACGCCATCCACATCCCATTCCATAATCATCTTAAAAATATCATCAATATCAGGAGCTGAATAAAACATCATATAATATCCAAGCTCTCTGAGCCTGCTTTCTATAAAGCCAATAATCTGTCCGTAAAACGGGTCGCCCAGCAAAGACTCTTCATAGGTTTTGTGGGAATTTGCCACAACTGCAATAAGCCCGGAACGCTCATTTCTGATAACATTAAAGCCCTTACGTTGTATATAGCCCATTTCATCTATCAACTGATTTATTTTTTGTATATTCTCAGGAGAAACCTTTTTGGTATTTTGATGTATTACATTAGAAACAGTAGTGGTGCTCACTCCGGCACGCTGTGCAATATCTTTAATTCTGACCATAAAAAGCTCCTTTCCCTTGAAATCCATCCTATGAGGATATTCTAACATATTAGCATTTTTCAGAAAACTAAAATAATAACTAGCAACATGCACAAAATGTATCAAGCGAAAGAGTGGCTTTTAGAGGTTATGCGCAAAACCTATTTACAAGCCAAATTGTACTGTGCTATGGTGGGGGCACAAAGAGACAGCAAGCGCTCTTTAAACTTACTTTTATAAAACAAAGGAGGTCCGAAAAGTGAAGATGGAATGGTGGAAAGAAAGTGTAATTTATCAGATTTATCCACGCTCCTTTAAAGACTCAAATGGAGATGGTATTGGAGATTTAAAGGGTATCCAGAGCAAGCTGGATTATCTGCAAAAATTGGGAATAAATGTTATCTGGTTGAGTCCTGTTTATAAATCTCCCAATGATGACAATGGATATGATATTTCTGATTATCAGGACATTATGGATGAGTTTGGCACCATGGAAGATTTTGAAGAGCTTCTGGCTGATGCCCATGCTCATGGAATCAGAATTGTTATGGATTTGGTGGTAAATCACACCAGTGATGAGCATAAGTGGTTTAAGGAGAGCCGTTCATCCTTAGATAATGACAAGAGAGATTATTATATCTGGAGAGAGGCAAAAGATGGCAAGGAGCCCAATAACTGGGGCAGTTGCTTCTCAGGCTCCGCATGGGAGCTGGACGAAGCTACCGGTATGTACTATCTTCATTGCTTTTCAAAAAAACAGCCTGACTTAAACTGGGAAAATCCAAAGGTCAGAGACGAAGTTTTTAATATGATGAAATGGTGGTGTGACAAGGGCATTGACGGCTTTAGAATGGATGTTATTTCCATGATTTCAAAGCCTGATGGTCTGCCGGATGCTCCTAAGAATGAAAATGAGCTATATGGAGGCTGCTGGATTACCTGTAACGGACCGCGTGTGCATGAATACCTACAGGAAATGAATAAAAGGGTACTATCAAAATATGACCTTATAACTGTGGGAGAGTGTGCTGGAGTTACCATTGAAGAAGCAAAAAAATATGCAAATTCAGAGGGTACGGAGCTTAATATGGTATTCCAGTTTGAGCATATGGGCATAGATGATGATGAAAATGGTAAGTGGACTAAGAAGAAGATTTATCTGCCTGCTTTGAAAGAAAATTTAAGCAAGTGGCAGAATGAGCTGGCAGAAAAAGCCTGGAATTCCCTTTATTTCTGTAATCACGACCAGCCAAGAATAGTATCAAGATTAGGAGATAATTCTCCGAAATCGGCAAAAGCCATTGCTACAGTGCTTCATATGATGCAGGGAACACCCTATGTATATCAGGGCGAAGAGCTGGGAATGACCAATTGTGAATTTAATTCAATTGAAGAATACAGAGATATTGAGAGTATAAATGCATTTAATGAGCTGACAGGCGCTGGTCTTAGAGAGCCTGAGGAATTGCTTGAATGTATTGGAAGAAGAAGCAGGGATAATGCCCGTACACCTATTCAGTGGTCGGATGAGGAAAATGCAGGTTTTACCACAGGAAAGCCCTGGATTAAAGTAAATCCTAATTATACCAAGATAAATGCCAAGGCTCAGGTGGATGATAAAGCTTCGGTTTATTCATACTATCAGAAGCTTATAGAGCTTAGAAGAAGAAGCAGATGGAGCGACTTAATAGTATATGGAGATTACAGGCTTATATTACCTGAGGATGAGCAGATATTTGCTTATGTCAGAAGCCTGGGAGATAGAAAGCTTCTTGTAATATGTAATCTTTCTGATAGAGAAGCTATATATGAGGCTAAAGAGGAAATTGCGGTTAAGGAAAGTCTTATAAACAATGATAATTCTATTGAATATGAGACAAAAATGACTCTGCCACCCTGGTTTGCAGGAGTGTGGGAGATAGCTTAAGGCACATTAATTTTGTATCAAAGGGAATTGTCCCTTAGAGAATAGATGTTTTATTAAAGGAGGAACAAATGAAGAAGAAATTATTAGCAATGCTACTTGTAGGTGCTATGGCTCTTGGACTTGTTGCATGTGGCTCAGCCTCAGGCGGAAGCGAGGGCGGTCAGGCATCGGGAAATTCAGGGGCTACAGGAACTACAGCATCATCAGGAAACGGTATTCGCCTTGTAAATGGTAAAATCGAGGTTGATGCACAGTTAAAGAAGCTGGCTGCAATGTATGAAGAAGAGACAGGTGTTCATGTGGAGATTGAATCCTTAGGTGGCGGTATTGATATCCAGGGTACGTTAAAGGGATATTATCAGTCAGAAAATATGCCTGATATCTTTGTTAATGGTGGCGATACTGACTTTGCCAACTGGACAGGTCTTTTAGAGGATATGTCAGGAGAAGCATGGGCAGCGGATACAGATGCAGCTTATAAGGATGAAAGTGGAGCAGTCCTTGGCTTCCCTTATACAACAGAGGCAATCGGTCTTGCATATAATAAGGATATCCTTACAAAGGCAGGTATTGATCCGGCGACACTTACAAGTCCGGACGCTACAAGAGCAGCGTTTGAAACTCTTAATGCAAAGAAAGATGAGCTTGGACTTACAGCAGTAGTTGGCTTCTATGCAGAGCCTACAAACCTTTACTGGTCTACAGGAAACCATGTATTCGGAAACTATATTGACTCAGGTCTTGACCGTGATGACAGCACTTATATTGATTTATTAAATGATGGCGGACAGCTTGATGAAGCCAGATTTAATGCTTTCGCACAGTATGTTGAAATGCTTGTAAAGTATTCTGATCCTGCAACAGTTGTTTCAGGCGACTACAATAGTCAGGTTCTTAACTTTGCTTCAGGAAAGTACGCATTTGTAACACAGGGCTCTTGGATTGGTGCAACAATGACAGGAGATGACAAGGATGCATATGCAGCAGCAGGAAACTTTGAATGTGGAATGGCACCTTACGCATTTTTGGACGGAATTGACACAATCCTGACAAACTCTCCCTCTTGGTGGGCAGTTTATAAGGACGGAAATGTAACAGAGGCTAAGAAGTTCTTACAGTGGCTTACAACTGATAAGGCACAGGAAGTACTGGTAATGGAAGCAGGCTTTGTAAGCCCATTTAAGTCAAGCAACTTTGTAGCTAACGACCCATTTGCTCAGACAATTTCTGACTATACAGCAGCAGGAAAGACATCTGCATGGCATTGGCTGGGAATGAAAGAGGGCTATGCACAGAACTATACAGGACAGGTTTATGCAGATTTTGCATCGGGCAAGATTGGCTCTGTAGAAGATTTTGTGGAAACATATAAGAAAGTTACGGCGTCATGCTACGCTCAGTAATGGGAATATAGAATATACTAATAGGCGGGCTGTGTAAAAGCGGCCTGCCCTTTTCCAAAGGAGGCTTATCATGAAAGACAATACAAAAAATAAAAAAGCCTTATCCGTAATATTAATAATAATCGGAGGATTGCTGTTTATCACTTCTCTGATTATGGCTTTTGCAGGAAGCAACTTTTCAAACAGAGGTATCATGCTGATTTGTGGCTTTATAGGTCTGGCAGCAGGTGCCTATCTGTTTCCCACTCAGAAATACCATAGAAGAATTATTAACATCCTGTTTTTATTTCCCTTACTATTTTGCTTTGCAGTAACGGTAATGATACCCCTGACTCTTGGACTGTTTTATTCCTTTACGGATTGGAACGGTATCAGAATGACAGGGTTTGTGGGTCTTACAAACTATATGAAGATGTTTAAGGAAGTAAGCTTTTTATGGTCTCTTATATTAACCATTTTATTTGTAGTGGTAAATATGATTGTAATAAATGTAGTAAGTATGGCACTGGCGCTGCTTTGTACCAGCAAAATGAAATTTGTGGATTTTTTCCGTGCAGCATACTTTTTACCAAATCTTATTGGAGGAATTGTACTTGGTTATATTTGGCAGTTCGTTTTCAATAATGTGGTACTCAGCTACACAATTAAGGCGTTTGGCTATAATGCATCAATGCTATCCAATACAAATACTGCATTTGCGGCGGTTATAGTGGTATATGTATGGCAGTATGCCGGCTACATAATGATGATTTATATAACCGGACTTACCACAATTCCCGAAGACGTATTGGAAGCGGCTTCCATAGACGGAGCAAATAAGAGAAGCACATTTTTCAAAATAAAGCTTCCTATGATTGCCTCTACAATAACTATTTGTACATTCCTGACATTACAGTCTGCATTTAAGCAGTTTGACGTAAATATGTCTTTGACAAATGGTACGGGCTCGGTGGACTTTTTAGGCGAATATCTGACAAATGGTACACAGATGCTTGCGCTTAATATTTATAATACAGCTATTTCAAAAAATAATTATGCGATGGGACAGGCAAAGGCAGTATTGTTCTTTATTATTCTGTCCATCATATCATTGGTACAGGTTCGTATATCAAATAAGAGGGAGGTGGAGATGTAATGGTAAAGAAATTAACTTGGTCAGATATTTTAATTAGAGCATTGGGATTGATAATAGCCCTATATGTACTTTCACCATTTGCACTTGTGCTTATTAATGTATTTAGAAAAACACAGGATATTGTAGCCTCTCCGGTAAGCTTTGCAGGAGCAAGCATTCCCCAGCTTATTACAAACCTAAGACTGGTAATGACTAATTCCAATTTCAGCTTTTGGACAGCCTTTGCTACATCAGTGATTGTAACTGTAGCAACACTGTTTTTGCTCTCACTTTTTGGAGGAATGGCAGCCTGGGTAATTTGTAGAAATAATACAAAGAAGTGGTCGATTGCAATTTATATGGCATTTATTGCTTCCATGATTATTCCTTTCCAGGTAGTAATGCTACCTCTTATTTCTACTTTTAGAGATATAGGCAAATTTGTGGGGATAAGTATGCTTCAATCCTTTCCGGGAATTATATTTGCATATCTGGGCTTTGGCGGTGCTATGACTGTGTTTATTTTAACAGGCTTTATAAAGACAATTCCCTTTGCATTGGAAGAGGCAGCTTCTATTGACGGATGCTCGCCGGAGGGAACTTATTTTAGAATTATACTTCCACTTTTGAAGCCACCCATTGTAACAGTAACAATATTAAATGGTATGTGGATTTGGAATGATTACCTTTTACCCTCATTGATGTTGGGACAGAATGGAAAGGTAAAAACACTGCCCGTAGCGGTACAGGCCTTTGTAGGTTCATATGTAAAGCAGTGGGACTCCATACTTACCGCAGCACTTTTAGCCATATTGCCAATGATTATCCTATTCCTTTTTGCTCAGAAGCAGATTATGGGTGGAATGGTTGATGGAGCAGTAAAATAGCTTGTGAGGGAAACCTATGAAAAATTATGAAAGGCGACTAAAGGAGCGAATTGATGAGCTTAAGTGGCTGTATATGGAGCTTTATAATAATGAGGAACAGTTTATAAAGCTCTGTAATGAAATGAGAGGCTTTTTTGAAAGCAGAGAGGCGACACTTAAAAAGTCAGATATGGCCCGCGAAAAAAATCCCGACTGGTACAAGGCAGGTAATATGCTGGGGATGTGCCTTTATATTGATAATTTTGGGAAAAATATAAAGGGTGTGCAGGAAAAGATACCATATTTAAAGGAATGTGGAGTAAATTATGTGCACCTGATGCCATTTTTGGACACAGTAAAGGGCAAAAGTGATGGCGGATATGCAGTAGCTGATTTTAGAAAGGTGGAGCCAAGCCTTGGAACAATAGAGGATTTGGAGGAGCTGTCAAAGGAGTGCCACAAAAATAAAATAAGCCTTTGTATGGATTTTGTTATGAATCATACATCAGAGGAGCATGAGTGGGCAAAACGTGCCAGAAGTGGCGACGGAGAATATATGGCACGCTATTTCTTCTATGATAATGATGTTATTCCTAATCAATATGAGGAAACAGTGCCTCAGGTGTTTCCGGAAACAGCACCGGGAAATTTCACATGGCTTCCGGAATGCAGTCACTATGTGATGACAAGCTTTTATCCATATCAATGGGATTTGAACTATAAAAATCCTATAGTATTTAATGAAATGATGTATAATTTCCTGTTTTTGGCAAATAAGGGCTTAGATGTTATACGAATTGATGCCGTACCATATATATGGAAAGAACTGGGGACTGACTGTAGAAATCTGCCCCAGGTGCATACCATAGTACGAATGATGAGAATGATAGGGGAGATTGTGTGCCCCGGTGTAATACTTCTTGGCGAGGTGGTAATGGAGCCTGAAAAGGTGGCCCCATATTTTGGAACTGTGGATAAACCGGAATGTCATATGCTTTATAATGTAACAACTATGGCTACTATCTGGCATACAGTTGCCACAAGACAGGTTTATTTACTGAGAAAGCAGCTGGATACAGTCTATGGACTGCCGAAAGAATATACATTTTTAAACTATTTGCGCTGCCATGATGATATTGGCTGGGGGCTTGACTATAAGACCCTTGCCACTTATGGAATAGAAGAGGTAGCTCATAAAAAATATTTAAATGACTTCTTCTTAGGAAAGACCGGCTTTAGTAAGAGCAGGGGCGAGCTGTATAATTATGACCCTGTTACAGGGGATGCAAGATTTTGCGGAACCTGCGCGTCTCTATGCGGTGTGGAGTCCGCACAGCTTCTTGATACAGAAGAGCTTAGGGAGCTGGAGCTAAAAAAAGCTATACAGCTTGATGTTATGCTACATGCCTTTATGTTTATGCAGTCAGGACTTCCTATATTGTATAGTGGAGACGAGATAGGCCAGATAAATGACTACAGCTATAGGTCGGATAAGGATAAGGCTGTGGATACAAGGTATGTTCATCGTGGCAGTATGAAATGGGAGCTTGCGGAAAAGCGCAAGGATAAAAACAGCCTTGAGGGTAAGATATTTAAGAGTCTGAAACAACTTTTAAAAATAAGAAAAAAAGAAAAAGTATTTGATTTTAACGCAGATACATGGACAATGAACACCTTTAATGATAGTATTCTTGGCGTGGGCAGATATCTGGATGGAGAAAAGCTTATAGGGCTTTTTAACTTCAGCGAAAATCCGGCTAAAGGATGGCTATCGGAAAAAGAGGGTATTTATCAGGATTTGCTCACAGGAAAAGCTATGGACATAAATGAAATCACATTGAATGGATATGAATTTATGCTGCTAAAGAGGGTATGTGAATGAATCCTATAGAGGAATATTACGGAAAATTTAACGAGGAAAAGCGTTTTGATTCCCGCCACGGACAGGTGGAGTATAGAATTTCCATGAAATACATTTTGGAAATTTTAGAGAGCTTCGGGACAAAAAATGTGAGTATATTGGATGTGGGAGCAGGAACGGGAAGATATTCCGTTCCTCTTGCCAATTTAGGGTATGATGTAAGTGCCATAGAGCTTGTAAAGCATAATCTTTCGCGTCTTAAGGCAAAGAGCAGCCTTGTAAAAGCAAGACAGGGAGATGCCAGAAATCTGGGAAAATATGAGGATGAGAGCTTTGATGTGGTGCTTTTATTTGGACCCATGTATCATCTGTTTTCTCACGAGGACAAGCTTCAGTGCTTAATGGAGGCTAAAAGGGTTGCAAAGCCCGGAGGCTATATTTTAGTGGCATACTGTATGAATGAATACGGTGTGGTAATGTATGCCCTTAAAGAGGGGCATTTAAAGGAACTACTGGAGGCGGGAAGATTTAGTGATGATTTTCACTGCATATCTCAAATCGAAGATTTGTATGATTATGTTCGTATAGAGGACATAGACCGTCTTGTATCAGATGCAGGACTTGTGCGCGAAAAAATAATAACTCCTGATGGTCCTACCAATTATATACGACCTGTTCTTAAAAAAATGACAGAAGAAGAATTTGAAATATATATTAAATATGTGGAGAGTATAGCAGAGAGAAAAGAACAAATAGGAGCTGCTGCACATACGGTAGATATTCTGAGAAAAAAATGATAAAATCTACAGTATGGGAAATAAAAGGAAAAAACGAGCTAATTTAATAAAATATATGTTGCTGACAATGGTGGTATGTTCGCTATTTGCAGCAGGCTGCAATATTCCCAAAACCAAGGGAAATACAAAGGCGGCAATGGAGCTGATTTCGGCATTGGATTATGAAAGCGCTCTGACTGCTTTGGAGGAAGCTGAGGCTCAGGGAGAGAATGGAGCCCTTATAGCCAGAGCCAGAGGAATTGCAAACCTGGGACTGACGAATTATGAGGAAGCGGCAGCCAACTTTTTAGAAGCCCTTACCTACAGTGACTGGCAGGTGGACAATCTGGACTATGATATAAATTTTTATCTTGCGGATACATATGAGCGCATGGGGGATTATCAGTCGGCAGCAGATACCTATACAGCCATACTTGGTCTTAAAGATAAGGATGTACTGGCAAGATACAGTAGAGGGGCAGCATATTTAAAGCTGGGAAATCATGATGGTGCGATAGCGGATTTTGACAGAGCTTTAAGTCTTGCTCCGGATAATTATGATTTAAGGATTGAAGTGGCAGGTCGTCTTTCGGAAAATGGATATGAGGAAGAGGGAAGGCTCTATCTTGAGAATTTCCTGGCAGAAAAGGAAAAGAAATTATCAGCCTTTGATAAAGGTCGTATCTATTTCTATATGGAAGATTATAATAATGCCAAGACGCAGTTTGAGGATGCGAGGGATGATGACGACCAGAATACGATTTTATTTTTAGGAAAAACCTATGAGATGCTGGGGGATTTTAATTATGCCACCAGTACCTATCAAAATTATCTGGCTAAGCATCCGGAGGCGGCAGTTATTTATAATCAACTGGGCTTATCAAGACTTCAGTCAGGAGATTATGCAGGAGCAAAGGAAGCCTTTACTACCGCAAAAAATCTTGAGAATACAGGCATCGAAAAGACCCTTAGCTTTAACGAGATTGTAGCCTGTGAGTACCTGGGAGATTTTAATCAGGCAAAGGTACTGATGGAAGCCTATTTAAAGAAATACCCTGATGACGAAGTTGCGATAAGAGAGAATATATTTTTGTCAACCAGATAATATACACAAAATAAAGCACAAGATATTATGTAATCCAACCAAAGCGTACACAATATCTTGTGTTTTTATTGACGCTTTAGTTGATTAAATGATATGATTACATCAGTGGGCAAATGTAATATTTGGGAAAGTCAGGTAGATTAATGTTTAACGTAATTAAGAGAGACGGTAAAGAAGCAGATTTCACATTGAACAAGATAAGTGATGCAATAATGAAAGCATTTCATGCCACAGATGTACAGTATTCCAATGATGTGGTTGACTTACTTTCACTTCGTGTCACAGCGGATTTCCAGCCTAAGGTAAAGGATGGAAATATTAGTGTGGAGGATATTCAGGACAGTGTGGAAAAGGTGCTTGAACAGGCAGGCTATACCGAGTCTGCAAAGGCATTTATTCTTTACAGGAAGCAGAGAGAGAAGCTTCGTAATATGAAATCCACAATTCTTGACTACAAGGATGTAGTGAACAACTATGTAAAGGTGGAGGACTGGCGTGTAAAGGAAAATTCTACCGTTACATATTCTGTAGGAGGCTTGATTTTAAGTAATTCCGGTGCGGTTACCGCAAACTACTGGCTGTCAGAAATTTATGATGAGGAGATTGCCAAGGCTCATCGTAATGCAGATATACATATACATGATTTATCCATGCTCACAGGCTACTGTGCAGGATGGTCCTTAAAGCAGCTTATAAAAGAGGGACTTGGAGGAATCACAGGTAAAATAACATCAGCTCCGGCAGCTCATTTATCAGTGCTCTGCAATCAGATGGTAAATTTTTTGGGAATTATGCAGAATGAATGGGCAGGAGCTCAAGCCTTTTCATCCTTTGACACATATCTGGCTCCTTTTGTAAAGGTGGATAATTTAAGCTATAAGGAAGTTAAGAAATGCATAGAGGCATTTATTTACGGTGTTAATACCCCCAGCCGTTGGGGAACACAGGCACCCTTTTCAAATATTACTCTGGACTGGACAGTACCGGAGGATTTGGCAGAGCTTCCTGCCATTGTAGGCGGAAAGGAAATGGATTTCTGCTACAAGGACTGTAAAGAAGAAATGGATATGGTAAATAAGGCATTTATCGAAACTATGATTGAGGGAGATGCCAATGGCAGGGGATTTCAGTATCCCATCCCCACATATTCAATAACACGTGATTTTGATTGGTCGGATAATGAAAATAACCGTATGCTCTTTGAAATGACAGCAAAATACGGTACACCATATTTCTCAAATTATATTAATTCGGATATGGAGCCATCGGATGTGCGCTCTATGTGCTGTAGACTGCGTCTTGATTTAAGAGAACTTAGAAAGAAATCAGGAGGTTTCTTCGGCTCCGGAGAAAGTACAGGAAGCGTAGGTGTCGTAACCATAAATATGCCCCGTATTGCCTATCTTTCAGCGGACAAGGATGATTTTTATAAACGACTTAATAAAATGATGGATATTTCAGCACGCTCCCTTAAAATTAAGAGGGGTGTTATTACCAAGCTTTTAAACGAGGGACTATATCCTTATACAAGAAGATACCTTGGCACCTTTGACAATCATTTTTCTACAATCGGACTTATTGGCATGAACGAGGTGGGGCTTAATGCAAACTGGTTAAGAGCGGATATGACGGACCCACGTACTCAGGAATTTACCAAGGAAGTATTAAATCATATGCGTAATCGCCTTTCCGATTATCAGGAGCAGTACGGAGATTTATATAATCTGGAGGCAACACCCGCAGAGAGTACAACCTATAGACTGGCAAAGCATGACAGAGCACAGTGGCCTGCTATTAAGACAGCAGGTAATAAGGGGGATACTCCGTATTATACAAACTCATCACATTTGCCGGTGGACTTCACGGCAGATATATTTGACGCGCTGGATATTCAGGATGAGCTACAGACTCTCTACACATCAGGAACGGTGTTCCATGCGTTCTTAGGAGAAAAGTTACCTGATTGGAGGGCGGCGGCTAAGCTTGTAAAAACTATTGCAGAAAATTATAAGCTGCCGTATTTTACAATGTCGCCCACCTATTCTATTTGCAAGACCCACGGATATCTTAAGGGCGAACAGCAGGTATGTCCTATTTGTAATGCACCTACTGAAATATACAGCCGTATTACAGGCTATTATCGTCCGGTCCAGAACTGGAATGATGGAAAATTACAGGAATATGCTAACAGAACTGAATATGATATAGATAATTCGGAGCTTAAAAGACCTATTAGTGCAGTGGTTACACTTTCTGACTATGCACAGGATGTAAGGGTGGATGTGGAATTGCCTGATGAGGTAAAATATCTTTTTACCACAAAGACCTGCCCTAATTGTAAAATAGCCAGGGAATATTTGAAAAACGAAAAATATATTCTTATTGACGCACAGGAAAATATGGAGCTTGCAGGAAAATATGGTATAATGCAGGCACCTACCTTAGTGGTTGTTAAGGGTAATACCTTTGAAAAATATGTTAATGCAGGCAATATAAAGAAATATACAACAGAGCTTAGCATGAGCGTAAGATAGGTATAAAAATGATATTATATGGATAGGGCTTGGGGCATTTGCCACACGCCCATTCCTTATGTAATGGGGAGCATTTTAGACGCTAATGATTTTTAAAGATGGAGGATGCGCGTGATTAATAGTTTGGTAGAAAAGATTAAAAAAACAGAGGCACCTATAGTAGTAGGACTTGACCCCACAATGGAGCTTATTCCTAAGTTTATTTTAAATAAAGCCATAGAGAATTGTGGCGAGAGCTTAGAAGCTGTGGGCGAGGCTATTTGGGAATATAATAAAGGTCTTGTGGATGCAGTTTATGATTTAGTACCGGCAGTAAAGCCACAGATAGCCATGTATGAACAATTTGGTATACCGGGGATTGTGGCATATGATAAAACCATAAAATATTGTAAGGAAAAGGGTCTGGTAGTAATCGGAGACATAAAAAGAGGGGATATAGGTTCCACATCCACAGCTTATGCCATAGGTCATTTGGGAAGCGTCAAAGTAGGAAATACAGTATGTAAAGCCTTTGATGAAGATTTTGCTACAGTAAATCCATATTTGGGAACTGACGGAATAAAGCCCTTTATAGATGTGTGTAAGGAAGAGAATAAGGGGATTTTTGTGCTTGTAAAGACTTCAAACCCAAGCAGTGGAGAATTTCAGGATAGAAATATTGATGGAAAAACTCTTTATGAAATAGTGGGAGAAAAGGTTCGTCAGTGGGGAGAAACCCATATGGGAGATTGTGGCTATAGCTATGTAGGGGCTGTAGTTGGTGCTACTTATCCTGAGGTTGGTAAAATAATGAGGGATGTTATGCCTAATACCTATATTCTAGTGCCGGGCTATGGTGCTCAGGGTGGCAAGGGCAAGGATCTGGCTCATTTCTTTAATAAAGATGGACTTGGCGCAATTATAAATTCGTCCAGAGGAATAATAGGTGCATATAAGCAGGAAACTTATGCAAAATTTGGCGATAAGAATTTTGGAGAAGCAGCAAGGGCGGCAGTAATAGATATGCGAGAGGATATTAAATCGGCACTTTAGTATATTATTCAGGTGCGAAAATTTAGTAGATGTTTTGCGATGGAGGAGCATTATGGAAAATTATAAGCAGGAATTCATAGAATTTATGATAGATAGTGATGTGCTGAAATTTGGAGACTTCACATTAAAAAGTGGAAGAAAATCTCCGTTTTTTATGAACGCAGGAGCGTATGTAACCGGAAATCAATTAATGAAGCTGGGAGAATATTACGCCAAGGCTATTTTTAATGCCTATGGGGATGATTTTGATGTGCTGTTTGGACCTGCATATAAGGGTATTCCTTTAAGTGTGGCAACAACTATAGCCTTTAGCAAGCTTTATGGTAAGGAAATCAGATATTGCTCAAACCGCAAGGAGGAAAAGGACCACGGAGATACAGGTATTCTGCTTGGAAGTAAAATCAAGGATGGAGACAGAGTTGTAATAATCGAGGATGTTACTACCTCCGGAAAGTCCATGGAAGAAACAGTGCCCATATTAAAGGCTCAGGGAGATATAAAAATATTAGGTCTTATGGTATCTTTAAACCGTATGGAAAGAGGAAAATCGGAAAAAAGTGCTTTGGAAGAAATAAAAGAGCTTTATGGATTTGAAACAGGTGCCATTGTTTCTATGGCAGATGTGGTTGAATGCCTGCATAATAAAGAATATAAGGGAAGGGTTCTTATAGATGATGAAATGAAGAAGCGTATAGATACCTATTATGAGGAATATGGTGTAAAATAAAGACCATGAGCCGAAAGTACATATTTACAGATAAAAAGCATACGCATAAAGGTATTATATCCACAGCTCTTGGGGTTATAGACCTGGCGACCATTATTTATGCCATAAGATATACTTTTTTAGCAGGGGGAAATGCAAAGGACAGCTATGCAGCCTCTTTGTTTTTGGTACTACTTTTTGCATTTGCAGGAATAATTTTAGGATTTATAGGTAAATCGGAGAGAGATAAATTTCATTTATTTGCCTATGTGGGAATAGTGCTTAATATTATAGTAATTATGGCAATAAGCGGAATATTATATGCAGGAGCATACGGATTATGAATGAACGTTATGAATTAGTATTTGAAAGAATACAGGATATAAACAGATGCCAGGAGGTAGCAGAGGAATTTAGAGATTATTTTAAAAATGTTTCTGATTACATCCTTATGGCAGTAGCAGTTTTTGAAAAAAACAGGAAAGTAAATGGAAGCATTTTAGAGGCTTCACCAGACAAAGATGGATTTAGCAGTTCTGAAATAAATGATTTGTTAAAACAGGATTTAAATAAGAAGCTATATGCCGGGCTTACAGATAAATATAACAGCAGTTATCTAAATCCCTCTTATGCAGTGGAAAAGCTGGGAGAATACGGACAGATACTCTCTGCCATATATGCGGAATTACAGAGCTTAACAGCTTTTGCCTATGAAAGGAATGAGGAGGCAATCCTTATCAGAATGGAGCTTTTTGTAGAACTTTATGGTATGCTTGCAAATGCTTATGCAGATGGAGAGGAGGCAAACAGGGATTATATTATCCGACTTTACGGAGATTTTGCCTATGATTATCTTTCAGATACTATGGAGGCCTCTGTAAGAGAGCTTTATGCCGGAGAAAAAACTATTGCTTATGACATAATTGAAAGTGCCGATTTATCAAACACGGATTATCTCTATGACTACGGAGAATATATTTCAGATAATGAAATTAAGCTGGCAGAATATTTAAATTCCGTTTCCCAGGAAAAAATTGATAAAATGGCAGAAACCTTTACTGAGGGCTACAGATTAGGATTTGTAACTGCAAGAAAGGATTTGTCAATAAAGGAAACTGTTGAGATACGATATCCCATTGGCTTTGAGAGGGTAGTACGAAGTGCTGTAGGCCTGTTTGATAAAATGGGGCTTCGATATGTAATAAGAAGAAGTGCCGTAAGCTTTGTAAATGGCAGAAGATTATTAAAGGGCGGATATTTTGCAGAGCCTGCTAACAAACAGTTTGAGTCAGACCACGAGTATGATAAGGTGTTGTATTTTAACAGACGTTTTTTGGAACGAAAGCTGGAAGCCTATGGAAATGCCTTGGAGAAATATAAGGAAGAGGCCGGAAAATTCGGTGGCCCGGCAGTAATAGAAAGCTTTGGAGTGCCACCCTTTACTCCGGAAAGTAAAAAAGAGGTATTAAAGCCGGATGGAGAAAGCGGAAAGCTTATATCAGAATTCAATGTAAGAGCCGGAGAGCTTTTGAATAAATATGTAAAGGGAGAGGAAAGAAGCTTTACAATTATTGCATTCCCCACTCCTGAAATCGGAGAGAATTTCAAGGAAATTTTTGATGAGGTTATAAAAATAAATACTCTGGACTATATAAAGTATAGAGATATTCAGCAATTAATAATAGATGCATTGGATAAAACAGAATATGTTAAAATCCAGGGTATGGATGGAAATCTTACGGATTTAAAGGTTAAGCTGTGGAAGCTTGCTAATCCTAAGGCAGAAACTATCTTTGAAAATTGTGTTGCAGATGTTAATATACCTGTGGGCGAAGTATTTACCTCTCCAAAGCTTGAGGGTACAGAGGGACTTTTACATATTAAAAATGTATATTTGAATGGTCTGCCCTATAAGGACTTAAAGCTAGAACTTAAGGAGGGTATGATAAGCAGTTATATTTGCGGCAATTATAAGGAGCTAAAGGATAATAAAAATTATATAAAAGAAAATTTATTATTCCAGCATGAGTCTCTTCCTATCGGAGAGTTTGCCATAGGTACAAATACTACAGCCTATGTGCTTACAAAGAAATATGGCTTAGAGAGTGTAATGCCCATACTTATAGCGGAAAAAACCGGTCCTCACTTTGCCTTTGGAGACACATGTTATTCACATGAAGAGGATATAATGACCTATAATCCTGACGGGAAAGCCATTGTGGCAAGGGAAAACAGTATTTCAGCTCTTAGAGACAGTGAGCCCTTAAAGGCATATTTTGGCTGTCACACAGATATAACAATTCCCTATGATGAATTGGGAAGATTATATGGGGTCTGTGAGAATGGAGAGATTATTGATATAATAAGGGACGGAAGATTTGTTTTAAAGGGAACGGAAGCTTTAAATGAGCCCTTGGATGAATGGATGAATTAATTTTTTATAAAATTTGTACTGTAGTAATGTTAATCAGCTAACGAGGAGGAGATTATGGCACAGGTTGGAATTGTAATGGGTAGTGATTCGGATATGCCCGTTATGTCAAAGGTAGCAGATATTTTGGAAGAGCTTGGTATAAGCTATGATATGAATATTATTTCAGCTCATAGGGAACCGGAGGAATTTTTTGAGTATGCTAACAGCGCAGAGGAGCGGGGCTATAAGGTAATTGTGGCAGGAGCCGGAATGGCAGCCCACTTGCCCGGTATGTGTGCGGCAATATTTCCTATGCCTGTTATTGGTATACCCATGAGCGGAGGTGCTTTAAACGGTACGGATGCTCTTCATTCCATAGTACAGATGCCACCCGGAATTCCTGTGGCAACAGTAGCTATTAATGGCGGAGCCAATGCAGGGCTTTTGGCTGCAAGAATATTGGCTGCTTCTGATGAAGAAATATTAAATAAGCTTAAAGGCTATAAGGAAAAGCTTAAAGAGCAGGTAGTGGCAAAGAATAATAAATTACAGGAAAAAGGCTATAAAAATTACGATAAATAGGGCAAATGAGGAGGAAACATGGCACTAGATTATAAAACAGCAGGTGTGGATATTGAAGCAGGCTACCGTTCGGTGGAGCTGATGAAAGGCTACGTAAAGGAAACTATGCGTCCGGAGGTATTAGGAGGCTTAGGAGGCTTTTCAGGAGCTTTTTCGCTGAGCAAGATTAAGGAAATGGAGGATCCCGTTCTTTTATCCGGTACAGATGGCTGTGGAACAAAGGTAAAGCTGTCCATTGTTATGGACAAGCATGATACTATCGGTATCGACGCTGTGGCAATGTGCGTAAATGATGTGGTATGTGCAGGTGGAGAACCCCTGTTTTTCTTAGACTATATTGCCTGTGGAAAAAATTATCCCGAAAAGATTGCTGAAATCGTCAAGGGAGTGGCAGAGGGCTGTAAGCAGTCGGAGGCGGCGCTTATTGGCGGAGAAACAGCGGAGCATCCCGGACTTATGCCTGAGGAGGACTATGATTTGGCCGGCTTTACCGTAGGCGTGGTAGACAGAAAGGATATGATTACAGGAGAAAATATTAAGGCTGGAGATGCGCTCATCGGTATAGCCTCAAGTGGAGTACACAGCAATGGATTTTCCCTTGTAAGAAAGGTTTTTGATATAACAAAGGAAAGCCTTGATACATATTATGAAGAATTGGGAGAAACCTTGGGAGAAGCCCTGATTGCTCCTACAAAAATATATGTAAAGGCATTAAAGTCAGTAAAAAATGCAGGAATTACCATTAAGGGCTGTAGCCATATTACAGGTGGAGGTTTTTATGAAAATATTCCACGTATGCTGCCTGAGAATGTAGGAGTGTTAGTCAGAAAGGACAGCTATCCTGTACTTCCCATATTTAAGCTGATGCAGGCTAAGGGAAATATTGAAGAAAAGATGATGTATAATACTTTCAATATGGGACTTGGTATGGTGCTGGCAGTGGACAAAGATGATAGTGAAGCTGTTATTGCTGCCATAGAAAAGGCAGGCGAAGCTGCCTATATAGTAGGCGAAGTTGTTGCAGGTAATGGACAGGTGGAGCTGATATAATGAAGATAGTAGTATGTGTGTCTGGAGGCGGCACCAATTTACAGGCAATAATTGACGGAATTTCCGAGGGTAAAATCAGAAATACTGAAATAACAGCCGTTATTAGTAATAATGCAGGAGCTTTTGCTCTGGAGAGAGCAAAGCAGGCAGGAATTGCGGGAATTGTGTTAAGTCCTAAGGACTATGGGGATAGGGCAGTATTTAATAGTGAATTTACAAAAAAAATGGTGGAGCTGTCTCCGGATTTAATAGTTCTGGCAGGCTTTTTGGTAAATATACCGGAAGAAATGGTAGATGCCTTTAAAAACAGGATAATCAATATTCATCCATCCTTAATCCCGGCTTTTTGTGGAGTAGGCTATTATGGACTTCGTGTTCATGAGGGAGCACTGAAAAGAGGTGTTAAAATAACTGGCGCTACCGTTCATTTTGTGGATGAGGGTACTGATACAGGCCCAATTATTTTGCAAAAGGCAGTGGAGGTAATGGAGACAGATACTCCGGAAATTTTGCAAAGACGAGTTATGGAAGAGGCAGAGTGGGATATTTTGCCAAAAGCAATCGATATGATTGCAAATGGAGAAATAAAAGTAAATTGAGGGAATGACGAGGGAATACTATGAGAGTTCTTGTTATCGGTGGTGGCGGCAGAGAGCACGCCATATGTATGAGCGCTGTAAGAAGCAGCAGAGTTACAAAGCTTTTTTGTGCACCGGGAAATGCGGGCATTTCAGAGGTGGCTGAATGTGTAAACATAGGAGCTATGGAATTTGAAAGATTGGTGGAATTTGCCAAAGAGGAAAAAATAGATTTCTGCATTGTGGGAATGGACGATCCTTTGGTAGGCGGACTGGTGGACAGAATGGAAGATGCAGGTATCAGAACCTTTGGGCCTAAAAAGAATGCTGCTATCTTAGAGGGAAGCAAGGCGTTTTCTAAGGATTTAATGAAGAAGTACAATATCCCCACTGCCAGCTATGAAAATTTTGATAAATATGAGGAAGCAGTAGAATATATTAAGAAGCAGGATATGCCCATTGTACTTAAGGCCGATGGATTGGCACTTGGTAAGGGCGTGCTCATATGTAATACCCTTTCTGAAGCGCTTGAGGGTGCAAAGGAAATTATGGAGGATAAAAAATTCGGAAGCGCCGGCAGTAGGATGGTAGTGGAAGAATTTATGACAGGTCGAGAGGTATCGGTACTGTCCTTTGTGGATGGTAATACCATTAGAATAATGACATCAGCTCAGGATCACAAAAGAGCAGGAGATAATGATACGGGACTTAATACAGGAGGAATGGGAACCTTTTCTCCCAGTCCGTTCTATACAGAGGAAGTGGATGAATTCTGTAAAAAATATATTTATCAGGCAACTGTAGACGCTATGAGAAGCGAGGGCAGGGAGTTTAAGGGAATTATTTTCTTTGGACTGATGCTGACTGAAAAAGGCCCTAAGGTATTGGAATACAATGCCAGATTTGGTGACCCTGAAGCACAGGTGGTATTGCCTCGTATGAAGAATGACATAATAGAGGTTATGGAAGCCTGTAGGGATGGAGAGCTTGATAAAATAACTCTGGAATTTGAAGATAATGCAGCAGTTTGTGTAATACTTGCAAGTGATGGCTATCCTCTTGCCTATGAAAAGGAAAAGGTAATAAGTGGACTTGAAAGATTTAAGGACAAGGCAGATTATTACTGCTTCCATGCAGGAACAAAGCTTAAGGATGGAAAAGTAGTAACAAACGGTGGCAGAGTTTTAGGCATTACTGCTAAGGGTAAGGATTTAAAAGAGGCCCGCGCAAAGGCATATAAGGCTACTGAGTGGATTGAGTTTTCCAATAAATATATGAGAAATGATATTGGAAAAGCTATTGATGAAGCTTAGTATTTATATTATTATATGAGAATTGAAGTTTGAATTTGGAGGATAACAGTGAAGAAGAGTTTTAAAATAATTATATCAGCTTTCCTGCTGGGAGCATTCTTAATGCTTATGTCAGGAAGTGCATATGCGGCGACTACAAAGGTAACTGCGGACTCTTGTAAGGTAAGAGCAAGTGCCAGCACAAGTGCAGAGGTAGTGGCAAGTGTAAATAAGGGTCAGGTATTGGAGGTAGTAGGCTCCACTACTGCTGATGACGGCTATACATGGTATCAGGTTAAGGATGGAGGAAAAACAGGCTATATAAGAGCGGATTTAGTAGATACTCCCGATGGAACAGTGAGTGCCGTAGCCTCATCAAGCACAAGTACTTCAAGTACAAGCACCTCAAGTACCTCAAGTACAAGCACCTCAAGTACTTCAAGTACAAGTGCCTCAACCGGAAGTACATCAAGTTCATCCCAGACTACTCAGGCTGCCACAGAGGTAGTGACTTCAGTGGGAGCGACTTCAGCTCTAAAGGGTAAGGTAAATGCAGATACAGTAACTGTCCGTTCCGGAGCAAGCACTTCTACATCAAAGGTAGGAAGTGCCAAAAGTGGCCAGGAGGTTAACATTTCAGGCGAAGCTACAGACAATGATGGAAAGCTTTGGTATCAGGTAGGCTTTTTAAATGGAACTACAGAGGTAAATGGTTTTATCCGTTCGGATTTCTTAGAGGTTACTGAGGTAGAGGAAGAGCCCGTAGTAGAAGAGCCCGTAGTAGAAGAGCCTGTAGAGGTGGAAACACCTGAGGTAAGCCGTGACTATGAGGTGGTATACGAAGCAAATAGTGCAGGCGAGGAAGAGTGGTTCCTTTATGACCATGTGAAAGGTACAAAGCAGAGTATTAACAATATCTATGCTGTAATGCAGCAGAGCCAGGAGCTTTCCACAGCAGACAGCGGTACAATAAAGACTCTTAAAATTGTGACAATTGTTTTGGCAGTACTTGTTTTGGCCCTTATTATTGTTATAACACTATTGATATTCAAGCTTAGAGATGCTTCATATTACTATGAAGATGACGAAGAAGATGACGATGATTATGATTATCAGGAAGAAGAGCTTGAAGAAATAGAAGAAGATGATGATGCTGATGAGGAGGACTACGAGGAAGCCCGTCCAAAACTCAGATTTGGCAGAAAGAAAAAGGAAAGAGCTACACGTGGCAGGTCTGCCTATGCTTTAGAAGATGATGAAGACGAGGAAGAGGCGGAGGAACGCCCTACACGCGGCAGAAGCCGTCAGGATAAGGATGCCTGGTCAACAAGCGGAATGTTAGATATTGATGATGATATGGAATTTGAATTTTTGGATTTAGATGATTGATAAATGAGGGAAACACTGAGTAATTCAGTGTTTCCTTATTCAATAGGAAATAATTTACTATTGAACAGGTAAATTTGACAGGAATGGAAGAATATAATGAATTATAGTTTTACAGATAAGGCGGGGGAAGCTTTAAGGCTGGCAAAGCTGGGGGCAAGAAAATTGCACCAGAGCTATGTGGGCACTGAACATATTTTATTAGGACTTGTACAGGAAGGTACAGGTGTAGCTGCCAGGGTCTTAAAAGAGAATGGAATAACAGAAGAAAAGATAAGAGAGCTTATAACAAATTTTGTGGCGCCTGATGAAACAACTGCTGTGATGGAGAGAAATGGATATTCTCCAAGGGCGCTTGACGTACTTGAAGAAAGTGAAGTTCAGGCTAAAAGATTTAAAAGTGAATTGATTGGAACCGAGCATTTACTTATTGCTATTCTTAAGGCAGGGGATAATGTAGGCGCCAGACTCATTAATACCATTGGAATCAGTCCTCAGAGGATATATGTAGATTTAATCGTTGCTATGGGCCGTGATATGGCAGAGCTGGCAGAAGATATTAAGCCCGCCGGAAAGAAAATAAAAGAAGCAGGAATGCTGGAAAAATATAGTCGTGATTTAACAAAGCTTGCATCGGAAAACAAGGTTGACCCCTGCATAGGCAGAGAGGAAGAAATAAACAGAGTTATTAGGATATTAAGCCGACGCACTAAGAATAATCCATGCCTGGTAGGAGAGCCGGGTGTGGGTAAGACTGCTATAGTGGAGGGACTGGCAAGGCGCTTAGTCACAAATGATGTACCTGAGTCTGTTAAGGGTAAACGACTTTTGGTTCTTGATTTGTCAGGAATGGTGGCAGGAAGTAAGTACAGGGGAGAATTTGAAGAAAGAATTAAACGTGTTATTTCAGAAGCAATGGAGGATGGCAATGTACTTCTTTTCGTGGATGAGCTTCATACCATTATAGGAGCAGGTGGGGCAGAGGGCTCAATGGATGCCTCCAATATTTTAAAGCCATCTCTTGCCAGAGGGGAGCTACAGATTATTGGAGCTACCACAATAACCGAATATAGAAAATATATAGAAAAGGATGCTGCGCTGGAGAGAAGATTTCAGCCGGTAACAGTGGAGGAGCCTACGGAAGAGGAAGCCATAAGAATACTTAAGGGTATTGCTCCAAAGTATGAGGAACACCACGGTGTAATAATAACGGAGGATGCTGTTGAAGCGGCAGTTCGTCTGTCTGCCAGATATATAAATGACAGAAATTTGCCGGATAAGGCAATTGACCTTATGGATGAGGCAGCAAGCGCAATAAGGCTTGGAAAAGGCAGGGAGAGCAATAGCGAACAGGAGCTTTCAAAAGAAATAAAAGGAATTGATTTAAAGATAGAGCAGGCAGTTCGTATGGAAGCATATGAGGAGGCAGGGGCTCTTAAGAAAAAGCAGGAAGCTCTTATTAAAAAGCTTAACCGTATAAAGGAAAGGGCACAGAACAGTAAGGCTAAAAACACAGCCTTAGTAAATGAGGATGTAATAGCAATGGCGCTGGCTGAGTGGACAAAGATACCGGCTTCAAAGCTTACAGAAAAAGAATCATCAAGGCTGCTAAGGCTGGAAAAGGTGCTTCATAATAGGGTAATCGGTCAAAACGAGGCTGTAGATGCAGTAGCAAGAGCTATGAGGCGCGGAAGAGTAGGATTGCAGGACCCTAAGCGTCCAATAGGCTCATTCCTGTTTTTAGGTCCTACAGGTGTGGGAAAAACCGAGCTTTCAAAGGCTCTGGCTGAGGCCATGTTTGGTTCAGAGGATGCACTTATCAGAGTGGATATGTCTGAATATATGGAAAGCCATACAGTGTCAAAAATGATAGGCTCCCCTCCGGGCTATGTGGGCTTTGATGATGGCGGTCAGCTTTCTGAAAAGGTAAGAAGACATCCATACAGCGTAGTACTCTTTGATGAAATAGAAAAGGCACATCCGGATGTGTTCAATATTTTATTACAGGTATTGGATGACGGTCATATTACAGATGCCAAGGGAAGAAAAATAAATTTTAAGAATACAATTATAATCATGACCTCCAATGCAGGTGCTATGAAGATTGTGGAGCCTAAGAATTTGGGCTTTGGCACCGGCAATAGTGAAGAGAAAAATCATGAAAAAATGAAAAACAGCGTAATGGAAGAGGTTAAGAGAATGTTCAAACCGGAATTTTTGAACAGAATTGATGAAACCATAGTATTCCATTCTTTGACTAAAGAAGATATGACGGGAATTATCAGTATTCTATCAACCTCATTAAGTAAACGCTGTGAAGAGCAGATGAATATTAAGCTAAAATTCTCTCCTGCATTAAAAGCACATTTGATAGAAAAATTCAGCAATCCTAAAATGGGTGCAAGACCTTTAAAAAGAGCAATACAGACTCAGGTGGAGGATTTGCTGGCAGAGGAAATTCTGCTTAAAAATATTAAACCGGGGGATAGAGTTACTGCCGGGGTAAGGGACGGAAAAGTCATTTTCACTACAGCAAATACAAAATAAGGAGTCAGTCTGTAATATTTGTACAGAATGTAGTAAAAAGATTAAGATTTTTATGGAAAATCATCTGTTCATAAAGTATACTTTATTTGTAGAGAGCCGATTTTGGCAAAGTTCAATATGGAGGATATTATAATGGCAGTCGAGCAGTTACTTCGTACTGAGGAAGATGGAAGCTTAAGCTTTGGCAATCACACACTTTCGGAAAAGGCAAAGCTGGAGGATTTCAGATACAATGGGGATTTGATGAAAGTAAAGACCCATAAGCCTATGACGAAGCTGGAAAGAAATGGAATGTTTACTTACGAGTCAGTACCCGGGACTAGTGTATATAACTTTAGTGAAGATGAAAAAGGGGTAAAATTTTCTGTAGAGGGTAATACTGATGCACAGATTACCTTAGGACTTTTAGAGGGAACTCAATATGAGGTATCAGCGGCAGGTGTAAGTCTTGGTGTTATGGATACCAATATGAGTGGAAAGCTAAGCTTTAATGTGGAGCTTGGAGAAAAACCATTGGAAGTTTGGGTAAAGAGAGCATAAAATTTTGAGAGAGGGCAGATTGGCCCTCTCTTTGTTAAATAGGAGAAGTATGGCAAAGGCGAAGATTAAGACAGTATTTTTTTGTAATGAATGTGGCTATGATGCTGCAAAATGGTTTGGACAGTGTCCTGTGTGCAGGGCGGCCGGTACTGCGGTGGAGGAAAAAGTGGATACCAGAGCAGTATCTGCCATAGCTGCCTCTGCCACCTCAATAGTGGGTCAGTCAGCAGGGAAGCCGGTTATTTTAAATGAGATATCTCTGGATGAAGAGGATAGAATAAAAACAAATATTGAAGAATTGGACAGGGTGCTTGGCAGCGGTATAGTAAAGGGCTCGCTGGTATTGGTAGGCGGAGACCCTGGAATAGGTAAATCAACTCTTCTTTTGCAGGTGTGTAAAAGACTGGGAGATGATGAGAGAGAAGTTCTTTATATTTCAGGGGAAGAAAGCCTGCGCCAGATAAAGCTTAGGGCAATGAGAATAGGGGATATGACTGACAAGGTTAAGCTAATGTGTGAAACCTGTCTTGAAACCATTTGCGATACGGTAAAAAAACATAAGCCTGAGGTAGTAATAATAGACTCCATACAGACAATGTTCAGTCAATATATGGATGCAACACCGGGAAGCGTGTCCCAGGTCAGGGAAGCTACAAATATATTGATGCGTCTGGCAAAGGAAAATGGAATTTCTATTTTTATAGTGGGTCATGTGACAAAAGAGGGAACGGTGGCAGGCCCCAGAGTGCTGGAGCATATGGTGGATACTGTGCTTTACTTTGAGGGAGACAGACATGCTTCCTACAGAATTTTACGGGGTGTGAAAAACCGTTTTGGCTCTACTAATGAAATAGGTGTCTTTGAAATGAAAAACGAGGGACTGATAGAGGTTAAAAATCCCTCGGAATATATGCTAAACGGCAGACCGGTTTCAGCCAGCGGTTCTGTAGTGTCCTGTGCCATGGAGGGTACAAGGCCTATACTTCTGGAGGTGCAGGCATTGGTTAGCAGAACAAATTTTGGATTTCCCAGACGCCAGAGTGCAGGAAGCGATACCAATAGATTAAATCTTTTAATGGCAGTATTAGAGAAGCGAATGGAAATTCAAATAGGGGATTTTGATGCCTATGTAAATGTGGCAGGTGGAATGAAAATTACAGAGCCGGCCTTAGATCTGGCAGTGGCGCTGGCGGTAGTATCCAGCTTTAGAAATAAGCCCTTAAGTGATAAAACAGTTGTGTTTGGGGAAATAGGACTAAGCGGAGAGGTAAGAGCCGTAAATGCGGCCACGGGCAGAGTGGCAGAGGCAAGGAAATTAGGCTTTGATACAGTAATTCTGCCAAAGGGTAATGCGGAGAGTGCCGGGGAAATTAAAGGAATAAGAATAATAGGTGTGGGCACAATCAGTGAGGCTATAGAAAGCCTGTCATGAATGGCTACTATTAGAGATATTAAACAGATACGGGGGTATTGTTGAAGATATTTTATGAATCATGGTGTGTTATAAGGGATATGTGGAGGATTTTTGCCTGGTGATATCCGGAAAATAGACAAGTAACTATTATGTAGTTAATTTAAAAACGATGTACTGGGGCGAGAAAAGGAATAATTGCCTATTTAATATTAAAAAGTGCAAAAAAAGTGGTAAAAGCAGCAAAATTGAGTAACTTTTAGAAACTCCCTATCAATTACCACCAAGATTTGATAGAATAGGTCGGATAGTTATTGCATTGAAAGGAAAAGAAGAATGAACGAAAAACAATATACCCGTGCCACGAAATCAATATATCCGATTTTGATGGTGCTTTTGCTGGCTCTTACAGCCAACAGTATTATTATTTTCAAGACAAACGGCTCCAGTGCAGGTACTCATATACTATTGTTTGCTTGTGGAGTAGCCATAATTTTGTCAACCTATGCAAGATTTAAATGGACAGACCGTTATTTGGGTGGTCTTGTTTCCATGCTCAGCCTTGCGACGGTATATCTTGTAACCTGCTTTATAACAACGGAAATACTTGTGTTTTCAATGGTTATTCCCATGCTCTTAAGCTCGGTTATATACTTAAGAAAGAAGCTTACCGTGGGTGGCTTAATGGTGTCAACACTGGGACTTTTGGTTTTGTGCTTCAGACTCTACAATAAGGGACTTATAACAAATTACCATGCAGGAATAGCCTTTGTGATAGTGGTGGTATCAGGACTTATTGCAAGAGTGGTAGTAATAGTATTGACCTCATTTAATACCGAAAACATACAGGTTATTGAAGAGGCGGCAGAGGCTACAAAGGAAACAGCAAAGAATGTTGTGGAGATTGCAACAAATATTTCTAAATATTTTGAAGAGTCATCAGCTTCTGTAAAGAAGTTAGAGGATGCTATTATTACAAATCAATCTGTTATGACTGATATTGCAAACAGTACAGAGACTACTGCTCAGGCAATACAGGAGCAGGCTGTTATGTGTAATGGTATAAATGAGAATACAGATACTGCTAAGACACAGATGAAAGAAATGCTTTCAAGATCCGGAGAAACATTAAAGAGAGTCAATGAGGGTAAAGAGATTATTGACAATTTAAGTGTTCAGTCAGTAAATGTTAAGGAAGCCAGCTCTGCTACAGTTGCCAGCACAGAGCAGCTTACAAAGCGTGTGGATGCCGTAAAGGAAATAATAAGTGTTATCTCCGGTATTTCCTCACAGACCAACCTGCTTGCATTAAATGCTTCAATTGAAGCGGCAAGAGCGGGAGAGGCAGGTAAGGGCTTCGCTGTGGTTGCTGATGAGATTAGAGGTCTTTCAGAGCAGACCCAGTCTGCTACAAATAAGATTGCAGATATTATTAATGAGCTTAATGAGGATGCAAGAACAGCTAATAAGAGCGTGGAAGAAACCATTGCATCATTAGAGGTTCAGAACGAGCTTATTGAAAACAGTAGAAATAAGTTTGATGAGATTAACTCAGATGTAATAAGTCTTACTGAAGAGATGAACGAAACAGAAGCAGGAGTTCAGGATATAATTAAGAGTACTGGTATTATTTCTGATAATATTGCTCATCTTTCAGCTACATCAGAAGAAGTTGCAGCAAGTGCAAATAATGGTATTGAGACTGCGGAAGCAGCATCAGCAGGTATGCAGGAATTAGTAGAGATTATGAATAATATTAATGCTCTTGCTACAAAGCTGGCAGAGGCTATGTAATAGCCCGGACAGATTAGGCTGATTGTATAGTTTTTGATGAAAATTCCCGCCTGGCCATTTTGCAAAAACTTGCCTTAAGATTACATAAGATATATAATAAACGGGTGTGAGCAAAAAGGTTTCCCCTTTTATGAGTCATATGAATATACTATGTTTTAGGAAAGTGGCGTTAATGAAAAGTTTAACCATAACAGATATTGTCTATGCTCTAAGTGATGGGATACAGGATATATATGCAGCAAATGTAGATACCAGAAAAGTAACACTTTACCGTAAAGATGGCAAATGTGTTTCTGAATTAAATGGTGTAGTATTGGACCGGCTTTATGATGAAGTCATTGAAGCTTATATAAATGAAACGGTTATCGAGGAAGATAGAGCACCTATGCGTGCCTATATGAATTTAGACGATGTTTGTGCGGAGCTTTATGATAAAGACAGATTTATATATCACTATCGTAGGTCAGATACGGACGAAGACAGACAACATTCCTATGTAAAATGTGTAAGAATAGGGGATGGAGAAGATATAACCGATGTGGTATTTGCCTTTACTCCTGAAAACAGTGATATAAACAGAGAGACCTTGCTTAATACCATTGAGATGGACGACTTGACATATATTTATACAAGACAGGCCTTTTATTTTTATGCGGCAAAGATGATAAAGGAAAATCCTGATAGGGAGTTTGACATTACTGTAGCCGATATAGCCAATTTTAAGCTTGTAAACAGTCTTTATGGCGAAGCTGTAGGAGACGAGGTGCTTAAGCATGTGGCGTTGTATTTCACAAAGAATACTACAAAGCAGGGAGTTATCGGCAGATACGGTGGAGATAGATTTGTAGGCTTTGATTTTGCGGCAAAAAACAGAAATAGGGATTGGCTTTTAGGGCTTATTGATGGGGTCAGAGAGGGTGCTCCAATACCTAATATTCTGCTTAAAGTGGGAGTTTATTCAAATGTGGATAAATCCATATCTGTTTCACAAATGTGTGACAGAGCGCTTATGGCTCTAAAAAGTATTAAGAATAATTACATATATCCATATGCCACATATGATGGTCCCGTGAGCAAAGCTCATATAAAGGCACAAATTTTTGAGTCACAGTTTGAGCAGGGAATAAAGGCGGATGAGTTTGTTATATGGTATCAGCCAAAGCACGATGCAGTGACTGAAAAAGTAATAGGTGTGGAAGCTCTGGTCAGATGGATTATGAGTGATGGAACATTTGTATCTCCGGTAGAGTTTATACCGGTATTTGAAGAGGATGGGCTTATTGTACAACTGGATGAATATATATTCAGAAAGGTTTGTAATTACATAAAAAGAGATTATGATAAAGGTCTTAATGTAATGCCTGTTTCTGTTAATCTTTCAAGGGGCTCACTGAGGGCAGATGATACTGTAGAGAAATATAAAAAGATAATAGAAGAGTGTAATATACCAAAGGAATATGTACCTATTGAGCTGACTGAAAGTGCAGCAATCCATAGTCTTGATATACGGACACGTATGCAGGAGCTAAAGGATGCGGGCTTTACTCTTCATATGGATGATTTTGGGGCTGGAGAATCCTCACTTGTAAGTCTTAATATACTGCCCTTTGATGTGGTAAAGCTGGATAAATCATTGATAGAGCAGTTGGGGGATGCTGGTGGAAATGAAATCGTGCGCCATACTATAGAGCTGGCTCATTTTAAGAAGATGAAAGTGGTTGCTGAGGGCGTGGAAGAGGAAGAACAGTGCCGGAAGCTTAAGGAATATCATTGTGATGAATTGCAGGGATATTACTACAGCAAGCCAATGCCTTATGAAAAATTATTTGAGTATTTAATGAAGCAGGAGAAGAGATGTTAAAAAAGAGAGTGGCAATGTCTCTGTTCGGAGTCATTATATGTGCCATAAGTGTGGGAATTTTTAAGATTGCAGCCCTGGGAGTTGACCCATTTCAATCACTAATGAGTGGGCTTGACAGTAAGATACCCATTGCCTTTGGTACCCTTTATGTAATTGTAAATGTTGTGTTATTGTTGTTCAGTCTTTTATTTAACAGAAAAAATATTGGGATAGCCACATTTATAAATCTCTTTCTTTTAGGATATATCACTCAGTTTACATATGAAAGTCTGCAAAAAATAATTGTGGAACCTAATATCTTTGTAAGGGCAGTATGTCTTATTGTGGGAATAGTAATCATATGTTTTGGCTCATCCCTATATATGACTGCTGACTTGGGAGTATCCACATATGACTCAATAGCTATTACTATGGCTGATAAGTGGAAATTGGGCAAATTCAAATATATGAGAATAATCACAGATTTGGTCTGTGTTGTGGCAGGAGCGTCTCTGTTTTTGTGGGCTGGCGGAAGTGTAAGTCAAATCCCTACAATTGTGGGAGTGGGAACTATAATTACAGCCTTTTTTATGGGACCTCTTATTGACTGGTTTGTGTATAAGATGGCACGTCCTATGCTTTATGGCAAGGAAGATATAGAAATAAAATAATAAAAATCATTGACACATTTTTTTTGATGTGCTTTAATGAGTTAAACCGATGAGGAAGAGGAGTAGGCTTTTTCCCTTTACTATGAGAGAGTTGCAGGTGGTGAGATTGCGACAGTAGATATTAAGTTGAATGGACTTCCGAGGGCAAACAGAAATGAGTATTACATATTCAGAGTATGGGAGACAGAGGCGATTCTCTGTATAAGAAAAATCGGCATATGTTAGTATGCGCTGAGAGAATGTGATTATCACATTAAGCCGGGTGGCACCGCAGGAAAGTATATTATCCTGTCCCGACATTACGTTTGTAATGTCGGGATGGGATTTTTTTTGTTTCAGAGGAGAAGAATATGATTTTAGATGAGATTGTATATAAAAAGAAACAGCGACTTTTGATAAATAAAGTAGCAATTTCCGAAAAGGAAATGGAGAAGATGGCGGAGGAAATGTTACAAACAGAGAAGCTAAGCGAAGCTTCTATGTATGATAATCTACGAAAGCCGGGGATTTCAATAATAGGGGAATTTAAAAAGGCATCCCCCAGCCTTGGCAAAATAAAAGAAAAAATAGATTTACTGGATAGAATAGAGGATTATAATGCTTCGGCAGACGGAATATCCTGTCTTACAGAGGAAAGCTATTTTTTAGGAAGTGTGGACTATTTAAAACAGATACGGGAAAAATCCAAGCTTCCAATTTTAAGAAAGGATTTTATGGTGGACAGATATCAGTTTTATGAAGCAAAGGCAATAGGTGCTGATGCAGTGCTTTTGATAGCAGCAATTTTAAATGATAATCAGATGAAAGAATTTTACAATCTGTCAAGGGAATTGGAACTGGATGTGCTGGTGGAAACCCATGATGAATGGGAGATTGAGAGAGCGCTTAAAACAGGAGCAAGAATTATTGGAGTGAATAATAGAAATCTAAAGGATTTTTCCATAACCCTTGATACAACCTGTAGACTTCGGGAGTATGTGCCAAAGGACAGAGTATTTATAAGTGAAAGCGGCATTATGAATGACGAGGATGTAAAGCTGCTAAAGAGTGCAGGTGTGGATGGATTTTTAATAGGAAGAGCCTTTATGGAGGCAGAAAACCCCAAGGCGTTGGCACAGAGATGGAAGTCGCTGTAGGAGGCGAATTGGTATGGAAATTAAAATTTGTGGACTGACAAAGGAAAGGGAAGCGGAATATCTAAATGAAGCTGAGGCTGATTATGCAGGCTTTGTATTCTACGAAAAAAGCAAACGATTTGTAGAATTTAATAAAGCCAGGAAAATTATGAATACACTGTCAAAGGATGTGAAAAGGGTGGCAGTTGTGGTAAGCCCTGATGTAGAAATGCTGGAGAGGCTGTCAGAGCTTCCAATTGATATTTTGCAGGTACACGGAAAGCTTAGTGAGGATATTATAAACAGTGCCCAAATTCCTATTTGGCGGGCAATCAATCTTGAGGATAATCAAGATGATAGGGAAACAATTAAAGAACTAACAGAAAGCTTTAGAGAAAAAGAAAATAAACTTGAGGGTATTTTATTTGATGCTCCTGTATTTGGAAGCGGAAAAACCTTTGAATGGGATGAAAAAGCAGGAGCTGTAGATAATATATTTTCAGAGGCTTTGAAGAATAAGAAACTGATACTTGCAGGAGGGCTAAATTCTTTAAATGTAGGCAGGGGAATAGGAATTTTTAAGCCAAACATAGTGGATGTAAGCTCCGGAGTAGAGGGAGATGCAGGAAAGGACAGAAAGAAGATACTGGAATTTGTAGCTATGGCACGAAACTCAATAAGCTTAGAGCTATAAAATTAAGGATATTGTCTGGTAAGAAAGCACAGAATAAACGAGAATGGAGAAATATATGAATAAGAGAGCATACTATGGAGAATATGGCGGTCAATTTGTGTCAGAGTCACTGATGAATGTTTTGGATGAAGTGGATGAGGCTTTTGAGGCAGCTATAAAGGATGAGGAATTTATAAATACCTATAAATATTATTTAAAGGAATATGTGGGAAGAGAAACTCCTTTATATTATGCAGAGCGATTGAGCGAAAAGTATGGTACAAAGATTTATTTAAAAAGAGAGGATTTAAACCATACAGGTGCTCATAAAATCAATAATGTAATGGGGCAGATACTTTTGGCAAAGCGTATGGGTAAAACCAAGGTTATTGCTGAAACAGGAGCGGGTCAGCACGGTGTGGCAACAGCTACGGGGGCGGCTCTTTTCGGGATGGAATGTACGGTTTATATGGGCAGTGAAGATGTTAAGCGTCAGGCACTTAATGTAATGAGAATGGAAATGTTAGGGGCCAAGGTAGTAGCTGTGGAATCAGGAAGTAATACCTTAAAGGATGCCACAAATGAGGCTATAAGAACCTGGGCAAAAAGGGCGGAGGATACATTTTATATAATCGGTTCTGCCATAGGTCCATATCCATATCCCAAAATGGTTAAGGAATTTCAGTCAATAATCGGTAAAGAAGCCAAGGCGCAGCATTATGAAAAGGAGGGCAGACTTCCTGATGTAGTAATGGCATGTGTGGGTGGAGGCTCTAATGCTATAGGAATGTTTGCGGAATTTATTGAGGAAAAGGCTGTGCAGCTTTATGGAGTAGAAGCAGCGGGCAAGGGAATAGATACTAATGAGCATGCGGCGTCTATGGCAAAGGGGCGTCCGGGAGTACTACACGGTACACGTTCGTATTTATTACAGGATGATGATGGAAATATTAAGCTGGCTCATTCTATTTCCGCAGGACTGGATTATCCGGGGGTAGGACCGGAGCATGCATACCTTAAAGATATAGGAAGAGTAAGCTATGTACCTGCAACGGATAAGGAAGCCATGGATGCGCTAATGGAGCTTACAAAGCTTGAGGGAATTATACCTGCAATAGAAAGTGCGCACGCAATCAGCTTTGCATTAAAAAAGGCAAAGGAAATGAATATGGAGCAGTCAATGATTGTGTGCTTATCGGGAAGAGGGGATAAGGATGTAAATACTATTGCAGACTATCTTGCAGGAAAGGGATATTTAAATTAGAGAGGTGCCGAAGATGAAAAACAGAATTGAAGCAAGAATGGCAGAGCTAAGGGCTAATAATGAAAAGGCATTTATTACATATATGACAGCAGGGCTTCCCAATATAGAGAGCACAAAGGATATAATAAAGGCTCAGGTGGGAAATACAGATGTAATTGAGCTTGGCATTCCCTTTTCAGACCCTATTGCAGACGGCAGCATTATCCAGCAGGCGTCCTATGAAGCCATATTAAACGGAGCGACCTTAAATAAGACCTTTAAGCTTATGGAAGAAATAAGAAATGAAGGTATTACACAGCCAATAGTATTTATGCTTTATTACAACACTATTGTGAATGTGGGTTTGGAGACTTTTGTGGAAAGATGTCATAAGGCAGGGGTGGATGGACTGATTATTCCGGATTTACCCTACGAGGAACAGGAGGAACTACAGGAAATATTGGATAGGGATGAGAGAACCATATTAATTCAGCTTATATCCCCTGTTACCGGCAAAAGAATGGACAAAATACTGGGTAAAGCCAAGGGCTTTGTATATTGTGTATCTTCTATGGGGGTAACCGGACAGTCAGGAGAATTTCATAAGGAAATCATAAATTATTTAAGCAGTGTAAAGGAAAAGTCGCCTGTACCGGTAATGATGGGCTTTGGTATTAGGACAGCAGAGGATGTGCGGCCTATGAAAGAGGTTATAGACGGTGCAATTGTAGGCTCTCACTTTATACAGCTTATGAGAGAAAATAATTTTAAAGTCAAGACAGCTACGGAATATACAAAGAAATTTAAAACAGAGTTAAATGAAAGGCAGGTACAAATATATGATAAAAGAAGCTATACAGAAAATAGTAATGAAAGAGGACTTAACCTTTGATGAAGCATATGGGGTAATGAATGAAATAATGGATGGAGCCACAACGCCCACTCAGAATTCGGCATTTTTAGCTGCTCTTTCAACAAAGAGCGCAAAGGCTGAAACCACTGAGGAAATAAGGGGATGTGCTACAGCTATGAGAGAGCATGCCCTAAAAGTGGATACGGGAAATTTGGATACCTTAGATATAGTAGGTACAGGAGGAGACAGAGCGGGAAGCTTTAATATTTCCACAACTGCATCCTTTGTGGCTGCGGCAGCAGGTATACCTGTGGCAAAGCATGGTAATAGGGCGGCATCTTCCAAATCGGGTACAGCAGATTGTCTGGAAGCACTGGGAGCTAATACTTCACTGAGCCCTAAGGCGGCAGTAAAGGCATTGGAATATTCTAATTTTTGTTTTTTCTTTGCAAGAGATTATCACGCGGCTATGAAATATGTGGGAGAGATTAGACGTGAGCTGGGATTTAGAACGGTATTTAATATTTTAGGGCCTTTAACAAATCCTGCCTGCCCTAAGAGACAGCTTTTGGGAGTATATGATGAATATCTGGTAGAGCCACTGGCAAAGGTACTTTGCAGCATGGGGGTGTCCAGAGGAATGGTAGTCTATGGAATGGAAAAGCTGGATGAGCTTTCTACTGCGGGAAGTAATAAGGTATGTGAATTTAAGGATGGCTGGTATAAAACCTATACAATAGAGCCGGAGGATTTTGGATTTAATCGTTGTAAAAAGGAAGAACTGGAGGGCGGTACCCCTGAGGCAAATGCAAAGATTACCCTTGATATTTTAAAGGGAATTGACAGAGGATGCAGAAGAGATACAGTGCTTATGAATGCAGGTGCTGCCATATATATAAGTGATAAGGCGGAAAGCCTTGAAGAGGGTATAAAAATGGCAGGAGAGCTGATTGATAATGGCAAAGCATTGGAGGCTATGAATAAGTTTATTGAAATTTCCTCAAAAGAGGTGTAAAATCACTTTTAAGCACACTTTGTCGCTTTAAACTTTAAAAGTGAAATGCTTCAGAATGGAGGTTTATTATGAAAGAATTAAAGCATTTAATGGGATGTCGTCAGAGCATTAAGGTGGTGGATGCCACCTTAAGAGATGGAGGCTTGGTAAATAATTTCAATTTTACAGATGAATTTGTTAAAAGACTTTATCTGGCTAATATAAAAGCAGGAATTGACTATATGGAATTTGGCTATAAAGCTTCTAAGGAGCTTTTTGATGTAAACAAATTCGGAAAATGGAAATTCAGTGATGATGAGGCTATACGTGAAGTCGTGGGAGACAATGAAACCGGACTTAAAATTGCGGTAATGGCAGATGTGGGACGTTGCGATTATAAAAAGGATATTAAGGAAAAAAGTGAAAGTCCTGTGGATTTAATAAGAGTAGCTTCATATATAAATACAATTCCTCAGGCGGTGGATATGATTGAGGATGCAGCAAACAAGGGATATGAAACCACTGTTAATATAATGGCAATTTCTCAGGCGCAGGAAAAGGATGTGCAGACAGCTCTGGATATGTTTGGTCACACTCCGGTGGAATGTTTCTATATCGTTGATAGCTATGGCTCTATTTACCCGGAACAGATGACAAGAATATGCGATATGTATCTGGAGGCGGCTGCTAAATACGGTAAAAAGGTGGGTATACATGCTCATAATAACCAACAGCTTGCTTTTGCCAATACTATTGAAGCCTGTGGCTGTGGAGTGGATTATTTGGATGCTACATATTCGGGAATGGGAAGAGGGGCCGGAAACTGCTATATCGAGTCTCTTATTGGATTTTTAC
This sequence comes from Lachnospiraceae bacterium, assembly GCA_041826605.1. Classification (GTDB taxonomy): domain Bacteria; phylum Bacillota; class Clostridia; order Lachnospirales; family Lachnospiraceae; genus Colinaster. The sequence goes on along the minus strand of JBHAJK010000003.1, from coordinate 8,328 downwards.
ATAATCCCAAATATAATATTTACCCAGTAATACAGTTTATTGAAAATTATATTAATCCCTTAAAAGCGGAGGGAGTGACATGGGGATATGACACCCAATACCTTTTTACGGGAATGTTAAACCGTCATCCTAAGTCAGCAATCGAGTATACCCAAGAGGGGAGAAGTGACCTGACGGAACTGTATAATGAAATAATTTTAATGGATTAACCGATAAATGCCTATGTGGGTATAAGAATTTTAAATCTGACAGGCATAGATTGTAATGCTTGCTATAATCAGGGGCAATATCGGAGAAATGGAGCTATAATGCTTACACCATCTTTGGAAACAGCATATAAATATGCAGGCGAATATAAGAGATTACCTGTAAAAAAAGAAATATATTCAGACATAAAAACACCTATACAGGTACTTAAGATTTTGAAAGGCATAAGCAACCATGTATATATGCTGGAAAGTGTGGAAAATCAGGAAAACTGGGGAAGATATACTTTTCTTGGTTTTGAGCCCAGCCACAGTATTACCTGTGTGGATGGAAAGCTTAGTGTAAAAAATGATAAGGGAGAGCTTATTCATAGTGAGAACACCACACATCCGGCAGAATATTTGAAAAAACTTTTAGAAGAGTATAAAAGTCCGTCATTGCAGGATTTTCCAACCTTTACGGGAGGACTTGTAGGCTACTTTTCTTATGACTATATAAAATACAGTGAGCCGGCTCTTAAACTTGATGCTAAGGATGAGGAGCATTTTAAGGACTTGGATTTAATGCTCTTTGATAAGGTTATAGCTTTTGATAATTTGAAGCAAAAACTGATAATAGTTGCAAATATTTCCATGGAAAATATTGAGGATAGCTATAAAAGAGCCGAGGCTGATATTAATAAGATTATTGATATTATTAAAAATGGGAAGGAAGCCCATATAGAAAAGGGAAAAATCAAATCCGACTATCGCAGACTTTTTGAAAAGCAGGAATTTTGCCATATGGTGGAGAGAGCTAAGCAATATATATATGAGGGAGATATTTTTCAGGTAGTGTTGTCTAACAGATTAGAGGCTGACTTTGAGGGAAGTCTGCTTGATACCTACCGGGTGCTTAGGACAATTAATCCATCTCCGTATATGTTTTATTTTTCAGGGGATGATGTGGAGGTAGCAGGAGCATCTCCGGAAACATTGGTTAAATTAGAAAAGGGAGTAGTCCATACATTTCCTCTGGCAGGTACCAGAAAAAGGGGAAAGGATATGGAAGAGGATTTGTTGCTTGAAAAAGAGCTTCTGGCTGATGAAAAGGAAGTGGCTGAGCACAATATGCTGGTGGATTTGGGAAGAAATGATATTGGAAAAATAAGCAGGTTCGGTTCGGTAGAAGTGGAAAAATATATGTCCGTTGAGCGCTATTCACATGTAATGCATATAGGCTCTACAGTAAGAGGAACTATTCGTGAGGATAAGCAAGGAGTGGATGCCATAGATGCTATTTTGCCGGCAGGTACGTTATCGGGGGCTCCTAAAATAAGAGCCTGTGAGATTATAAATGAGCTGGAAAATAATAAGCGGGGAATATATGGTGGGGCTATAGGATATCTGGATTTTACCGGAAATCTGGACACCTGTATTGCTATTAGAATAGCCTTTAAGAAAAACGGTAAGGTATTTATTCGTTCGGGAGCAGGAATAGTGGCAGACTCTGTGCCTGAAAAGGAGTTTGAAGAATGTATAAACAAGGCACAGGCGGTGGTTTCGGCAATCGGGCTGGCACAGGATATGGAGGCAAAATAATATGATATTGCTTATAGATAACTATGACAGCTTTTCTTATAATCTATACCAGCTTGCAGGAACTATTAATCCTGATATAAAGGTTATTAGAAATGATGAACTGACCATAAATGAGATAGAGGCTCTGGCTCCTGAAAGAATTATTATATCTCCGGGACCGGGTCGTCCTAAGGATGCAGGAGTGTGTGAAGAGGTAATACTTCATTTTGCGGGTAAGTTACCGATTTTAGGTGTCTGTCTGGGACATCAGGCAATTTGTGAGGCATTTGGCGGTGTGGTAAGCTATGCCGGAAAGCTAATGCATGGAAAATCATCCACAGCTACTTTGGATGCAGGCTCTAAACTATTTAAAGCTATGCCGGAAAGTATACAGGTGGCACGCTATCATTCTCTGGCGGCGGTAGCAGAACAATTACCTGCTTGTCTGAAAGTTATAGCAAGGACTGAAGATGATGAAATCATGGCTGTGGAACATAGAGAGCATAAGATTTACGGAGTTCAGTTTCATCCGGAGTCAATATTGACACCAAAGGGCATAGAAATATTGAAGAATTTTTTTGAAATATAGTGGCACAAAAGCAGTAAATACAAGTACCTCTTTTTCGATAATACAGAGAAAGAGGTATTTTATATTAAGTGGAAGCAGCTTCTGATATAGCAAAAAAGCTCAAACCATCAGGTTTGAGCTTTCAATATTCAGTGCGGAAAAAGGGACTTGAACCCTCACGTTCTGGGAACACATGATCCTTAGTCATGCCTGTCTGCCAATTCCAGCATTTCCGCTTACCGCCGTCTTGCGACTGCAAAAATTATACTATCACGTTGCAAACTAACCGTCAAGTATTATTTTTGAAAAATCTAAAAAAATTGAATGAAAAAGTAAGTACCGCATAAGGTGGAATTTAGTCTTACAACGTATATAATCTAAAAAATGAATAGAGTAATAATTTCATAATAGTAATGTAGTTGCACTACAAAGGCAAGCTATTATATATTATTAATGATATAGAGGCAGTAGTATGAATGGAGATTATAATGAAATTAATATCATGGAATGTAAACGGAATAAGAGCCTGTATGGGCAAGGGATTTATGGATTTCTTTGATAAAATAGATGCGGATATATTTTGCTTGCAGGAAACAAAGATTTCAGAGGGACAGCTTGAGTGGGATAAAGAGGGCTATTATGCCTATTGGAATTATGCACAGAAAAAGGGATATTCCGGCACAGCCGTATTCTCAAAAAAGGAACCTATAAATGTGACATATGGTATAGGAATAGAGGAGCATGATAATGAGGGAAGAGTCATCACTCTGGAATTTGACAATTTCTTTTTTGTGACGGTTTACACACCTAATTCAAAGCGTGAGCTTGAGAGACTTGATTATCGTATGGTATGGGAGGATGACTTCAGAGCCTATTTACATTCCCTGGATGAAAAAAAGCCTGTTATAGTAACGGGAGATATGAATGTGGCACACAAGGAAATTGACCTTAAAAATCCTAAGACTAATCGCAGAAATGCAGGCTTTACAGATGAGGAGCGTGACAAGATGACTCTTCTTTTGGAGTCCGGCTTTACCGATACCTTTAGATATTTTTATCCGGATAAAACAGATATTTACTCTTGGTGGTCGTATATGTTTAAAGCAAGAGAGAAGAATGCAGGCTGGAGAATTGACTATTTCCTTACATCTAAGAGTTTGGATGATAAGCTTTTAGGAGCTGAAATTCATACAGACATTTTAGGCTCTGACCACTGTCCCGTTGGACTGGAAATTGATTTATAAGGAAGCTTGGAAAATGGAAATCAATTTACCAATAGAGTTTAAAAACAGAATGAAGAATATGCTGGGAGAAGAGTATGAGGACTTTTTGAAAGCATATGAGGAAGCAAATTTTCAGGGGCTTAGGATAAATGCCCTTAAAACCAAGGCTGGAGAGGAGGGAAAGGCTACTTTGGATTTTTTAAAGGAAGCCTTTGAACTTCGTCAGGTACCCTGGTGTAAAACGGGGTTTTATTATAATCCGGAAAAGAAGCCCGGCAGAGAGGCTTTTCATCACGCAGGTGCTTATTATATTCAAGAGCCCAGTGCCATGCTTGTAGGGGAGCTTGCGGCACCACAGGAGAAAATGAAAGTTCTTGATTTGTGTGGGGCGCCAGGAGGCAAAACCGGGCATTTGGCAGGCCTTATGAAAGATAGTGGCGTACTTGTAGCCAATGAAATTGTGCCAAACAGATGCAAAATTCTGTCTCAAAATGTGGAGAGAATGGGAATTAAGAATTGCATTGTTATAAATGAAAATCCTGTTAATCTGGCAAAAAAGCTACCCTCTTATTTTGATATGGTGGTTGTGGATGTACCTTGCTCCGGCGAGGGGATGTTTCGAAAGGATGAAACTGCAATAAATGAATGGTCTCCGGAAAATGTAGAAATGTGTGGTGTCAGAGGTCAGGAAATTTTGGATGCGGCTGACAGTATGCTTGCATATGGTGGAAAGCTTGTATATTCCACCTGTACATTTGCACCTATTGAGGACGAGGGAGCAATTTTAAACTTTTTAAAGAGCCATCCCTTATACAAAATAGAAAAAACTGAGCTAATTCCAGTAGAGGGCTCGGAAAAGTCAGATGGCTGGATGAGTAAAGGAGAAGAGGCGTGGGGGCTGGAATGCGTAATTTCTGAAAGTGAAAAAGCCAGAGAAATTAATGAAGCCAATGCCGGGGATTTACGATATACCTACAGGCTATGGCCTCATAAGCTACATGGAGAGGGCCATTTTGTGGCTGTACTCAGAAAGGGAAGTATAGCTGTAAATGAAAAATCCGATAGAGAAGCTGTACAAAAGGGCTTAAATAAAGCTAATAAATCAGGGAAAATAATAGCGGGCAGGGAACTTGAGTCTGCAATTAAGCTATATATGGAATTTTCCGGTAAAAACCTAAAAATTGATTTAAAAGGCAGTTTTCATTTATTTGGGGATAATCTGTATATAATGCCGGAGGATGCCCCTGATATAAAAGGAATTAAGGTAGAGAGAGCAGGCTTGCAGCTGGGAGAGATAAAGAAAAACAGATTTGAACCTGCTCATGCCCTTGCAATGGCATTAAAGCCGGAAGAATGTGCGGTGGCATACGAGACGGATGAGCCTGTAAAATATTTATGTGGCGAGGTCATTAGCTGCGACAGTCAAATTTCGGGCTGGTGTCTTGTAACATTTTATGGATATCCTTTAGGCTGGGGAAAGGCGTCAGGCGGAAGATTAAAAAACCATTATCCCAAGGGACTTCGTATTAAAATGTAAATATACATTTTAGCAGTCCTATGGTATCATAGTGGAGAGACAATTATACACATAGGGGATGTGTAAATATAAATATACAGTGAGGTATTTTATGGATAGCAAGATATTGATGGAGAGTGGAACAAACGAGTTAGAAGTATTGGAGTTTACCGTAAGCGGTTATTCCTATGGAATAAATGTGGCAAAGATTAAGGAAATTATACCTTATCAGCCGGTTACGCCGGTTCCTAATGCTCATCCAAGTATTGAGGGCTTGTTTATGCCCAGAGATATAATGATTACAGCTATTGATTTACGCAATTGTTTGCAGAGGGGAGCATCTGAGCCCGGCGGACTTTTTATTGTTACAAATTTCAATAATCTGGATATAGCTTTTCATGTAGACTCTGTTGTAGGTATACATAGAGTTTCATGGTCGGAAATAATTAAGCCCAATGTGACTGTGGCTACTGCTGATGAAAGCATTTCCACAGGCATAATTAAGATTAATGAAAAACTGGTAATTATTCTTGATTTTGAAAAGATTTTAAGTGATATTAATCCTGAAACAGGACTTAGAATTGAAGAGATTGACCATATTGAGAAAAATTCAAAGCGCGGAGAAATGCCCATACTTATAGTGGAGGACTCAATCTTACTTAATAAAATGATTGTGGAGTCTTTGAAAAAGGCCGGATATTATCAGCTTATTCATACATCTAATGGCGAAGAGGCCTTTGAAATATTAGAGGATTTAAAGAAAAAAGGTACTCTGTCAAAAGAGGTAAAATGTGTCATAACAGATATTGAGATGCCCATTATGGACGGACATAGACTGACTAAGCTTATTAAATCGGATGAGGAATTAAAGGATATTCCGGTAGTTATTTTCTCAAGTCTTGTTAATGATGAGATGAGAAAAAAGGGAGAGGCATTGGGAGCTGATGCCCAGTTGTCAAAGCCTGAGATTGGAGATTTGGTACATCTTATTGACGGCTTGCTCCTTAATGATTAATTGATATTTAACCAGCCGAGATTATTTCTCGGCTGTTGTCTTGTTGTAGGAAATTGGAGGCTGGAATGGTGGAAGACAGGGTGCTTAATGACATTGAGGGTGCAGAGCGCATTTTAATTGGTATCGGAGAAGAGTGGCAGGATAAGAAAGATGCAGCGACTAAAGGATATGGGGCCTTGTGTAAGCTTGTGGAAAATAAGGATTACTATATTATTTCCCTGTGTAATGATGGAGTGATTGAGGAGACAGGATTTGATGCTTCAAGGCTATGTACTCCCAATGATGAAAATGATGATAAATGGACTGCCTATAATGAATGGCTGGGCAGGACATTAAATAGAAAGCTATGTATATTGGAATTAGGTGTAGGGCTTAAATATCCTGATGTAATAAGGTGGCCCTTTGAAAAGATAGCCTTTATTAATAATAAAGCAAGAATGTATAGAATAAATGAACGCTTTTATCAGACGACAGAGGAGTTGGGAAGCAAGTGTGTGGGCATACAAGCCAATCCTATGGAATATATGCTGTAATTATGGTATTATGAATTATTATTAATCAATAAGTTTGAGAGGGTTGAGGTATCCATGCAGATTGATGAAGAGTATTTGGAAAGTTTATTAAATTCAATAGAGCCCATTGTCAATCCGGATGGGATACAGGACAAAGAGCAGGAAGAGGATAGGGAATTTTTTGAAGAAGAACTGACTGATGCTGTGGCAGAGCCATTGGAGCCTGTTTTTGAAGAAAAGACTAGTGACTCCGGAACTGATGCCAATGCAGTATCTGACAGTGCTCCTATAGATGCAAAGAAGCGATCAGATGCGGATAGTGATGCTGTGGCAGATGAGTTGTCCCCAATGTATAACGAGTCAGACGCCGTTAAGGAGCTATTACAGACAGATAATGAGTCGGCAGGGGTAGAGAAGCTGTTGCAGGCAGATAATGATGCAGAAGCCATAGAGGAACTGTTGCAGGCAGATAGTGAGCCACTATCAGAGGATATATTATCGGAGGCAGAGGCAGCACTTCCTGAGGAACTGGCATTTTCTTTAAGCGAAATAGATGCAATGCTGGAAGCTGCAAAGGATACGGACAATGAAGCAGATGGTACATCGTTAGAGGGTAGTGATGAAGACTTGCTGGCGCTTCTGGCAGAGTCCGGGGATGAGGATTTAGATGCTATTCAAAGCTTACTAAAGGCAGATGAAGCAGGCGAGGCTGTAGATGAGGCGGCGGTGGCGGCGGCTACAAATATTGAGGATGTAGCAGCTAATATTCTGGAGGAGTCGGATAACAGTCAGACCGATAAAAAGAAGAAAAAAGGATTTTCTTTTGGAAAAAAGAAAAAGGATGCTGCTGAAGAAAATTCCGGGGATGAAAATGACGGAAATGAAGCCAAGAGCGGAATTAAGGAGTTTTTCACTCGTATTATAAATATTCTTACAGAGCCTATGGATGATGAGGATAAGGAGCTTTCTGAAGAAGCATCATTAACAGGGATTTCTGCGGAAAATGAAGAAATTCTTGAAGAGCTTGACAAGGAAAAGGGAAAGAAAAAGGGTAAAAAGGAAAAGAAGAAAAAAGATAACTCCAAGGAAGCCAAGAATGAGAGTGATGATGAGGAGGAAGAGGGCGAAAATGCCTCATCAGATAAGAAGAAAAAGAAGAAAGAAAAGAAGCCCAAGGTAAAAACGGTAAGGGAAGAAGAACCCTCAAAGCCCGAGAAGAAGCTTCCTAAGAAAAAGGTGCGTGTGGCATTTTTGCTTTGCTTCTCTATTATGGCGGCAGTTATTGTGGCGGTGTTTGGATTGACAAAGATTATAAATCTTAAGGATGCACGTTGGGCGTTTGATAATCAGGACTATAAGACTGCCTATGAAAATCTGTATGGACTTAAATTAGGAGAGGCAGATGCCTTAATTTATAATAAGTCCAGAACTATTCTTGCCATGGATAGAAAATATGAGTCCTACAAAAATTACAGCAGGCTGGGTATGGGGGAAGAAGCTCTCAACGCCCTGCTTGAGGGAATAAGAATATATCCGGAGGTTCAAGAGGCGGCAAGGCAGTATGGTGTGGAGTCACAGGTGGACTATACATATAGTGAGATTATTAATGCTTTATCGGATTATGGATTGTCTACGGAGGATGCCCTGGAAATAATAGGCTATGACAGCGAAGTAAAATACAACAAGAGAATTTATTCAATAGTTCATAATACTCCCTTTGATTATAAT
>JBHAJK010000002.1:0-18450 GCA_041826605.1 Lachnospiraceae bacterium | reverse complement strand
TATTTTGGGTCAGAAAAGCCACTTTCCATACAGATATCAAGGAGGCTGTAGTCGGTAACTAATAATAGCTGTCTGGCGTGCTCACAGCGTAGTCGGTTGACATAAGTCTGAAAAGGCATACCAAAGGTTTCTTTGAAAAAATGTGACAAATAATATAGATCTAAATTTTCTTCCTCTGCAATATGGGATAATTGAATTTTTTCTGTATAGTGGGCATCAATATAGTGCATAATTCTGCGAATGCGTTTGCCTTTAATGCGTTTGTTCTTCGCTTCACTTTCGCTGTTGACGGTATATTCTACATTTTGAAGCAGATAGTAGAAGAGCTGATTTATCATAATGGCACATCTAAATTCAAAAAGCTCTTCCTTTCTGAAATATTCCTTTGCTAAGGCATATAACAATTCTGAAATTTCTTTTTTTATTACATTATCCTTTTTAATTACATCTGAAATAAATTCCACATGAGAAATATTGGGAAAAAATATCAGGAAAAAAGCAGCCGGAATTTGCAGTGACATAACAAGGGCAGGAGTGCTTGCCTGAAGCTCATGCCTTTGATATGGATTCATAATAAAAACATCTCCCTCCGATAGAGTGTAAGTATGGTTTGATGTAGTAAGCTCCAAATTTCCTTTTACTATAAAACTAATCTCAAAATCCTTATGGGCATGGGGAGTTCTATATAAGAGATTTACCAAAAAAATCTTAAAATTAACCTGATTATGTGAAACTATTTCATATTCATTGTTATTTGTTTTCATATGCTTAATATACCATATTTATGGGGAATATGAGGCTTTTATTTTGAGAAAATAATCATTGTATAGATATCCCGATATACAAAACTTGAATTTAATAAGCAGATCAAAACACAAATTTGTCGTATTACTAAAAACAAATATGTACCAGAAATATAGTATAAACATTGCTATTATAAGGGCGTAAAGTAAATGAAATACATATAAATTGCAGAAATGAAATTATAAAAAGCAATATGTATTTCAATAAAATATAATTTTGGAGGATATGAAATGAGTAAATTCAAATTTTCGGTAGGACCCTGGAATGTGCACTCCGGAGCTGATTCATACGGACCGGCAACGAGAAAGGAAATTGACTTTGATGAAAAACTGGCAAAATTTGCAGAAATGGGATTTTCGGCAATTCAGTTTCATGATGATGATGCAGTGCCTAATATAAATGATTACACAGAAGAAGAAATAAAGCAGAAAGCAAGAGAACTGAAAGCTAAGCTTGATAAATACGGTCTTGTAGCGGAATTTGTGGCACCCAGACTTTGGATGGATGAGCACACTGCTGATGGCGGATTTATGAGCACATCTAAAGAGGATAGAGAATATGCAATGTGGCGTGCATATCGTTCTATTGACATAGCAAATGAACTTGGCTGCGATATGGTGGTGCTCTGGCTTGCCCGTGAGGGTACACTTTGTGCAGAGTCAAAATCTCCTGTTTGGTGCACAAAACAGCTTATAGATTCAATTAACAGGATGCTTGAATATGATTCCAAGATAAGAATATGTATTGAGCCTAAGCCCAATGAGCCTATTGACCGTTCAATTTGCGGAACTATGGGACATGTTATGGCAGTATCTGCGGCTACAATAGATCCCGGTCGCGTAGGTGGAAATCTGGAGTCTGCACATGCCATACTTGCAGGACTTGACCCGGCACATGAAATCGGATTTGCTATGGCTATGGGTAAGCTTATGACAGTGCATCTTAATGATCAGAATGGAATCAAGTATGACCAGGACAAGTCCTTTGGTGTGGAAAATTTAAGAGCTGCCTTTAATCAGGTTAAGGTATTGAAAGAAAACGGCTATGGAAAAAATGGAGAATTTGTAGGTCTTGATGTAAAGGCTATGCGTACCACCAAGGATGAGGATAGCTACAAGCATTTGGCTAACTCCCTTGAGGTCTTTAAAATGCTGGAGGAAAAGGTAGAGAGATTCGACTACGATTATCAGAAGAAATGTGTGGAAAGCCGAGATTTTGAAGGACTTGAAATGTATGTTATGAAGCTTTTGATGGGTGCGGTATAAGATATTTTAAGTAATAAGCTATGCGGAGTTTATTTTAATAGTAGACTCCGCATATGCTTTAGGAAAAGGTATCATAAAGACAGGAGGTATTGGGAATGAAGAAACTTACATACGGTATGGCGGGTGGAGGTCCGGGAGGCTTTATCGGAGATGCTCACAGACGGGCTATTAGTCTGGATGAGTGGCTAAGCTGGTTGCCGGATGCTTTTCCAGAGATCATGAAAAATGCGTTGCTCAAGGAGAAAACCTTGGGGTAGCTCCGGAGCGTTGCTATAAAAATTTTGAAGAGATGGCAAAGCTGGAATCGGCAAGAGAAGATGGTATTGATTTTGTAGTAATTGTTACTCCCAATAATACTCATTATGCTGTGGCTAAAGCTTTTTTAGAGGCGGGAATTAATGTTGTCTGTGATAAGCCCCTGGTTACTACATTGGCGGAAGCTGAGGAGCTTCAAAGGATAGCTAATAAAAATAATTTGCTGTTTATGGTTACTTATACATATACGGGTCATGTGACAATGAAATATATGCGAGAGCTTGTAAAATCAGGAGAGATAGGCACTCATGTGGAAAACGCAGTTCATACTGTAACAGGGCTCAAGGTTAAGCGAGTGCTTGCCAAAATGGATGTGGTGGTTCCCGGTAGGAAATTAGATGATAACGACCAGATTTCAGCAGAGTATTAAGAGAGGCTATGGAAAGATTGCTCAAAATGCTGCAAAATATGGACGTTTGCCGGCGGGACATACTGAGGGCTGGCTGGAAGCTATGGGTAATCTTTATGACAACTTTACAGATTGCCTGATAGCTACGAAGTATGGAAAGCTTACAAAGGAAATGGTGGATTATCCTACGATAGAAGCAGGTGTGGCAGGGCTTAAATTTGTGGAAGCCTGTCTTGAGAGTAATGACAATGGCAATGTTTTTATATGATTTTGCAGATAGAATTTATCATGTTCATATTAAGGATGCAAAAACCAATTTCAACGGAAGAAATGGGGTATTAGGCTCTCATATTACATTTGGAGACCAGAGAAGAGGCTGGAATTTTGTGTCTCCGGGACACGGAGATATTGATTTTGACAGTATAATAAGAGTGTTAAATCAGATAGGATATGATGGACCTCTTTCTATTGAATGGGAAGACAGCGGTATGGATAGAGTATTTGGAGGAACGGAGGTCTGTGAATTTACAAAGCAGATTAATTTCTCTCCCTCAAATATAGCGTTTGATGATGCAATAAAGAACAAATAGTATTAAGATTTATAGTAATCCCGCACCTGCCGTTTGGGTCGGTGTGGGATAATGGTATGTAATCAGCTTGGAGGCATAATGAGTAAGAAAGTGATTGTGGCGGGACATATTTGCATAGATATTACACCTGTATTTCCGAATAAAAGGACTACCAATATTTCGGAGGTGCTTCAGCCGGGAAAGCTTATTGAGATGGGAAAGGCAGAGGTGTCAACAGGAGGCGCTGTAGCTAATACAGGTCTTGGAATGAAAATTCTTGGTGCAGATGTTACTCTTATGGGAAAAGTGGGATGTGATGAGTTTGGAAACATGATTTGCGATATTCTGAATAAATATGATGCGGCAAAAGGCATGATTTTTTCTGACAAAGTATCTACATCCTATTCCGTGGTGCTGGCAGTACCCGGAATTGATAGAATATTTTTGCATAATCCTGGAGCTAATAATCAATTCAGGGCAGAGGATATCAGCGAAGAGGCTTTAAAAGAAGCTAAACTTTTTCATTTTGGATACCCCACTCTTATGAAGTCCATGTATGAAAATAATGGGGCAGAATTAATAGCTTTATTTAAAAGGGTCAAAGCAATGGGCTGTGCCACATCGCTGGATTTATCGGCAGTTGACCCTGATACTGAAGCCGGCAGAGCGGACTGGGAAAAAATACTTGAAGCTGTTATGCCCTATGTGGATTTCTTTGCGCCAAGTGTTGAAGAGCTATGCTTTATGCTGGATAAAGAGAGATTTAAGGAGTGGCAAATACGAGCATGTGGAAGAGATATAACGGAAGTGCTTGCTCCGGATACAGATATTAAACCGCTGGCAGACAGATGTATGAGCCTTGGTGCCAAAGTGTTATTGCTCAAATGCGGCAGACCCGGAATGTATTTTAAAAGTGCGGATGTTAAAAAGCTTAAAGGTATTGAAACAATAATAAAACTAAATATTGATGATTGGGCTGACAGAGAGATTTTTGAAAAATCCTATGTGCCGGATAAGGTGCTTTCGGGAACAGGGGCAGGAGATACCAGCATTGCTGCTTTTTTAACAGCCATGTTAAATGGAGAAGCACCGGAAATGTGTCTTAATCTGGCGGCAGCTACAGGTGCAAGCTGCGTGACGGCTTATGATGCATTAAGCGGACTAAAACCTTTGGAGGAATTAAAAAATAAAATTGAGGACGGCTGGGAGAAAATTGCCGATTAATATAAAGGAGAGAGAAGAAGATGCTTGTAAATTTAAAAGAAATCCTAAGGGATGCTAAAGACGGAAAATATGGGGTTGGATTTTTTAATGCTGTGAATGTAGAGATGGCAAGGGCGGTAATTGAGACTGCTGAGGAGCTTAATTCTCCGGTAATTGTGGGTACTGCGGAGGTGCTGCTTTCGACAATGGAGCTTGAAAGAGTGGCAGAATATCTAATACCTATGGCAAAGAAAGCCAAGGTGCCTGTATGTGTTCATTATGACCATGGTTTAACCTTTGAAAGATGTATGGAGGCAATTAAGCTTGGATTTACTTCAATTATGTATGATTTTTCCACTGCGGAATACAATACAAATGTAGAGAAAGTGGCAGAAATGACTAAAATATGTCACGCAATGGGGATCACTGTGGAGGGAGAGCTGGGACATGTGGGCGACAATGCAGGAGCAGGCAAGCTGGAAAATCCATCAGATTATTTTACAAATCCCGATACAGCCGCAGATTTTGTAAAGCGCACAGGCGTGGATGCTTTGGCTGTGGCAGTGGGAAATGCCCATGGAGATTATGCATTTCCTCCTAAGCTTGACTTTGAACGAATTGAGACTATTTCCAAAATAACAGGTACGCCTCTGGTGCTTCATGGAGGCTCAGGACTATCAGATGATGACTTTAAACGTGCGGTTGCTCTTGGCGTAAGCAAGGTTAATATTTTCACAGACATTGACAGGGCAGGAAAGGTTGGGATAGAAAAAGGACTGGCAGAGGGTGCTAAGAGTATGATGGGATTGATTCCTTATGAGATAGAGGCAATGAAGGAGGTTGTAAGAGAGAAAATCACACTTTTTGGAAGTGTAAATAAGTCGTAATAAAAGTTTTGATGGAGAAAGCTTAATTGATGGAAATCTCGCTTTTTTAATAAAAAATGGTATAATATGGAGGAAAAACACAAATTTATAAATAGATAGGAGCAGTATAATGCTTCGTGTATTGCAAGTACTTGGGACTACGGGACTTGGAGGGGCGGAAAGTCGTGTTATGGATATTTACCGCCACATAAATCGTAAGGAAATTCAATTTGATTTTCTGGTAACCGCGGGAACCAAGGGATATTATGAAAAAGAGATAGAAAGCTTGGGAGGTAGGATATATTACCTTCCTGCTTTTCGTGTGTATAATATTGTAAAATACAGAAATGCCTGTAAGGCGTTTTTTAAAGCTCGTAGGGGAGATTATGCGGCAGTACACGGACATATGACAAGTACGGCATCTATTTATCTGCCTATTGCAAAAAAAGCGGGAGTACCCTTAACAATAGCTCATGCCAGAAGCGCAGGAGTTGACCCCGGAATAAAAGGAACAATCACAAGAATATTAAGGAAAAAATTATATAAAAAATGCGATTTAATGCTTTCCTGCTCCAATGAGGCATCCCAAGCGGTGTTTGGGGCTAAGCTTGTACCAGATAAAAATGGAAAAACAAAGGCTGTTTCAGATGGTAAAGAGGTTATATTTATGCCAAATGCCATTGATACCAAGGCATTTGCTTTTGATGAAGAGACACGCACTGAAATTCGGAAAAAATACAATATAAATGATAAATTTGTGGTAGGTCACGTGGGGAGCTTTAGATATGCCAAAAACCATTCCCGTATTCTGGATATTTTTGCAAAAGCAAAGGAACAATCCTCAAAGCCTATGGTACTTATGCTTTTAGGCGAGGGAGAGCTAATGGCAGAAATGCAGGAAAAGGTAAAGGAACTGGGGATTGTTGATAGTGTAATGTTTTTGGGGAATATTAATCCGGTATCGCCATATTATCAGGCCTTTGATGTGCTTCTCTTTCCATCACATTATGAGGGAATGCCTGGAACCGTAGTGGAGGCACAGGCGGCAGGCTTGCCCTGTCTTGTATCTGAGAATATAACGAAACAGGCTAAAATAACAGAGATTGTCACATATATGTCATTGGATGAGCCTACACAGAAGTGGGCAGAAACATTGTTAGCGCTGGGCAATAGGGATAGGCATAGGGCGGATAAGGATATGGCAAATACCCTTTATGATGTAAATGAACAGGTAAAATATTATAGTAAATTGTATTCAGGAGAGAATGAATAGCTGAGGCTTGAGTGCCGGGTAGTATGCACCATTGACAAGGCATAGGACTATTATAGAGGTTATATGAGAAGCGCAATCAGACTTGATGATATTACACCCGATATGGATTGGGGAAAATATGGAAAAATAGAGAAAATACTGGAAGAAAATGACTTAAAGCCCCTTATAGGAGTGGTGCCATTTAATAAGGATGAAAATTTAAATAAAAATAATGGTACAAAAACAGATGGAGAATTTAAGGAATATCTGGCAGGAAGAAGCCAAAAGGGGTGGAGTATCGCTTTACACGGCTATAATCACATATATTCAAATAAGAAAAAGGGCATATTTCCTTTAAATAATTTTTCAGAGTATGCAGGCGTATCCCTGGAAAAGCAGGTTAGAATGTTGTCCGAGGGAAGAGCCAGACTTTTAATGTGGGGAGTGGATACGGATATATTTATGGCCCCTGCCCATAGCTTTGACAAAAATACCTTGAAAGCCTTAAATGCTACAGGCTTTTATAGAATTACTGATGGTTTTGGCCGAAAGCCCTATAACCGAAATGGAATAACTTTTTATCCAATAAGCAGGCACCGTGCGGAATGCACATCAGATATACCCGGATATACCACTCTTGTGCTTCATACAAATACTATGACGGAAGCTGATATAGAGGGCTTTGAAGTACTTGTTAAAGAAAATATAGAACATTTTATAAGCTACAATGAATATCTGGAGGTCCCCCCTGTATATAGAGGGGTAGTGGGAAATTTTGCGGAATATATAACTGCCCTTGCAAAATTTTGCATAGTGCGATTAAGGAGCAGACAATGACAATCCATACATTTATTGCCCATATGGGACTGGGAGGCGCAGAGAGAGTTTGTGTCAATCTGGCTAATGAGTGGGCAAAGCGAGGTCATGAAGTTCATATTGTAGTGCTTAATCTGGATAATGATATTAATACAAAGGATTTGGCGGAAAACGTGCAGGTTCACACCTTGGGTGTATCAAGGCTTAGATATGCGGCATTACCCATCCTTAAATATATAAAAAAATATAAGCCTAAGTTTCTGTTTGTATTTGGAAATGAAATGGCTGTTATATTAAATAAGCTTCGCAAGCTAAAACTGCACAGTACGCCTCTTATTGTGAGGGTGCTTAATAATGTTAATATTTCTCTTGCAAAGGAGGATAATGTATCCCCTGCTGTGGAGGCATATTTAAATCGCGCCCAAAAAGAGATGAAATATTATGAGGGAGTGGTTGCACAATGTGAGGCAATGGGAAATCAGCTTTTGGAAAAGGGACTGGTGGATGAAAAACAATTATCGGTTATATACAATCCTGTAAGTGAGAGCCTGCTTCAAAAGGTTGAAGAGAAAAGATGTGAAGCCTTCCCCATAGAAACTAAAGACAAGGATAATTATGCCAATTTATGTGAGACAGCGGAGATTGCCTTTATTGGTAGAATTGACCCACAGAAAAATCCTACGCATCTGATAGAGGCATTTTCTATATTGCATGAAAAGATGCCAAATGTTAGGCTACGAATGGTGGGCTCAGGAAATCTGGATAATGAGATTAAAAAAATGGTAGCAGACAAAGGGCTTACTGATTATGTGATATTTGACGGTATTAGAAATGATATGGAAAATATATACAGCAAAGCGGATGTAGTAGCTCTTTCCTCTGACTATGAGGGGATGCCTAACTGCCTTATTGAGGCAATAGGCTGCGGTATTCCGGTTGTATCCTATGATTGTCCCTTGGGTCCCTCGGAGATAATAGTGCAGGGTATTAATGGATATCTGGTGCCTTTGCATAATATTGTTGCTCTTGCTGACAGGCTGCAGGCAGCTATTGAAAAAAAATGGGACAGAGAGGAAATTATTTCCACCTGTGACAAATTTCGTGTCGCAAAGGCGGCAACAAAATATGAGGAGATATTTAAGAAATATTAATATATGGGAAAAACAGTTTCACTTTTATTAACTACATATAATAACGAAGATGTGATACAGAGAACGCTTAATTCTATAGAAAAACAGGATTATCCGGATATTGAAATCTGTGTGGCAGACTCATGTTCTACTGACAATACAATTAGCATTATTGAGAAGTTCAGAGAGATGTCAAAATATAAAATAGTCATTAAATCCAAGAAAGATGGGGGGATTTACGAGGGTCTAAATAATGCGTATAAGCTTTCAAGTGGCGACTATATACAGGTTATGAATGATGAGTTTGTATCTACTGATGCGGTGTCAAAGCTTGTTCATGCTATTAAGGAGTCTGAGGAAAATTATCCTGAAAAAGAAACTCTGGGCTCACATAGTGACCTGGTATATGCGGAGGATGGAAAGCTGGTTCGATACTGGAAGATGGGACAGGGTACAATAATGTCAGGCTGGATGCCTGCGCATCCAACTCTTATGCTTAAGCGCGAGGTGTATGAGCGCTATGGAGAGTACAATACTTCTTATACCTGCTCTGCCGATTATGAATTTGTGGTAAGGATATTTAAGGATGGTGGAATATTAGGGTATGTTCCGGAGGTGTTGGTATCCATGTATTATGGGGGGACCAGCAACTCTACTTTAGGTAGCTATATGGTTTCCGTAAGGGAGGGCACACAGGCTCTTTGGAGAAATGGAGTTCATCCTGCTATTTGGATTACTGGACTTAGGATTATACGTGTAGCACTACAATTTATGAAACGCTAGAATATATTGGTATTGCGAATGGTTATGAATAAAACATTGCAGATTATTATAAAATTAATATTGTCCTATGGAATAACTATAAGTATTGCGTCAGTGACGGGCTTTGGAATAACGGGGATAGATATAATGCTTCCCTTTGTGTTTATATGTGCGTATATTATTACCGGCAGAGTATTTGATGGAATTTTTCTAAAAAGAGATATTGTGCCTAACGATAATACGAGAACATATAAATATAGTGTACGGGATATAGTTTGGGCGGTAGTTCCCGGTTTTATTTTTGCTGTCAGTGTTGTGATGGGGGCTCATTTTGATGTCTGGAATGAAGTTATAACCGATTTTGGCATAAAGGATATAGTCTATTTCGTATTTCTGCTAATTATATTTTCGGCATTAATATTATTGTTCTTTGATTTTGTTGATAAAAAAGGATTTTCAACAAAAAAGGATGGGGCGAAGAACGCGGAGGACAAGGAAAGCTGTGGAAAGCTTTGCAGTTTAAGCTTTGCGCAGAAGCATATATTAATAACCCTACTTTATTTGCTTTGCTGGTTTCCGTATTATCTTACCCTGTTTCCCGGAAATTTGGGTAAGGATACCTTTGAGTCTGTGGATATGTGCCTGGGCAATATACCCTGGACAAATCATCATCCCATTTTCTTTACTACGCTTATAAATATAGTAATAAAATCCACTTCCTTTTTAGGTAATATTACTGCAAGCATAGGGATATTTACTTTTATACATATGCTACTGGTGGCATTGACTCTGGGATATGTGACAATTTACCTTATAGATGATGATAAAACTAAAAAGATACTGAATGGGAAAACATGGTTTGCTTTGTCTCTTGTATTTTTCGGACTAAATCCGGTTGTAGCAATGTTTTCAATGTACATAAGCAAGGACGTGCTATTTAGCTGTGCCGTGGCAATGCTGGTATTAAAACTCTATGATGTTTTGGAAAAGCCCTGTGTTTTAAAGGATTATATATATTTGGGAATATGGGCGCTGTTGACATTGCTCCTTAGAAATAACGGTATTTTAATGATAGTCGGACTGCTGTTCGCGGTAGCTATTGTGTACAGAAAAAAAGGAAAGTGGTTAGTGGCTTCATTGCTTATACCGCTACTTATATTTGTTATATTTAAGACATCAGCTTATAGAGTGCTGAATGTTGCTCCGGAGTCCTTTGCAGAAGCAGCTTCCGTACCTTTGCAGCAGGTGGGGTATGTAATATCTGAAAGTCAGGGACGAAGCTTTTCTGGGTTGGAAGAAGAATTGCTGTCGGATAATAAGAAAAATATTGAGCCTATAAAAGGTCTGTCTGAAGCGGATATGGATTTTTTGGAGAGACTTATGCTCTTTGAAGAGGTGGAAAGAGTTTATACCCTTGGATATACTGACCCATATAAATTTGATAAAGCTTTCGATGACGAATTTCTTAATAAAAATAAGGGAGAATTTATTAAAATCTGGTTTAAAATGCTACCGGCACATTTTGGAGACTATGTAAAAGCATATCTGGCACAAACTGCGGGCTATTGGCATTATGGAGAGACAAATACTCTTTGTTCTCAGGGTGTTTGGGAGGACAATGAGCTTGGAATTACGCGGATTGATGCTATAGAGAAAATGCTTGGCTTTTCTTTATATGGAATTATAGAAAAACTAATGTTATTTATGCGAAAAGCACCTATTATTTGCATATTTACCAGTATGGCAATGCAATTTTATGGAATACTTCTGCTAATAGCAATGTATATAAGAAAAGCTTTTGGAGCAAAAAAGATAATTCCATTAGTACCATTAGTGTTTTTGTGGTTGGGTATAATGCTGGCAAGTCCTGCATTTTGCCTGTTTAGATACACATACTCTATGTATATTTTATGGCTGGTAATTATTAAAGAAATGATTTTAACAGGAGTAAGTAAGGATTAAAAGTGGTTATATTTGACTTAGACGGAATTCTGGTGGATACGGGGGCGGTGGCTCTCTGCGATAATCTTAAGGAATTGTCTGAAATAATAGCCAGACTATAGATTATAGGATATACTGTTGTAAGGACGTATAGCGGAAAGTAAAATTTCTGCAAAAATAAAATGTATGGAGAAGAACAATGGATAAAATTGCGGTATTAATTCCTTGCTATAATGAGGAAAAGACCATAGAAAAGGTGGTGCGCGACAGTAGGGTGGCATTGCCGGAGGCTACAATTTATGTTTATGACAACAATTCTACGGATAGAACGGTAGAGCTTGCCAAGGCTGCGGGAGCCATTGTAAGGCATGAATATATGCAGGGCAAGGGCAATGTAATCAGAAGAATGTTTAGGGAGATTGATGCTGAAAGCTATATTATGGTGGATGGAGATGATACCTATCCTATGGAATTTGCCAAGGAAATGGTGGATAAGGTGCTTCTTCATAATGCGGATATGGTGGTAGGAGACAGGCTTAGCTCCACATATTTTACGGAGAATAAAAGACCTTTTCATAACTTTGGAAATTCCATTGTCCGTAAGAGTATAAACTGGCTGTTTAAATGTGATATAAAGGATATAATGACGGGCTTTAGAGCATTCAGCTATCAGTTTGTTAAGACTTTCCCGGTTATGAGTAAGGGATTTGAGATTGAGACTGAAATGACTATTCACGCAGTAAACAATAATATGCAGGTGGAAAATGTTATTGTGGAATATCGTGACCGTCCGGAGGGTTCTGAAAGTAAGTTAAATACCTATTCTGATGGAATAAAGGTTATTTTTACTATTATAAGATTATTTAGAGAGTACAAGCCCTTTAGCTTCTTTAGCTTGTTGGCATTAGCTTTGCTGATAATATCTGTAGGCTTTTTCTTGCCTGTGCTGGCAGCTTTCGTGGAAACAGGTGTAGTAGATAAATTCCCTACATTGATTGTATGCGGCTTTGTGGCTCTTGCTGCGGTTCAAAGCTTTTTTGCAGGAATGATATTACAGAATATTGCAAGAAAGAGTCGTAAGGAATTTGAACGTGACCTCATTATGTTGTACAGACATTTTGGAGAAGATAAATAATTGCTATGGTTAAAATGAGGGTGGTATCTACGGATACCACCCTTTGCTAATTAAATTAGGATTATACTTTATAAAATTCTTTATACCATTTGGCAAAGGCACGTAGCCCATCTCTAAGGGGAGTATTGGGTTTAAAACCAAAATCTCTTTCTAAAGCAGAAGTATCGGCATAGGTTACAGGAACATCTCCGGGCTGCATAGGAACTAGTTCCTTATGAGCTTCAAAATCGTAATCTTCAGGAAGAACTCCTGCGTCTATTAGCTCCTGCTGTAATATATCTACAAAATCCAAAAGATTTTCAGGGCTGTTATTGCCTATATTGTAAAGCGCATATGGCGGAATGGGCAGTCCGTCCTCTCCGTTTATTTTATCCGGGGCCCCCTGCATTATTCGCTTTATACCCTCTACTATGTCATCAATATAAGTAAAATCTCTTTTGCAATTCCCATAATTAAAAATCTGAATTTTTTCATTATTGATAAGCTTGTTTGTAAAGCCGAAATATGCCATATCAGGTCTGCCGGCAGGTCCATATACGGTAAAAAAACGAAGTCCGGTAGATGGAATATTGTAAAGCTTTGAATAGGAATGAGCCATTAATTCGTTGCTTTTCTTTGTTGCGGCATAGAGGGATATGGGATTGTCGGTTTTGTCCTCAGTACTATATGGAACCTTTTTGTTGGCTCCGTATATAGAGGATGAGGAAGCGTATACTAAATGCTCTACTCCAAGGCGCTCATTGTCATAGGAATGGCGACATGCCTCCAAAATATTGTAAAAGCCTATCATATTAGAGCTAATATAGGCATCAGGATTGGTAATAGAATATCTGACTCCGGCCTGTGCGGCTAAATTGACAACAATATTGGGCTTATATTCTTCAAAGATATTGTTAATCAGACCACTGTCTGCAAGGTCGCCCTTTATAAAGGTATATTTTATATCTGAATGTGTTGCTAAAAGCTCATCAATTGCTTTAAGACGCCACTCTTTAATGCTTACATCATAGTAATCATTCATATTATCAAGACCAATAATGTGAATATCAGACTGTGTTCTAATAAGCTCCATTACCAGATTACTGCCTATAAATCCTGCGGAACCGGTTATAAATACATTCTTTCCCTGCAATTTAATATTTTGCATAAAGCATCCTTTCTTTAAAGATATTTTTTGGAATTAATTTGCTATTTGTATTAATGCATATGGATAAGTATTAAATTGGATTAATCCCTTTTGAAAATATCTCTGGTATATACCTTGTGGGCTACATCTTCCAGGCAGATATCATAGCGATTGGCAATGATTGCATGAGAAACTGCCTTAAATTCTTTTAAATCTCCGATTACCCGACTGCCGAAAAATGAAGAACCCGCAGGAAGAGTGGGTTCATAAATAACAACTGTAGCCCCCTTTGCCTTAATTCGTTTCATGACACCCTGAATAGAGGATTGGCGGAAGTTATCAGAATTACTCTTCATTGTAAGTCGATATACTCCGATAATTACTTCCTTTTCTTTACTTTCGTCCCAACTGCTATTAGCGCCATATGCTCCTGCAAGCTCTAAAACTCTGTCTGCAATAAACTCCTTTCTTGTACGATTGGAGTCTACAATAGCGGACATCATATTCTGTGGGACATTCTGGAAATTAGCTAAAAGCTGCTTTGTATCTTTGGGCAGACAATAGCCACCATATCCAAAAGAGGGGTTGTTGTAATAGGCACCTACCCTTGGGTCAAGACAGACTCCGTCGATTATTTCCTTTGTATTAAGGTTTTTAGACTCTGCATATGTATCCAACTCGTTAAAATATGAAACTCTTAGGGCTAAATAGGTGTTTGCGAAAAGCTTAACAGCTTCAGCCTCTGTAAAGCCCATAAACAGGGTATCAATATTTTCCTTTAATGCACCCTGGTTTAAAAGGGCAGCGAATACTTCAGCCTCAGCCTTTGACTCTTCATCTCTTGAAACTATTATCCGGGAGGGATATAGGTTGTCGTAAAGAGCCTTTGACTCTCTTAAAAATTCAGGACTGAATATTATGTTTTTGGTATTATATTTTTTTCTGACAGACAGGGTATAGCCCACAGGGATGGTGGATTTTATTACCATCATGGCATGAGGATTAACCTTGAGTACCAGCTCAATAACGGCTTCTACAGCGGAGCAGTCAAAGAAATTTTGGTGGCTGTCATAGTTGGTGGGAGCAGCTATTACTACAAAGTCTGCCTCCTTATAGGCGGCTTCGCCATCAAGGGTGGCACTTAAGTCCAAATCTTCTTCTGCTAAATACTTTTCGATATATTCATCCTGAATAGGAGATTTTTTGTTATTAATCATATCAACCTTTTCGGGGATTATGTCCACCGCTGTAACATGATTATGCTTTGACAGCAATGTGGCTATGGAAAGTCCCACATATCCCGTACCCGCAACTGCAATATTATATTTTTTGTTCAGGGTGGGGGCGTTGGGGGTCAGATTAGGTGTAGCCTCTACAAAAAGGTCGGTCACTTCAAAATCAAGAATTTCTCCCAGAGTCTGCAACTGTTCTATGGAGGGGATGTATTCTCCCTTTTCTATTCGGCCAATCATAGACCGGTTTATACCTGTTGCATTTGAAAGTAAGGCCTGAGTAAGATTTTTTGCCTTGCGCTTGTTTATAATTGTATCAATTAATAATTTTTGTGAAAGTTTTTTCATAGTAGTCATCCATTCCGAAGTGTGAGTCTGGGAAACTTAAAATAGCATATTAGTGTAATTTTTCATACTAATTATCTATTCTTAAATAAATTAGCACATTTAATGCTGATATATCCCATCTAAACAATTTAAAAGCTATTTATTGTTGGAAAATCATATTTCAAATATATAAAATGATACTATAAAAAGCAAGAGGTGGATAAAAACAGTAAAAATGTTGGTATATAGTTTAGTTTGCGCAAAAGTAGAATTATGGAACTATCGTAAGGGGGATTGTAGTGATGTGGGGATAACGAATACAGAACGCAATGCGGATGCGGATGCAGATATAAGAATAAGGAAAAGTAGTAAAAATTAACAAGATATGGTATTCTTTAATAGATTATGGGTGTTTATACCCTTACGAGGAAAATTATGAAAAACAGAAATATATTCAAAAGAGGTTTGGCTACGCTATTAGCTGTTTTTATGGCAGTTGCTCCAATTATGAGTGTCCATGCCACTCAAGTGGCAGTCAAAACTTCAAATTACGTAATTTCAAATTTATCATCTGCAAGGACAGCCTTAGAAGCATTGGCGAAGTCACAGTCTATTACTGCCTGCATCTATCTTAAAGAGGTATATACGGTAAGAGAAGAGGCAGACGCTTATAGTAAGAGTATTGCCACCCTTCAAAGTGGACAGACTGTGAATATCATCAGTGTTGATGCAGATGCGGGAAGAAATATATGGTATAGGGTGTCATTCGATGCTGGAGGAACCATTTATTATGGATATGCGGAAAGAGAATTTGTGGCTTGTGCAGATTCCAGATTTCTTTCATGGGCAGATAAATATATAACAACGCTTAAGAGAGAGGAAGTGTCCAATAGTGTAGACACTTCTGATATAGAAGCATTTCCTGAAAGCTATCGGGATGCTTTGTATGAACTGAAAAAGGCACATCCTGAGTGGATATTTGTTAAGTTTAATACAAATCTTGACTGGAAAAGTTCTGTTGCAGCCGAAGGCGCAGGAGACAGAAGTCTTGTATACACAAGAAACAATCCTACTTCATATAAAGAAGCGCCTTATGGCGACGGAATTTGGTCCTATGCCTCTGATGGTGTTATTTCATATTATATGGACCCTAGAAATTTCCTAACGGAAACTCAGATTTTTCAGTTTGAGTTATTGGGCTATAACAGTACCTATCATTCTGTAAATTCTGTACAGAAAATCTTAGACGGTACATTTATGGCGGGTAATGTGGAGGGCACAAGCACCTCCTATGCACAGACATTTATGAACCTGGGGGCAACCTATAAGCTGAGCCCACTATTGCAGGCGGCACGAGTATATTCGGAGCAGGGAAGCAAAGGCTCTCTTATGATATCCGGAACATATGCCGGATACGAGGGCTTGTATAATTATTATAATATTGGTGCAAGCGGAGCAACTCAGGCTATTATATTGCAAAACGGATTAACATATGCAAGGCAGCAGGGGTGGACTACCCGACTTAATGCTCTTGAGGGTGGTGCGAAATTTTTGTCAAACTACTACATAAGTCGCGGGCAGGATAATTACTATTTCCAGAAATGGAATGTATCAAGCACCTATTATTCCCCATATACTCATCAGTATATGCAGGATATATCCGCCGCATATAAGAATTCAAATTCTACTTATAAGGGATATGAGCGTTCAGGACTTTTAACGAAGACACCTTTTGTTTTTAAGATACCTGTTTATAACAATATGCCATCATCCAAGCAGCTTAAGCCCGATGCGACAGATGTACTTACTATAAATATGGATGTGGTGGAAAACTTACCTGTTGACCAAAGTGCCGTATTAATTTCGTATATCAATGGAGGTGAAAATACTTCCTATGATGTAACATATAGCAGTTCTGCTACCGGAGTGGCAACTGTAAATGAAAATGGAGTAATTACAGGAGTAAAACCGGGTAATGCTACTATTACAGCGAAAGTGGACAATGTAGGAACTGTGAGCTGTAATGTAAATGTTATAAAGGCTGATATTGCAGTGGATGATATTGAAAAGCCTGATATTGAAGTAACCTATAATCCTAATAGAACTTTGGCGGATATTGAACTGCCGGAGTATTTTGCATGGACAGATTCCACAACGGTACCCACTGTCACAAATGAGGGATATACTGTTAGCTATACTCCGGATGAGAGTAAATATAACAGCATTACTATGACATTGGATGTAAATGTGGCTAAGGCTACAGTTGATATATCGGAAATAGAAATTCCTGAGGAATTAACTGCGTCTGTGGGAACAGAGCTTAATTCTATAGCACTCCCCGACCATTATATGTGGAAGAATGTTAATGAAGCAGTACCATCCAGAGCCGGTGTTTATAGCTATCCGGCATACTATTGCTTAGATACTGAAAACTACGAAATCACAGAGGGCATATTAGTATCTGTAAATGTTAAATGTACGGAGCATAAATGGAGCGATTGGAGTGAGCCGGCAGGCAGGGTAATAACAAGGCACTGCCTTAATTGTGATGAGGAGGAAACCTTAGAAATAGAAGAAAAGGTGGAAGAAAAGGATTGCCTAACAGAGGGTCACGAGCTGGTGGATGGAAAATGTACTCGCTGTGGATATGAGGAACCTGTAATTAATGAACATACTCATAGCTATACCGAGTCTGACATAAGTGCTACCTGTACAAAAGTCGGTGTTAGAACCTTTACCTGTTCATGTGGCGACTCCTACACAGAGGAGCTGGCTGCAAAGGGGCATAATTATGAGAATGGTGTGTGCACAGTATGCGGAGATAAGCTTCCTGTGGTAGCAACGCCCACGAGTGAGCCCACACCAACGCCCACGAGTGCGCCCACACCAACGACAACGAGTGAGCCCGCACCAACACCAACAAGTGCGCCAAGCCCAACGGTGGCAGCGACACCAACAACAGCGGTGCCCCAGATAACAAAGCTGGTAACGCCAACCCCTACGGCAAAGCCAACAAGCGCGCCAAGCCCGACAGTGGCAGTGACACCAACAAGTGTACCTACAGCGACACCCACAACGGCAGTGCCCCAGATAACAAAGTTGGTAACGCCAACCCCTACGGCAAAGCCAACAAGTGCGCCAAGTCAAACAGTGGCAGTCACGCCTACAACGGCGGTGCCCCAGATAACAAAGCTGGTAACACCAACCCCTACGGCAAAGCCAACAAGTGCGCCAAGCCCGACAGTGGCAAATGATACACAATCTAATGCCACACCGACAGAGGCGCCGGTGGTAATGCCTACTGTAGCGCCTGTAGTAGCTCCACAGGTAACAACAGGGGTAGCAACGGTTAATAATA
>JBHAJK010000001.1:0-22457 GCA_041826605.1 Lachnospiraceae bacterium | reverse complement strand
CCGTTTTTATAAAAGGTTGTGACATTATAGCATTGAAGAACTGTTATATTAGGATTGCATGGATGGGCGCTTGCAGAGAATGCAGGCGTCTTTTTTTATGTTCGATATTTTCGAACCGAAAGTTCGAAATCCTGTGGAACGGCTTTTTACATAGAGTTCCGTAGAATTGCATGTGTAAGCAAGAGGTGACGCAAGCCGACAAGACTAACCTCCAATCAATTTCATGGAGGTGCGAACATGTGCATTACAGAACAAAAACTGGTGGATGCCTATGCAAATGGGGATCCTCACAAGAGATTTTCTCTCATCTATAAGAATTATGAAGTATTCCTTCAGTTGGTAGACAGCTTCGAAACGGGGATTCTTAATCAGATCCTGTTTGAGGTGGAATACAACAGAAGAGCCAAGAATGATGATGATCTTGGTGTGCGGAACTTTCCAAGGAAGAATTAAAGAGGGATGGAGTTGTAATTGCAGAATTTACGGAGGCAGAATTTGTGGCTCCCGTGGAACTTGTGATTGGAAGCTATAATACCAACGGCACACTTGATTCAAGGTATTTCAAAGGACAGATTACAAAGATTGAGGTATGGCAGGGCGAGGAACAGCAGCTTGATTTGATTCCATGTGTGGATGAGAGTTTGCAGGTCTGTTTTTATGACAATCTGTCTGGAAACTGTTTTTATAACAACGGATATGGATAACTTGGGTTTGTGGATGCAGAAGGGAAATATGATGAAGCTACAAAACTGGTGGAGGTTACTTTTGAAGAACTGACCGCAGAAATCTTTCGGTCAGAGGGATTTGAGGATTTTCCAAGGAGCGAGGTACTTACAAGACTTGTCAATCCGTCATTATTATACTGGCATGACTCCGAGGATGATTTGCCGACAATGGCAGTTACACTTAAGGCTGTGCCACCTGTTCAGACTGTCTATTCAAAGAATACACAAATGATTGGCAGTACAATCCTTGTAATAGAAAAGGTCGAGATTGCGGCAGACGATACGACCTTGTTTGCTTTCTCCTTTGATGCCGGGCAGACTTGGAAGGCGTATATTGAGAATGCGTGGGTCAATTTATCGGAAGAGACAAGTGGTATGAGCAGGGAAACAACACTAAGTCAAGATAAGTGGGTTAAACTAAGTTAAGTTAAATTGTGCAAGCGGAAAACAATACATAGGAAAATATACCTATAAAATCATATGGAAATTTGTATAAAAAGTTGATATAAGAGACTTAAGTTATATGATATGATATCTATACAATAGCCGTATGTAGAGATGGACTCGCCTGCCGTAGATAAGGATTTAGCTATGTGGAAAGTAGCCGTATTGTAGAGGGAGACCAGCAACAGGAAACGCAGACCGCAACAGAGATAAAAGTAGCCGTATTGTAGAGAGGGGGCATTTCTTAGTAAGTGTAACACCCAAAACACCAATTATATGATATAATGAAATGTCCGGTGGACATTTCATCCCGCCCGGCACCTTAAAGGTACGCGAATAACTTCATTTAAGGATATCTAAACGGAGCTAAAAATGTCCGGTGGCACAAATAAAATATAAATCTACAATATTAAGTAATTAAAAAATAAGGGGCAATATGACTTTATTAGAGGCTATTAACGAAAGACATTCTGTCAGAGTATTTGAAGACAGACCTATTGATGGACAAACTGTTGCATTATTACAAAAGTATATTGAAAAATGTAATGCAAAGGCAAAATTGAATTTTCAATTGGTATTAAATGAACCTAAGGCATTTAGTGGTCCTATGGCGCATTATGGAAAATTCCTGGGATGCAAAAATTATATTGCGTTAGTAGGTAAAAGGACTACCGATTTTGAAGAGAGATGCGGATATTATGGAGAATATCTGGTGTTAAAGGCAAAGCAGTTAGGACTTGAGAGCTGCTGGGTAGCTCTAACCTTTAGTAAAGTCAAGGACGCTTTTAAGGTTAGGGAAGATGAAAAGCTTTGCATGGTAATTGCCCTTGGATATGGTATGACACCGGGAATACCGCATAAATCAAAGCCTATTTCTGAAGTAGTCAAAACTGATGGAAATATGCCTAATTGGTTCAGAGAGGGAGTAAGGTGTGCATTGCTTGCACCTACAGCCATGAACCAGCAAAGATTTAGAATAGAATTAAAAGGGAAAAAGGTCTATATGACCGCGCAGAGAGGGCCATATACTAAAACTGATTTAGGTATTGTGCGCCTGCACTTTGAAATAGGTGCCGGTAAAGAAAACTTTGAGTGGGGAATTGTAGAAAAAGCTAAGCAGGGTGGAAGTAAGAAGAGTATTTAAACATCAATCTATCTATTGAAATGGCAGGCTGAGAGATTTTAATGATAACAAATTTACATTTTGATTATTGTTCATTAATTTTATTGATATTTGTTATAGCCTCTCTATTGTTGCGTAGACTCAACAGAGGACGTACAAATAAACTTTTTTATACACTCACTATAACTTTGTTTATTGCAAATATTACTGATATTGTCAGTATTATATTTGAAGAATTTGGAAATTTCACAAGCAGTACCTTGTGGGTCCGTTGGCTGGTGGAATATATATATTTCTTCTCTAGAAATCTTACAGGAATACTATACTTTCTCTATGTGTCCTCATTGCTTGGTGTTTGGCATAAAATATTCCAAAGCATAAAATCAAAGTTGCTGGTTTATTTGCCCATTTCAGTTCTGTTTGCAACATTATTTTTAAATGTATTCAATAAAAAAATATTTTATTATGATATAAATCTATCCTATACACGGGGACCATGGATTTATATTTTATATCTTGTCAATCTTTACTATGTTTTATCCAGCATAGTCATTTTATTCCGCAATAGAGAAAATATTAAATTTTATAAATTTGTGGCACTATTGTTTTTTCTGCCAATAGAAATATTTGTGGCAGCATTGGAGCTTTATTTTCCAACCCAGCGACTGGATATATTGGCAACCACAATCATTGTCATAATAGTGGCTGTGGGAGTGCAGCGTCCGGAGGAATTTTTAGATTATAGTACAGGAGTAAATAGCTACAATTCCTTTCTGAATGATATGACTCGCTATGCGATGACATATACTCCCATACATATAGTATTATTTAAATTCCATAATCCCAAATCTATTCGTTCCAGCCTTGGACTTAAAAACTTTGTGGGATTAAATAGTAATGTTGCAAAAAAACTTGTGGAAATGGATAGGACATTAAAAACTAATGCCCAAATATATTATTTGGCGAATGGTGCATTTGCGCTGGTGGCAAGTAATGTCTATAAGGACAGAATGGACCACCTTGCCAGAATGATAAGTTCATATGCCCAAGAAGCCTCAAGCCAGATGGGAAACAATATTTCTACAGAGTTTCAGGTATGTCTTGTAAGATGTCCTGAGGATATTAATACCTATGAGGCGTTGATGAGCTTTGTACATAATATGGAGTATAGAATTCCCAATGGAGAAAAGCTTTTTAAGCTTAGTAAAATATCAGGGGATAAAGACTTTAAGCTTGTAAATGATATAGATGAGATTATTAAGCGGGGTATTAATCAAAATAGCTTTCAAATGTATTATCAGCCCATATATTCGGTTAAGAAAAAACGATTTGTATCGGCTGAAGCACTGATAAGACTGACAGATGTAAAACATGGTTTTGTGTCGCCGGGTTTGTTTATACCTGCCGCAGAAAAAAGTGGAGCTATACATAAAATAGGAGATTTTGTACTCCGTGACGTGTGTCGTTTTATGTCTACACCGGAATATAAAGATTTAGAGATGGAATATGTGGAGATTAACCTGTCGATGGCACAATGTATCGAGCGTAATCTTCCTAAAAGAATGAGGGAGATTATAAGCAGTTCGAATATAGCACCTGAAAAGATTAATCTTGAACTTACTGAAACAGCCAATATTTTCCATACTGATATTGCAGATGAAAATATTAATAAGCTTAGAAAGATGGGCTTTACTTTTGCTTTAGATGATTATGGAACAGGCTATTCCAGTATAAGGCGAATTGCCTATTTACCTCTGGATATTGTGAAACTGGATAAGTCCTTAACAGATGATATTAATAATCCTGATATGCTTTCTGTTATTACTAATACAATTAAAATGCTTCATAATATTAACAAAAAAATAGTTGTGGAGGGTATTGAGGATAAAAAGACGGCGGACAGATATATGGAGCTGGGGTGTGATTATATACAGGGCTATTATTTTGCACGTCCAATGCCGGAGGAAGAGTTTGTAAAATTTATAAAAGCTGCAAATGCTGTATAATCAAGCTATTAAAATTTAGTTGCTTTGAATGGATGATGTTATGAAATATGTATATTATTATGATATATGTGCAATTTTGGTATTAGCGATACTTTTGGGAAATTTATTAAGTAGAAGAAATGTTGAGAGATTTAGAAATAATATTCTTTTGATGCTTATTTCTGTGGGAATGTTATCTTCGATTTCCGATTTATCAGCGGCAATACTTCAAGATAGCGGAATGAAAAATGTAGCTGCAAGAACAGCGTTATTTTGTCTTGTGACTATATATTTTCTGTGCCATAATTTGATTTTTCCAATTTTTTTAGCATATATTCATGCATCCCTGGATATATGGTATCTGGTAGAACAGAAAGTGACAAGAAAGGTCATATGGTATGGTGGAATTATAATATATATTCTAATGCTTGCTACCAATCCTATTACCGGATATATTTTTACGATTTCTTCTGATATGGAATATACAAGGGGAAATTATCTTTGGACTTTTTATTTAATAACAATTGTATATGCTCTTTGGGGTGTGTTTACAATTCTTTACTTTAGGAAAATTGTCAGTAAACGTAAGATTATAGTCCTGTTGTCTGCAATACCGGTAGTGGCTACAGCCAGTGTTTTACAGGGGCTTTTTGGAAATTATCTAATGGAAAATTTTGCCTTTTCTACGATTGCCCTTATGTATGTAATTGTTGTTCATCAAAGTGAAAACCCAATAGACCCGGCCAGTGGCTCAATGAAATATACACGGGGCTTAATGCGTGTGCGTAATGCTTTTAATATAGGAAAGCCCTTTACAACAATTCTTATTACTGTAACAAATAGCAATAGCATACAGCTTTATATTGGAGATGAACGATTTAGCCGATATTTGAATATGCAGTCTCAAAAACTCAATGAGATATTGGAACGCTTAGATTATTCCGGAGCAACGTATTATATTGAAAATGGTGCATTTGCAGTTTTTGCCGATGATACAGATAAAGAAAAGGCAATGCAATTTGCCCGTGAGATGGAAATATATTATAATGGCATTCACAAAGTGGACAGCCTGGAGATATTTCCGGAGGCAGCTATATGTGTAGTTAGTTGCCCGGAGGATGTGGATAATGTAGAGACTTTAATTACTCTGGCCATGACCTTTGACACCTCCTTAAATATCAGACGAGGCGTAGTAAAGTATGCTGATTATTGCAATGATAGAAGATTTAATATAAGTAATAATATTAATACAATAATCGACGATGCTATTAAAAATAAAAACTTTGAATTAGACTATCAGCCTATTTTTTCTCAGAGTAAAAATGGGTTTGTAGGTGCAGAGGCAATTATAAAATTAAAAAGTGAAGAATATGGCTATATTTCCTCAGATTTATTTATTCCTGCGGCGGAAAGCTCAATTCAAATTGCGGAAATCGGTAAATTTATAATACTGGAAGTAATTGATTTTATTTCCAGAAATAATATGGAAGATTTGGGCTTGGATTATATACAGCTACCTCTTTTTGCATCTTCGCGTATTGAAGTGAATTTGGATGAGAAAGTAAAAGCCAATTTGGATGCAAAGGGCGTAAATCCTAAATACATTTGTATGAAGATTACAGAGTCGGCAATTGATAATAATCCCAGTAATGTGGTGCAGAATGTGACAAAGCTAAATGCTATGGGAATTAGATTTGCTTTGGATAGATATGGTTCAGGATATTCTAATGTGCGCCGGGTAGTAAGTCTTCCCTTTGAACAGATAAAACTGGACGACAGCTTTGTAGGAGATATTAAAAATCCTGTTATATGGCAGATGCTACAGGACAGTGTAGCTATGTTTAGGGAAATGGGAAAAAAGGTTTTGGTAAAGGGTGTAGAAGATGAGGGAACTGCAAGATTATTTGCAGGTATTGGAGTAGATTTAATACAGGGCTGTAATTTTTATGAACATTTTGAATGTTGTTCTCCAATGACGGAAGAAAATTTTGTGGATTATCTAAGGACGAGACAAATAAGATGAAGAAGTCAATATCCGTAATAGGAATAATATTAATATCAATGTTTACATTAGCAGGCTGTCATGTGAAGCACAATTGGCAGCCTGCTACTTGTACTGAAGCAGAAAGATGTAGCATATGTGGAGAAACAAGAGGAGAGCCTCTGGGGCATAATTTTACAGAGGCAACCTGTATAGCTCCTGCTACTTGTACAGTATGTGGAGTAACAGTAGGAGAAAAGTCAGCTCATAACTGGACTCAGGGAAACTGTACTACACCTGCCACTTGTACAGTATGTGGGGCAGAAAAAGAGCTACAGCCTCATACATGGATAGAGGCGACCTGTGTAGCTCCAAGGCATTGCTCGGTATGCGGAATAACAGAGGGGGAGAAAACTGCTCATAGATGGATTGATGCCACTTATAATGCTCCTAGGACCTGTGCTATATGTGGCGCTACAGAGGGAGAGGCAAAGACCTCCTACTTTAATGAAAATAATGGATTTTCATATATACTGACTGCGGGTAGCAAACAAAATTACAGTACAATAACAGGCTATAATAATAAGCTGTCCACAGGAACAGTTACAATTACTGAATATAATAAGTTTTCATCAGATATAAACCATCCCTATAAAGAGGGCTATGAGTGGAGAGAGGTAAAAGCTACTTTCAGTATGGATAGGCCTTGTAGAGTAATGTGGGGATATACAGATATTTATGGTGGACTTAGCGAATATGCCACCACAAATTATATTACATATTCAGATGGTACACGTGAGTCCGTAGAGGCACGTCAGACCTTTAGCAGTACGGTGGTAACTCCACCTGTGACACCGGGAGCAGTAAGTCTAACTGTGGCACCGACCCCGACTGTGGCACCGACTCCAACTGCTGCTCCAACACCTACAGCATCCCCGACGTCGGGAGCATCAGCTAGCCCTACGGTAGCAGTACCCTCGCCACCTACAGCACCACAAATCACACCAAGTCCCACACCTACCCCTGTGCCGACCCCTGAGTCGGAGCCGGATAAATATATTTCCTATGTGGTTCAGTCTGTTAGAGTACCTGTAAAATATGAGGGACTGGTATTTTATGTATGTAATGCTGACTATGAAAATGATAGAAAAGTAGATGATACCTTTTTATATATGAAGATGGATTAGAATATTTATGTTATTTCCAAGTGAGATTTTTTTATTTGCATTTTTACCAATTGCAATAAGTGTCTATTATGTACTTCTTAAAAAAAATGTTGCCCTTAAAAATATATGGCTGTTAATAATAAGCCTGATATTTTACGCATGGGGCGAGCCTGTATATGTATTCCTGATGATGGGAGTCATCATGTTTGACTATCTTGCAGGGATGGCTGTGGAAAATGCCTATGTTAGAAGCGCAAAGTGGATAAAGGTATGTATATTAATAGTGACTATATCGGTTAATGTATCAATATTGCTTTGGTTTAAATATGCTACATTTATATTTTCAGAAATAGAGAAATTTACAAATATTTCTTTATGGCATGGTGGAGGGATTGCTCTGCCAATAGGAATTTCCTTTTTTACTTTCCAGGCATTAAGCTATGTAATAGATGTGTACCGTGGGGAAGTTAAAGCTGAAAAAAATCCTCTTTATGTAGGACTTTATGTATCATTTTTTCCCCAGCTTATAGCTGGCCCTATTGTAAGATATATAACTGTCGCCGACCAGATAAGAAATAGAAAAGAAAATAAAGAACTTTTTTTTGAGGGCATAAACAGATTTTTACTGGGACTTATAAAAAAAGTAATAATAGCCAATAATATGGCAATTGTAGCAGATGGAGCCTTTGAACTTATTATTAGAGGAAAGTTTGAGGGCTCAATCTTTATGGCATGGCTGGGGGCTATATCATATGCCTTACAAATATATTTTGATTTTTCAGGATATTCAGATATGGCAATTGGACTTGGAAAAATATTTGGATTTAAATTTTGGGAAAATTTCAATTATCCATATATAGCCGGCAGTGTAACAGAATTTTGGAGAAGATGGCATATCTCCCTATCTTCCTGGTTTAGAGATTATGTATATATACCCCTCGGAGGTTCCAAAAGAGGTAAAGGCAGAACTGTCCTTAATTTATTTATAGTATGGCTATTAACAGGTATATGGCATGGTGCAAACTGGACATTTTTACTTTGGGGACTTTTTTATTTTGTAATTATATCCTTAGAAAAATTATGGAATATTCCCGACAAATGCAGGGGAGCAATTGGCCATATTTATACAATGCTTATTGTAACTGTTGCCTGGGTATTGTTTAGAGCTGAAAGTCCTGGAGATTTTTTTGCCTATTTAAAAGGAATGATGGGCATAGGCAGCAGAAGTCTGATGGATTTACAGGTGCTTGCATATCTGAAGCAGAATATTGTGTATTATTTGATGGCAATACTTGGCATTGCACCCTTGTTTAGAAAGATGGAATATAAATTTCAAAATAGAAAAAATGGAAGTGAGCCAGGAAATATTCTATGGAATGTGGGATATATTATTCTGATACTTACAGGAACCGTTATATCCATATCATTTATTATGAACAAGGGTTATAGTCCATTTATTTACTTTAATTTTTAGATATAAAATACATTATACAGGTATATTGTGATGTTTAAAAAAAGGAATTATATAGTCGGGATAATTTTTATATTAATAATAACAGCAATTCCAACACTTACTCTGGCTAAGATGTTAAAAAATCGTATTCCTATAAAAGAATACACCGGTGCTTTGGTAGGACGTTTTAAGCTTATTAATATGAATACTGAATTGACAAAAATGGTGTCAGGCGGAAGTTATATGGAGTCCTCAGAGGTGTTACTTGGTAAGGAGGGCTGGCTTTTTTATAAGACTAAGACGGATGGAGAGCCTCTGTTTGATTATATGGGAATAAATCGGTTTTCTGAAAACGAGATGGAAGAAATTCTTACCCATATGGAAGGCTTTGGGAATTATTTAAAGGGGCGTGGTATTAAATTTGCAGTTATGACTGCTCCAAATAAGGAACAGGTATATAGTGAATATATGCCGGATACAATTTTGAAATATGAAGAAAACTCTCGTTTAGATGCATTGACAGGGTTTATCACTGATAAAAATCAGGGATTAATAGGTGGAAGATATCCATATATAGACACAAGTGATGTATTAAAAAATTCGGCAAAAGCATACCAATTGTACTATAAAACCGATAGCCATTGGAATGAGCAAGGCTCTTTTATAGCATTTATGAAGCTTTATGAAGCCCTATATGACAGGGAACAGAGCAGGGAAGAGGTTTCCTTTGAAGAGTCAAATGGATTTATAGGGGATTTGGCAAAGATAAGCGGTACACCTGAAAAATTTATTGATGTAACATACTCGTTGGTAGAAGATAGTGTGGATAAGAGCTTAAAAAGAGATGAAACGCTTTTAATAGTAGGAGATTCCTTTGGAGATTCCATGCTCCACACAGCCAGGCATTATTACAAAAATGTATATTGGGTAAGAGTTTATGATTATGATAATAAATTAATAGATGAATATTTACCTGATGTAGTGGTTTGGGAATGTGTAGAAAGATATTTGCCGGACTTTAGGGATTACCAGCCGGGAATAAGGTAATCTTAAGTTTTCAGACACAAAAAATTAAGATTTTATATGCGTAGACAGGGTTTAACTATGTTATACTGAAATTCAGTAAATATAAGGAGAGTTGCCGTAAAAGGCTTTTGATTATATGAAGAAAAAATTATTAGTTACTTCAATTATTATTTTTATGGCAGTTGCAGGACTTATTGCACCAAGTAAATTTACCAATAATATGGTGCTAAAGGTATATGCGGCTGAACAAATTAAGACTGGCGAAGTAAAGGGAAATGGCGTAAATGTACGTAGCGGTCCGGGCACAAGCTATGAAAAAATAGGTACAATAAGCGGCGGGAAAATAATTACAATTTTAGAGAGTGATGGCGCCTGGTATAAAATTGAATATAATGGAGAAACAGGATATATTTCCGCGGATTATGTGACGTTATCAGAGGCTTCCGCAGATGATGTAAGTGCTGATGATAATACTGATGCAGATAATGCCACTGATACGGAGGATGAAGATACTGAAAAAAGCGGATTAATATCAGGAATTTTTGACAGCAATTTAAAGACGATAGGAATTATTATCATTATAGCAATAATTCTTTTGGTAATTATATTTGCTACAATAGCCAGCATAAAGCGTATTGACTATGATGATGAATACGAGGATTATGATGACGTTGACGACTATCAGGATGAGGATTATGACGATGATAGCTATGAGGACTATGATGAGGATTATGAAGAATACTATGAGAAAGAGGAAGAATATATTAAACCAGCCCAGAAAATAGCAAAAGAGCCGGAAAGATATATGAGTAATAATCCTGATGATTATAGGATTGATATAGACCCTAAATTTTTTGAAACAAGCACCCTGCCTATTATTGAGGATGAAGATGCACCGGTGCCTATCGGAAAAAGCAGTGGAGATAATATATCATCAGATAACGATGGAAATTCATCATCTAAGGATGCGGATATTGCAGAAGCAATGAGGAAGATGGAAGAGCTTCAAAAGGAAATTGAAAGAATAAAAAATAGGAAATAACTTACAAGGTATATTATATAAGACCGTCAGGGGAAGCTCTGGCGGTTTTGTATATTATAAGCAATTATACAAAATGTTAATATACATACGCATTGTGATAAATATACAAAATTCAACCCTATAAAATTGGTTGATTATAACAAAGATTATAAAAGGTATCAAAAACCTCTTTACAAAGAGTGGAAAAGAGGTTAAATTCTAGTTACAAATTTTTCTATAGGCTGTTAAATATTTCGGCTTATCATAAAGGGAGCTTCTTCCATAAATTTCAATTTAATTATTTTAAATCTAAATACGGACATCACATATGGGGTAATTGTGATTTAGTATACAAATTTATTGTACAGGGGGATGGTATATGAGGCATATGCTGATTATTTTTGACAAGGAGATTTCTTATGCAAAGAAATTGGCAGAATATATTAATGCAAGAAAGGATTTTCCATTTACAGCCACATATTGCTGTGAAAGAAATGAGTTCATAAAACTTTTAGACAGATGGAATGTGGAGTTATTTTTAGTAGAAGAAAATCTCCTTAAATATATTTCTGAATATGTGGATGCTGATAGAGTGATTTTACTTTATGGGGCGGGTAAAGGTAATGTGGCTTATGATAAAGGAATATACAAATATCGTAGGGGTACAGATATTTTAAGAGAAATATTGCTTAGAGCGGCAAATATTGAGGAATTAAGAGGTCTGACTGTAAGAAAAAATAAAATGCAGATAATAGGTTTTTATAGTCCTGTAGGTCGCTCTCTTCAGACTACGCTTGCGATTATTATGGGAAAGCTAATGTCTAAAAAATATGGAACTTTATATATTAATCTGGAGGGATACTCAGGGCTTGAGGAGCTGCTTAAGATTACATTTTCTATGGATATGTCAGATTTAATGTATGAATTGTCCACAGGGAGTAAGGGCGCTACTGCAATGCTGGGAGCAAATGTGCGAAATATAGATGGATTGGATATTTTGCCTCCAATGAGAAATCATAAGGATTTAAGCAGTATTACTCTTGAAGAGTGGAAGACGTTTTTAGAATTGATAGAACAGAACACGGAATATGAGTATGTAATAATGGATATGTCCGAAAGTATTCAGCATTTATCTGAAATTCTGTTGTTATGTAATAAGATATATATGACCGTGGAAAATGACAATTTGGCAAGAGCAAAGATTAATCAGTTTTATGCTACTTTGGATGAGGAATATTCTAAGGAGCTTCAGGATAAAATAATAAAATGTGATGCTAAAAGTATTGCAGAAATGGGAGAAATATCAATAGAGTCAGTGAATGGACCTCTGGGAGACTATTGCAGAAAGATGATATACGATGGATAACGATAGAGAAATAGTAGAAAAGGTTAAAAATAATCTTATAAAACAATTGGAATATATAGAAGATGTGGGAGATGATGAACTCCATCAAATGATAGGGAAAGAGCTTAGAGAACTTGGAAAAGAATATCATATTTCCATAAAGGACAGGATGAATATTGGAAAACGGATATTTGATTCCATGAGAAAGCTGGACATTCTACAGGATTTTTTGGAGGATGGGGAAGTATCGGAAGTGATGATTAATGGAGTTGAAAGCATATTCTACGAGAAGAAAGGCAGGCTTTATAAATCAACGAAGAACTTTTTATCAGAGGAAGTACTGGGGAATGTAATTCAGCAGATTGTAGCTAAATGCAATAGGGTGGTAAACGAATCAAGCCCCATAGTGGATGCCAGGCTTAGTGACGGTTCAAGAGTAAATGTGGTGTTAAATCCGGTAGCAATAAATGGACCCATTCTGACAATAAGGCGCTTTCCAAAGAAGCCTTATAGGATGGAGGATTTAATACGCATAGGAAGTATTAATACAGAGGCAGCAGAATTTCTTAAAAAACTTGTTATAGCGGGATATAACATAATCATATCAGGTGGCACAGGCTCAGGTAAGACCACTTTCTTAAATGCATTATCTGCAAATATACCCAAGGATGAAAGAATAATAACAATAGAGGACAGCGCAGAGCTTCAAATACAGGGGATTGAAAATCTTGTGAGAATGGAAACAAAAAACTCTAATCTTGGAGGAAATATGCCTATCACAATTAGAGACTTAATAAAGAGTAGTTTGCGTATGCGTCCGGATAGAATAATAGTCGGAGAGGTAAGAGGTGGCGAGGCAATGGATATGATTTGCTCAGCTATGAACTGTGGTCATGATGGCAGTATGTCAACGGTGCATGCAAATAGTGCGGCAGATAGTATTTCGCGGCTTGAAACCATGATACTTATGGCTGTAAATCTTCCGTTACATTCCATTAGGAGACAGATAGGCAGTGGAGTAGATATTATAGTGCATTTAGGAAGACTGAGGGATAGGAGCAGAAGAGTGCTGGAAATTGTGGAGTTAAATCAGGGAAGTGAGAATATACATGTAAATACTATATACAAATTTATGGAAGACAATGGAGCATTGGGAATTAGGGATAATAGCTTAGAAACTAATTGTATTTCTAAAGAAAATTCAGAAAGTGTAAGGGGAAGACTTGTAAAAACTGGGGAATTGATAAATGCATATAAACTTAGCGCGGCGGGACTTAAAATTTAATCCATTGGTAGTGCTTGAGACCATTGGATTACAGCTTATATTTGGATATTTCTTTTATAAATCTCTTATATGGACGGTTGCATTAACACCAATATTTATTTTTTATTACAAAAAAAGGCTTAGAGAGATTAGAGAGAAAGAAAATTGGAATACGATGCTTCAGTTTAAGGAGCTTTTAATAGCTGTAAATGGTGCAATACAGGCAGGTGCATCCATGGAAAATGCCTTTATATCTTCTATAGATGATATGACGGGATTGTTTGGGAAAGACTCAGTAATAGTTAGAGAGCTATTTATTATAAAAAAGGGCTTGGGAAATAATAGACGTTTGTCAGATTTATTACAGAATTTTTCTATAAGAGCAGAAGTAACAGAGGTAAAGAATTTTGCAAATATTATGGTGGCAGGTCAGCATTCAGGCGGAAACATTAAATCTATAATGGATACCTATATTCATATGATAGATGAGAAGGTGGCGGTTTTACAGGAAACCAACAACTTAATGGCGTCAGCAAAATATGAGCAAAGGATTATGAATATTGTTCCTTTTTTAATAATTTTATATGTGGAAATAACAAGCAGAGGATTTTTTGATATGTTATACCACAACATTTTTGGAAATATTGTTATGAGTTTTTGTTTGGGAATTTATATATGCGCAGTAGTTTTGGCAGAAAAGATATACAGAATAAGGCTGTAGGAAAGAATAAGTTGAAAAATAGATTAAATAAATTTGCTACTTGGATAGTAGAGAGATATATTGCTAAATCGGGTAAAAAATATCAGGAACTTTTTTCAAAACAACGTATCAGGGAATTGTCCTACCTTAATCCGGGGAAAGATGTGTTTTTACTGGTAAAGGAATATTACGCAGGAAAGATAGAAAAAGTCATAATGGTACTTCTTATAGGAGTATGGCTTATAGCTCTTATAACAATATTGGGCTTAACTCAAAATACTATTAGTGATGAAAATACCATAAAACGAAACGAATACGGCGGTGGCAGCAGGTTTGTAAAGCTTAATGTAAAAACTGAAGATGCCGATTATGGTGTAATTGAACTGAAAATATCTGAGCAGGGAATAGGGAAAGCTACAGAGGAGGAAAATGCAGACCTTACCTACAAAAAGCTATTAGATGTGGTGCTTGGGGATAATTTGTCTTTTGAAAAGATAGATGGGGATATGAATTTAGTAACAGAAATAGAGGACTTTCCATTTGAAATCAGATGGGAGAGCAGCAATCCCATAATAATGGACGAGAGGGGAAAGCATGGAGAACGAGAAATAGGAAATAATGGAGAAGAGGTATTGCTTAAAGCCATTTTATCCTATGGAAAAAATGAGTATGTATATGATTTTCCGATTGTAGTGTATTCATATAAAAGAAGTGATGAGGAAAATATTGCCCTGGATATAGATAAAAGGCTTAAAGCTATTGATGAAAATACAGTTTTATCAGAAGAATTCCGACTTCCCAATGATATATATGGCAAAAGGCTTGAGTGGAGAGAAGTAAGAGAGCCTGTTGTTCTTATGATAGCTGCCATACTATTATGTACTCTGGCAGGTATATGGGGTGGAATGGATAAGGATTTGGAGGATAAATATAAAGAGCGAAATTATATTCTGCTGGCAGAGTATGCCGAATTTGTAAGTAAGCTTCAGATTTTTTTAAGTGCGGGAATGACAATACGAGGTTCTCTGGAAAGAATATATAGGGACTACAATAAAAAACATATGGGGATAAAGGAGGTAAAAAATTATTTATATGAGGAATTGGGGCTATGCATTAAAAGGCTTAATGACGGGGCGGGGGAAGCAGAATGCTATGAAAGACTTGGTAATAGATGTGGGCTGTCCTGCTATAAAAAATTATCTTCATTACTCTGCCAAAACTTAAGGAGAGGAAATAGCGGTATTGTATCGGCTCTTCAAAATGAAGTAGATACGGCTTTTGAGGACAGAAAGCTGCTGGTTAGAAAACGGGGCGAGGAAGCTAAAACTAAACTGATATTGCCAATGATGATGTTGTTGGGGGTGGTAATGATAATCATAATGGTGCCGGCATATTTGTCATTTGGAGGAATGTAAAAAGAATTAATAATCATAATGGTACCGTCGTATTTATTATTTGGAAGAATAAGAAAGGAATTAATGTATGAAAAAAATAATCAATAAAATAGGAACTAAGGGCGGAATGGGAACTGTAGAAATAATACTTATTATAGTGGAAAAGCCTAACGCAAAACACAGGTATGTTTTATGTGGAAATTAAAGGATTCATTATGAGGGAGTAAAGATAAGTGTTTGTAATATTTGGTCTGGTTTTATGAAAGGAAGGTAAGGATGGATGTTTACAGCTAAGGATAAGGAGATGCTAGGGAATCCGTACTTCAATATTATAACGGAGAACCCTGTGATGTATGAGGTACAGTCAAAGAATACAGGTCACTATTGGGTGATAATGCCTCTTATAGACCATAAGTTTAAATATGTCAGATTGATGCATAAGTACAAGAAGGAGCATGAATACCATGAGCAGACAACAACGGCATCAGTTTTGGATGCAGTATTAGAGATTATCTGTCATGATGACTACAAGCTTCACACCAAAAATCCAATCTTTGAACAGTTCGTTCAGCAATATTCTTAAAATGGTGATTCCACCGAAATTCAATGATATAATGAATACAGATTATAAGAGGGGAAGAACCCTATTTACAGTATGGAGAGAGCATATGATTCCATTGATACAAAAGGAAATCGAAGGAAAAATTACATTTATACATCATGGTGTGAAAGTAAAAGAAGGTATTAAACTTACCGAGGAAGAAAAGAAAATCTTTGAAAAGTTCAGAGACCATATAAAAAAGCAGTCTGAATCAAGGATGGACTAATTTACTATAAAATATGCAGTTTACGAGCCAAGGCGAATGCCCTGGCTCAAACTTTTTTGAAAAAATGTGTTGACTCCTACGTTACGTAATAGTTTATGGTATAGTTACACGTGAAGGAGATGAAAGCCATGATGACAGTAAATGAAGTAAGTAAGCTGACAGGAGTGAGTATACGCACCTTGCAGTATTATGACAAAATAGGACTTTTGAAGCCGGCAGAGTATACGGAGTCCGGGTACAGACTGTATGACGATGCAGCTCTGGAAAAATTGCAGCAGATTTTACTGT
Source organism: Lachnospiraceae bacterium (assembly GCA_041826605.1). Classification (GTDB taxonomy): domain Bacteria; phylum Bacillota; class Clostridia; order Lachnospirales; family Lachnospiraceae; genus Colinaster. Next base: position 5,715 of record JBHAJK010000001.1, on the reverse strand, counting down.
TTCGGGAGCTGGAGTTTCCGCTAAAAGATATAAAGGATATTATAACCAGATCTGATTTTGACAAGAGAAAAGCACTGGATCAGCAGATAGGGCTCTTGGAACTTAAGAAAGAGCATATCGAGAACCTGATCGACATGTGCAAGGGATTAAAACTGAGAGGAGTGAGACATTTGGATTTTACAGCATTTGATTCCAGCAAACTTGATGAATATGCTAAAAGAGCAAAAGAGCAGTGGGGCCAGACGCCTGAGTATAAGGAATTTGAAGAAAAGAATAAGAATAGATCAAAGAGCGATGAAGAGCATATGATGGCTGATTTCATGAAAATCTTTGAGGAGTTCGGTACCATGAAGGATAAGGATCCTGCCATTGTAGAGGTACAGGATCAGGTTAAGAAACTTCAAGGCTTTATAACCGAGCATTTTTATAAGTGTTCAAATGAGATTCTTTCAAGCCTTGGAAAGATGTATGCCGGAGGCGGTGAATTTACGGATAACATCAATAAGATGGGCGGTGAAGGAACTGCGGAGTTTGTTTTTGAAGCTATAAAAGTATATTGCGGAAAGTAATGTGAATGCGCCAAGAGACTTTGTTCTCCTGGCGCATATCTTTCTAGAAATCATCATCATTGTCATCGTTGTTTTTCCAGCCGGAATTGAAGTGAAGTTCTCCGGTCTCCATATCCATAGACATATTATCGCCCATACGCATATGGAAATCGCCATTTGAGTCGATGCCCATGTTGTCAGAAGTCTGATAGATAAAGTCTCCGTCGTCATAGTCAAAGATTGGATTACACATAGTTTTACGCCTCCTTTTCGTTAAACTGTTTGATAAAGGTGTTATAGGTTTCTTTTAGCTCGTCAATCAGGAACTGGACTTCTGGATTATTTGATGAAGCGGTTACGTTTATAACATTTGTGATAAAGCCTGTTGTATTCTTGGAATAGAAAGGCATGTAGTAGGCAATAAAGCCGGTATCAGGGTAAAAGTAATATTCACGCCATGCTTCGCGTTCAAAATACGCTGCATCGTAGTAATCTGATTTAGCATCCCCGTAGAGCTCTTTGCAGTTTTCTTTGCTCTTATCGACAAGTTCCATTAAGTGATTTTGTACTTTTTTGTTGTGACTGATTGCTTTTTCGAGAAACCTTTTGCTTTCTGAAATGCGTCGGCTCCTTATGAGCAGATCCAGAACCTGTCCTGCATAAGGGAAAACATAGGTGCTTTTTAAGGCGTCTTTTTCTGCCTCAGTTTCAAATTCATCGAAGAAATAAGAAAGAGCAGTATTCTCACTTGATGCAATGCTTTCAATCATGCCTGTTACATTAGGGGAAGATGGGAGAGTAGTATCCCGTAATGTCCAGTGCTGAACAGGGTTTATGGTATATAGTAGAGGAAGCTCTCTTGCTTTTAGTTCAGTAAGCATATCAAAGTCTTTATTCTCTATTGCAAGTGAGATCATACGGAATCTAAGATCATCCTGCTCTTTTAGCATCACATCAAGGATGTCTGTGTAGCCGATATCACGTCTCTTTACGCTTGTTCCTGCCCCGAATCCCAGATAGTAATCCTTCTTATCCTTTCCAACAAACCAGATATATCCCTGATCCATCAGGTGCTTAAGAAGTTTGAAATTTCCAGCTTCTAAAGCATAGTCAATGACCGTTTTACCAAATTCATCAGGGTTAAGGAAAGGTTTATCTTCACGGTTTATATAGTCTTCCCACTCTTTGGAGTCTTTGGAGAAGGCAATGGAGTAGTTTGTTTTTCTGTTTAGGGAAGGGGCAAGAGCTTTACCGCCACTAATTATATCCTCGCAGGATACGCCGAGAAGCTTTGAAAAGATAGGAAGATCCTCTATTTGGATGCCTTTATTTCCCTTCTTGATCTGACAGATGCGGTTTTGCATCTTTTGAATGTCATCCGGATTATAATTTGATCCATCACGCTCTTTAAGGTAGGCGATACCAAACTGACGATCATTTCCGTATGGGCTCCTTTTTATAAGATCGGAAAGGTGTCTTCCGATAAGTGTGTTGTCTGTCTTGTACATAGGCTATCTCCTTTGAGACCATCATAATTAGGTGTATGCAAAAAAGATATAACAGATTTGCATATGCAAAAAGCATATGTTAATCATAACAGATAGATATATATGCGAAAAGCATATATTGAAGGAAAAATATAGAGCCGGTGGGATTTACCGGCTCTAGTATTAGAAACTATCAAGGAATGAGAGAGCTGCATCAAAGGCGGCCTCTTCTGTTTTTGTATCCTCTTTTGGAGAGGTATCGGCATTTGAGGAAGATAGCGTAAGCTTTCCAGAAAGCCTTTCTGCTATAAGGTCTGCCAACTTCTCAGCATCATTTGATGCCGGGTCTTCATTTATAAGGCGGCGAACCGCTTCAATTACCATGTGGCTTTCGGAGCGGTAGCCGTATTTCTTATAGTCTGTAATGGCATCGTATACAGCAAGATCTGAAAGATTGTCCTGAAAACGAACGGTCTTCCTTTTGACGTTCATTACCTGCCTCCCATCTTGTGACGGATAAGCTCCTCATATCCTTTGGCGTTGATAGATACATCATCAAGGATGAGGGCATTTTTCTTATCAGTCTCGGAAAGGAAGTGCTTCATAATAGTTGCCCCGCCTCCGATAAAGATAAACTGGGTAAGGTCAGAGTTAAAGTTTAAGGCTCTGATCTGATCCATGAGGTTTGTAGCATAGGATGTAAGACCTGTCTTTATGATATCAAGGTAGTCTTTAGGAATATCGCTTGTTCCGTAGATCATGACTTCCTTGATGGTGGTTTCATCAGCTTCCTGCCCGAGATTCTGGCGGAGAGCTTCGTTGATGTCATTCATGCAGGTGATAGTTCCAAGAGGAAGGGACTTACATCTAGTCTGATCAGGGATAAATTCTGTTAAAGGCAGGATATCCACTGTCCAGGAGCCGATATCAATGACAAGGGCTGATTTGTGGAAGTCTTTCATAAAAGAGACAATCCCTGCATATCCCTGAGGGAATACATCAACGGAAAGAAGAGTCACCGAGTACTGCACATCCTCATATTTGAAGATAAGGCGGCGGTTTTTGGTGTAGTATTCCACAAAGTCTTTTTTCTCTGCACCCATACGGGTAAGGGGAACGCCCACGCCAAGATGTACATCTGCAACAGTGGTGCCGGTCTTTTTAAGTTCCTCAGCGATAGCTGCCATTGTAAGGACTCTCATGTTTTCATCCTCTGTCTTTGATTTCTGGACGGATACTTTTCCGTTCCCGATAGCATAAAAGCCCTCTGTTGTTTCGATTACCCTTGTAGCAAGGGGTGGTTTTCCGGGGAGCTTCTTTACTCCTGAAGAAAAACAGTTGTGTGATGTCTTGGTATTTCCGTATCCTACATCTACTCCGATTACATATGCTGCCATAGTCTAAATCCTCCTTGTAAATTAAAGTTTTTCAATAAGTGCAAAATCAACATCGTTTTGTTTCTTGTCCTGAAGCCTTTTAAGAGCAAAGGCAAGCTGGCTTTTTTCCATGCGCAGGCGGTCAATCTCTTCTTTTTGGAGCCTTACGGTTTCTTTAAGGGCTTCATTTAAGGTTTTATCCCTTCTGGAAGTAAGGACCTTTCCCTCCTGAGACTTTAAAGCTTTCATAAGTTCTGCGTTTACCTGCTCGTTTTTATAAAAGAATGAGCGGGAGAGCCCTGTTAATTTAGTTAGTTCCACGATAGAGATATGTTCGTTTGCTTTTACCATGCGACGGATTGTATCAATCGCAAGGATCTTTTTTTCTTCGCTGACTTTCCTGTTGGAAAGAAGCATGTTGTCGTAGTTGTTCATTATTCCATCCATCCTTTCTTGAATTTCTTTATCTTTTCGTTACGTGCATCAATTACCGGTTTTGTGCTTTCTGCAAGTACTTTAGGGCTCATCTGCCTGTAATATGCCACGCTGCTTATGGACTTATGCCCAAGAAGTGCTGCTATTGTGGCATCATCATTTAAGAGGTCACAGAGCTTTTTGCCATAGGTGTGCCTGAATAGGTGTGTGCTTGGAGTTAGGGGATTTCCGTTTGAATCCCGAAGATCAAGCGTGTTTATCATGGAAGAGAGCCTATAGCGAAGCGTTGTATACTTCATGGGCTTTGTAGGATCCTTATCTGATACAAAGATGTATTCGCAGGATCCATATTTTTCTGTAGTTTCTTCAATGCAGGCACGAAATAGGGCGGCAAGCTCGGCATTTAATTTCTTGTTGTAGCCATTTCCGGTCTTTGACTGAGAGATCCTTACATAGGGGGCATCACCAAGAAAGACATCTTCTATCTTGATGGTCATGGTATCTGAGATGCGAAGCCCTAAAAGCTCATGTATCAAAAGAAGCCTTGCAGTCTGCTTATCAAGGAGCTTGTATCCAAGGTGAAGAGCCTTTATGTCCTCATCTGAGTAGCTTTTATAGATTGTGCGCTTATGCTTTTGAAAGTCACTCTTTAAAAAGATTCCCCGAAGATTGTCGTATCCAAGGAGCTTTCCAATGATGTTAAGGAGGCTCTTTAGGTTACTAAGCTCGCCTCGATAGTCTTTTCTTCTGTCACATTCGAGATAGAGGTAGGATAGGTATTCTTCCAGAAGAGCTCTGTTAAAGTCCTTAAGCGATTTTATATCCGGGTAGTTTTTATCCAAAAACTCCGATAGGTTATTTATGGCTGTAACTTCCTGTATCACTGTCCTTACGGCTAGGCGCTTTAAGTGGTAGAGAGCCCCTTCCTTAACTTCATGCTTAATCTCATCCTGCCTTATCTTTGTAAAATTTACTCTTGTGTCACAGCCGATTGGAGAAGCTCTAAGCATAAAGGGCATTGATTCTAACCTCCAGATATCCCTATCCTTATCAAAGTCTTTTGGGTCATCCGGTAAAAAGTAGTCATAAACTGTGCGAAGGTATAAAAGATCAGGGTGCCTTTGCGAGCCTTGAAGTTTTCGGTCACGCTTTTTCTTATTGGTAACAAGCGGCTTTCCCTGCTTTATCAGGTATTTTTTCAGCTCCTTTTCCATGTCATTAAAAGGTATGTCTGTGATACTTTGAAGGTCGGGGTAGACATCACTTATAAAATGGGCAAAATTGTGGAAGTGAGTTGCTTCACTTCGAAGGGATGAATAGGAAAGAGAGCTTGCCCTGTCAAAGATGAATGCAGCAAAGGCCTGTCTTAGGGATTCATTTGGCATCCTGGATAAGTCAAATGATGCATCCGGTTCGTAGCTTGGTCTTAGCATTACATCAAGTGTTAAGTTCTGATAGCAGGGAAGATCCCCAAAGTATAGCTTCATGAAAGATTGTTCTCCTTAAAGTATTCATCCTGCAGAAGGTCTATGTGACCTGGCAGGTGATCAATATACTGCTTTGTCATGTCATCCCTTGTATGACCAAGGAAGGCTCTTGTTGTTCCTATGGCAGCTCCCGACATATGAAGGTCTGTTGCGATGGTGTGTCGATAGTCATGGGATTTAAAGTTTATATCCCGTGTTTCCTCATATAGAAGGAGCTGTTTTTGCATTTGCTTTACAAAGGTAGCTGCTTGGTAGGGCTTGTCCTTATCCTTGCAGGATGGGAAGATATAGATGGATCCGGTTTCATCAGAAGCTATGTGCTTTTTTAATAGCCTTGATACTTCTGAAGGGATCGGGATCTGTTTTTCCGAGCGTAACTTGT